>QHUS01000076.1 GCA_003222035.1 Gemmatimonadota bacterium | reverse complement strand
CCACGAGTACGAAGCCGCCATGGGCGCCGCGCTCGCGAGGATCACCGCGCGGGTCCCGGGGCTCGACACAGTGGTCTTCGGCGACCTGTTTCTCGCAGACATCCGCGCGTACCGCGAGCGCATGCTGGGCCGCCACGGCATGCAGGGATTGTTTCCGCTGTGGCTCAGGGACACCGGGGCCCTCGCGCGTGAATTCGTCGAGCTGGGGTACCGCGCCGTGCTGGTTTGCGTGGACACCGCGCAGCTCGCGCGCGAGTTCGCGGGTCGCGAGTTCGATGCCGCGCTGCTGCGCGACCTCCCGCCGGCGGTCGATCCGTGCGGGGAGAACGGCGAGTTCCATACGTTCGTGTACGCGGGCCCGGGGCTGCGGCGGGTGGTTCCATGCGAGCGCGGTGCGGTCGTGCTCCGAAACGATCGGTTCGTATATTGTGATCTTGTGGATACCACACCCCGATGAAACGCATCGTGTTGCCGGCGCTCATCCTGGCCGCTGCCTGCAGCGACGCGCTCGAGCAGACGAGCTCGGCCGGCCAGCTGATCGGCGTGGTCAATGCGTCGGATCGGACGCTCTCGGTCATCTCCGCCACCGATTTCTCGGTCAGGACGCGGAGCTGGCAGATCGGCAGCGCGACACCACGCACGATAGACGGCCACGGACCGTTCTTCGTGGTTCCGCTCGGCAGCGGGAACGCCGTCGGGGTGAGCTCCTTCTACATGTGCCCGCCGAATGCCTCGAGCCTGTGCGTGGTGCCCGATTACACCCTGCCGTTGGCCCCCGGCTCCGGCGCCACCGGCGTCGCCATCCAGGACGATTCCATCGCGTGGATCGCGAACCCCAACCTCAACACGGTGACGCGGCTCAATTATCTCAGCGGCGACACGACCAGCGTCGCGGTCGGGGCTACTCCCCAGGCGGTAGCGATCGTCGGTACACGGGTGTTCGTCGTCAACAGCAATCTCGTGGGCGCGACGCCGGCGGGTCCGAGCTGGCTGACGTCGTTCGATTGCTGCGGCGTGCGCACCACGGACTCCATCCCGCTCACGGGAGTGAACGCGCGGTTCGCGACCGTGGGGGACGACAGCATGCTGTACGTCGTGGCGTCCGGACACGTGGGTGGGGCGGATGGCAAGCTTTCCATCGTCGATCCCGTCACGCAGTCGGAGAGCGCGGTGCTGAACGGTTTGGGTGAGTTGCCCGGCGCAGCGGCATTTCATCCTGCCGGCGCCAGACTGCTGATCGCCTCGACGACGGAAGGCATCCTGGAAGTGAACACGTCGATCCGCACGATCACCCGGGGGCCGCAGGCCGACACACCAGGATTCAAGCCCGAGGGCGACGGTGTCTCCGGACTCGCGATCGACCTCCGGGGACGCGTGTACGCCGTGGCCCCCGGTACATGCGCCGCGAACGGCGTGGTGCATGTCCTGAGCGCGCCCCCCGACTATGACGAAGTCCACACGGTCACCGTGGGCGTGTGTCCGACGACGGCCGCGGTGGCGGCGACGCCGTAGCATGTCCCTCGTCACCACCCCGGCCATCGTGCTCCAGACCTACCGTTACAGCGAGACGTCCAAGGTCGTGCGCCTCGCGACGCGGGACCTGGGGGTCCAGAGCGCCATCGCCAAGGGCGCGCTGCGTCCCAAGAGCCGGTTCGGGGCGGGGCTCGAGCTGTTGAGCGAAGGCATGGCCCAGCTGTACTTCCGCGAAACGCGCGAGCTCCATACGCTCGGCGCCTTCGACTTGACCAACCTGCGTCGCGAGCTGGCAGCCGACGTCGGCCGGTTCGCGGGCGCGACGGCGCTGGCGGAGGTCATGCTCCGGATGGCGCCGCCGGCGCCGCTCGCGCCCGCGTACGATACCCTCGTCGCCGGCCTGGACGTGCTCGAGGCCATGCCGTCCTCGCCGCCTGAGGGCGTGGACGCCGCGGCCATACGGTCGCTGTGGCACCTCGTGTCGGTGCTGGGCTTCGCGCCGTCGCTCGCGAGCTGCGCCCGGGACGGGACCACGATCACGTCGCAGAGCGACGCCCCGGTCGCCTTCAGCGTGGCGGATGGAGGTGCCCTCTGCCCGCGCTGCGCGCCGACCGAGGCTGCGAGCCGCCTGCCGCCGCAGGCGTTCCGCGATCTCGTCGCCTTGAACGATGTACGGGCGACGCTGCCGTTGCTCGATTCCCTGCATGCCGCGGCGCACCGCCGGCTCGTCGCTCGGTTCGTGCGATACCACCTGGCCGAGACCAGTCCGCTCTCGGCGCTCGACTTCTGGGAACATCACGCGTGGATGGCCCATCCCGCCCCGACGCACACACCGATCCCGTCCGCCGCTTCGTAGTCGGGACCGCCGGTCACATCGACCACGGGAAGACGGCCCTCGTGAAGGCCCTCACCGGGGTCGATACCGACCGCTGGGAGGAGGAGAAGCGGAGAGGCATCACCATCGATCTCGGGTTCGCACCCCTTCCGCTGGGGGACACGATCCGCGCGAGCGTGGTGGACGTGCCCGGCCACGAAGGCTTCGTGCGGAACATGCTCGCGGGCGCGACAGGTATCGACGTCGCGCTGCTCGTGATCGCGGCCGACGAAGGCATCATGCCCCAAACGGAAGAGCACCTGGCGATCGTGGAATTGCTCGGCGTCCGCCGCGGCATTCCGGTGATCACCAAGCGCGATCTCGTCGACGCCGAGTGGCTCGAGTTGGTGCGGAGCGAAGTGGTCCAGCGCCTGCCGGCGAGTCGGGTGCGGTGGGATGCCCCAGTCGCGACCTCCGTCGTGACCGGGGAGGGGCTGGACGAGCTGCGCGCCGCGTTGGGACGGGTCGCCGGGGACCTGGTCGAGCGACCGGCCGACGACTGCTTTCGGCTGCCCATCGACCGCGTGTTCGCCGTGGCCGGGGCAGGGACGGTCGTGACCGGATCCACATGGAGCGGGAGCGTAGCGGTCGGCGAGTCCGTTCGGCTGCTGCCACTCGGGCGCGACGCGCGCGTTCGGTCGATCGAGGTCCACGGAGAGGCGGCCGAACGCGCAGCGCCGGGACGACGGACCGCGCTGGCTCTCGTGGGCGTGGACAAGAGCGAGCTGGCGCGCGGGCACGTCGCGGTCACCGGGACCGGATGGCAGGCCACCATGCTCATCGACGTCGCGGTCGAGCTCCTCCCCACGGCCCGCAAGCCGATCGCGTCGCGCACGCGCCTGCGGGTGCACCTCGGAACCGCTGAGGTGCTCGCTCGCGCCGTGCAAACGCAGGCGATCGCACCGGGGCACCGGGGTTCGTCCCGTCTCGTTCTCGAGACGCCCTTGGTGGCGCGCGGCGGCGATCGGTTCGTGCTGCGCTCATTCTCCCCCGTCACCACGATCGGCGGCGGTGTCGTGCTGGATCCGTATCCGGGCCTCCGCACGCGCCTGCGGCGGCGCGGGCTGGCGGTGGAGCAAAACGCGCCCGCGCGGCTTGCGGGGTTGGTGGCCGAAGCGGGTCTCATCGGGCTGGAACGCGACACGCTCGCGGTGCGCCTCGGCGTCGCCCCGAGTCGCGTCACGGCAGTCATCGCAGAAGCCGGGGAGGGAGTGCTGGCGCTGCCGGACGCCGTCGTCGGTCGGGAGGCCGTGGTGACCGAAGGGAAGCGATTGGTGGAGCTACTGCGACGCTATCATGCGGAGCATCCACTCGATCCGGGCATGTCGCTCCAGGCGCTCCGGGCTGCCATCGGTCCGCCGGCCCCTCCCGCGGCGGTGACCGATGCGGTGCTGGAGCGTGCGCTGCAACGCCGTGACCTCGAGGTGACGGGGAGTGTCGCGCATCTGCCACGGTGGCGCCCGGCGCTCGACGCCCGGGCGAGCGACGCCAGCGACAAGCTCGCCCATCGGCTGGCCGACGCCCGCTGGCAGGTGCCAACGATTGTGGAGCTCGAACGCGAGTTGCCAGGCACCCCGGTGCGGGCCTTGCTGGCGCACTTGGCGCGCTCCGGCACCATCGAAGCGATCGACGCCGAGCGCTACGCGGCGACGGGGGCGCTGGCCGAATTCCGGTCGGCTCTCGAGGCGGCGCTGGCGGAGCTCAGGTCGGCCACTCCCGCCGAGCTACGGGACCGCTTCGGCCTCACGCGAAAGTATTTGATTCCATTGCTCGAGTGGGCAGATCGGCGCGGCATTACGCGCCGCGCAGGCGACGCCCGCGTGCTCGCGAGGTTGACAGCGGGGAAAGGCGGCCCATAGGTTAAAGCCAGCGCCCTGCACGTCGTGTGTCACTCAGCACAAAGGAGAGCCGTCCCAAAGTCACGTCTGGTTCGAGGAGCGGTGGATGAAGCGGTACGCCTGGGCGAGGCTGGGGCTCGGGCTCTGGGTAGCGGGGGCCGGCGCGCTGGGGGTGGGCGGAATCCGGGCGGCGTCGGGGCAGACCCCGTCTCCCACAATCGGGTCTCAGCAGAATCGTTCGAGTTCGTTTAACCCGGCGACCACGATCCCGTTCAGGGTCAGTGGGGAGCTCTTCCTCAAGGGTCACCGGCCTGTGGTGTCTCTACGGATCTTCAATGTGTTGGCACAGCTCGTGGCGATCCCGATTCTGCGGGGCTCGGGGAAGGCGCTGGATAGCCTCGCACTCAGCTGCCCCACGGCGTTGGGCTGCAATTACAATGCATACTGGGATGGATACGTAACCAGTACAGGCAAACTGGCTTCGTCGGGTGTGTACATTTACCAGCTGGAAATCGACGGGAAACGGTCCACCAGAAAAATCCTCGTCAAGTAGGGACGTTGCACGAAGGCGTAGCACGAGGGCGTAGCACGATGACGTGCGACGCCTTTTGTTCTTTCTGCCAAAACGGCACTTTTCCTGGGCACGGACGTTGCCCCCGGAGCCGGCGCTATGATCAGACCTGAACGCTTGACCGTGAAGGCCGCCGAGGCCTTGCAGCAGGCGAGCGCTCTCGCGCGCTCGCGTGGCAACCCCGTAATCAACGACGCCCATCTCTTCCTCGCCCTGCTCTCACAGGAGGACGGGATCGTCGTGCCGTTGCTCCAGAAGGCCGGGCTGAACGTCACGCAGCTCAGTGCGGAGACGGAGCGGGAGATCGAGCGCTTTCCCAAGCAGTCGGGCACGACCGCGGAGCCCACGCTGTCACGAGAGGTCAGCCGCGTGCTCGACCGCGCCGATGAAGAGGCAAAGGGGCTGGGCGACGCGTACGTGTCGACCGAGCATCTGCTCCTGGCTCTGGTCGACGAGAAGGGCACGACCGCCCGGCAGCTGCTGGCCGCCGCGGGCGTGGACCGTGGGGTGCTCTTGTCGGCGCTCGAAGGCGTGCGCGGCACGCACCGCGTGACCGACCAGGAGCCCGAGCAGAAGTACCAGGCGCTGGAGCGGTTCACCCGCGACCTGACGGACGTGGCTCGCAAGGGCAAGATCGACCCGGTGATCGGCCGGGACGAGGAGATCCGCCGGGTGATGCAGGTGCTGTCGCGACGGACCAAGAACAACCCCGTGCTGATCGGGGAGCCTGGCGTCGGCAAGACGGCCATCGTCGAAGGGTTGGCCCAGCGCATTGTGAACGGGGACGTGCCCGAGGGGCTGCGCAACAAGCATCTCGTCGCGCTCGACCTGGGTGCGTTGATCGCGGGCACCAAGTATCGGGGCGAGTTCGAAGAGCGGCTCAAGGCCGTGTTGAAGGAGATCACGAGCGCCGAGGGGAAATACATCGTCTTTATCGACGAGCTGCACACCCTGGTGGGCGCCGGCGCCGCCGAGGGCGCGGTGGACGCGTCCAACATGCTGAAGCCGGCGCTGGCGCGCGGTGAGCTGCACGTCGTGGGTGCCACGACGCTGGACGAGTACCGCAAGCACATCGAGAAAGACGCGGCGCTCGAGCGGCGGTTCCAGCCCGTGTTCGTGGGCGAGCCGTCGGTCGAGGACACGATCGCGATTCTGCGTGGACTGAAAGAGCGCTACGAAGTTCACCATGGTGTCCGGATAACGGATAACGCGCTCATCGCCGCCGCCACGCTGTCTCACCGCTACATCGGGGATCGCTTCCTGCCCGACAAGGCGATCGACCTGGTGGACGAGGCGGCGAGCCGCCTCCGGATCGAGATCGACTCACTGCCGCAGGAGATCGACGAGGTCGAACGCAAGATCGTACAGTACGAGATCGAGCTGGCGGCGCTCGCGAAGGAGAAAGACAAGGCCTCTAAAGAGCGCCGCGCGAAGGTCGAGCAGGAGCTGGCCGAGTTGCGCGAGCGCTCCAAGGTGATGAAAGCACAGTGGCAGGCGGAGAAAGACGCCATCACCGGGCTCCAGGCGAAGAAGGCGCAGCTGGAACAACTGCGTACCGAGGCGGAGCAGGCGACCCGTCGCGGCGACCTGCAAAAGGCCGCGGAGATCAGCTACGGCCGCATCCCGGCGCTCGAGCGAGAGATCGCCGACGCCGAAAAGCGTCTGGCCCAGATCCAGAAGAAGGCCAAGTACTTGAAGGAAGAGGTCGACGCCGAGGACATCGCCGAGATCGTGGCCAAGTGGACCGGCATCCCGGTCACGAAGATGCTCGAGTCCGAGCGTGAGCGGCTGACCCGCCTGGAGGCGGAGCTGGAGCGGCGCGTCGTGGGCCAGCCCGAAGCGCTCGCCGCCGTCGCCAACGCGGTGCGCCGGGCCCGCGCCGGGTTACAGGACCCCAACCGGCCGACCGGGTCCTTCATCTTTCTGGGACCCACCGGGGTTGGGAAGACCGAGACCGCGCGCGCGCTCGCCGAGTTCTTGTTCGACGACGAGAAAGCGATGGTACGGCTCGACATGTCGGAGTACATGGAGAAGCATGCCGTCGCCCGCATGATCGGCGCTCCCCCGGGCTACGTGGGCTACGAGGAGGGCGGCCAGCTCACGGAGGCGATCCGCCGGCGCCCGTACTCGGTCGTGTTGTTCGACGAGATCGAGAAGGCGCATCCCGACGTGTTCAACGTGCTGCTCCAGATCCTCGACGATGGCCGGCTCACCGACTCGCAAGGCCGGACCGTCGACTTCCGGAATACGGTGCTCATCATGACCTCGAACATCGGGTCCCAGTATATCCTGGAGATGGGCACGCAGAATTGGGAGCAGGTCGAAACCAAAGTCCTCGAGCTGTTGCGCCAGACGTTCCGGCCGGAGTTCCTGAACCGGGTGGACGACGTGATCATTTTCCGGCCGCTCTCGAGCCAGGACATCGCGAAGATCGTGGATCTTCAGATCAAGCGGGTCGAGCGACTGATGGCCGAGCGCAAGCTTCGGCTCGAGGTCACCGCGGCGGCGAAGCAATTGATCGTCACGGAGGGCTACGACCCCGTGTACGGCGCCCGGCCGCTCAAGCGCGCCATCCAGCGACTAGTGCAGAACCCGCTGGCACTGGCAGTGCTCGAAGGGCAATACGCGGAAGGGGACACGGTGCGGGTGGACCGGGCGAAAGACGGGACGCGTCTCACGTTCGAGCGGGTCACGGCTGGAGCGGCCGAGCCGGCGCGTGCGTAACGCCGCGAAGCGGGAAGCGGGAAGCGGGAAACGGCCTCGCCCCACCTCCCCTGCCGACGTCTCCGGCATGAAGGCAGCGATCGCCGAGGCACGCGAGGCGGCATCGGTGGGCGAAGTTCCCGTGGGCGCCGTTGTGTATCGGGACGGCACGGTGGTGGCTCGCGCGCACAACGAGTCCGTCGCGCGGCGCGATCCCACGGCCCATGCCGAGCTCCTCGCCGTCCAACGGGCCCTCGATCAGTTGCAAACCGATCGCCTCAATGACTGCACCCTGTACGTCACGCTCGAGCCGTGCGCGCAGTGCGCCGGCGCGATCGTCCTCGCCAAGGTGGGGCGGGTGGTGTTCGGAGCGTACGATCCCAAGGCAGGGATGGCGGGATCGGTTGGCGATCTGCTGCGTCACCCCCGCTTGAACCATCGGGTCGAGGTGGTGGGTGGAGTCGAGGCCGACGCGTGTGGCGAGGCCCTGCAGGTGTTCTTCCGCGCCCAGCGCTAGCTCCGCTCGAGCGTCCTGATCAGGCTTCCCAGGGTCTCCATCGCCACATCGAGCTGTTGGTCGGACAGGTAGGGGGCGGGCCCCAGGCGCAGCACGTCCCCGCGGTAGTCGGTCAGCACGCCGCGCTCTCGGAGCCCGCGGCAGAGCTCGCTCGCGTGGGGTGACTGCAACGCGAGAAAGCCCCCGAGCTCCGCTAGGGTGACGGCCTGGTCACGCGTGACGAGTCGCGGATCGGCGTCGAGCGCGTCGAATCGGTCGGCGAGGCGGCCCACCTGATGCTGGCTCACCCGCCGCAGCAAATCCGGGCTCAGCCCGTGCCCGTCGAAGAAATCGAACACGCGCGCCCCCCGATAATGACTGGTCGGATCGTACGTCGCGCCGGCGAACCGAGCCGCACCCGCGCCGTAACTGACCGACGTCGCCGGCTCGCCACGAGCGACCGACTCGAACTCGCTGAACCAACCGGTAATCACGGGTCGGAGCGCGCAGTCGGGAGGAATCCGCAGGAAGCAGTTCCCCTCGCCCAGCTGGCAGTACTTGTACCCGCCGCCCACCACGAACGCCTCTGCAAGCCCGTTGTCTCCGAGTGAACAAGGCACGACGCCGAGCGCGTGATAGACGTCCACGAGCAGCTCCGCGCCCACCCGCTTGCACGCTGCGAGCACCTGGGCGAGCGCGGGCACGATGTGGGCGGTTTCGTACAGCACGGCCGACACGAGCACCGCGGCGGTCCCGTCGTCCACGCTCCGCGCGAGGCGCTCGGCGAGTGTGGCGGCCGGGGGCGCGGCGACTTTGACGACCGTGACGCCTTCCTCGGCCAGGCGGTCGAGCTGGCGGCGGATCGTATGAAACTCTCCGGTCGTCGTCACGAGCCGGGGTCGTCGGGCGAGGGGCAGGGCGGAGAGCCAGCGCACCACGAGCTCGTGTGTGTTCGCGCCCAGCGCGATGGCCCCATCCGCGTCGTCGAGCAGGCGGGCGAAGCCCTGCCGCACGCGATCCGCCATGGCGAACGCGCGCTCCCACTTGTCATCCACGTACTCGGCGGCCTCGAGCCAGGCGCGCTGCTGGGCCTCGAGGCCCACGTCCGGCCAGGCCTGATGCGAGTGGCCGGTCAGGAGCAACCGCTCGGCCACTCGAAACTGGCGATAGTGGGGCGCGAGCGCGTTCGGGCTCGCGTACAGCGCTTCGGGCGTTGTCTTCACAGCTCCGTGCGGATCGCCCAGAGATCGGGGAAGGCGGGCTTGTTCAGCGTCGTTTCGAGGTATTCGGCGCCCGCGGATCCACCGGTACCGGGCTTCGTGCCGATGGTGCGCTGCACCATCTTCACGTGCCGGTAACGCCACTCCATGACCCCCTCATCCAGATCCACCAGGCGCTCGCACACCGACGCCACGGCAGCGTCTTTCCGGTAGACACTGATCAGGATCTGTTGCATCTCGCGCGAGGGCTCGACCGGTCGCGTTACGTCTCGAGCGAGTTGCGATGGCGGCACGGTGTACTGGTTGCGCGCGAGATACGCGAGAAAGGCGTCCCACAGCGTCGCCCCACGATATCGGGCGTCGAGCCGCCGACGGGCCTCGCTCCCCTCGGGGTAGCGGGCGATGGCCTCGAGGTTCTTGGTGCCGAGGACGAATTCGAGCTCGCGGAACTGGAACGACTGAAACCCGCTACCGGATTCGAGGCGGTCACGAAACGACAGGAACTCGAGCGGGGTCATGGTTTCGAGAACGTCGATCTGCGCGACCATCACCTTCAGCACGGTGAGGATGCGCTTCAAGGTGTGGAGCGCGCGCGGTGTCGCGTTGTCGCGCAGCAACTTCTCGAGGTAGGCCAGCTCGTGAAGCATTTCCTTGAACCACAGCTCGTACACCTGATGGATGACGATGAACAACATTTCGTCGTGCTCGGGGCCGGCGGAGCGCGGCTGCTGCAGCGCCAGCAGCTCGTCGAGCTTCAAGTAGCTGGAATAGGTCACGGCCATCGGGCGACCCTCAGGTGAACCGCGGCTTGTAGGAGTCGAGCGTCGAATACTGCGGCGGCCAAGGGAGCGCATAGCCCATCTCATGCGCGGCGTGGCGGGTCCAGTAGGGATCCCACAAATGCGCGCGCGCCAGGACGCAGAGGTCGGCGCGACCCGCGGCCAGGATCGTGTTCACGTCGGTGTAGGATGAAATGTTGCCCACTGCCATCGTGGGGATTCCCACCTCCTGCCGCACCCGGTCGGCGAACGGCGTCTGAAACTGGCGTCCGTAGACCGGTTTCGCATCGGGGACCGTCTGGCCCGCGGACACGTCCACGATGTCGCAGCTGTGGGCGCGGAGCAGTCGGGCGATCTCCACGGCGTCGGCGGGCTCCGTGCCACCGGGAGCCCAGTCCACCGCCGAAATGCGCACGGAGAGTGGCTTGTGCTGTGGCCACACGGCGCGGACGGCGTCGAACACTTCGAGGGGAAACTTCATTCGGTTCAGGAGCGGACCGCCGTACTCATCGGCGCGCCGGTTCGTGAGTGGCGAGATGAAGCTCGCCAGGAGGTAGCCGTGCGCGAAGTGGATCTCGAGAATGTCGAAGCCCGCCTGCTCCGCCATCTGCGCCGCCCGCACGAAGTCGCCGCGTACCGCATCCATGTCCGCGCGGTCCATCGCGCGGGGGATCTGGCTGTGGGGGAAATAGGGGATGGGGGAGGCGGCGATGATCTCCCAGTTGCCCTCCGGCAGGGGCTCGTCCATTCCGTCCCACGCGAGCCTGGTGGAGCCCTTGCGGCCCGCGTGACCGAGCTGCAGCCCGATCTTCGCCTGGCTGTTGGCGTGGACGAAGTCCACGATCCGCTTCCAGGCCGGCACATGTTCCGGCTTGTACATGCCGGTGCACCCGGGCGAAATCCGGCCCTCCCGCGAGACGTCCGTCATCTCCGTAAAGACTAGGCCCGCGCCGCCCATGGCCCGCGCCCCGAGGTGAACCAGGTGCCAATCACTGGGCGTGCCGTCGACCGCGCAATACTGGCACATCGGGGACACGACCACACGGTTCACGAGCAGCAGGTCGCGGAGCCGGAACGGCGTGAACAGCGGCGGCGGTGGCGGGCCGCCGGGCACGGCGACGCCGCTCTGCTCGGCGGTCTCCGCGGCGAACCAGCGGTCCACCGCGCCCACGAACGCGGGGTCGCGGAGCCGCAAGTTGTCATGCGTGATCCGCAAACTGCGCGTCAGGAGGTTGAAGGCGAACTGGACCGGCACGAGATCCATGTAACGCTCGGTGTCCTCGAACCACTGCAGGCTTACCTGTGCGGCGCGCTGCAAGCTCTCGACCGTGGGTCGTCGCTCCGCCTCGTACGCCGCGAGAGCCGCGGGGATGTCGCCCGCAGGGGCGCGTAGGACCGCGTGGGCCAGGGCGACCGCGTCCTCCATGGCGAGCTTCGTGCCGGATCCCACGGAGAAGTGCACGGTATGAGCGGCGTCGCCCAACAGCACCACGTTCCGATGGTGCCAGCGCTCGTTCCGCATAGTCCCAAAGTTGCGCCACACGGAGCGGTTCGTGAGCAAACGGTGGCCTTGGAGCTCCTCGCGGAACAACGCCTCGCAGAAGGCGAGCGTCGCACGCTCGTCGGCGCGATCCAGCCCCGCCGCACGCCAGGTCGCTTCGGTGGCTTCAACGATGAACGTCGAGCCTTCAGGCTCGTACTGGTAGGCGTGGACTCGCCACAGGCCGTGCTGGTCGCGCTTGAAGTAGAAGGTGAATGCGGGGAAGGGGCGGGTCGTTCCGAGCCACACGTAGCGATTGGGACGCCAATCCACGGTCGGCTTGAAGCGATCGGCAAACTGCCCGCGTACAACGCTGTTGAAGCCATCGGCGGCGACCACGAGGTCCGCTCCCAGGAGCGCGCCCACGTCCGTTACCTCGGTGCCGACCTCGAGGCACACCCCGAGCGCTTCGGCGCGGCGCCGCAGGATCGCGAGCAGCGTCCGCCGCGACAGCCCGCTGAATCCGTGGCCGGTGGACGTGACCACGGTGCCGTTGACGTGGACCGCGATGTCGTCCCAGTGATGGAACTGCCGGACCATCTCGCTGTACGTCTCGCGATCCGCCTCCGCGAGGTTGTCTTGCGAGGCGTCGGAGAAGACCACGCCGAACCCGAAGGTGGCCTCGAGCGGGTTCCGCTCGATCACCGTGACGTGGTGCGAGCCATCCGCCAGCTTCGTTTGGATGGCGAAGTAGAGCCCGGCCGGCCCGCCGCCTACCACGACGAATCTCATGCCTTGCTTCCCGCCTGCTTCAACAGCTGCCCAGCCACGATAAGATGTTGAATCTCCGTTGTGCCCTCGTAGATCCGCAGGGCCCGGATGGCCCGGTACAGCCGGTCCACCGGGTGGGACGCGAGCACGCCGCGCCCTCCCAGGATTTGTACGGCGTCGTCCACGATCCGCTGGGCGGCCTCGGTCGCGAAGGCCTTCGCCATCGCCGCTTCGATGGTTACCCGTTCCGCCCCGCCATCCTTCTCCCACGCCGCGCGGTAGGTGAGCAGCCGCGCGGCGGTGAGGTCCGTCGCCATGCGCGCGAGCTTCTCCTGGATCAGCTGGAACTCGCCGAGCGTGCGTCCGAACTGCCGGCGGTGGGTGGCGTGTTCGAGGGCTTCGTGCAGCGCCCGCGCCGCCATCCCGCACGCGGCCGCGGCCACGGTCGCCCGCAGCCGGTCGAGCGTCGCGAGTGCCAGCTTGAAGCCGTCGCCCTCGGCGCCAAGACGGCTGGACGACGGCACGCGGCAGTCGCGAAAGGCGATCTCACCCAGCGGATGCGGCGCCGAGAGCACGAGGGGACGCACGAACGTCAGCCCGGGCGCGTCCGCGGCCACCACGAAGGCCGAGATCCCCTTGTTGCCCTGCGATGGGTCGGTAGAGGCAAACACGGTATAGAAATCGGCGAGACCGGCGTTCGAGATGAAGGTCTTGGTGCCAGAGAGCACGTAACCAGAGCCATCCCGCCGCGCGCTCGTCGCGATCGCCGCGGCGTCCGAGCCGGCCTCGACCTCGGTCAGCGCGAAGGACGCCATGGCCCGGCCCGCGAGCGCCGCGGGGACCCAGCGGTCCTTGAGCGCGCGGTCGCCGGCCAGGAGAATCGGGACGGTGCCGAGGGCCTGCAGCGCGAACACCGCGTCGGCGAGCGGGGAGGCGCCTGCCAGCGCTTCGCGCACCAGACATGCGGTGCGCAGATCGAGGTCTCCGATCGGCGCAAACCATCCTGCCTCGCCGAGGCGCACGAGCAGCTCCCGTGCCTGGACCCGTGCCGCTCGGTCGTCCGGGGGCTCGGCGAGGGACGAGAGTTCGGCGGCGGCGTAGGCCGTCACCCGCGCCGCCAGGGCGACGTGAGATTCCGTGAGGAACGCGCGGATGGCGGCCGAGTCAGGCACGGTCAGACAAACTTGGGTTGGCGCTTCGCCTTGAATGCGTCGTAGGCCTCGCGGAAGTTCGGGTTCCGCATGCACACGGCCTGTGCCTGAGCCTCAGCCTCGAGTGCCGTGGTGAGATCCATGTGGGCTTCGCGGTTGAGCGCCTCCTTCGTGATGCCGAGCGCGAATGACGGTCCGTGGGCCAGCTGCTCGGCGAACCTGCGGGCCTCCTCCAGCACGTTAGCCCTCGCGACTACCCGATTGTAGAGGCCGATGCGCAATGCCGTCGGGGCGTCGATGAAATCGCCGGTCATGAGGAGCTCGGTCGCGTGTCCCAGCCCAACGAGGCGAGGGAGGAGCCAGGCTGCGCCCATGTCGGCCCCTGAGAGGCCGACCTTGGTGAACAAGAATGCGATCCGCGCGGAGTCGGCGGCGACACGCACATCACAGGCGGCGGCGATGACCGCGCCAGCGCCGGCGACCGTACCGTTCAGGGCCCCGACGATGGGGCGGCGGCATTGCCGCATCGCGAGAATCAGGTCACACGTGAGCCGCGTGAAGGCGAGCAGGCCCGCGTCGTCGCGCTCGAACAGCGCGCCGATGATGTCTTCAACGTCGCCGCCCGAGCAGAAGGCCCGTCCCGCGCCCGTGATGATGACGGCCCGGACGCCCGGCTCGGTGTCGAGCGCGCGGAACGCGTCGCGCAGCTCGCGGTAGACGTCGAACGTCAGCGCGTTGAGTCGATCAGGGCGGTTGAGCATGATCGTCGCGACCCCGGTGTGGGAGTCCGATTCGTACAGGAAGGACTTGGGCGCGAGCGGCATGCGGTCGACCTCCGGGAAACCGGTCAGGGCAGGACGGCGGTGGCTTCGATCTCCACGGCGGCGTTCGCCTCCACGAGCGCCCGAACTTCCACCAGCGACATGGCGGGATAATGCCGTCCCATGAGGCGGCGATGGACCTCGCCGAGCGGCTTGAGGTTGGCGAGGTAGGCCTCACGGTCGACGACGTACACGGTCAGACGACCGATGTGCTCGGCTCCACCGCCCGCTGCTCGCACTACCTCGAGCACACACTCGAGCGCGCCGGCCCACTGTTCAACGAGCCCCCCGCCACGCTGCGGAGCGGGGGCCGTCTGTCCGGCCACGAACAGCACACGCCCTCCTGCCGGCGCGAGCATGCCGTGATTCCATCCGCTCGGCCGGCCGAGGGCGTCGGGGTTCACGATCCGAAACGTCATCGGTGGGCTCCCCCCACCCCCTTCTCGCTTCCGTCGGCGATGACCACGGTGTCTCCGTTGCTCGCGCGCTCAGCGTCGTTGCACAGCGTCAGCACGGCGCGGGCCACCTCGTCGGGCGAGATCAACCGCGCCTGCCCGGTGGTCGCGAGTGCCGCGTGCAGCGCGGCCTCGGATGACATGCCGGTCTTCGCCGCGATGCGGGCCACCGATTCGCGCGTCATCTCGGTGTCGACGTAGCCGGGGCAGACGGCATTGACGGTCACGCCGGTCCCCGCGACCTCCGCGGCTACCGAGCGGGTCAACCCGATCACCGCATGCTTCGACGCGCTGTAGGCGGTGATGTATTTCCCCCCCTCCAGCCCCGCGACGGAGGCGATGTTCACGACACGCCCCCAGTGGCGCTCGACCATCCCGGGTAGGAAGGCCTGGGTGCACAGGAACGTACCGGTCGCGTTCACCGTCAAGATGCGGTTCCAGTCGGCGAGGGTGGTCCGATGCAAGGGCGCGGAGTGGCTGACACCGGCGTTGTTCACGAGTATGTCCACATGCCCGAGATGGACCTCGGCGGCGCGGGCGAGCGCCTGCACGCTGGCCGGGTCGGTGACGTCGCACGATACCGCCCAGGCTCCCCGCGCGCCGGCGGCACGCAGGTCGGCCGTGACCTTCTCAATCGCCTCCCGCGTGCGGGCAGCCACCACGACCGCGGCGCCGGCGTCGACGAGCGCTCGTGCCACCGCCATGCCGATGCCGCGGCCCGCGCCGGTGACCACCGCGCCCCGTCCAGCGAGCGTCAAGGGCCGAGCTCCGCGAGCACCGCCTCCTCGAGGATCGCACCGAGGGCCTCGATGGTGCGCGCACCCTCGGCGGCCCCGGCGGCGGCTGGCGCGCCGAAGTACGCGCGTGGCCCGCCCGCCGCTTCGAAGCTCGTCTGCCCGGACCGTATCGCCACGCTGAGCGAGCGCGGGTTGGCGGGTAGCGACCGGCGAATCGCTTCGCGGACGAGCTCCGGGCGCGCCGCCATTACGATCGAGCTCTCGTACTGCCCAGCGTGGCACGCGCCGCTCTGGAATTCGTCGGTGAGCCGTGGGGCCCAGGGCCTCCGTGTGACGTCGGGAAACACGATCCGCGCGCCAGCCTCGGGTCGACTCTGAGCCACCGCGGCGTCGAGGGCCGCGACGTGCGCGGGATCCAGGTGCGCGTTCGCGACCGCGAGCACTCGGAAGCCGTGGCGCGCCAGGCTGCGCGCGAGGTCGACCAGCAGCGCGGTCACCGTGGCGGGCCGCAACGACACCGTGCCGGGAAACCCGGCGGCGAACTCGGCAGGCGTGTAGACGAGGGGTGGGAGCAGCAGGGCGTCGTAGCCGCGCGCCGCGAGCCGCGCGCCCGCGGCCCGGGCCATGGACTCCGCGATGATCACGTCGGTGGCAAGAGGGAGATGCGGACCGTGCGCCTCGACGGCGCCGACGGGGAGGATGGCCACCGCCTTCGTCCGGTCGAGGTCGCGAACCTCCTCCCAGGTCAAGTGCGCGAAATCCAGGACCGCCATGAGTGGCTGTATGGTACGGGGCGGGGCGGTTGACCGCCAGCCGTCGGTCGCCGATATCTGTCACATGCCCTTCCAGCCGCCCGAGCAGTTCAACATCGCGGACTATTTTCTCGACGCCCGCGTTCGCGAAGGGAAAGGCGCTCGGCCCGCCGTGCTCACCGATGCGGGCGCACTCACCTACCAAACGATCCAGGCGCTCGCGAATCAATTCGGGCACGTGCTCACCGAGGCCGGCGTCCAGCCCGAACAGCGCGTCATGATCGCGCTCCCTGACGGGCCCGCGTTCGTGGCAGTGCTCTTCGGGACCCTCAAGATCGGCGCGGTGGTCGTCATGGTGAATCCGGAGCTCAAGCCGGAGGCGATCGACTACTTCTACCGCTACACGCGGGCTCGCGTCGTGGTCACACACCGGGACACGGCGTCGGCGTTCAAGACGGCGGCGCGCGATGCACGTCATCTCAAGACCGTCCTGGTGCTCGGCGACGGAGGGGCGCTCGACGATCGACTCGCGCAGACCGCCGGGCCGGTGCTGGAGTCCTTTCCGACTCACCGCGACGACGCGGCGATCTGGCTCTTCTCGGGTGGAACCACCGGGCAACCGAAGGCCGTGGTGCAGACCCACGCCTCCTTCGCGAACACGACCGAATGCTATGCCAAAGGGGTCATCGGATACACCGAGCGCGATGTGACCGTCAGCGTGCCCAAGCTCTACTTCGGGTACGCGACCGGCTCCAACCTGTTGTTTCCCTTCGCTGTCGGCGCGACCACCGTGCTGTTCCCCGAAGCCGCGACCCCGGAGCTCGTCTTCGAGAGGATCGCGCGCTTCCGGCCCACGATTCTCATCAACGTGCCGACCATGATCAATCACATGGTGAGCCATCCCGCCGCGGCGAGCCAGGATCTCTCATGCCTCCGCCTCGCCACGTCGGCGGGTGAGCCGCTCCCGGTCGAGCTGTATCAACGTTGGAAGCGGACGTTCGGGGTGGAGCTGCTGGACGGCCTCGGCACGGCGGAGATGTGGCACATCTTCATCTCGAACCGCCCCGGGCAGGTACGCCCCGGCACACTCGGGACCGTCGTGCCGGGCTTTGACGTCAAGGTGTGCGACGACGAGGGGCGGGAGCTACCCGCTGGCGAGGTGGGCGTGCTGTGGGTCCGCGGCGGTTCCCGCGCTCTCGGGTACTGGCAGCAAATGGAGAAAACCAAGGAGGGATTCCGGGGAGAGTGGTACGTGTCGGGTGATATGGTGCGGCGCGACCCTGACGGGTATTTCACGTACTGTGGCCGCGCCGACGACCTGCTCAAGGTTTCGGGCAAGTGGCTGGCGCCCCAAGAAGTGGAAAACTGCCTGCTGCACCACCCGGCGGTGAAGGAGGTGGCGGTGGTCGGTGTGATGGGAGCGCACGGCCTCGTCAAGCCGTATGCGTTCGTCGTCGCGCAGGAGGTCCGCGACGGACTCGCCGCGGAGCTCCAGGCGTTCGTGCGGGAGCGGCTCGAGCCCTACAAGTACCCGCGCGAGGTCATCTTTCTCGACGCGCTCCCGCGGACGCATCTCGGCAAGGTGGATCGTGCGCGGCTGCGCCGCGAGCCCGTCTAGCCTTGCGGCTTCGGCGGGCGGGACCGCTGCTCGAGCTTCGCGATGAGCTTTTCGATTTCGAGCCGCAACCGCTTCAGCGCAGGGAGCAGCTTCGGCTCGAGCTCGCGCTCGAACTCCTTGCCCTCCTTCAAGAAGTCCTTCATCAGGTCACGGAAGCGGTCCGCGAGCTCGCGCCACGTGGGGATCGAGTTGACTTCGGAGTCGCTGGGCTCGCGTTTCTTCGGCAAGGTGTTCATGGTACCTCCTTCGAGTCTCGAGAATCGTGCCGAGAGACTGGAAGTATACGCGCTCCCGCCGCCCGGGTTTCGGAGGGCGCGGCACCCGTAGCGAAACCGCCGTGCGTTATGTATTTACTAGCCGTTTGGATAGGTGGCCGAGCGGCTGAAGGCACACGCCTGGAGAGCGTGTAAACGGGTAACCGTTTCGTGGGTTCGAATCCCACCCTATCCGTTCCTAACACGTTGCACGCTCCTAGTCACACGTTGCACGAGCATGGGAGCGGTGCCTGCGAGATCGTGCAACGTGTAACGAGCGACGTGAGACTGTCTTGGAGGACAGGTGCGTGAGCGGTTGAAACGGCCGGTCTCGAAAACCGGTGTGCCCGCAAGGGTACCGTGGGTTCGAATCCCACCCTGTCCGTGCCCGTCGCCTTCACCTGGAGGCTTGCATGCGTGGGACGCGCTGGACCAAGGGCTGGCTCGCCGCCGCGGTGACCCTGTCTGCTCTCGCCTGCTTCAAGTCGCCAGCCAAGAAGGCCGCCGAGGTGCGGGAATGCAGCCGCATCACGATGGACGCGCAGGGGGCGGCGCAATGTCTCGTGCTGCAGTACCGGTGGAAGCAGCCCGCGGCGCTCGCCGCCGCCACGGCGTATCAGCAGCAGCAGGACGCGCTCGCGCAGTCGCGCGCCGACTCGTCGTGGCGCGCCGACGCCGCGAAACACAAGCGGGAGATCGCCGACTGCGCCACGGATCCATCCGGTGACGTCGAGCGCTGCCTCGTGCTCTACGGCTGGGCGGACGCGCGCGCCGCGGTGACGGCGGACTCATTGTGGCACCACGAGGCGCCGAAGCGCCGCCAGGAGATCGCCACCTGCACGCGGCAGCGCAAGATGCAGGCGGGCTCCTGCCTCCAGCTCTACTACAAGTGGAGTCCCACCCGCGCGCTGGCGGTGGACGACTCGATTCGTCTGGCGCAGACCAAGAGGTAGTGGGCCACCGCGTCCTCATTGCCGCGGAGCTCCAGCGGCTGCTCGAGGCCGACCAGCTGGCGGGCCTCGACGTCACCTGGTTGCCAGCGGATCAACCGACGCCGTCCGGTGACTACGTCGCCATCGTGCCGCTCTTGTCCCGCTGGGTGGGCGGCACCGAGCTGAAGCGGCTCCCGAAGCTCAAGATCGTCGCCAACTGCGCGGTCGGGCACGACAACGTCGACGTGGTCGCGGCCGAGATACGCGGCGTCAAGGTCACCAACACTCCCGACGTCCTCACCGACGCGACCGCCGACCTCGCCTGGGCGCTGATTCTGGCCTGCGCACGCCAGGTGGTGGCGGGGTGCGAGCTCGTGAAAAGCGGCACGTGGACCGGATGGGATCCGGAGCTGCTGCTTGGAATCGAGCTGCGGGGGCGCACGCTCGGACTGTTCGGTGCGGGGCGGATCGGGCAGGCGGTGGGACGCCGGGCCGTACCGTTCGGGATGCGGATCCTGTACACGGCGCGCAACCCGCGTCCGGAGTTCGAGCGGGCGACCGGCGCCGTCCGCGCGGAGCTGTCGCGGCTCTTGCGGGAGAGCGACGTGCTGTCGCTGCACGTGCCGTCGGTGCCCGAGACCAAGGGGATCATCAACGCCGACACATTGAGGCAGATGAAGCCGAGCGCCATTCTCATCAATACGGCGCGGGGGGATCTCGTCCGGGAGGAGGCGCTGGCGCAGGCGCTCGAGCAGGGACGGCTGGGCGGGGCAGGCCTGGACGTGTACACGGACGAACCCACGGTGCATCCCCGCCTCCGGGCCGCGCCGCGCACGGTGCTGTTGCCGCACATCGGGAGCGCTACCGCCGAGGCACGCCGTCAGATGGCGGCGATCGCGGTGGCCAACGTGCAGGCGGTGCTCCGCGGCGATCCGCCGTTGACCGCGGTGTTCGGGTAGGAAGCTCAGGGGGCGAGCGGCGATCTCCCGAGAGTTGCCCTCCCGCTCCACCTGTGTTATTCGATAAGGATCGCCCCCGAGAGCCGGTCGTGAGCCGAGACAGCGCAGCGCGGGACCTGGCAAGCGCCAGTTATCAGCGCTGCTGTGAGACGCCGCAGTTCTTCGAAGCGTTCTACCGCAACTTCTTCACGGCCTGCCCAGAGGCGGCCCCCCGCTTCGCCAAGACCGATTTCGAACGCCAGCACAAGCTGTTACGCCACGCGCTGGGCCTGCTGCTGCTCTTCCCCAAGCAGCCCGAGAACGATCACACCCTGCTGGCCCGGGTCGCCGAGCGCCATAGCCGGCGGGACTTGAACATTCCCCCGTCGTTGTATCCACCGTTCGTGGACAGCCTGATCGCCACGGTGAAGCAATTCGATCCGGCGTTCACGATGGAGGTAGAAGAGGCGTGGCGCCGAACGGTCGAGAAGGGCGTCCGGTACATGATTTCCGGCTACCAGTCGCTGCCGCAATGACTCCCGTACCGCCGCAACCCCCGCCCGGCCAGTACAACGCCCAGCTCGACGCCCTCCGTCAGGCGACGCTCGGCGCGTACGAGATCCTCGCCGAATTGGGTCATGGCGGGATGGCCTCCGTGTACCTGGCCCACGACCTCGCGCTGGACCGCAAGGTGGCGATCAAGGTACTGGCGCCGGCGCTGTTGCTCATGGGCGAAGGGATGGTCGAGCGATTCAAGCGCGAGGCACGGACCGCCGCCGCGCTCAGTCACCCGCACATCATTCCCATCTACGCGGTGAAGGAAGACGAGCAGGTCCTGTACTTCGTCATGAAACACGTTCCAGGACGAGCGCTCGATGCGGTTATCCATGACGTCGGCCCACTCCCCATCGTGATGGTGCAGACCATCCTGGCGCATGTGGCCGACGCGCTCGGGTATGCCCACCGGCACGGGGTCATTCACCGCGACATCAAGTCCGCCAACATCATGCTGGACGAGGATGGCTGGGCCGTCGTCACCGACTTCGGCATCGCGAAGGTCGTGCAGGCGGAGGGTCTCACCGTCACCGGCGTGACGGTCGGGACGCCCACCTACATGAGCCCGGAACAATGTGATGCGCGCGAGCTCACCGGCGCTTCGGACCAGTACTCGCTCGGCGTGGTGGCGTACGAGATGCTGACCGGAGCGCTGCCGTTCAAGGGCGACTCGACCATGTCGGTCATGTATGCTCACTTCAACGAGCGCCCCCGCCCCCTGGCCGAGCTGCGACCCGATTGCCCACCCAACCTGGCCGCGGGCGTCATGCGGATGCTGGAAAAGGACCCGCTCGCCCGTTGGCCCAGTATGGATGACGTCGGGGCGGTGTGCGGCCGGCCGTCGTTGCGCCACGACGATCCCGTCCGCGCGGAGATGATCAGCCTCGCGCGGGCCGGTGGCCGGTGGGCGCACCTGGACCAGCTCAAGACACCGACGAGTCCGATCGTGCTGTCGAAATCGCGCGTGCGGGGTCACCCGGGCGAGCCCACGGTCGTTACCGGCCGCCGTGCCGCGGGACTGTGGTGGGCTCTGGGTGCAGCGCTGATCGCAATTGGGGCGGGGGTGGCGCTCTGGCGCTTTGCGCCCTGGCGGCCGTCCGCCGTGCCTGTGCGCCTGTCAGTGGACACGGCCGCGCCGGCGCCGGTGCCTGCCGCCCCCCCACCGGTCGCGAAGCCCGCGCAGCGGCCGCCGCCGCGTAACCGCGTGGCCACGGGCCCGCCGCCCGGCGCCGCACCCGAGTCGGCGCGCACTCCCGGGACGCAGCGCGCGGACAGTCTGCTGCGGTCGCTCCGGGACCGGGCGCTCGGCGCCATGACCAGCGCGATCGCGGCGGGTGCCACTCCGGCGGAGCTGGCGAGGGGCGACACGGTGTTCAAGGGTGCGGAGGCGCTCGCCGCCCAGAGCCGGGGATCGGAGGCGATGGTCCAGCTCGCCACCGCTGCGAGTCTGTGGGCGGAGGCGGAGCGACAGGCGCGGTCGCGGGCGAAGCCCGACAGCACACCGCAGCGTGTCGCGGAGCCACCGGCGGCCGCGCCCCGACCCGCGCCCGTCGATCCACGGCCGGATATTCAGCGGGTCATCGATGAGTACGCGCGCGCCCTCGAATCACGCGACGTCGACCAGGTGCGGCGCGCGTATCCCGGTCTCACGCCCGCGCAGCAGCAGAGCTGGACGGGGTTCTTCGAATCGGTCCGCAACCTGAAGGCCGGCCTTACGGTCACGGCCGTGCGCTTCGCGGGTGTGACTGCCGAAGCGATTGTGAGCGGCGTCTACGAGTACGACAACGCCGGCACGGGACGCGTCGAGCGGCGTCCGGTCACGTTCCGGGCGAGTCTCGCCGTCGACTCGGCCGGCTGGCGACTCACGACGATCCGCTAGTTCGATTCTAGAAGTTGTACTCGAGGCCGGCCGTCCATATCACATTGGGCCGGAGGCCTCCGCGATTCAGCGGCCACAGGGTGTTGGCCACCAGGATGATCCCCGACTGCGTGGTGAACTTGAAGCCGAACGAGCCGTTGATGAGGTCGTCGCGCTCGTTCGGGATGTTCGTGACGTTGATGGTGCGGTGGAACGGTTCTTCGTAGGTCACCGGACCCGGCAGCGTGAGCTTGCTCTCACCGACCTGGAGCTCCGAGACGAAATCCACGGCCAGAGTCGCCCACGGCGCCATCAGGTGGTCGAACCCGACGGTGGCGAGCACCGCGTCGTTCTGCTGATCGCTGTTGCGGAACAGGTATCCGATGT
Organism: Gemmatimonadota bacterium; assembly: GCA_003222035.1. Lineage (GTDB taxonomy): Bacteria > Gemmatimonadota > Gemmatimonadetes > Gemmatimonadales > GWC2-71-9 > AG41. Next base: position 17,957 of record QHUS01000076.1, on the reverse strand, counting down.
TGGCATGCGGCGTGAAAGCTCCAAACCGAGACGACAGGATGCCGAGTGCGCGGAGTAAGAAATGGCCCGATCCGAGCAGATCGTCTTCGCTGCCCGTCGGGAAGCGCGCGTCCCCGAGCACCGAGAAGCTCGTCCGTTCCGATCGGCTGAAGTTGATCTTCACGCGGGTGGCGATGTCCCCGATGCCGGTGGCGGCCCCTTGCACGAAGCGTGAAGTCGAAAGCTCGGGATTGGCCGGCGTGCCGCCGAAGAAGTGCTGCGCGGTGGTGCCGCCGAACGGCACGATCTGCGCGTCGCTCGTGCCGGTGAGCGACGTCGACACGACCGGCAGTACAACGCCTATATCCACGCGGTCGAGGAGCCCAAAGCTCAGGAAGAACGACGTGACCGTCATGTCGATGTCGAGCGCCAGATTGAGGTCGATCACGTCGTTTTCATGGGTCGGCACGCCGTAGGGCGCGCACGACGCGCCCACGATGCTGTCGCACTCCGCTCCCGTCACGTTCTGGTGCGTGAAGACCATCTGCACGCCGTTGAGGCTCACGCCTCGCAAGGTCTCGAAGTGCAGATGATTGATGTTGGCGCCGATGAAGATGCGCCCCTTGCCGAGCGTCTGCGCGCGCTCGGCGAAGATCGGGCCGGGGGACCCCGAGGTGGGAACCGGCACGCCGCCCTCGAACCGGAACGTAGCGCCGCCGCTGGTCGCGCTCACGGGGAGGCTCGAGACGTTCTGGCTGATGGCGGTGCCCATGAACGAGATGAGTGTGCCGTTGTCGGCGACGGCCGAGGGGACGAAATGGTCGGCGTGCAGGGCGGTCGCCGAGTCGGAGCCCGCGGTACCGCCGAGGAACAGCGGATCCTGTCCGGCCGCGAAGATGAAGAGCTCGGCGATCTTGTCGCGGAGGCTCTGAGCGTCGAGCGGCGCGGCGGCGAGCATCAGGACAACGAGACTCCACAGATGATGCCGCATCACACTCTCCAGGTCGGTAACAGGACGGCCGCCCGCGCGCTCGAAGAGACGCTACGCGTGGGGGGCCGTCAACCCCGACGCCGTTGACCCCCTTGGGCCCGTGGTTACCTTCCAAGCCTGAGATGAGCCGGCCCGACCGCACGATCATCCTGGACGCCCGCGCCATGTCGCGGGCGCTCCGGATCGCCAAGCTCATCGAGAAGGACGAGGGCACGGTCGTCCCCCGCGGCGCCCTCGACATCACCCTGTACCGCGACGACCTCGAAACGGTCGGCCCCAAACCCGTCATCGGTGAGACGCGCATTCCGGGCGACCTCGTGGGCAAGCACGTCGTGATCGTGGACGACGTGCTCTACACCGGACGCACGGTGCGCGCGGCACTCGACGAGCTCGCGGACTTCGGACGGCCCGAGCGAATCTCGTTGTGCGTACTCGTCGATCGCGGCGGGCGCGAGCTGCCGATCCAGCCCGACGTCGTCGGGAAGCAGGTCAAAGTGAACCACGGTGAGCGAGTGGACGTGCTGGTGGAAGAGCTGGACGGAAAGGATGAAGTGGACCTGGTGACCGCGCAGCCATGACCCCGGTCCTCGGCAAAGACCTGGTCGGGTTGGAGCACCTGTCGCCCGAGCAGATCCGGCTCATTCTCGACACGGCGGAACCCTTCAAGGAAGTCTCCGAGCGGCCGATCAAGAAGGTCCCCGCGCTGCGCGGCAAGACCATCGTCAATCTGTTCTTCGAAGCGTCTACACGCACGCGCATCTCGTTCGAGTTCGCCGAAAAGCGCCTGTCCGCGGACACCGTCAACGTGGCCGCGAGCGGGAGCGCCGTGCAGAAGGGCGAGACGCTCGTCGACACGGCCCGGAACCTGGAGGCGATGCGGATCGACATGGTGGTCATCCGCCACCCGTCGTCGGGGGCAGCCGGGTTCCTGGGGAACCGGATCCGCTCCAACGTGGTCAACGCCGGCGACGGCAAGCACGAGCATCCGACGCAGGGGTTGCTCGACCTGCTCACCATCCGCGACAAGCACGGGAAGATCGCAGGCCTGAAGGTCTGCCTCGTAGGCGACGTGCTGCATTCGCGGGTCGCCCGCTCGAACATCTGGGGCCTGCTCAAGCTCGGTGCCGAAGTGGGCGTGTGCGGGCCCGACACCCTGATGCCGCGGGGCATCGAGGAGCTGGGGGTGTGCCGGTTCCGGCGCATCGAGGAGGCGATCGAGTGGGCAGATGTCCTCAACGTGCTGCGCCTGCAGCTCGAGCGAATGGAGATGGGGTTCATCCCCAGTGTCCGGGAGTACTACCGCGTGTTTGGCGTCACGGTGGAGCGACTGGAGAAGGCGCCCCGAGACATCACGATCATGCACCCGGGACCCATGAATCGCGGCGTCGAGATCGACTCCCGCGTGGCCGACGGCGCACACAGCGTGATCCTCGACCAGGTAACGAACGGGGTGGCGGTGCGGATGGCGGTGCTGTACCTGCTCGCCGGCGGACGGCCCGAGCTGGCCGAGGCGGCGCAGCGATCCGGAGGCTCCGAGTGAGCCCACCCTCTCCCCGCCCGCTCCTCCTTCAGGGCGGCCGGGTGATCGACCCCAGTCGCAATCTCGACCAGCGGACCGACGTGCTGATCCAGGACGGCAAGATCGCGGCGGTCGGCACCGGCCTCGCCACGCCCGACGGCGCCGAAGTGTGGGATGCACGCGATAAAGTCGTGGCCCCCGGGCTCGTGGACGTGCACGTGCACCTGCGCGAGCCGGGGCAGGAGGATGTCGAGACGATCGCGACCGGCGCCCGCGCCGGAGCGGCCGGCGGGTTCAGCGCGATGTGCGCCATGCCCAACACCGATCCCGTCACCGACAACCAGGCGGCCGTGGGCTTCATCGTGCGCCAGTCGGTCCGCGCCGGACTCACCCGCGTGTATCCGATCGGCGCCATCTCGGTCGGTCAGAGGGGCGAGCGCCTCTCCGAATTCGGCGAGATGGTGGGCGCGGGAGCGGTGGCGGTCTCGGACGACGGGAAACCCGTCGTGTCGAGCCACCTGATGCGGACCGCCCTCGAGTACGCGCGGACGTTCGATATCCCGGTCGCCGATCACTGCGAGGAGCCATCCCTCGCCGCCGGGGGGGTGATGCACGAAGGGCTCGTGTCCACCCGGCTCGGTCTCAAAGGAATCCCCGCGGCGGCGGAAGAGATCATGGTGGGACGAGACGTGTTGCTGGCCGGGCTCACGGGAGGTCACGTGCATCTGTGCCACGTGTCGACCCGCGGCTCAGTCGCGCTGATTCGTCGCGGCAAGGAGGAGGGGATTCGTGTCACCGCCGAGGTCACGCCGCATCACCTGACGCTCACCGACCGTGCCTGCGAGCGCTACGACACGCACGCCAAGATGAACCCGCCGCTGCGCGAGTCGGAAGACGTCGCCGCGCTGCGCCAGGCGCTGAAGGAAGGCGTCATCGATTGTATCGCGTCCGATCACGCCCCCCATGCCTACGACGCGAAGGAAGCCGCCTTCGACGACGCGCCGTTCGGCATCGTGGGGCTCGAGACGGCGTTCGGGGTGGCCCACACCGAGCTCGTGGGGAGCGGCCTCCTGACCCTCCCCGAGCTGATTCACCGGATGAGCACGGCGCCCGCCGCCATGTTCCACCTCCCCGGTGGCACGCTCAAGCCCGGAGCCGCCGCCGACGTCGTGGTGCTCGATGTCGCGGCGCGCTGGACCGTGGACCCGACCGCGTTCCTCTCGAAGAGCCGCAATACGCCGTTCGCGGGCCGGGCCCTGACCGGGCGCGCGGTACTCACCGTCGTCGGAGGCAAAATCGCCCATCAAGTGGAGGCCCACGCCGGCACGTGACGGCGCGCGCGGTCGCCACCCGGATGGCGCAGTGTTGCCGCCAGCTGGCCGCGCGGGGGCTGATTGCTGGTCAGGATGGCAACCTCTCGGTCCGGCTCGAGCGCGATCGTGCGCTCGTAACCCCGAGCGGCGCCATCAAGGGGCTGGTGCAGCCGGGGGACATGGTGGAGGTGGACCTGCAAGGTCGCAAGCGGCGCGGACGCGGCAACCCGACCAGTGAGTTGGACTTACACCTGCGCATCTTGAACCGACGGCCGGACGTCGGCGCCGTGGTGCACGCCCACCCCCCGGTCGCGACCGCGTTTGGGGTGGCCGGAGAGGGTTTGCGTATATTGGTGCTGCCCGAGCTTACGCAGTTGTGCGGGGAGGTGCCCCTGGTTCCGTATGGGACGCCCGGGACTCCCGAGTTGGCCGATCGCCTCGAGCCACACCTGGCGGGGCATGATGCGTGGCTGCTGGCGAATCATGGGGCAGTGACGGTGGGTCCGACGCTCGATGTGGCGTGGATCCGGATGGAAAGCCTGGAGCACGCGGCGCGGATCATTTTCGCTGCGCGGGCGCTCGGGCGAGTGAACGAGCTGAGTCCAGAAGCGGTGGCGCGGCTGCGCCGGGAACGCGATGACTAAGGAACCGTCCAAGAGCACCGCCATCATCCAGCACTTGCTGGACGAGCGGCGTCAGTACGAAGCGTGGATCGCCCGGCTGAACAGCTCGGCGGACGCCACGCCGGGGAACGTGCGCGCGCGGGTGCGGGAGGACTACGAGGCCCGGCTCACGGCGGTGATCGAGGAGCTCAAGGCGCACGGCGAGAGCGCGCGGTTGGCGATTCAAGAGATGCGGCACAGGCGCGGCGAATTGCAGAAGAAGGAAGCAATCTGCTCGGAGAAGCTCACGGAGAGCGAACTGCGTCATTCGGTCGGCGAGTTCGACGAGATGCAGTGGGAGCAAGTCCACCAGGACGTGCTCGCCGAGCTCGTGTCCGTGCGAGAAGACCTGCAAGCGGTCGAGGTGGACATTCAAAAGCTCGAGGAGCTCGACGCGCTGGTGCGGAATCGGCCGGCCGTCCGACCCGTGTCGACGCCTCCGGCCCCGCAGCCCGTCGCCACCGCTCCCGCCGCCCACCCACCCGCGCCCACGCCTCGCGACGCGACGCACGTGGACGAGCTCGAGTTCATCAAGTCGGTGACCGAGGACGAAACGGGCGCGGCACCATCTCCCCGCCGCGCGAGCGGCGCCCTGTTTCAACCCACGATCCCCACCGACACGCCCAAGGCCGCGGCGCCGCCCTCGCAGCGAGCTGCCAACCCGGTCCCCCCACCGATCTTGCCCGAGGCGTCCGCCGCGTCGAGTGACGACGCAGCCGCGAGGACGCTCCGATGCAAGGCGTGCGGCGTCATGAACCTGCCAACGGATTGGTATTGCTTTCAGTGTGGGGGGGAATTGGCGGCGATGTGAAGGACAAGAAGACGTCTCGCGAAGTCGCGTGACGGTTGCGTGAAACCTCTAGCGCTTGACCAATTTCCTGACTACCGCAGCCAGGCGGCTCTTGTGTCGTGCCGCATTATTCGGATGGATCAGGTGCTTCCGGGCGGCGCGATCGAGCAGCCGCGCAGCCGCCCGGTACGCCGCGTCCGCTTGCTCAGCGGTCGTCGCGGCGCGAACCCCTTTCACCGCAGTGCGGAGCGCGGAGCGCTGGGCGCGGTTGCGGACATGGCGGGTGCGCCCCTGGCGCATCGCCTTCTTGGCGGATTCGATTCTCGGCACGTCCAGCCTCCTCGTGTGGGGCGGAAGATAGAGGGTAAGTGCAGGTCGGTCAAGGCGCTACGCCGTTGACCGCCGCCCCGTAGGCTCGCTATCTTTGGCGGTCACCGGCTGGGAGTTGCACCATCCCGTTCGACTTCCTCGCGTCGTTCTTCCTGTGGGCCCCGGTGCTGTTGTTCTCCATAGTGGCCCACGAGTACGCGCACGCGGAGGCGGCTTACCGGCAAGGCGACGATACGGCTTACATGCTCGGGCGGCTGACGCTGAACCCCATCAAGCACATCGATCCGTTCATGACCATCCTGCTGCCCCTGATCCTTGTGCTTTCCCACGCTGGGTTCTTATTCGCCGCCGCCAAGCCGGTGCCGGTGAACCCGCGGAAATACCGCAGGTTCGTGCGGGGCGATGTGATTGTGTCTCTGGCGGGGATCGCGGTGAACCTCGTGCTCTTTGTAATCGCAGCGGCCCTGTTCCCGGTCGCTGGACTGATCGGGACGGCCCTGCCCGCACTCGCCGCGAGCCTCGAGGTCGTTCAGCGGATGTTGTTCTACGGGATGCAGCTCAACCTCGTGCTGGCGTTCTTCAATCTGATTCCGATCCCACCGCTCGACGGCAGCCACGTCTTCTATCATCTGCTCCCCCCCGGCTGGGGGCTGCGATACCGGCAGTTCTACGCGCTGGGCATGCTGCCGCTGTTTCTCATCCTCTGGCTCGCGCCCGGGCTCCTCACCCCGTTTCTCTGGCCGGTGCGGGCGCTCTTGCAGGTGGGCTTGACCCTGGTGGGCGGTTACGCGCTCCCAGGTACGCAGGCCACTCTATGACCAGCGTCCCGCCTACGGCCCAGGAGCAGAGCGGTTTTGTCGTCGAGCTCGAGCAGTTCTCGGGACCGCTCGATCTCCTGCTGCACTTGATCCATGAGGACGAGGTCGATATCACCGACCTGCCCATCGCCAAGATCGCGGATCAGTTTCTCGCTGTCATCAACGACCTCGGACTGAATCAGGCGGCGGATTACCTCGAGATGGCGGCGCGGCTGCTGCGGATCAAGGCACAAATGCTCCTGCCACGCCGCCTCGGCGACGACGAGTGGGAGGACCCACGCGCCGAGCTGGTGCGGCGCTTGCTCGAGTACCAGCAGATTCGCGAGCTGGTGGAATGGCTGGGCGCGGCGGCGGCGCGCCGGGCGGAGCAGTTCGGGCGCGGCTTTGCGCCGGAGCCTCCCGCGGCACCGCCCGCTCCCCTCGTGATCGACCTGAACGATCTCCTGGCCGCAGCGGAGCGGGTGATCGCCCTCATTCCCGAGCCGGTGCTGCACCGCGTGGTGCCGCGCCCGCTCGACGTCGAAGGGGCGACCGCCCGGATCGAAGGCCTGCTGGCAGAGCGTGCGAGCTTCGGGTGGCGCGACATCGTGGGCGTGCATCCGACCCTCGTGGACGTACTGTCGGCCTTCATCGCCCTGCTGGAGCTCGCGAAGCGCGGTGCCCTACGCGTCGATCAGGAGGGCCCGTTCACTCCCATCCAGATCCACCGTGAGCCCGCTCGCGAAGCTCGTTGAGGCGGCGCTCTACGCGTCGGCGCGACCGGTGACCGTCGAGGAGCTGCTGACCCTCGACCCGCAGGCGGGCGCGGCGGCGGTGCGCGCCGCCCTGGGCGAGATCCGGGACACGTTCGCTGCCGGCGATCACGGCGTCGAGCTCGTAGAGATCGCGCAGGGGTGGCAGTTCCTCACACGCCGCGAGTACGCCGAAGCAATCGACCGCGCGCAATTCGCGCTGCGCCCCAGGCGGCTCAGCCCGGCGGCGCTCGAGACGCTTGCCATCATCGCGTACCGGCAGCCGGTGGGACGGAGCGAGGTGGACGAGATCCGGGGCGTGGACTCCGGCGCCGTCATCGACAAGCTCGTCGAGCGCGGCCTGGTCGAGATCGTGACTCGCGGGGAAGGGCTCGGTCGGCCGCTCTTGTACGGGACGACGCCGCAGTTCCTGGAGATCCTCGGCCTCAAGGACCTGGACGAGCTACCGCGGTTGGAGGAGTTGTCGGTGGCGCTCCGGCCCCCGCCGACCGCCCCCGCCGAAGCCGAATGACGCTCATGCGCCTGCAACGCGCGTTAGCGCGGGCGGGCGTGACGTCCCGGCGCAAGGCCGAAGAGCTGATCCGCGCGGGTCGTGTCCGCGTCGACGGCGCCGTGGCCACGATCGGGATGAGCATCGATCCCGGGCGTCAGCGAGTGAGCGTAGATGGGCGCGCCGTGCACGCGGCAGGGGGGGGGGGCGGGCGGTCGGCCACGTGGCTGGCGCTCAACAAGCCCGTCGGCTACGTCGTGACTCGCAGCGATCCGGAAGGCCGGCGCACCGTGTTCAATCTGCTCCCGCGCGTCCCGGGGCTCGTCTACGTCGGCCGGTTGGACGTCATGACGTCCGGGCTGCTCCTGTTCACGACGGACGGCGCGGCGGCACACCGGTTGACGCATCCGCGGTTCGCCGTGCCGCGGACCTATTGGCTGCGCGCGCACGGCCGCCCCGTGGAGGAGGTGCGCGGCGCCCTTACGCGGCCGCCCGCGATCGACGGACGCCTCGTCCGCGTCGTCGACTTCCGCGTTCGGCCTGTGAACCGGAGCGTCGAGGTCGAGGTCACGCTCGCCGAAGGCCGGCAGCGGATTGTCCGCCGCCTCGCCGAGGCCATGGGACTCAAGGTTGAGTGGCTGCACCGTGTGGCCTACGGCCCGGTCCGGCTGGGCAGGCTCGCGGAAGGCAAGTACCGGCGGCTCGCCGCGCACGAGGTCGGGGCCATCGAGCGACTGCATGGAACTGCGTGATCGGGCGGTAATGCTGCTCGGAGGGAGCGGCCTGGTGGGCCACGCCGTGGCGCGCCGGCTGCTCGGCGCCGCGCCGCGGCGGATCGTGCTGGTGGCGCAGTTCGAGCAGGAAGTGAAGGCGGCGGCCCGGGGGCTCGAGCCGTACCGCGGCCGCACGGCGATCGAGGTGGAGTGGGGCGACGTGTTCCTGCCCGCGAGCCTCGCGCGCCTCGAGCGCAGCGCGGTCCTCGCGGACGCGGCACAGCGCCGCCTCGTCCTGGAGGACCTGTTGAGCGAGCTCACCGAAGAGACGCTCCGCCGCAGCTTTCTCTACCAGCTGTTCGACCGATATCGCCCCGATGCGGTGGTGGACAGCATCAACACGGCAACCGCGTTCGCCTACCAGGATATCGTGCGGAGCGCGGAGGAGCTGCTCGCGCTGGCGCGTCGCGGACGGGTCGACGAAGCCGCGGTGGAGCGTCACGTCCTGGTTCTGACCTTGCCGCAGCTGATCCGCCACGTCCAGATCCTGGTGGAGTCGCTGAAGCATGCCCAGACCAAGGCGTACGTGAAGATCGGCACCAGCGGCACGGGCGGCATGGGGTTCAACATCCCCTACACGCATTCCGAGGAGCGCCCCAGTCGCACGTTGCTCACCAAGTCCGGCGTTGCGGGCGCCCACTCGCTGCTCCTGTTCCTCCTGGGTCGCACACCGGGCGCGCCGGCCACCATCGAGATCAAACCCACCGCCACGATCGCGTGGCGAGAGATCGGATTCGGGCCGATCCGCCGCAAGGGGAGGCTGATTCCGCTGGTGGATTGTCCGAACCCCGTCGCCGTGGCGGACGCGTTCGCGCCCGACTCGGCGCCCTGGTGCGACCTCGGAAAGCCGCTCGAGGGCGTGTTCATCGACGTGGGCGAGAACGGTTTGTTTTCTCCCGACGAGTTCGAAACGGTCACGGCGCTCGGCCAGATGGAGTTCATCACCCCGGAGGAGGTCGCCGAGTACGCCGTGATGGAGCTCGAAGGACGCCCCACGGGACGCGACGTCGTGGCAGCGCTGGATGCGGCGACCGCGGGTCCCACGTACCGGGCGGGGGTGCTCCGCGCGGCCGCTCTGGGACACCTCCGCTCGCTCGAGCGGCAGACCAAGAGTCGCGCGGTGGCCTACGAGATGCTCGGCCCACCGCGCCTCACGAAGCTCCTGTGGGAATCACACCTGTGCGCGCTGTTACGCCCGAACGTGCGTGCCCTGGCGCAGTCGGGCACCGGCGAGTTGGCGGCGGAAGCCCTTGCGCGCATACAGCGCGACGCGGTGCTGCGGAGCCATATTCTGTCGGTGGGAACTCCGATTCTCACACCGGACGGCGAGCGGCTGTACCGGGGCAGCACGGTGGCCGTACCCGGCGACGGCAACGATCGCCGGGCGGCGGCGACGCGCGGTTGGGTGGACCTGCGACCCGACGAATTCGGCCTCTGGATTCGGCGAGCTCAGGAGATGGTCGCGCAGGCCGAACGCCGGGTCGGCCAGGCGGCAGCAGGCGAGGGGGGGGGGGAAGGCCACGGGAGCGACGTGGACTGGACGGCCATCGGTCCGGATGACCCGATCGAGCCCGCGCGGTTTGCCACGTGGGTGTTCCGGTTCGAAGACCGGGGAGAGCGGATCAAGCGTTAGGCCATGGCCGCCGATACCGCAGGGGTCGATCGCGCGCTCGGCGCCATCGGAACGACGTTCCGACTGATGCGGCTCTATCCTCCGTCCCACCCCGCCGTGGCAGAGGCCCTGCGACAGATCGGGGAAGCACTGCCAGCGCTCGCGGCGCTCGGCACCGTAGAGTGGAAAGTGGGGGTGACCGGGTTGCACTGGCATGGGCAACACCTCCTGCCGCGCAACGCGCAGATCGCGGAGCTCGCAGGCCTGCTGTACGCGCGCGGCGTGCGCGCGGTCACGCTCAATCCGGGCATCACGGCCGAACACGTGCTCGCTTTGTTTCACGTGGCCACCGGGACGGTCTCGGTCGACGACGGCTCACTCGGTCGCATCGCGCTGAGCCTGGGCCGCCGCACCTCGGCGCGGTTGGAGCGGCTCCGCACCGCCATGCCGGCGTCAGGCACACCCGCTGTTGCGGAAGCGCCAACGGCGTACGAAGCGCAGGCAGTCGCCGCACCGCCCGCACCTGCCCAAGCTCCTGCTCCCCCCGCGCCCCCCGCTCCCCCCGCGCCCCCCGCGCCAGCGACGCAGGAGGAGTCGGCGGCGGTAGCCGCGGATGCATTGATGGGCAGCAAGCGCTCGAGCACGGCGTTCCGACCCGACGTGCTGCCGCTCGACGTCGAGGTCAAGCGTGCCGTGGCCACCCTCGGGAGCGCGACCACGACCGAGCACCAGTCTGCGGCCGTCGAGAAGCTGGCCGCTCTCGCGCCGCAGCTGCTCTCGCTCCGGGACATCGCGATCATGGCCGAAGCGATCGCGGCGCTCGATCGCCTGCTGCCCACGGCCCAGGATCCGGGCCTCGTTGCGTTGATCGACAAGGCCGCCGTCGCGCTTTCGGAGCGGACGCTGGTCGAGCGACTGGTGCACCGTCTGGGGGAGCCGCGCGTGCCGCCCGAAGAGCGCGAGGCGCTCGTCACGGCGGTCGGCGCGTTGGCATCGCTCTCGATGAGCTTGGTCGTCGATGCGTTTCTCGCGGCGCCGGTCGATCTGCGGCCGCCGTACCGCGCGGCGGTGCGCAAGGCGGCCGACCGGGCGCTCGAGCCGCTCCAGGGCAAGCTGGCGGACAAGGACCCCCAGGTCGTCGCGGCGGCCGCGGAATTCGTGGGCCTCACCGGAAGCCCGCAGGCGGTAGCGCTGCTCATTCCCCTGCTGCGTCATCCGTCGGAGTTCGCCCGCGAGGCGGCGCTGCTCGGGCTGGTCGAGGCGGGAGGCCGCGAGATCGCGCGCCCCGCCATGCCGGCCCTCAAGGACGAGAGTGTGGCCGTACGCATGGCGGCTGTGCGGTGCATCGCCGCCGGGGGGGACCCGGCCGCGTCCACCGTGCTGATCCGTCGGGTGGAGCAGGAGCCGGACGAAGGGGTACAGGCGGAGTTGCTGCGTGCCATCGGCCGGCTCGGAGCGAACGAAGCTCTCGAGGTGCTCGCGCGGTATGCCGAGCCGGGCGGCATAATGCACCGGCGAAGCTCCATCGTGCGGGCCGCGGCGGTGGACGGCCTGCGGCACATCATGCGCCCCGAAGCCCGGGGGCTACTCGAACTCTACAGCAAAGACAAGGAGCCGGCCGTGCGCAAAGCGGCGGAGACGGCGTTGAGATAATGACCACGAAGACCGCGAAGACGACGGGCGACGCCGTGCTCAGTCAGGCCATCGCCCGCGAGGTCGGCAAGCGCGTAGTAGCGCAGGAGCTGATGGTGGAGCGCCTGCTCATCGGCTTGCTGACGGGGGGGCACGTGCTGCTGGAAGGCGTGCCGGGGCTCGCCAAGACCCTGGCGGTGCGCACCGTGGCGGAGTGTCTGCGCATCGCCTTCTCCCGGATCCAGTTCACGCCGGACCTCCTGCCCGCCGACGTGATCGGAACCATGGTGTTCGATCAAAAGACGCAGGAGTTCTATCCGAAGAAGGGGCCGCTGTTCGCGAACCTGGTGCTCGCGGACGAGATCAATCGGGCGCCCGCCAAGGTGCAGGCGGCGCTGCTCGAGGCCATGCAAGAGAAGCAAGTGACGATCGGCGGGGAGACTTTCTACTTGGGCGAGCCCTTCCTCGTGCTCGCGACCCAGAACCCGATCGAGCATGAGGGGACGTATCCCCTCCCCGAGGCGCAGCTCGACCGCTTCATGCTGAAGGTGCGCGTCGGCTACCCCACGCGCGACGCCGAGAAGGAGATCGTCGCACGCATGGCGTCGGGGCGCCCGATCGAGGTGCAGCGGGTGGCGGAGGCGGACGACATCCTCGCCGCGCGCAGCGCGATCGCCGAGCTCTTCATGGACCAGAAGGTGGTGGACTATATCGTCGACCTGGTCCGCGGGACGCGCGAGCCGCAGGCCATCGGGCTGCCGGAGCTCAAACCGCTCATCGCGTTCGGGGCCAGCCCGCGCGCATCCATTTACCTCGCGCAGGCGGCTCGGGCTCACGCCTATCTGCGCGGCCGCTCCTACGTTGTGCCCGAGGACGTCAAGGCGATGGCGTTCGACGTGCTGCGGCATCGGGTGTTGCTCACGTTCGAGGCGGAAGCCGAGGACATGGACTCGGATCGCGTCATCGCCAGGATCCTCGAGGTGGTGGGCGTCCCGTGAGCTACCAAGGCCAGGACCGGCGGCGCTCTGAGACCTCGCCGCTCCGCGCCCGCCGCCGGGTCGTCACACCCGAAGTCCTGCGCCAGGTGAAGGGGATCGAGCTTCGTACCCGATCGCTCGTCAACTCTCTGTTCACCGGTGAATACCGGTCGGTGTTCCGCGGGCAGGGCATCGAGTTCGCAGAGGTGCGCGAGTACCAGCAGGGCGACGACTTCCGCGCGATCGACTGGAACGTGTCGGCGCGCATGGGTCACCCCTTCGTGAAGACGTTCCACGAGGAGCGCGAGAACACGCTCATGCTCGTCGTGGACCAATCCGGCTCCTGCCAGTTCGGACGCCCGTACACCAAGGCCGGCCTGGCGGTAGAGGTCGCCGCCGTGCTCGCGCTCGCCGCGGCGCGGCACAATGATCGCGTCGGCGCGTTGATGTTCTCCGACAAGGTGGAAGTGGTCCTGCGGCCCGCCAAAGGCCGGCCGCACGCGCTGCGCGTGATCCGCGACCTGGTGGCGTTCACCCCCCGGGGACGCGGGACGAACCTGGGCGAGGCGCTGCGGTACGCGTCGAAGCTGCCGCGCCACCGCGCGATCGTCGTCATCCTCTCGGACTTCCGGGCCGAAGGTTGGGAGCAGCCGCTGGGGCAGCTGGCGGCGAACCACGACGTGGTCGCGATCACGATCGACGACCCCCGGGAGCGCGAGCTCCCCGATGCCGGGTGGGTCGACATGGAAGATGCCGAGACCGGGCAGCGCGTGCTCCTCGACACGAGCCACGGCCGCACCCGGACGCGGGTGCGCGTCGCCGCGGAGCGCCAGTTCCAGGAGCGCGCGCGCAAGCTCATGCAGGCCGGGGTGGACAGCGTCACCCTGTCGACCAACGTCCCGTACGGCATGCCGCTCCGGCGCGCATTTGCGGAGCGGGCACGCCGCCTGAAACGGTGATGACACGTTACACGACGCCACGACGCCACGACGCCCAGGGGCCGACGGCTGCTATCGCGCTCGCCCTCCTGGCCGTCGTAGCGTCGTGGCGTCTGGCGACGGGGCAGGGTGGTGGAGGGACCGGCTGGGTCGTCACTCCGGCCGCCCCCACCGTCGGCGACACGATTTGGGTCGAGCGATCGGTGTCCGTCCCCGCCGGGTGGCAAGTCCGTGCCGGCAAGCTCGAGCCGGGCGAGGACGTGGAGCCGCTGGCGGACCCGGCCGTGCTGCGGACCACGGGCGGGTGGCTCGTGCGCTACGCAGTGGCCGCCTGGAAGCCCGGCCCTCACAAGCTATCTCCTCCCCCGATCTGGCTGCTCGCTCCCGACGGGAGGGCGGATTCGAGCGCGGCGGGAAGCGCGAGCTTCCGCGTCCGGAGCGTGATCCCCGACTCGCTGCGCGAGCCCAGTCCCCAGGGAATGCTCGCGCCGCTGCGAGCGGCACATGAAACTCCGGTACCGCCCCTGGTCACCGCGTCGGTGGCGGTCGGGTTGCTGATCGCGGGGATCGCGCAGCGACGCCGGCGGCCCCGCGTTCTCGAACCGGCACCTCAAGTTCCACTGGAACGTGAGGTCCCCGACACCCGCTGGCTCGCCGCCGGAGAGCCCAAAGCCGTTGCCGCCCGTGCCATCTGGCGCGTGCGGGCCGCGCTGGCGCAGGCGGTCCCCGCCGCCCATGACGGCCTCGACACGGAGGAGTGCCTGGCCGTCGTGCAACAGGAGCGCCCCGACGCGCCGGTCCGGGAGCTGAGCGGTGTGCTCGAGCAGCTCGACCGCGTGGCGTTCGCCTCGACTCCCAGCAGCGACGTCGCCGCTTTGTCCGCCATGGCGCGACGGCTGGCGCGCGATCTGGCGCCGTGAGCTTCGCCCGGCCGCTGCTGCTCCTGGCGCTCGGTCTCCTGCCGCTGTGGTGGTGGCTGCGCGCCAAGCGCCTTGCCGGCCTCTCGGGAACGCGGATGAGCGATGTGCGGCCCGCGGCGGGCGTGACGGAGCGGCTGTGGGTCGCGCGACTTCCCGTCACGCTCCGAAGTGCCTGCCTCGGCGCGTGGATCGTCGCCGCCGCGGGCCCCCGCGTCGGTGCCGCGCACAGCGAAATGCGCAGCGAGGGCATCTCCATCGTGCTGGCCGTGGATATCTCCGGGAGCATGCAGGCGGAAGACTTCGCGCCGGCGAACCGCATGGACGTCGCGAAGCAGACCGCGATCGAATTCGTGCGGGCGCGCAAGTCCGACCGCATTGGGCTCGTCGCGTTCGCCGGGCAGGCCCTGACCCAGGTCCCGATCACGACCGACTACGCCGTGCTCGAGGAGGCATTGCGCGCCCTGCACCCCGGGATGCTGGAGGACGGGACGGCGATCGGCACGGCGATCGGGACGGCGGCCAACCGGCTGCGGCGCGCTCCCGGGAAGAGCAAAGTGCTGGTGCTGCTCACCGATGGGGTGAACAACCGGGGCACCGTCGACCCGCGGACCGCTGGTCAGGCGGCGGCGACCCTGGGCATTCGTGTTTACACGATCGGCGTCGGTACGCGCGGCGAGGCGCCCGTCCCCACGGAGTACGGGCCCGACGGCCAGCTGCGCTACGAGAAGCGACCGGTGGAAATCGACGAAGCCCTCCTGACCGACATCGCGTCCATGACGGGTGGGCGCTATTTCCGCGCCACCGACACCGAATCGCTGCGCCACGTGTTCGAGGAGATCAATCGTCTCGAGAAGACTCCGGTCGAGCAGGTGGTCTATCGCCGCTTCGACGAGGCCTTCCGAGTGCCCCTCGCCCTGGGCCTGGTGGCGCTGGCGCTCGAGCTCGTGGTCGCGGGAACGTTCGCCGTGCGGGTTCCGTGATGACGTTCGACGCCCCGTTTGTGCTCGCGCTCGCTCCCCTGATCGGCGGGGCCGTCTGGTTCGCGGCCGCCTGGGCGCGCCGCGTCCGCGTCCGGCGCGCGGGGCTGTGGTCGCAGGAGACCGTGCGGCAGGCGCTCGCCGCGGGTCGGCTCGGGCCGACGGCGGTCGCCGTCTCGGCATTCCTCGGCGTCGTGGCGCTCGCCGGACCGCGGTGGGGGGAGGAGCGCATCGCCGCCGAGACGCGCGGCCTCTCGCTCGTGATCGCCGTGGACATCTCCCGCTCCATGCTCGCGGAGGACGCGGGCCCCAGCCGGCTCCGTCGGGCGCTGCGCGAGGCGAGGCGCCTCGTCCAGGATCTCGATGGCGACCGCCTCGGGCTCATCGCCTTCGCCGGCTCCAGCTACATCATGTCCCCGCTCTCGATCGACGGCCCGGCCCTGCTGCTGTACCTCGACGCGCTCGACCCGGACATCGCCTCTCAAGGCGGCACCGGGCTGACGCCCGCGCTGCGTCAGGGGGCGGAGCTGCTGCAGGCGAGCTCGGAGCTCGCCGACCGTGTCATCGTCGTCTTCACCGACGGCGAAGCGCACGACTCGGTCGCATCGGTCACCGCACAGGCACAACGCCTGCACGCCGAGGGGATCCGATTGATCCTGGTCGCCGAGGGTGGGCGGAACCCGGCGCGCATCCCCGTGCGGGACGAGCACGGCAGTTTGCTGGGCTACCAGAAGGACGAGAACGGGAGCGTCATCGAGACCTCGCGCCGGGATGACGTGCTCGGTGCCGCCGCCGACGCCGCGCACGGAACGCTCGTGGCCGCCGACCTCCCCGACCAGGCGGGCGCGGTGCGCGATCTCGTGGCGTCCTACCGGCGGGCGAGGGCGACTGAGACGCGCACCGAGCAGAGCCGGCCTCGCGCCTGGGTACCGTTGCTGCTCGCCGTGGCGCTGTTGGTGACGCAGGCCGCCACGCGACGCACCGCCGCCCTCGTCGGACTCGCGTGCTGGTGCTTCGTTCCCGAGACGGCGTGGGCGCAGCAGGTCCCCGCGCGCCAGGCCTCGCCCCGGTATCCACGCAGCACCGCGGAGAAGGCGTGGGACCGACACGATCTGCGACGCGCGCACGCTGCCTACGTGGCGGAGCTCGCCACGGACCGCAAGGAGGACGCCGCGTGGTACAACGCGGGGACGGCGGCGCTGGCCGACTCCGACGCCGAGACCGCTCAGGCGAACCTGGCGCACGCCGCCGCCTCGCTCGACCCCGACTTGCGGTTCCGCGCGCTGTTTAACCTCGGCCTGCTCGCCCTGCGGCGGGCCGAGGACGACACTGCGAATCGCGATGCGCACTTGGCCGATGCCGAGCGCGCGTACCGCGAAGCGCTGCTGCTGCGGCCGAACCACTTTGCCGCGAAATGGAACCTCGAGCTCGCCGTGCGGCAGCGGGGGGGAAAGAGCAGTCAGAGCAAGACTCCCTCTGGAACCGGCAGCGGGGGAGGGGGGGGCGGAAGCAGCACCCCGTCGGGCAGCGCCGCGGCGGGACTGAGCACGAACCAGGCGGAGCAGCTGCTGCGCTCCATCAGCCAGGAGGAGCTGAAGACCCGGCGTGATCGTACCGGACTGCTAAAGCGCCCTCCTGAGCCCGGAGTGAAGGACTGGTGATTCCCGCGCTGTGGCTCGTGGTGGCCTTGCAGAGCCCCTCGCCACCCGATGTCACTGCCCGGATCGATCGCGCCCGCGTGCCGGCGGGCGAAGAGGTGACGCTCACGATCCGCGCGCGGTCCCGGTCGGCCGAGCCGGTGACGGTGGTGCTGCCCGGGCTCACCGGGTTCACCATCGTCGGGTCCCGGGACATCACCGACGTGACGCTCGACGCGGTCGGCGGGCCGATCCGCACACTGACCCGCGAGCTGCGGCTCAGGACCGAGCGCCCCGGCACGCTCCTCATCGGCGCGGTGCGCGTGCGGCAGGCGTCCCGGGACGTCTCGACCCCGCCGCTGACGGTCACGGTGGACAGTGCGGTGACCGGACTCGCCACCGCGGTTTCTCCCATCGCGCGTCGCCTCATCGATGCCGCACCGGCCCCGACGCGGAACGATCGCGTCGTGTTGAGCGTGATCCTGCCGGGGGACTCCGTGGTCGTCGGGCAGCAGCTCGATGTGATCGCCGCGGCGTGGTTCCCGCGCGACCTGCGCGACCGATTGACCCATCCGCCGATCCTCTCGCTGCAGACCGCCGAGGGGGCATGGTCCTACCCGGGCGCGGCACCCACCGAGGTCACGGCCTCGCGCCAGGTCCACGGTGGATGGATGGACCTGTTCATCGCCCATCAAGCCCTGTTTCCGCTGGCGCCCGGGCGGATCGTGATTCCGCCGGCCACCGTGGACTACGCGCTGCCGCTCAGCTTTTCCATGCTGCGCCGCGAGGACCGATATTCCCTGCGCAGCGACACGGTGCCGGTGACGGTGTTGGCGCTGCCCGCGCG
>QHUS01000013.1 GCA_003222035.1 Gemmatimonadota bacterium | reverse complement strand
TGATGCAGATGGCCAAGACGTCGGTGGAAGTCGCGCGCCTACGCGCGGCGCGAGTCCCGTTTGTCTCGATCCTGACCAATCCCACCACGGGTGGCGTGTCCGCGTCGTATGCAATGCAAGGGGACGTGATCCTGGCCGAGCCTGGAGCAGTGGTGGGGTTCGCCGGGCCGCGCGTGATCAAGCAGACGATCGGGCAGGACCTCCCGCCCGGATTCCAGACGGCCGAGTTCCTGCTCGAGCACGGCATGATCGACGCGGTGGTGCCGCGCACTGACCTGCGCGACACGACCGCCCAGCTGCTCCGTCACATGGCCGGCCGGCAACCGGCCGAGGCCGCCGACTGACCTTCGAAGACGCCTGCCGCTTTCTCTTCGCACGACAAGGGAGCCGCATCAAATGGAGCCTCGAGCCGACCCAGGGGCTCCTCGAGGTTTTGGGCCACCCCGAGCGGCATTTCCCATCGGTCCACATAGCGGGGACGAACGGCAAGGGCTCGACGTGCGCGCTCGTGGCCGCCGAACTGCGGGCCCGGCCGGAGGGGCTCAAGGTCGGCGCGTACACGTCGCCGCACCTGGTGTCGGTGCAAGAGCGCATCGAGGTCGACGGCGTGCCGATTGGCGAAGAGGCGTTCGCCGAGTGGACCACGTTCCTCCGACCGCACATCGAGCGGCTCGACGCGAGTTTCTTCGAGGCCACGACCGCAATCGCGTTCGCGGACCTCGCGGCGCGAGGGGTGGACATCGCGGTGATCGAAGTGGGGCTGGGGGGCCGGCTCGATTCGACGAACGTCATCACGCCGCTCGTGTCCGTCGTCACGAAGATTGCCAAGGAACACACCGACTATCTGGGCACGGAGCTCTCGTCCATCGCGCGCGAGAAGGCGGGCATCGCCAAGCACGGAGTTCCCTTCGTCACCGCCGAGCCGGATCCCGCCGTTCGCCGGGTCCTGCTCGCCGAGGCCGAGAGCCGCGGAGCGCACCCCGTGATTGCCGTAGACGGTACTCGGGCGCCGACCAGGCGACTGGGCCTCAAGGGACGCCATCAGCACGCCAACGCGTGGGTCGCGCTCGCGGCGCTGAACACGCTGCCGCCGCCGTTCGGGCCGGCGGGCGATGCATGGCCGGAGAGCTTCGAGCGGGCCTTTGTGCCCGGACGGTTCGACGTCCGGGGAGGCGGTCGTTGGGTGTTCGACGTGGCGCACAATCCCGACGGCGCGCGCGTCCTGGCCGCCACCTTGCGCGAGTGCAACCCACCCCACCCGCGCTGCGCGCTCGTAGGAGTGCTCGGCGACAAGGACTATCTCGGGATGATCGACTGCCTCGCCCGGGAGGTCGACCGTTTCATCTTCACGATTCCCGACAGCGCCCCCGAACGGCGCCGCTGGGATCTGGGACGGCTGGAGCGTGAGCTCGGCGGTCTCGCGGTGGCGCACGCGTTCGAGCCCGACTTCGGGCGGGCGTTGACCCGTGCACAGGACGACGCGGCGACCGTGCTCGTCACGGGATCGTTTCACACCGTCGGCGACGCACTCGCGCGCCTGCCCGGGTTCGCGCCACTCGGATAGCGCACGGATTCAAGCGCGCCCCATTGCTCCGCTTCCCGCCCGTCGGATAAATTGTTGCGATGCAAGGACAAGCCTTACCTGGTTTCCGCGACTTCTACCCCGACGAACTGGCTCTCCGGAATTACATCTTCGCGACGTGGCGCGAGGTGGCGCGGCGCTACGCGTTTCAGGAGTACGACGGGCCCCCGCTCGAGCCGCTCGAGCTGTTCACGGAAAAGAGCGGCGCCGAGATCGAGCAGCAGTTGTACGCGTTCGAGGACAAGGGGGGCAGGAAGGTGGCCCTCCGGCCCGAGATGACGCCCACGCTCGCCCGGATGGTCGCGGCGCACGCGCAGGCGCTCAAGAAGCCGATCCGCTGGTTCTCGATTCCCCAACTGTTCCGCTACGAGCGGCAGCAGCGGGGGAGGCTGCGTGAGCACTTTCAGCTCAACATGGACATCATCGGCGAGGCGAGTCCGCTCGCCGATGCCGAACTGATCGCGGCGGCGGTCGACATGATGCGGGCCTTCGGGCTCGGGCCGCAGGACGTACAGGCGCGCGTCTCGGATCGGCGCGTACTCAGGACTTTGCTGGTCGGCGGGGGGCTGACGGAGTCTCAACTGCCGGCGGCATTCGATGCGATCGACAAAAGTGAACGCGTCCCCCAAGACGCGCTGGCCGAGGTTCTTGCAAAGGGGGGGCTCGCGTCGCAC
The DNA here is from genome assembly GCA_003222035.1 of Gemmatimonadota bacterium. Lineage (GTDB taxonomy): Bacteria > Gemmatimonadota > Gemmatimonadetes > Gemmatimonadales > GWC2-71-9 > AG41. The sequence goes on along the minus strand of QHUS01000013.1, from coordinate 9,016 downwards.
CAGGCGAGCGTCGTATTCGAGGTGGCGAGCCTTCGGAGCATCGACGGGGTGAGCGCCGCATTGGCGAAGGTCAAGGGCGGGGAGGAGGCGGGAGAGTCCATCCGGACGGCGGTTGAAGCGCTGCGCGCGATGGGGCTGGGCGAATTCGTCTCCGTGGATCTCACGATCGTCCGTGGGCTCGCGTATTACACCGGAATCGTGTTCGAGCTGTTCGACACGGGTAAGAAGTTGCGGGCCATCTGCGGCGGCGGCCGCTACGACGGCCTCCTGAAGGCGCTCGGCGGCGTCGACCTCCCTGCGCTGGGCTTCGGCATGGGGGACGTCGTTCTCGGGGAACTGTTGCGCGAGCGCGCCCCGGCCGACCAGGCGTCGACGCAACTCGACGCCTTTTTGATAGCGGTGAGCGGCGAGGACGTGGCCCCCGTCTTGACGCTCGCCCACGAGCTGCGCGACCGGGGCGTAGCGGTCGAGTACGGGCTCCGACCCGCCGCCATCCGGAAGCAGCTCGAGCTGGCGGCGGCACGCGGCGCGCTCAGGGCGGTGATCGTCGGGCCCGACGAGCGGGCCGACGGAGCCGTGGTGGTACGCGATCTCAAGGCGGGCACCGAGGAGCGTGTGCCCATGGCGAAGCTCCTGCACGGCTTTTTCCACTAATGGCCCAGGCTCAGAAGATCACACCACGCGCCAAAGACTTCAGCGAGTGGTACAACGACGTCGTGATGCAGGCCGAGCTCGCGGACCATTCGCCGGTGCGCGGCTGCATGGTCATCCGGCCTCACGGGTACCGGGTGTGGGAGCTGATGCAGCGCGCCCTGGACGACATGTTCAAGGCGACGGGGCACCAGAACGCGTATTTCCCGCTGTTCATTCCCATGAGCTTCCTCGCCAGGGAAGCGGAGCACGTCGAAGGGTTCGCGAAGGAAGTCGCGCTCGTGACCCATACCCGGCTCAAGGCGACGGGCAAGAGCGGGGCGCAGGCGGTGACACCCGACCCCGAGTCGGCGCTCGAGGAGCCCCTCGTCGTCCGCCCGACATCCGAGACCATCATCTACGCGATGTTTGCGAAGTGGATCCAGAGCTACCGGGATCTGCCGGTTCTGCTGAATCAGTGGTGCAACATCGTTCGCTGGGAGTTCCGGACGCGGCTGTTCCTGCGCACGACAGAGTTCCTGTGGCAGGAGGGACACACCGCGCACGCCACCGAAGCCGAGGCCGAGGCCGAGGCGCGTCAGATGCTCGGTGTGTATCGCACGTTCCAGGAGCAGTGGATGGCGATGCCGGTGATCACCGGCCGGAAGACCGAGAGCGAAAAGTTCGCGGGCGCCCTGCGGACCTACGCCCTGGAAGCGTTGATGCAGGACAACAAGGCGCTGCAAGCGGGCACGTCGCACAACCTCGGCCAGAACTTCGCGAAGGCGTTCAACGTGCAATACCAGACGGCGGCGGGTGGCCTCGAGTACGTCTGGAACACTTCCTGGGGCGTCTCCACTCGAATGATCGGTGGGCTCGTCATGACGCACTCGGACGATAACGGCCTGGTCTGCCCGCCGAAGCTCGCGCCGGTGCAGGTGGTGGTGGTGCCGATCTGGAAATCGGACCAGGAAAAGTCTCAGGTGTCAGGTGTCGGGGGTCAGGTGAAGGCCGAGCTCGAGCGCGCGGGAATTCGTGTCGAGTTCGACACCCGGGAAAACCTGAAGCCTGGCGCCAAGTATTTCGAATGGGAGGCCAAGGGAGTGCCGTTGCGGCTCGAGATCGGGCCTCGGGACGTGGCCGCGGGACAGGTCATGACCGCCCGGCGCGTCGGCGGGAAGGCGCCGGCAAAGCTCGAAGGCATCGCGAAGACCGTCACGGCGGCGTTGGAGGAGATCCAGGCCGGTATGTTCAAGACTGCACGCGACCGGCGGGAGGCGAGCTCGATCCGTGGCGTTACGAAACAGCAATTCATCGACTTCATGAAGGGCGCCGGGGGGTTCGCGTACGGCGGGTTCTGCGGCTCGGGCGCGTGCGAGGCCGAGATCAAACAGCAGACTGCGGCGACCGTGCGCGTGCTGCCCGATCCCGACTTCCGCTCACCCGAGGCACCGAAGACGTGCATGTGGTGCGGCCAGCCGAGCGTCGCGGAGGCGGTGTGGGCGCAGGCGTACTAGGCTTCGACCCGGCGCTCCTCCGCTCGATCGCGGAACGGGTCGGAACGCCGGTTTATGTGTACAGCGCCAACCTCATCCGGGCTCAGTATCACGCGCTGCACGACGCCCTGCACGACGTGCCGCACCGCATTTGCTACTCGGTCAAGGCCAACGGGAATGTCGGGGTCCTCAAGGTGCTCAAGGCGCTTGGCGCCGGGGCCGATATCGTGTCCGTCGGCGAGCTGCGCCGGGCACTCGCGGCCGGATTCGACGCCGCGTCGATTGTGTTCTCGGGGGTGGGCAAGACCGGCGCGGAGCTCGAGGAGGCGATCCGGGCGGGCGTCGGGTTCCTGAACATCGAGTCTCCCGCCGAGCTGGACGCGGTGATCGCCGCGGCCCACAAGCTGAAGAAGCGCGCCAGTCTCGGCATTCGCGTCAACCCGGACGTCGCGACCGAGACGCATCCCTACACCAAGACCGGCGAGAAGACCGCAAAGTTCGGCGTCCCCTACGACGAAGTCGTGAGGGTGGCTCAGCGGATCGCGACCGAGCCACTGTTCGGGCTCCGCGGGCTGGCGATGCACCTCGGCTCGCAGATCACCGACGTCGAACCGTATCATCGCGGCACCGTGAAGCTGCTCGAGCTGGTGACGGCGCTGCGCGCATCCGGGATCACGACCATCGAGGCGCTGGACGTGGGCGGCGGGCTCGGCGTGCGCTACCACAATGAGAAGGCGCCGACCCCGCAGGCCTTCGCCGAGGCGGTGGCGCCGGCAGTCAAGCAGGCCGGCCTCGCGCTGTTGTGTGAGCCAGGACGCTACCTGGTGGCGAACGCCGGGGTGCTCGTCACCAAGGTGCTGTACCGCAAGCACGCGGGCGGCAAGGAATTCGTGGTCGTGGACGCCGGCATGACGGATTTCGTGCGACCGAGCCACTACAATGCGCACCACGAGATCCTGCCCCTCAAGGATGGTAACCGACCGGAAGAGCTGGTGAATGTCGTGGGACCGATCTGCGAGTCCGGTGACTTTCTGGCCCTGGATCGCAAGCTGCCGGGGGTCGAGCCCGGGGAGTATCTGGCGGTGCTGGGCACCGGGGCCTATGGATTCGTGATGAGCTCGACCTATAACCAGCGCCCCCGGCCGCCCGAAGTGCTGGTGGACGGCGATCGGTACTATATCGCGCGGCAGCGCGAGACGCTCGACGACCTGCTCCGGGGCGAGATCCTCGAGCCCTCCACCTGGTACCGCGCGTGAACCGCATTCTGATCCTCGACTATGGCTCGCAGTTCACCCAGCTGATCGCCCGCCGGGTGCGCGAGGCACACGTCTACTGCGAGATCCATCCGGCCGCGCGCGGCTCGGACCTCGGGTTCATCGCGGAGTTCGCGCCCAAGGGCATCATCTTCTCCGGCGGCCCGAACTCGGTGTTCGATCCCGGCGCGCCCAGCGCCGACCCCCGGCTGCTCGAGCTCGGCACGCCCATTCTCGCCATCTGTTACGGCATGCAGCTCGTGGCCCACCTGGCGGGTGGAAAGGTGACTCCCTCGGCGAGGCGGGAGTATGGCCGAGCCGAGGTGGCCGTGCGAGAGACGGGCGGCCTGTTCGCCGGGTTCGAGCCTCAGGCGTGCATCACCGTTTGGGCCAGCCACGGCGACCGGATCGAGCAGGCGCCTCCGCGGTTCCGCGTGACGGCCTCGAGCGCCAATGCACCCGTGGCCGGGTTCCAGCACGAGTCGCGACCGATCTTTGGGGTGCTGTTCCACCCCGAGGTCGCCCATACGCCGCGGGGCGGAGAGATCCTCCACAATTTCCTGTTCCACATCTGCGGCTGCACGCCGGACTGGACGCCGGGGCACTTCATCGGCCAGGAGGTGGACCGGATCCGGGCGCTGGTCGGCCCGACCAAACACGCCATCTGCGGCCTCTCGGGCGGGGTCGATTCGGGGGTGGCGGCGGCGCTGGTGCACCGCGCGATCGGCGACCGCCTCACGTGCATCTTCGTGGATCACGGACTGCTCCGCATGAACGAGCGGGAGCAGGTGGAGCGGACGTTCCGCGCGCACCTGGGGATCGACCTCCGCGTGGTCGATGCCGCGGCGAGCTTCCTCGAGGCGCTCGCCGATGTCGCAGATCCCGAGGAGAAGCGACGGCGCATCGGTCACACGTTCATCGATGTGTTCGAGCAGGCGGCGCAAGACCTGCGGGGCGACGTCGCGTTCCTGGTGCAGGGCACGCTGTACCCCGACGTGATAGAATCGGCGTCGCCGTTCGGCGGGCCGTCGGTCACGATCAAGACGCACCACAACGTCGGCGGCCTGCGACCGAATCTGCCGTGGAAACTGATCGAGCCGCTCCGCGAGCTGTTCAAGGATGAGGTGCGTCAGGTCGGCCGGGAGCTCGGCCTGCCGGAGGAGATCGTGGGCCGGCATCCGTTTCCCGGACCGGGGCTCGCGATCCGCGTGCTGGGGCCGGTCACCCGAGAGCGACTCGACCTGTTGCGCCGTGTGGACGCGATCTACATCGATCAAGTCGGTCGGGGTGATGGGCGACTTCCGCACGTACGATCACGTCGTGGCGCTGCGGGCGGTGACGAGCCGAGACGGCATGACGGCCGATTGGTTTCCGTTCCCGGCGGAGGTTCTGGGGCGGATCAGCAGCCGCATCATCAACGAGGTGCGGGGGGTGAATCGGGTGGTGTATGATGTGAGCTCGAAGCCGCCGGCGACCATCGAGTGGGAGTGAGGCGTTGCCGGCTTACCCTGCAACGATAAGAGCACCGGCGCATTGAAACGACGACGCTCGTCGGGCATCCGTCGCTCAGGTTGCGTGAATGGGCGACTTCAGAAGGCTGGTCGCGTGGCAAGAAGCCAAGCGCCTCACGCTTCTCTCCCGGGATGCCATCCTGAAGCTCCCGCCCCTCGAGACGTTTGCACTCGGCGCGCAGTGGCGGCGGGCCGCGTATAGCGTCCCGCTCAACATCGCCGAAGGGGCGAGTCAATCCAGCTCACGTCAATTCAGACGTAACCTTGAGATCGCGAAGGGCTCATTGGACGAATTGCAGGCGGTCCTCGAGCTCGCCCAGGGACTCGGCTACGTGTCCGGCGCCAAGCTCAGCGAGCTGCGCGAAGTGCGGACCCATTGCGCCCGCCTCGTCACGGCGCTCATACGGACCCTCCCCTAGGCAACGCCTTCAGATGTTCTTGTCTTCCAGCAGCTTGAGGAATTCCTTCGGCGTCGCGATCATGGCGAGCTTCGCGGGCACGTCCGGCTCCTTGGCGAACTGGGCGATCTTGCCGAGCACCGGGAGATACTGGTTGGAGACTTCGAGCGGGGGGGCCACGATCAGGAAGAAATAATGCACGGGCTTGCTGTCGATTGCGTTGAAGTCGATCCCGTCGAGTTTGCGACCGAAGGCAACGCGCAACCGGTTGACGGCGAGGGCGCGACAATGCGGGATTGCGATGTTCTGGCCGATACCGGTCGAGCCGAGCGTCTCGCGGCGCTTCAACATCTTGACCAGGGTCTGCTCCGACTTGTCGTCGAGCTTGAGCAGGCCCACGAGTTCCTTCAGGACGTCGTCCTTGCTGGTGCTTTGCAGCTGCAGATTGATGGCGTCTTCCGCAAAGAACTCTCGCAAGCGCACGTGCGGTCGCTCCGGTAGAAACGGCGGCGAAACGTAATGGCTGGTTGCTCCTGGCGCAACGCGTCATTACGTTGTGTCCCATGCACTTCCCGTACCGGACGGCACACGATTTCCCGCTGTTCCTCGCCCCCATGTCGGGCGTGTCCGAGTCCCCGTTCCGCCTGCTGTGCCGGCGTTTCGGGGCGGACGTGGTCGTGTCGGAATTCATCTCGGCCGTCGGGGTCGCGCGCGGGTTGGAGCAGATCTTCGAGGACATGCGGTTCGAGGAGGCGGAGCGCCCCATCGGGATTCAGCTCTATGGCGCGGACGCTACAGTGATGGCGCGCGCGGCTGAGATGGTGACCGAGGCGTGCAAGCCGGACTTCATCGACATCAACTTCGGCTGCCCCGTGAAAAAGGTCGTCAAGAACAATGGTGGCTCGGGGTGCCTCAAGGACTTGGGCCTGGTCGACCGCATTATCCGCGCGGTGCGGAATGCAACGCATCTTCCCGTGACCGTGAAGATCCGTAGCGGCTGGGACGAGACGCAGCGCGATCCGGTCACGATCGCGCTCCGCTGCCGCGAAGCCGGCGCCCAGGCGCTCACGCTGCACGCACGCACGCGCACGCAGATGTTCTCCGGCGCCGCGAGCTGGGACGAGATCGCCCGCGTGGTCGAGGCGCTCGACATTCCCGTCATCGGGAACGGGGACATTGCGACAGCGCACGACGTGATCGCGATGCGGGCACACACGAACTGTGCCGGCGTCATGATCGCCCGCGGGGCGTTCGGGAATCCGTGGATCTTCGGACAGGCTCGTGGGCTGCTGACGGGACGACCGGCACAGCCGGATCCGAGTCCCGAGGAGCGGTTCGCCACGGCACTCGAGCATGCGCGCCTCGCCCTCCGGCTGCAGGGTGACACGCGCAAGACGGCGCTCGAGTTCCGCAAGCACTTCGGGTGGTACACGAAGGGTGTGCCGGGAGCCTCGCAGCTGAGAGAGCGGCTGTTCCGGATCGAGTCCATGCAGGAGGCGGAAGCGATCTTTGCCGCACAGGCGGCGTGACGTTCGAGGACCTGGGGCGTTTCATCGAGCGCCTCCCCTTCGCGACCATCGATCACCTCCGGCCCGCGACTCAAGGGCACCAGGAGGTGATCTTGTGTCAGGGGAAGACGCCGGAGCAGGCAGTCGCGATCGCGGAGCGGCTCGAGGCGGCGAGCGGAGCGTTCCTCGCGACGCGCGCCGAGCCGGCGCATGGCGCGGCGCTCGCGGCGCGGTTCCCACGCGCCGAGTTGAATGACTTGGGGCGCACGGTGTACCTGCCGCCCGTGCCCGAGCCGGAACCGACGGGGCGGGGCACGATCCTCATCGTCACCGCCGGGACCAGCGACCTGCCGGTGGCCGAAGAGGCCGCCGTGACCGCCCGCGCGTTCCGCAACCGCGTGGCCCGCCTCACCGACGTCGGGGTCGCGGGCATTCATCGCATCCTCTCCCAGACGGACCTGCTCCGCAGCGCGGCGGTCGTGATCGTCGTCGCCGGCATGGAGGGCGCGCTCCCCAGCGTGGTCGGCGGGCTGGTGCCGGTGCCGGTGATCGCGGTGCCCACGAGCGTGGGGTACGGAGCCTCGTTCGGCGGGATCGCGGCCCTGCTCGGCATGCTCAACTCGTGCGCCGCCGGCGTCACGGTGGTCAACATCGACAACGGGTTCGGCGCCGCCGCCGCTGCCAGCCGCATCAATCATTCGTGAGGGCGGTGGGGTCGTTTCGGACCGGAGTCTGGGTCGGGCGCGGTCTCGCACTGATCGGTCTGGGCGCCGTGATCCTTGCCGCGCGCCGCGCCGACGTCTGGGCGCTGATTGCGGCGCTCGGCGGGTTTGTCGCCGCGACGGGGTTGGCGCTGGGCCCCCTGGTGCGCGCCTGGCTGGCGGACGAGTCCCTGACCCGGCCCTCGGACTTCGAGCACACGCTCGACTTGCTCCGCCGAGCGCACGGCGCGCGTGCGGCGTGGGCCGTCGGGCTCGACGACCAGGACTTCGAGGTCCTGGGCTCGCCTCACGTGGAGGCGGCGGTCCGCCAGCGCGGCGCCGCGCTGGTCCAGCTTGCTTCCGTCGACGGACGGGCCCATGTCGCGCGCGAGCCGGCGGGGAGCTTCGTGGCCGTAGGCGACTTCCCGTTCGGCGCCGGCCTCCTGCTCCCGCAACCCGATGCCGCCCCCGCCAGCGTCGCGGCCGTAACCGAGGAGCTGCGACGCATCGTCGCGAGCATGCGTGTCGCTCCCATTCACGCGTCTGGCGACCATCCCGCGCAGCGTGTCTCGAAACAGCTCGCGGCGATCGCGGGCAGCGCGCAGACGCTCGAGGGGATCGCGAAAGCCGGGGTGGTCCTCGCCCAACAGTTCACGCAGCGGGGTGCCGCGATTGTTCTACAGGGCGTGGGGGCCAACACCGGAACCCTGCGAATCGTGGCTGTGTCCACCGCGGCCGACAGCCGGCTCCACGGGCTGGTCCTGTCCGCAGGCGCGCCGGCCGTCCGAGCGATTACCGCGGGCGTCCCCGTGGTGACGCGCGGCGCAGAGGACATGTTCGGAAACGCCCTTCCCGATCGGCGGCGTCAGGACCGCGCGGGGACGGCCTACCCATTGTGCGACGGTCATCTCGTCATTGGCGCGCTCGTCCTGATGGGTCCGCAGCTGTCACCCGACACGCCTGCCGCGGACCAGCTGCAGCGTCTGGTAGCCGAGCTCGGGTCCCGGCTGCCCGCCGCGCGCGCCGTATTCGAGGCAGAGCAGCGAGCGGTGAGCGACCCGCTCACGGGGCTGCGCAATCGCCGCGAGCTCGAGCGCGCGCTGCTGCAGCACGGAACCCAGGCTCCGCCGATGGCCACGCTGATTTACGCCGACCTCGATCATTTCAAGCAGCTCAACGACACGCTCGGCCACGCCGCGGGCGATGCGGCGCTGCGGCACGTGTCCCGAATTCTCGAGGAGGCGGTCCGCGACAAGGACCTGGTGGCGCGCATCGGGGGCGAGGAGTTCGCCGTCTGGATGCCGCACACGCCCATGATCTCCGGGTTCGAGGTGGCGGAGCGCATCCGCGCCACGATCGCCTCCAAGAGCTGGCAGTGGAACGGCGACGCGTATCCTCTGACGATCTCGTGCGGGGTGGCGGCGTATCCGGAGAACGTGCGAGAGATCGCGAACCTGCGGAGTGCCGCGGACGCGGCCCTCTATGCGGCGAAGCAGGGTGGGCGTAATCGGGTGGAACC
>QHUS01000046.1 GCA_003222035.1 Gemmatimonadota bacterium | reverse complement strand
ACAGTGACGGATGGGACGGTGAACTGCATCGCCACGGTGGCTGCGGGGACCTGCACGCTGACGCCGCTGACGCCTGGGGACAAGCTGCTCACCGCCGCCTATGCGGGCAATGAGACGTTCGGGCCCAGCACATCGCCTCCGGAGCCGCACACGGTGAACCTATCCGGTTCGCCGAGCGCGAGTCGCTCGACCGTCAGTGCGACCCCGAGCCCCATCCCGGCGAGTAGCGGCACGAGCGTGTCGACGATCACCGTGACGGTCCTCGACGCGTTCGGGAATCCGGTGAACGGGGCGCCGGTGACCCTGGTGGCGACTGGGACGGGTAACACTCTGACGCCGTCCGGGACGACAGGCACCGACGGCGTAATGACGGGGACGTTGAGCTCGACCGTCGCAGGCACGAAGACCATCACCGCCACGGTAGGGTCGGTGACCATCGATAACAAGCCGAGCGTGACCGTGGATCCGGCCACGGCCGCGCAGCTCGTGTTCACAACCCAGCCGGCCGACGTACAGGGCGGCATCCTCGCGCCCGTCGTCGTATCCGCGCGAGACCAGTTCGGGAATGCCGCCACGGGGTTCGGGGGCAACGTCTCAATGGCCATCGGCCGGGATGCGAGCTTGCTGGGTGCCCACCTCGGCGGCACGACGTTGGTTGCAGCGATCGCCGGAGTGGCTACCTTCGGCGAATTGACGATCGATCAGCTCGGTGTCGGGTACACCCTCCGAGCGACCGCAGACGGCATAACCGCCGAGAGCGAGCCGTTTACCGTGCTTACGCTGTCACTCCCATGACCTCCGTCGACGCGCCGCACGATGGGCACGACCCCGTCGATGCCGCGGCCCGCGAGGACCTCCGCGGGCTGTTCGAGCTCGAGCAGGTGCTCCGCCGCGGACCCACCTCGCTCGTGTGCCTGGCGCGCGATCTCGAGTACAACCAGCCCGTTGCCCTGAAGGTGATGCCACGCGCTGCCGCGGCCGGCCCCGACGCCGAGGAGGCGTTTCACCGCGCCGCCGCCCTCGCCGCCGCGCTCGACCATCCCCACATCGTCCCACTCTACAGCGCCGGCGCCACCGACCGCTTCTTCTGGTGCGCGATGCAGTACGTGGAGGGGCGATCGCTCGCCGAGCTCCTGCGCTCGGGCGGACCAATGGAGCCCGCGGTCTGCCTTCGCCTCGTCGGACAGGTGGCAACAGCGCTCGATTCCGCGCACCGCCTCGGTGTCGTGCACGGGTGCCTGACGCCCGCGAACGTGCTGCTCGACACCGCGGGCGACGCGCACGTCAGCGATTTCTGGATCCCGTGGGTGTTGGAGCGCCTGGGCGCCCTCCGCGGGGACAGCGGCAAAGCGCGGCGCGTCCGCTATCGGGCGCCGGAGCAGGTTGCCGAAGGGCGCTGCGGCCCCGAGGCGGACCAACATGCGCTGGCCACCCTGATGCAAGCCTGCCTGATAAAAACGCCGGCGCGCGTCCCGCCGGAGATCGGCCGGGCGATCGAGCGGGCGGCGAGCCCCGTGCCCGAGGACCGGTTTCCGAACGTGCGCGATTTCGCGATCGCCCTGGGCGCCGGCGACGCGCCCGCGTCGGGCGTCCCCGAGCCGCGCGTCGGGTACCAGGACGCCGACTTCACTGAGTCCACTCCGATGCCGCCCCGGTGGCGATGGGTGCCTGCCGGCGTGTTTACCCTGGTGGTGCTCGGCGCCGTGGCCGCGCCCTGGCTCCTGAGCCACGGATCGGGGCGGGATCACAACCCCGAGTCGGAGGCGAAATACTCGCCGCCACCGCCTTCCGACCTCGCCCGGGTCGCACCGGTTGCGCGTGGTGCGCGACGGTTTCCAGCCCTACGAGATCGCGATTCTCGTCCAGCCGGGCCAGACCCTCCGTCTCACTGACATCGTCCTCAAGGAGGTCACGCCGTGAAGCGGCACGTAGCGTGGCTGTGCGCGCTGGCGTGTGCCGCCGGCGCCGCGCCGAGTCGGGGACAGGCTCAGACCGCCGACACCCTGTTCGCCACGGGCGTGCGTGCTTATAAGAATCTCGAGTTCGATCTCGCCGCCTCGCTGCTGCGGCGTGATCTCGCGCGACGGAACGTCGCCGCCGTCCCGGTCGCCGAGCGCGCCCGCGGGCTCGCCTATCTCGGCGCCGCGGAATGGTTCCGCGGCCGGCGCGATTCGGCCGTCGTAGTGTTCCGGCGCCTCGTGATGCTCGACCCGCGCTATCGGCCCGACCGCCTCATCTTTCCGCCCGAAGTGACATCCGCGTTTGACGCCGTGCGGCTGCAGACGAAGACGGCGCTCATCGTGTTGCCCGGCGATACGGCCGTCGTGCTCGGCACGACGCTGTACCGCTTCTGGATCGTGGTGAGCTCGTTCCAGCAGATCGATGTCTCGCTCCGGTACGAAGACGGCGCTCCCTTCCGGCCCCTGTACGTCGGGCCGGTGGGCGATAGCCTCGACATGTCCTGGGACGGGTTGGACGCGGCCGGAGGCCCACCGGCGGTCTCGCGAATGGTCTTGCGGGTGCTCTCGCGCGCGCCGACCGGCGAGCTGGCCTCGATCGTGCAGGTGCCGCTCGCCGTCACGCTGGTCCCCGCGGACACGTTGCCGTGGCCACCGGGACCAGCCGCGTCGGACCTCCTCCCCGAGCGCGCCGACGGCGCTGCCGCCAAACGAGCGCTGCTGGGCGGCCTGCTCGTGTCGAGCGCGGTCCTCGTACTCCCCGCCGTGGTAGGCGAGTCGGACACGCCGAGCGAGCCGCGCGTGGCGGTCGCCGGAACGATCGGTCTTGCGACCGCGCTCGGCTTCATCCTGCATCGCCCCGGCCGCCCGCTCCCCGACAACGTGCGCGCCAACCAGGCGCAGCGCGACGCCTGGCAGCAGCGCATCGCGAGTGTCACGGCAGAGAACGCCCGGCGTCGCCGTGACGTTCGGCTCACCGTGCGCGGCGGGGAGCCGACTACCATTCAGCCCCGCGGACCATGAAGCGAGGTCTCGGCGTCCTCGTCGCAGCGCTGGCGGCCAGTAGCATCAGCGCGCAGACGATCCGCCCGGTCGCGAACGCCGCCGTTGTGACGGCCCGAGTGCGCAGCGAGCTGCCCGCGGGCACGGAGGAGCTCAGCGGGACGGCGCTCCGCGGAACCGGGGCCGTGGCGTTCGGCCGCTTCCACCTGCTGGCGAGCTACCTGCAGGGATCGGTCCAACCCGACGGCGGAGCCGGACAGTCGCGTGACTTGGCGGAAGGCACGGTGCTCCTCGGCGCCGTTCCCTTCAAGTGGCTCACGCTCGAGACCGGCCCGTACGCGCGGGCCTATAGCACCCCGGGCGCGACAACTCAGCGCTGGGTGTTCTGGGAGCTGCGGGCTCGTGCGGCGGGCGCGTTCATCGGATCGGCGGTGCACGGGTATGCCGAGCTGTGGCGCGCCCTGACGGCCGACGTCAACGTGCCCGAGCCGTTCGATCACGCCGAGGGCGGCGAGGCGGGGATGATCGTGCGGCTCGCGCGGTCGCCGCTCGAAGGCCGCCTCGCGTACCGCATCGATCATGTGGTGCTGGGGGGCGGGTCGCGGACCGAGACGGTCGACGGGGTGATCATCGGGATTGGCGTAGCTTGGCGCTAGAGCAGCCCTCCCCGTCTCAGCTTCCCGAGCTGATCGTAGTGCATTTCATGCATCGCCAGCACTTCCATCGTCGACACCGTCGCGACGCCCGACTTGGCGACTTCGACACCTGCCGCGTAGTTCGCCACTTGCGCCGCCTCGGGCACGGAGGCGCCGGCGGCCAGCGCCGTACCCACCCAGGCCGTCACCGTGTCGCCGGCGCCCGACACGTCGAACACCTCGCGCGCCATGGTGGGAATGCGCGTCAGCACTCGGTCCTTCGTGACCAGGACCATGCCGTCGGCGCCCAGGGTGAGGAGCAGGTTGTCCACGCCGACCTTGTCGAGCGCCGTCGGCAGCGCGTTCGGATGGGCCAGGTCGAGCGTCGCGCCCATCGCCTGCTCGAGCTCGCGGCGGTTCGGCTTGAACAGCGTAGCGCCGCGGTACGCGAAGAAGTTCTTGTACTTGGGATCCACGACCACGGGGATGCCCCGCTTCTTCGCGAGCGACATCGCCCGCTCGATCACCGCCGGCGTGAGCGTGCCCTTGTTGTAGTCCTCGATGAGCACGGCATCGGCGTCGGCCATGGCCGCGTCGACCTGCCCGAGCAGCTGGTTCTCGGCGCGGGGGGCGATAGGGTCCTCGACTTCCTCGTCGATCCGGACCACCTGCTGACCGCGCGCGGTCACGCGCGTCTTGGACGTCGTGGGTCGAGCCGCGGCGACCACGATGTGGCGATCGGCGAGCCGGTTCTGCGCCAACTCGGCGCGTAGCGAATCGCCCCGGGCGTCGTCCCCGATCACCGCGACGAGCCGGCATTCGGCGCCGATCGCCGCCACGTTGGCCGCCACGTTCGCGGCGCCGCCGAGTGCCGACCGCCGGGTGTGCACCGTGACCACGGGCACGGGCGCCTCCGGCGAAATGCGCTCCGCGTCACCAGCCAGGTAGATGTCCAGCATCGCGTCGCCCACGACCACGACGCGGCGCGCCGCCATCTTCTGGAACAGCTCCGCCAGGTGGTCTTGCGTCAGTCGGACATCCGGAGAAGTCATGGATGCTCCCTTCTCCCCGGTGTCCATCACCGAAGCTCTCCTTCGACATGGAACCTGAAGGCGAGCGTGATCCCGCCCACCCACTGCGTGTCGCTCGCACCGCTCACGTGTCCGGCGTTGTGAATGAAGTGTACGCCGCCGTTTCCCGAAAGGCCCCAGTGACCCTGCTGCCACGTGGCGCCGAGCGCGAGGCGTGCCGTGCGTTCGACGACACCTGCGAACAGGGTCGGGGTCGTGCCGTACGCCGCGACCGGCGGATACGGTTTCCGGAAGTCGCCTTCGCCCTGGCGCAGGACCGTCGCCTCGGGCGCGAGCAACAGACCGGGGCCAGTGAGTACCTGCGCGCGCAGCGTCAGCTGATCGTAGTCGGAGAAGTTGCGTCCCAGTCCCACGGCGCGGCTCGCGACCATCTCCGCCGGGTTGGGAGTGCGATACGTGAGGTTGGCGACTTGCGTGTAGAACGCCGTGACGACGGCGCCGTGGACAGCCGTTTCCGCGCCTAGCGTCAGGCCGTAGGACGCCGGCTCGCTGTCGGCGGGCGACGCCCGATCGACCTGAATGTCGTCGAGCAGCACCTGGCCGAACAGTTTCACACGCTGGAACCGGGTCTCGAAGTCCATGCCGAGCAGGCTGTTGACCGACACGCTCCGATCATACTCCACCAGGAGACCGAGGTTGAGGATGTTGGTGAACCAGGGCTCGAGCAGCCGGTTCGGGCCCGCGGCGATCTCTCCCTCCCACGCGCCGAGCGCCGTCGCGTCGGACGGTCGCCAGAGCAGCCGGTGCGCGACAAAGAAGCGGTGATTCGACGCGCCCGTTGCATCGGTCCCGTCGTCGAGCTGCGTCTCCATCCCCTCGAGCTGCAGGCGGCGTGTGCCGAATGAGAGGGCGAGGTGGTCGTAGCTGTATGGGCTGGGACTGACGATCAGCCCCTCCAGCTGGGGTGGCCCCCAGTTGCGATCGACCGATCCGAAGAACACCTCGCCGAACTTCCAGCGCGCGTCGATGTAGGCTTCGGCATTCCGTCCCGCGATGACCCGGTCCTTCTTGCCGTGATAATCGGGGTCGAACTTGAGGCGCGTATCGAAGTACGGATGCGCGAGGAGCGTGACCGGACCGAGCAACGCCTGGGCCGCCAGGCCGCCTGCGGCGGTCGCGTGCCCGGGCCCTTCCGAGCGAAGCGGGTCGCGTCGCGCCTGGCTCGCGCCCGACGCCGCCACGTCGCCGTCCAAGCGCACCCACGGCTTCGACTCGGTGGCCGAGCGCTTGCCTCTCAGCTCCTCGAGAATGATCCGCACCATGCGGCGCGCCGCGCCGTCAAGTCGCGTCGTGTCAGCCGCCGCCAGTTCGTGAATCACGTCGGCT
The DNA here is from genome assembly GCA_003222035.1 of Gemmatimonadota bacterium. Lineage (GTDB taxonomy): Bacteria > Gemmatimonadota > Gemmatimonadetes > Gemmatimonadales > GWC2-71-9 > AG41. The sequence goes on along the minus strand of QHUS01000046.1, from coordinate 73,417 downwards.
TGCACGAAGGGGCGGCGCAGCGGGCTCGGATCCCGGATGGCTCGGCGTGCGATCAGGTATTCCAGATAGGGCGTGGCCCAATGTGTGACGGGGACGTACGGCGACGCCTGAGCGCGCAACGTTGCCCCGTTCGTAAGGAGGGGGGATGAGAGAAGCCAGATCGCCGTGAGCAACGCGGAAGGGTAGCGCATCGAGCGCGCAATTTGGCGGCGCGCGGGAGGGAGGGCAACCGGCCCGGTTTCCGTTATCTTGACCCGCCGATGTCTCCCCTCCTGGTGCTGATCGTCGCGGTTCTCGCGACCACGTACGCCGGCCCCATCGTCCGGTTCGCGGCCGCTCCGGCGCTGGCGATCGCCTTCTGGAGGCTTTGCCTCGTGCTGCCGGTAACCGGTGCGCTTGCCTGGGGAGAAGGGAGGAGGGAGAGGTCCGCTCCTCTTTCCTTTGTGTTGATGTCGTGCTCAGGCCTTCTCTTGGCTATTCATTTCTGGTCCTGGATCGCTTCGCTTCGTTTCACGACCGTCGCCAGCTCCGTCGTCCTCGTGTCGCTCAAGCCCGTTTTCGCCTGGGGGATCGCGGCGGCATGGCTGGGCGAGCGGCCGCCGCGCACGGAAGCGTGGGGCATCGTGCTCGCCGTGATCGGCGCGAGCCTCATCGGCCTCGGCGACGCCCAGCTGTCGCTCGGCGCGCTGGGCGGCGACGCGCTCGCCATCGTTGGGGCCGTCACGGGCGCCGGCTACTACGTCATCGGCCGCCGGGTTCGACAGACTGTCGGCGTCTGGCGCTACGCGACCGCGGTGTACACGGTGGCGGCGGCGGCGCTGGCGTGCCTCGCAATCGTCCGGAGAGCGCCCCTCACGGGATTTGCGGGACGCGACTGGGCGGTATTCGGGGCGATGGCGGCGGGACCGATGCTCATCGGACACACGGGCATGAACTACGCCCTCCGCCATTTTCGCGCGACCACGGTGAACGTGGCGGCGCTCGGCGAGCCGGTGGGGGCAACGATCTTGGCATGGCTGATTCCCGCGATTCACGAAACGCCGACGTGGATGGCGCTGGTCGGTGCCATTCTGGTGTTGGCCGGCATCGCGTTCTCTCTGACTGCGAGCGGTCGAAAGCCCGGGCCGTCGGCCCGGGGTTTCCGAGAAGGCGGCAGCCGATGAGGGTGGAGAAGGTATGAAGGTCGAGCAGGTCCGTGGTGGGGTGGTGGAGGCCTGGCACGACGTCCACGTCGCCGTCGTCGACCCGGGCGGACGGCTCGTCGCGCGAACGGGCGACCCCGATCTCGTGACGTTCTGGCGCTCGGCAGCGAAGCCGTTTCAGGCGCTGCCGCTCGTGGAGGACGGAGTGGTGGAACGCTTCGGCCTGACCGGCGAGGACCTGGCGCTCGCGTGCGCGTCGCACTCGAGCGAGCCCGGTCAGGTGGCCGGTGTACGCGAGCTGTTGGGGAAGATCGGCTGCAGCGAACGCGATCTCCTGTGCGGGCCGCACCCGCCGCTGTCGGAGGCGGTGGCCCAGGAGTACCAGACGCGCGGCCTGCGCCTGACGGCCGTGTATTCGAACTGCTCGGGCAAGCACGCGGGCATGCTGGCCCTGGCCCGCCACCACGGCTGGCCCACGCAGTTCTATACCCGACACGAGCATCCCGTGCAGCAACGCTGTCTCGCGGAGGTGAGTCGCTGGACCGACGTCCCGGTCACAGACATCAAAACGGCGGTCGATGGTTGTGGGGTGGTGTGCTATGGGCTTCCGTTGACAAAAATGGCAATGGCGTATGCGAGACTGGCGATTGCGGAAGTCGGAACGCGGAACGCGGAGCAGCAGCGAAACCTTCGGGATGGGAACGACCCTTCCGGGCTGTTCCGCGTTCCCACTTCCGCGTTCCGCGTTGTCGAAGCGATGTTGCGCCATCCCGAGCTGATCGCCGGCGAGGGCCGCCCCTGCACGGTGCTCATGCGCGCCCATCCCGGTCGCGTCATTACAAAAGTCGGAGCGGAGGGCGTCTACTGCGCCCTGCTCGTCCGGGAGGGACTCGGCGTCGCTCTCAAGGTCAGCGACGGTCACGCGATGGCGTCGGCCCTCGCCATGGCCGCGGTCTTGGAGGCGATGGGCCTGCGGCCGCGACCGGCCACCCTGGTCGCCCGCCCGAACGTGAATACCCGCGGGGAGACGGTGGGCGAGCTGCGCGTAAATGGGGGACTGGAGCAATGAAAGGATGCGGGAGCTGGGAGCGGGGAGCGGTACTATGAGTGACCGGAGGGCCCGGGAGCTCGATACGCAGACTGATGCACTGGTGCGCGTGGCGGCGGCGCTGGCGCACGGCACGGTCTCGGACCTGAAAGCCCGGTTCGCCGCGGCGCGCGATGCCCGGGTCCCGGATCTGTGGGTCGAGGAGCTCTTGCTGCAGAGTTTGCTCGTCGTGGGGTACCCACGCGCGCTCGTCGCGTTCGGCGTGTGGCGCGCGAGCGGAGCGGGCGGGCCCGCGCGGGAGGAGGAGGGGGGGGACGGTGCGGAGGACTTGGCGCACGAGGATTGGCAGGCGTGGGCGGCGCGGGGGGCGGCGGCGTGCCGCGAGGTGTATGGGCGGGCTTACCACAAGCTGCTCGTCAACCTGCGCGGGCTGCATCCGGCGCTCGAGGACCTGGTGCTCGTGGACGCCTACGGGAAGGTGATCGGGCGGCCGGGGCTCGATCTCAAGCGGCGCGAGCTGTGCACCGTGGCCGCGATCGCCGTGCTCGACGCCGCGGAACAGCTGCATTCGCACCTGCGGGGAGCGCTCAACACGGGGGCATCGCCGGAGGAGGTGGAGGCGGTGCTCGTAACGGTCGACGCCGACCTGGACGCGGAGCGGCGGCGGGTGGCGTGGGAGCAATGGGAGGATGTGCGAAGGCGAAAGCTATGATTGCGGATTTCGGATTGCGGATTGCGGATTTGTCGTGACCACCCCGACGACGCGCGACGTGCTCCAGCGTCGGATGCGGATCTTGGCAGTGGACACCATCCGGCTAACGGGTGAGTTGTCGAGAACCCGCGAGGCGGATGTCATCGGTCGTCAACTCATTCGATCGGTGACTTCCCTGGCGGCAAACTACCGGTCTGCGTGTCGCGCTAGATCGCGAAGAGAATTCATCGCCAAGATGGGAATCGTAGAGGAAGAAACGGACGAGACGGCGTTCTGGTTGGAGCTTCTCGGGGAGTGTGCTCTAGCCCCTGCAAACCGACTCGGGCCACTGTCGCGGGAGGCAGGCGAGCTCCTAGCGATCACGGTAGCGTCGATTCGTACGGCGCGCATGGGGCGCAGAGCCGCTCGAGCCAATCCGCAATCCGCAATCCGCAATCCGCAATGTTCATAGACCGCGCGGTCGTGCATGTGGTCGGGGGGGCGGGCGGCTCCGGAGCCAGTTCGTTCCGCCGCGAAAAGTTCGTCCCCAAAGGCGGCCCGGACGGTGGAGACGGCGGGATCGGCGGCAGCGTCTACGTGCGCGCTGACCCGAACCTCGCGACCCTGCTCGACTATCGCTATCGCACCGAGTGGAAGGCGGAGCGCGGGCAACACGGCAAGGGCAAGAACATGACCGGCAGGTCCGGCGCCGACCTGTACCTCCCCGTCCCGCCGGGCACCGAGGTGCGCGACGCGGCGACGGGCGACCTGATCGGCGACGTGGTGGAGCCGGGGGACCCGTTGCTCGTTGCACAGGGCGGTCGCGGAGGTCGCGGCAACGCCCGCTTCGCCACGCCGACCCACCGCAGCCCCCGCGAGTGGCAGCCCGGCGAATACGGCGACGACCGCCGCCTCGAGCTGGTGCTGAAGGTGATTGCCGACGTGGGCCTCCTGGGCGAGCCGAACGCCGGCAAGAGCACACTGCTCTCGGTGATCTCCGCCGCCCGCCCGAAGATCGCCGACTACCCGTTCACGACGCTCGAGCCACACCTCGGCGTGGTCGCGCTCTCCGACCACCGCACCTTCATGGCTGCGGACATTCCCGGCATCATCGAAGGCGCTCACCTGGGGAAAGGGCTGGGTCTCAGGTTCCTGCAGCACGTGGAGCGCACACGCCTGATCGCGGTGCTCGTCCCGGTGAACAGCCCCGACCCGCAGGCGACGTACGAGCTGCTGCTGCGCGAAGCGGCCGCCTACTCGCCCGAGCTCGCCGCCAAGCCTCACGTCGTCGTGGTGACAAAAGCGGACCTCCTGACACCTGACACCCCACACCCGGCAATCCACACGCACGCTGGCGCACCGGTCGTTCTCGTGTCTGCGGTGACTCGCGCGGGAATCGGGGAGTTGTTGGAGACTCTATGGCAGGCGCTCCGGGCTGGAGTCGCGACGAAGTAGCCGCCTACCTCGCCCTCGCGCAGGTGCCGGGAATCGGGGCTGCGCGTCTCCACACGCTGGTCGCGGCGTTCGAGACCGCCGCGGCGGCCGTGCACGCGCCTCACGGTGCCATCGCGGCCCTGCCCGGATTCAGTCGCGCCGCCGCCACCGCGGTTCGGGCGAGCTCACTCCGGGCGGGCCGCGAGATTCTGGCGCAGCTCGACCGCCTCGGGGCCGGGCTGCTTCTGCCAGGGGATCCGGCGTTCCCACCGCTCTTGCGGGAAATCCCCGATGCGCCGGCGTTGCTCTACTGCTGGGGTGACGGGACGCTGCTCGGTCGTCCGGCGGTCGGCGTCGTCGGGAGCCGCGACCACACGCCGTACGGCGCGGAGGCGGCGCGCCAACTCGCCGCCGGACTCGCGAGCGCGGGGGTGGTGGTCGTGAGCGGCATGGCGCGGGGCATCGACGCGATCGCGCACACCGCCGCCCTCGATGCCGGTGGATCCTCGGTGGGCATCCTCGCAAACGGGTTCGGGGTCATCTATCCCGCGGCCAACCGCGCCCTGTACGAGAGGATGGTGGCACGGGGATGTCTGATCACCGAGCTACCGCCCGGCGAGCGGCCCCATGCGGGGGCGTTCCCCCGTCGCAACCGACTCATCTCCGGACTGGCGGGTGTCACGGTCGTGGTCGAGGCCGCTCCCACCTCGGGCGCCCTGATCACGGCCGACTGCGCGCTCGATCAAGGGCGTGCCGTTCTCGCGGTGCCCGGGCCCATCACCAGTCCCACGTCCGTCGGTTGTAACAAGCTCATCCAGCAGGGCGCGAAACCGGTGCTCGGGCCGGGTGACATTCTCGAGGAGCTGGGGTTACCGCGTACCGTTGACGCCGAGCCTGCGGGTCGTCTGGGGACTCCGCCGCGCGCTCGGCCTCCCGACCTGAGCGAGCTGCAGCGACGCCTGTGGGACACGCTACTGGCGGAGCCGAAGCACGTCGACGTGCTCGTAGCCGCCGCCGCGCAGGACGCGAGTGCCGTGCTGGCGGCGCTGACAGAACTGGAAATGCGGGGAGTGGTGCAGCAGCGGCCGGGGATGGTGTTTGGGCTCGCCTGAAGTGCGGAGTGCGAATTGGGGATTGCGGAAATCGTTCATTAGCTTCACCCGATGCATATTTATCTCCACATCCCCTTCTGCCACCGGCGCTGCTCCTACTGCGACTTCTCCATCGCGGTCCGCAAGCGGATCCCGGCCCGCGAGTATGTGCAGGCCGTGCTGGAGGAGTTGCGGCTGGTCGCGGCCGCTGACCCCGGACGCAAGCCCGGGGTTTTCGGCCAAGGGTTGGAGACAATCTACTTCGGCGGAGGCACGCCTTCGCTCCTCCCGCCCGACGCGATCTCGGCCTTGCTCACGTCTCTGCGCGACGCCTTTCGCGCGACGTCTTCTAGTCCTCCGTCCCCGCGTGACGCCGTTGAAGTTACGCTCGAAGCCAATCCCGAAGACGTAACGCCCGAGTCCGCGGAACTTTGGCGGCGCGCCGGCATCAATCGCGTGTCACTGGGAGCGCAGTCCTTCGACGATGGAGTGTTGAAATGGATGCATCGCTCGCACGATGCGGCGCGGATCAGCACGGCCGTGCGGTCGCTCCGCGTCGCGGGAATCAGCAATGTGTCGCTGGACTTGATCTTCGCGTTGCCCGCCGAGCTGGGGCGGGAGTGGGCGCGGGATCTCGATCTCGCGTGCGCGCTGCACCCCGATCACCTCTCGCTGTATGGCCTCGCGGTCGAGGAACGCACCCCCCTCGCCCGTTGGATCTCGCGCGGGGCGGCCTCCATGCCCGACGACGAGCGATACGCCGACGAGTATCTTCTGGCGCACGAGCGGCTCACGGCCAGCGGCTATCAGTTCTATGAGGTCTCGAACGCCGCGCGCGACGGCCGCCGCTCGCGACACAACTCCGCCTACTGGTCCGGGCGGCCCTATCTGGGCCTCGGCCCCGCTGCGCATTCGTTCGACGGCCGCGCACGTCGCTGGAACGTGCGGGAGTGGGAGGCGTATCGACGCACCATCGTTGCGGGCCGATCGGCCGTCGCGGCCGAGGAAGTGCTCACCGACGAGCAGCGGGAACTGGAACGCCTCTATCTCTCGTTGCGCACTGATGCGGGGTTGCCCCTTACGGACCTCTACCGTCCTCTACCGACCTTTATCGACCAGTGGGTGGAACGGGGCTGGGTGGAGATTAGGGATGAGCGCTTGGTATGCAGGCCCGAAGGCTGGCTCCGCCTCGACGCCCTGGTCCGCGACTTGACCGGTGCCGGGAGAGCGAGCTAAATTGTTTGCAGGTAAGAGCTTGAGCGTGATAGTGGCCTCCCTAAACGAGCGCGAGCGTCAGGTCCTCGAAGCGGTGATCGAGACCTACGTCGAAACCGCCGAACCGGCGGGCAGCCGAACTATTGCCAGACGGTTCGGCCTGGCACTGTCCCCCGCCACAATCCGCAACACGATGAGCGCTCTCGAGGAGAAAGGGTACCTGTATCACCCTCACACCTCCGCAGGTCGCATCCCCACGGATCTCGCCTACCGCGTATATGTGAACTCGCTCATGCGCCTGGCGCAGGTGTCGGCATCCGACTCGCATCAGATCCGTGAAGAGCTCTCCGACCGGAGCGCGGTGGATCAGATCCTCCAGCGGGCCGCGCAAGTGCTCGGTGTGCTCACGAAGGAGCTGGGCGTCGCAGTGGTCCCCACGCTCGACGAAGCGGTGCTCGAGGGCCTCGACCTGTTGCAGGCGGGCTCCGATCGGCTGCTGCTGGTGCTGACCCTCAAGAGCGGCGCCGTGCGCACGATTTTCGTCGAGGTCCCCGCCGTAATGGCGCCCGAGGTCCTGGGGCAGGTCGCCCTCGTCCTGAACGAGCGGCTGGCTGGCCTGCGCCTGCGGGAGATCCGGGCCACGCTCTCCGAGCGGCTTCGCGATGCCGCCCCCGACCCGGATTCGAGCGAGCTCCTGAACATCTTCATTCAGGAAGCGGACGACCTGTTCGACGTTCCCGCGACGGGCGTCGCCCCCGGCGGGGTCCTGCTGGGCAGCGCGCAGCTCCTCGCCGGGCAGCCGGAATTCGCTACCAAGGAGCGGCTGCAGGGGCTCATGGAGGTCACGGAGCGCCGCGAGATACTGCGCGAGGCGTTGGCGAGGCGCCTTGGCCAGGGGCTCACCATCACGATCGGCAGCGAGCACGAAGCTGCGACGCTCGCGCCTTTCACGCTGGTGACCGCGTCGTACCGTCTCGGGCCGCTCGCGGGTGTGATCGGGGTCATGGGTCCCACTAGAATGCCGTACGACAAGATCGTCGCGCTCGTCGACCACACCAGTCGTCTCGTGGGTGAGCTGCTCGAGTGACGCGCGACTACTACTCCATCCTCGGGGTGCAACGCGATGCGGACGAGGCCGAGATCAAGAAGGCCTACCGTCGGCTCGCGATGCAGTGCCATCCCGATCGCGTCGCCGCCGGCGACAAGGTGGCCGCGGAGGAGAAGTTCAAAGAGATCACCGAAGCGTACGAAGTGTTGCGCGATCCCGAGCAGCGCGCCACGTACGATCGCTACGGCGCGGCGGGACTGCGTCGTGGTGCGAGCGGCGGGTTCGCCCACTTCGACCTGTCGGAAGCGCTCAACATCTTCATGCGGGACTTGGGCGGACTCGGCGGGTTCGACGCGTTCTTCGGCGGCGGCGAGCGGGCGCGCGGCGAGCGTCGCCGCGGGCAGGACCTGAAGGTCACGCTGAAGCTCAGTCTCGCCGAAGTCGCCACTGGCACGACCAAGAAACTCAAAGTCCGGACCCTGGAACGTTGCGCGGCGTGCGGCGGCAACGGGGCGGCCCCGGGGAGTGCCGCCACCCGATGCGCCACGTGCGCTGGCACGGGCGAAGTGCGCCGGGCGGCGCGCTCGATGTTCGGACAGTTCGTGTCGGTCTCGCCGTGCCCGAGGTGCGACGGCGAAGGTACCGTGATCCCCGAGCCGTGCCCGAAGTGTCAAGGCGATGGCCGCGTCCGCGTCGAAAAGGAGCTGGAGATCAACGTCCCCGCCGGCGTCGCCGACCATCATTACCTCACGATGCGCGGGCATGGGGCCCCGGGCGCGCGCAACGGTCCGGCGGGCGACCTGATCGCCGTGCTCGACATCGCCGAAGATCCCCGCTTCGAGCGTCAGGGCGACGACCTGGTGTACGACCTGCCGATCTCGTTCACGCAGGCGGCCCTCGGCGCCGAGGTCGAGGTCCCGACCCCGTACGGTGACTCCGCGCTCGAGATCCAACCGGGTACGCAAACCGGCACCGTCTACCGGCTGCGCGGGAAGGGCCTGCCGCGGGTGGGTGAGGCGGGGCGCGGCGACCTGCACGTTCGCGTCCACGTGTGGACCCCGCTCAAGCTGACACCGGAGCAACGCGCCGTGCTCGAGCAACTCGCCAAGATCGAGAGCGCACCGCCTTCGGAAGGACACGCGGGCAAGAAATTCTGGGAGCAGCTGCGCCAAGCATTCGGACGCTAGCTGACCCCGAGCCCCGTCCATCAGCGCGGGGCGCCACGGGAGGGGACCATGCCGGGAGGGTGCGTCTTTTGCAAAATCGCCGCGGGCGACATCGCGGCGACGGTCGTCAAGCGTGGCGACGGCATGCTGGCGTTCCAGGACGCGAACCCGCAGGCGCCGACGCACGTGCTGGTGATCCCAACCCACCACGTCGCGACCCTCAACGACGCGAAGGACGCCGCCCTCCTCGGCAAGCTGCTTGGCTTCGCGCGCGACTTGGCGCGGGAACTGGGACTCGCCCAAAAGGGGTTTCGGGTCGTCGTGAACACGAATCCCGACGGCGGCCAAACCGTGTTCCACTTGCACCTGCACGTGCTCGGCGGCCGGCCGATGACGTGGCCGCCCGGATGACGCGCGCCGGTTGCCTGTCGGAATCCGTGCGACTAAGTTTTTCTGTCCATCATAGTTACCTGAGAGGGTATGCCCAAAAAGCACAACAGGCGTGCAGCGCGCGGCAAGAGCCAGCGCATGCGCGCGGTTTGACATGGCGAGCTTGACCGAGCGGCTCCGCGCCGCGATGAACCAAGCTCGCAAAGACCGCGATCAGGCGCGCACGCTACTCCTCTCCACCATCCTCGCAGACCTCAAGAACCGCGAATTCGAGCTCCAGCACTCCCCCTCCGACGAGGAGGCGGCCGAGGTCCTGCGCCGGGGGATGAGGCGGCGCCGGGAGGCGGCCGAACAGTTCAACGCCGGGGGCCGTGCCGATCGGGCCGCCGTGGAACTGGCCGAGGTGAAGGCACTGGAAGAGTTTCTCCCCGCGGCGATCGACCCGGAAGAGATCCGTCGCGCCGTGCGCGCCGCCATCGCCGGGGGAGCCAAGGACGTGGGCAAGGTCATGGGGCAGGTGATGCCGCAATTCAAGGGTCGCGCCGACGGAAAGGTTGTGAACCAGATCGCTCGCGAGGAGCTGGCGACGACCGTATGACCGGTGGGGCACCGACGCCGGGCGCCAGCCCACGGACCCCTGGAGTCCTGGAGACGCTCGAGTTCCCGGCCGCGCTGGAGCGAGTGGCGGCGCATGCCGTGGGACCGCTTGGCGCCGCGCGCGTGACCCACCGCGTCCCCTCCACCGATCCCGGCACCGTCCGCGACGCCCTCGCGCAGGTGGCGGAGCTCGCCGCCCTGCTGCTCACCGACGACGGCATCCGCGCCGAGCCCGTCCCCGACATCGCGGCTGTGGTCGAGCTGCTGGGCGTGCCGGGGAGCGCACTCGAGGGAGCGGCGCTGGCAGGCGTAGGCCGCACGCTGGTGGCCGCGCGCGTCGTGGCTGCCGAGCTCGCGCGCCTCGAGACCGACGCGCCGCGGACCGCGGCGCTCCGCGTGAAGCTTCCCCCGAAGGCACTGGAGCAGCGGCTTGCCGCTTCGCTCGACGGCGACGGTCAGGTGCTGGATGGTGCGTCGCGCGGGCTTGCGCACGCCCGCCGCTCCGTTCGTGACGCACGCGCTCGGCTGGTCCAGAAGCTCGAAGCCATGCTCGCCGCCCTCGATCCCGCCGAGCGTGCGCCCGATGCCGCCGTCACGGTGCGCGAAGGCCGCTACGTGATCCCCGTGCGCAGCACGGCGCGGGCCCGGATCGGCGGGATCGTGCACGACGAGTCGGCGACGCGGGCCACGGTGTTCGTCGAGCCGCCGGAAGTGATCGAGCTCGGCAACGCCCTGCGCGCGGCGGAGGTTGCGCAGCAGCGCGAAGTCCTGCAGGTGCTGCGGGACCTCACCGAGCTGTTGCGCCCCGAGAGCGAGGCGATTGCCGCCGCGTGGGAGATGTGCATCGCGTTTGACGACCTGTGCGCTCGGGCGCGGTACGCGGTGGAGGTGAACGGCTTCGCGCCGTCGATCGGCCCGGGTGCGCTGGAGATCCGCGGCGGCAGGCACCCGCTGCTCGTCCCCGATGCCGTTCCCTTCGATCTCGTCCTGGCACCTGACGAATTCACCGTGCTGGTCTCCGGGCCAAACACTGGTGGCAAGACGGTGCTGATCAAAGCCGTGGGCCTGCTCGTCCTCATGGCGCAGAGCGGCATCATCCCGCCCATCGGTCCGCAATCCGTGCTTCCGGTATTCACCGACGTGTTCGCGGACATCGGCGATCGGCAGTCGATCGCGGCGAGCCTGTCGACGTTTTCCGCTCACGTGGCTGTCCTGCGAGACATTCTCGAGCGGGCGGGTGCCGGATCGCTGATTCTGCTCGACGAGATCGGCAGCGGCACCGACCCGGCCGAGGGTGGCGCGCTGGCGACGGCGGTATTGCAGACGCTCACCCGTCGTCGCGCGGTGACGCTGGCGACAACTCACCTGGGTGCCTTGAAGCAGCTCGCCGCCGACACCGTGGGGATCGTGAACGCGTCGCTTCAGTTCGACGCCGAGACGTTGACCCCCACCTATCGCCTGCTCAAGGGCGTACCGGGTCGCTCCTACGGGCTGGCTATCGCGCGCCGCCTCGGGGTCGCCGCTCCGGTCCTGGAGATCGCGGAGCGCGCCGTGCCCCGCGCCGAGCGCACGCTCGACGCGCTCCTGGCCTCCGTCGAGGCGCGCGCCCGGGAGCTCGAGGCCCGTGAGCAAGAGCTCGCCGCCCGCGACTCTGCGCTCCGTGCCGACGCCGAGCGGGTCGAGACTCGGGCCACCGAGGTAGCCGCACGCGAACAGGAGGTGAAGGCGCGCGCGTCGGGGCTCGAACGCCAGGCGCGCGAGCAGGCGCGGGCCTACCTCCTGGAAGCCCGCCGCAAGGTCGAAGAAGCGCTCGGCCGGGCGCGCGCCGCGGTAGACGAGGCGACGGCGAAAGAAGCGCGGCGGCTCGTAGAAAAAGCAATCGAACAAACGGCCGGGGAAACGGCCGGGGATCCGGCCAGGGAAGGGTGGATGTCGCTGGACGAGCTGAAGGGCGCACGTAAGGCCTCTCCCTCCACCGCCCTCCACCATCCTCGACCGCCCTCCACCGCTCGCACACCGTCCGTCGACGCGGCTGCGGAGATCTCCCTCATCGGCCTCCGCGTTGCCGAAGCCGAGCCGCTGCTCGTCAAGGCCCTCGACGATGCCGTGTCGGCCGATTTGCCGTATCTCCGCGTAATTCACGGTAAGGGCACCGGGGCCCTGCGTCAGTTCGTGCACGAGCGGCTCGCCGCCGACTCACGGGTCACGCGCTTCGGCTTTGCGCCGCCGAATCAGGGCGGCCATGGCGTCACCATCGTGGAGTTCCGCGCGTGAGCCTGATTCCCGACGACGTGATCGAGCAGGTCCGCGAAGCGGCCGACCTGGTCGGGATCATCGGCGAGCACGTCGAGTTGAAACGCACCGGATCCGATTACCGGGCGGCGTGTCCGTTTCACGGCGGGGCGCATCGCAACTTCGCGGTCATCCCCCGGAAGGGGATGTTCTACTGCTTCGTGTGTCACGCCGGCGGTGACGTCTTCACGTTCTTGATGAAGAAGCTCGGCATGGACTATCCCAGCGCGGTCCGCGAGGTGGCGCGTCGCGTGGGAATCGCGATCCCCGAGCGCGGCCCCACCGGTCCCGATCCGCGCGAGCCGCTCTATAGCGCCGTCGCCGCGGCGGCGGATTGGTTCGCCCACCAGTTGCGCGACAGTCCCGAAGCCCAAATCGCTCGCGATTACCTGAAGACCCGCCGCCTCGATCTCGACACCGTGCTGCCGCTGGGCCTCGGGTACGCCCCGAAGGGGAAGGCGTTCCTCGAGGCGATGAAAGTCTTGGGCGTGCGTGACGAAGTGCTCCTCGAGGCGGGTCTGTTGGCTAAACGCGAGGACGGCACGCTCGCGCCCCGGTCCCGCGGTCGTTTGCTCTTCCCAATTCACGACCTGCGGGGCCGCGTGGTCGGGTTCGGCGGTCGCATTCTCGGCGAAGGAGAGCCCAAGTATCTCAACTCCCCGGACACCCCGATCTTCCACAAAGGGCAACTGCTCTACAACCTGCACGTCGCGAAGCACGCGATGCGCAAGGCGGAGCGCGCCATCCTGGTCGAGGGGTATTTCGACGTGCTTCGTCTGTCGCTCGCCGGTATCGAGGAGGTGGGGGCGCCGCTCGGGACCGGGCTCACGCCGGACCAGGCCCAGCTGGTGAAACGCCACGCGCCGCAGGTGATCCTCTTGTACGACTCCGACGAGGCCGGCCTGCGCGCCACCTTCCGGGCGGGCGACGAGCTGCTGCGCGAAGGGTTGCGCGTCAGCGTGGCCACGCTCCCCGGCGGCGAGGACCCCGACACGCTCGTGCAGAAGGGGGGAGCTGCGGCGCTCGAGCAGATCCTCGAGGACGCGGTCGACGTGCTGGAGCGGAAGATCCAGATCCTCGACCGCAAAGGATTCTTCGGTACCCTACCGGGTCGGCGCCGAGCCCTCGATCGCCTCCTGCCGACGATTCGGGCGGCGAAAGATCCCATTACCCGGGAGCTCTACATCTCCCGGGCAGCGGAGGCGGCCGGGGTGCGGAAGGACGTTCTCGAGCGCGAAGTCGGGGCGCGTGGCCCCTCCACCGTCCTCCACCCTCCTCCCCCGTCCTCCCCCGTCCTGCCCGCCAGCGCCGAGAAAGCCCTCCTGCTCCTGATGCTCGAGGGCGAACCCTGGAAGAGTCGCGTGACCGACGCCGTCGACCCCGAGGAAGTCGAGTTCGCGCCGTACCGCGCCGTGTTCGAGAGCGTCGCCGACGACGCGGTCCTGGCGCTCGACGACACCTCCGCGCGGGCCTACGAGCTGCTCAAGGCGGAGGGGCTCGGCGGGCGTGATCCGAACGAAATGTACGAGCTGGCCGTGAGCTGGATGGAAGCCCGGCGGCTCGAGCGGCACCTGGAGCAGCTCGACGACCAGCTGCCGTTCGAAAGCCCCGAGCGACAGGTATCCCTGATTGCGGAGAAGCGCCGCGTGTTCGACGAGCTCCGCAAGCGTTACCCGCGCTACAAGATCGCGAAGAGGAGGAGAGGTGCACCCGGACCTTGAGGCGTTGTTGATCCTGCAGGAGAAAGATCAGGCGGTGACCGCGACGGACGAAGCGCTCGCGGCGCTCGCCCCCGAGCTCGCGACGCTGGACGCGGCACAGGCGACGGCGGAGAGCGCGCTCGCCACGGCGCAGGCGGCGATCCAGGCGGCCATCGACCGTCGGGACGCGCTGGAGGGCAAGATCGCTAACTATCGCACGATGCAGGAGCAGCGCCGCCAGCGTCTCGAGTGGGTGCGCGGTGCCAAGGAGGCGTCGACGCTCATGGCCGAGCTGGACCTGGCGCGCTCGGTGCTCGCCAAAGAGGAGGCGGAGTTCATGCGCTCGGGCGATGCCGTGGCGGAAGCGGAGCGGAAGGCCGCCGAGGCCGAGAAGGGCCTCGCCGAGGTGCGGGCGCGGCAGGCGCCGCAGCGCGAGGCATTGGCCGGGAAGCGGGAGACGATTGTGGCCCAGCGAGAGCAGGCGTTCGCGGAGCGCGAGCGCGCGACGGCGAACGTGGGCGCCTCGCTGTTGGCACGCTACGAGCGCATCCGCCGTGGCAAAGCGCCGCTGGCCCTGTACCCCCTGCATGGCGACGCCTGCGGTCACTGCTTCACGGCCGTCCCCACCCAGCGGCGGGCCCTGATTCAGCGGGGCGCCTCGATCGAAGGCTGCGAGGCCTGCGGCGTCTTGCTGTACGCCGGCGAATGATTAGCGCCCGCTGGTCGGTCGCCCCGCCTGCCGATCCCGGGCTCACCGCGGCCCTGGCCTCAGACCTCCACATCCCCGAACCGCTCGCCGCCATCCTCGTCCAGCGCGGCCTGGGCGCGCCCGAGCACGCCAAGGCGTTCCTCCGGCCCGACCTGGAGCGCCTGTCCGACCCCGGCGCGTGGGCCGACATGCCGCGGGCCGTCGACCTGATCGCCGCGGCCGTCCGGGGGAGCGTGCCGATCCTGGTGCACGGCGATTACGACGTCGATGGCCAGTGCGCGTCCGCGCTGCTCACCCGGGTGCTCTCGAGTGTGGGCGGGCGCGCCCACGCGTTCGTTCCGCACCGCCTGCGGGACGGGTACGACTTCGGGCCCGCGGGACTGAAGGAGGCCCAGCGGGTGGGCGCCGGCCTGATCATCACCTGCGACTGCGGTATCACCGCGATCGACGCGGTCCGCGCCGCTCGCGCGGCCGGCATCGAGGTCATCGTCACCGACCACCATCTTCCCGGCGACGCGCTGCCCCCGGCGTCGGCCGTGCTCGACCCGCGGCGCGCCGACTGCCCGTCCGTGGACAAGGATCTCTGCGGCACCGGCGTTGCCTTCAAGCTGGCGCAAGCGCTGGTGCCGGCGCTCGGCGTGTCACCCCACCTCCCGCTCCATTTCCTCGACCTGGTGGCGCTGGCCACGGTCGCCGACGTGGTGCCCCTCACCGGTGAAAACCGCATCCTGGTACGGCACGGCCTCAAGCTGCTGGCGGCCTCGCACTGGACGGGCGTGCGGGCGCTGGTGGACACCGCGGGACTCGGGGGCAAACCGATCAAGGCGGGACACGTCGGCTTCATCTTGGCGCCTCGCCTCAACGCGGCGGGACGGATCGGCGACGCGATGGACGGGCTGCGGCTGCTGCTTTCGGACGATCCCGACGTGGCGGCCGCCATCGCACGCGAGCTCGAGACCCTGAATGCGCGCCGTCAGGAGCTCGATCAGCGCATCCTCGACGAGGCCGTCGAGCTGGCCGAACGAGTCCTGCGACCCGAGGACCATGCGTTGGTCCTCGCCGCCGACGCCTGGCACCCGGGCGTCATCGGGATCGTGGCATCCCGGCTCGTCGAGCGGTACGGGCGGCCGACCTTCTTGATCGGGTGGGACGAGGGGAGCGATGTGGGACGTGGCTCCGGCCGGAGCGTGGCGGGGTTCGACCTGCACGCCGCCCTGCAGCGCGTTGGGCATCACCTGGAGAAATACGGTGGGCATACGATGGCGGCGGGCCTCACCATCCGGCGAGAGCATTACGACGCCTTCCGTGTTGCGTTTCTCGCGGTGGCACGCGACCTTCTGGACCCCGACGACCTGGTCCCCGCTCAACGGGTGGACTTGGAGCTGCCCCTGGGGCTCGTCAGCGAGGAGCTGGAGAAGCTGATCCGCTACCTGGAGCCGTGCGGTCCGGGGAACCCGGCGCCGGTGTTCGGCGTGCGGCACGCGCGCGCGGTGGGCGCCCGCCGCGTGGGAACCAATCACCTGCGCTTCACCCTCGACGACGAGTCGGGCGCGCTCCCCGCGATCGCGTTCCAGGTGGCCGATGCCGTGCCCGACCACTGGCTCGCCGATCGGCTGGATGTGGCGTTCCGTCTAGAGCGCGACGAATGGCAGGGACGCGAGACGCTGCAGGCACGGGTGGCGGCGATGGCGCCGAGTGTGTGAACGCGGAACGCGGAAGGCGAAACGCGGAACATCGAAACCGGCGTCGCGCGCCGAGCGACCTCCCATTTCTGTTCCGCGTTCCGCGTTCCGACTTCCGCGCTGGGAAGGGGGCGGGGTTGGGTTTCGTTCGGATAATCGCCGGCGAGTTCAAGGGTCGCCGCCTGAAGACGCCCGCCGGGGATGCGGTTCGCCCCACCGGCGACCGCGTGCGCGAAGCGTGGTTTTCGATCCTGCAACGCCCGGTGCGCGGCGCCCGCGTCCTGGACCTGTTCGCGGGCTCGGGAGCGCTCGGGCTCGAGGCGCTGTCCCGCGGGGCCCTGTCCGCCGACTTCGTGGAGACCCACCGATCCGCGCTGGCCACCCTCAAGGCCAACATCACCACGCTCAAGGTCGAGGACCGCACCGCCGTGCATCGCGTGGACGCCGTCCGGTTCGCGGAACAGCTGCACCCCGGCCAGTACGACGTCGCCTTCGCCGACCCGCCGTACGCGAGCGGGCATGCCGCGCGCCTCGTCGCGATGTTCCGGGTGAACCCGTTTGCGCGCATCGTCTCGATCGAGCACCCGGCCGACCAGCCGATTCCGGGTGACGACACACGGCGCTACGGGGATACCGCCGTGACCTTCATCTACGCGCCGTGACCCGCGTCGCGATCTATCCCGGCTCTTTCGATCCGATCACGCGCGGCCACGAGGATCTCATCCGCCGGGCGCGCGCCTTCAGCGACCGCGTGATCGTGGCGGTGGCCGTGAACGTCGGCAAACAGCCCCTGTTCACGCTCGACGAGCGGGTGGCCCTCATCCGGCAGGCGGTGGAGGACCCGGGTATCGAGATCCGCTCGTTCGACGGCCTGCTCGCCGACTTCGCCCGCGCGGCGGGCGCGACGCTCATCGTCCGGGGCCTGCGGGCGGTGAGCGACTTCGAGTACGAGTTTCAAATGGCGCTCATGAACCGGAACCTCGCTCCTGGCGTCGAGACGGTGTTTCTCGTGCCGGCGTTCGACCTCACCTACCTGAGCTCGAGCCTGGTGCGTGAAGTCGCGCGCTTCGGCGGCGACGTGTCGCGGCTCGTGCATCCCGCGGTCCGGAAGGCGCTTCAAACGAAATTCGGCAAGTGACGTTCCGCGACGCGGTGTACGAACGGGCCCGCCGCGCCGGCCGCCGGATCGTGCTCCCCGAAGGCACCGACGCGCGCGTGTGCGAAGCCGCGAACCGGATCGAGAGCCTGGGGCTCGGGAAGGTGCAGCTGTTGGAAGGTACCGCCCCTCGTTCCCTGCTCCCCGAAATGATTCGCCTGGTCCGTACGCGCCACCCGGCCCGATTCGCGACCGAGGCGGCGGCCTCGGAAGCCCTGTCGCATCCCCTCACGTTCGGAGCGGCGCTGGTTGCGCTCGGGCGCGCCGACGTCATGGTGGGTGGAGCCACGTTCCCGAGCGGCGACACCATCCGCGCGGCGCTGTGGACCGTGGGCACCGCGCCCGGGGTGACGACCGTGAGCGGCGCGTTCTACATGGTACGGGACGGCGCGGTGCTCACGTTCACCGACTGCGCGGTCGTGCCGGAGCCAAGCCCCGACCAGCTCGCCGATGCGGCCATCGCGGCGGCGCGCGATCGGCGGCTGATCGTGAGGGACGAGCCGGTCGTCGCGCTCCTTTCCTACAGCACGAAGGGGAGCGCGAGCGGTCCCCGGGTGGAGCGCGTGCGACTGGGCCTGGAGCGGCTGGCCGCGCGGCGGCCCGATTTCGCGTTCGACGGCGAGCTGCAGACCGATGCAGCCCTCGCGCCGGCGGTGGCAACGCGGAAGGCGCCGGCGTCGCGCGTCGCGGGACGCGCCAACGTGCTCGTGTTTCCCGATCTTGACAGTGGCAACATCGGATACAAACTGGTGCAACGCCTTGGTGGGTGGGAGGCGATCGGTCCGATCCTCCAGGGACTGGCGCGACCGATTGCCGACTTGTCGCGGGGCGCGACGCCCGATGATATTGTGGACACGGCGGCGGTTGCCGTCCTTCAAGCGGGGGAGCGGTCATGAGCTTCAGTGTCAAGAAGGACAAACACGGCGTGGTGGTGGTCGGCGTGGACGGGCAGCTGATCGTGGGCAACCGTCAGGAGCTCAAGCAGAAAGTGCTCGACGCCGTCGACGGCGGCGGCAAGAAGTTCGTGATCGACTTCACGAAGACCGGGTATATCGACTCGTCCGGTCTCGGCGTGCTGGTGTCCCTTTCGAAGAAGATCCGCGAGCAGGGCGGCGACTTGCGGCTCTGTGGCTTGAACGAAGACCTGCAAACGCTGTTCGAGCTGACCAAGCTGGACACGCTCTTCGCGATCACGCGAACGCCCGAGGAGGCGCTCACCGCTTTCTAGCCGTGACCACCGCGCTGCGCCTCCAGGTCCGCCGGCCGGCGGGAGGGGAGACGGAGTTGTCGCTCGCGGTGCCGAGCGCACTCGAATATGTCGGCCCGGCGGTGGAGCTGATCGCAGTCGAGCTGCCGGGCGGTCCCCTGTCGGCCCGGCGCATCCAATTCAACTTCCGCACGGCGCTCGCGGAGGCCCTCGCCAACGCGATCGCGTACGGTAACCGCCACGACCCCGACCGCCTTGTCCAGATCCGCGTCGAAGTCGGACGCGACGCCGTTCGACTGCACGTGACCGACGAGGGGAACGGTTTCAATCCCGCGGACGTCCCCGACCCGACGCGCCCGGACCGCCTCGAGTGCGAGGACGGTCGTGGGCTGTTTGTGCTGCGGCATCTCGTGGACCAGGTCGCGTTCAACGAAAAGGGCAACTCGGTGTGCCTGACGCTTCGGGCGGGATGACCCGCATCGAGCGGCTGCTCCCGCTGCTCGAGCGGCTCGCCGGGGCGCGGCTGCGCCTCCGCGAGGCCGGGGCAACCGACGCCCCCGACCCGGCGGCACGGCTGGTGCCGATCCCCGAGGTGGACGGGTGGTCGCTGGAGATCGCGAACGGGACAATCAGCAAGCCGCCGACCCCGGGGGCAGGTCCGGGAGTGGTTCAGGAGCTCGCCCAGATCGTCGGGTCCGTGCTCTCCGCCGAGCGCGATGCCGCGCAGGTCGCTGCCGAGCTGTCCGAGCGCTACGAGGAGATCGACCTGATCTATACCATCAGCGAGATCCTCGGCCACACGATTCGCCTGGACGAGGCGGCCGGGCGAATCCTGCGCGAGGTGTCGACGGTGGTGGGCGCCCGGCGCGCCACGCTCCTGGTGCACGATGCCGAGCACCGGATCCTGCGTATCGTGGCCGCCCTGGGCGTGGACCTGCAGGACGTCGAGCCGGTCGAGGTGGACGACCCCTGCTCGGTCGCCGCGCGAGTGTTCCGCGAGATGCGCATCATCAGCTACGACCCGACCGACTCCCAGGCGGCGAGCCCCGGTTGTTCGGAAGGCCGGAACTACCGTGGCCAGGCGTTCCTCTCCGTTCCGGTGCTCTATGCCGCGCCGGGCGCGCGCGGCAAGCCGATCGGTGTGATCAACCTGACCGACCGGCTGGGGCAGGATGCGTTCACCGCCGGCGACCGGAAGCTCGTGGCGGCCATCGCCAATCAGATCGGCGCGGCGATCGAGAACGCGCGGCTCGTGGCGCGCGACCTCGGGCAGCAACGCGTGCTACGCGAGCTCGAGCTGGCGCGCGATCTCCAGCTCAAGCTGCTCCCCTCGCCTCTCGTGGTGGCGGCGCGCGTCGACGTGGCCGCGCGCTGCCGCCAGGCCGAGTCGGTGGGGGGAGACTTCTATAACCTGCTCAACCTCAGCGCCGACCGCGTCGGCGTGATGATCGGCGACGTGACGAGTCACGGCTTCGGCGCCGCCTTGATCATGGCGCTCGTGATGGCCGCGTCCGGTATCCACGCCGAATCCGCGGACGCGCCCACGGAGGTATTGCGCCGGCTCGAAGAATCGCTCGCCGATGAGCTCGCCAGCACCGAGATGTTTCTCACCGTGTTCTATGCCGTGGTGGACCCGAAGGTCGGGCGCATCGTATTCGCCAACGCGGGCCATCCCCATGCGTTCCTCGTTTCGACCCGCACCGGGCGGGCCGTCCGCCTCGAGGCCACGCGCCCGCCGCTCGGGCTCGCCACCGCGCCGGGGCAAGATGCCGTCCTCACCTGGGCGCAGCGGGAGGCGATCATCTGTCTCTTCACCGACGGCGTCGCCGAGGCGCTCGGCGTCCACGAGGAGCGGTTCGGCGAAGACCGCGTCCTGGGCCACGTGGCTCGGATGAAAGACCGGCCGGCGCGGGAGATCCTCGAAGCGGTGCACGCCGACCTGGCCGGCTTTACTGGTGGCGCGCCGCCCGCGGACGACCGCACCGTCGTCATTCTCAAGGTGTGACCCGTCCCCCCCTCGGCCAGCACTTCCTCACCGACCGGAACATCCTGCAGCGCATCGTCGACGCCCTCGATCCGACGCCCGGGGACGTCGTGGTCGAGATCGGGGCGGGGGAGGGGAGCCTGACGGCCGTCCTCGCCCCTCGCGTACGTTACGTAATCGCCATCGAACGGGACCGCCGGCTGGCTCATGATTGCGGATTGCGGATTGCGGATGGGGGATTGGGCAATGTGGACGTCGTGGCGGGGGACGCCCTCAAGCAGGACTGGCATGCGCTGGCCGTAGCTTGCCTTGCCAATCCGCAATCCGCAATCGCCAATCCGCAATTGAAGGTGATCGGCAACATCCCCTACGCCATCACCTCCCCGCTGATCGACAAAGCCCTCACGCCGCCGCTCCCGGCGTGCATCGTGTTTCTCGTCCAGGCCGAAGTGGCCGATCGCATCGCGGCGCGGCCGGGCTCGAAGACGTACGGCGCACCCTCGGTCGGTGTGCAAGCCGTGTGTCGCGTGGAGAAACTGTTCCCGGTTCGCGCCGGCGCGTTCACGCCACGCCCCAACGTCGCGAGCGCGCTGCTCCGTCTCACGCCGCTCGCCCATCCGCTCGTCGCGGTCGCCGAGCTCGCGGCGTTTCGCCGGTTCGTCACCGCCTGCTTCGCGCGCCGCCGCAAACAGCTGCGCAACGTGCTGCTGGGTGCGACAGGGCGCCCGGCCGCACAGGTCGAGGAAGGACTCGGGGCGCTCGGGCTCGATCCCGCGGCGCGTCCCGAGACGTTGGCGCCGGAAATCTTCGCCCGACTCTTGCGTTGGAGCGCACGATTGTGAAATAATTCACAATGCGGAAGATCTCCGAGAGCACGGTGCGACGGCTCTCCCTTTATCTCCGGTTCCTCGAACACTTCGCTGCGCAGGGCCAGACGACCATCTCCTCGGCCGAGTTGGCCCGGCGCGGCGGCACCACGTCCGCTCAGGTTCGCAAAGACCTCTCGTTCTTCGGCTCGTTCGGCAAACGCGGCCTCGGCTACTCCGTCTCGGAGCTCACGGCCCGGATCCGCGATATCCTGGGGCTGCGCCGCACCTACCGCGTCGTCCTCGTCGGCGCGGGGCGGATCGGCAGCGCGCTGGTCCAGTACCCGGGGTTTCGGCAACGCGGCTTCCACGTCGCGGCCATCTACGACAAGGACCCCAAGAAAATCGGCTCGCGCTGGAATGGGCTCGTGGTGCGTGACATCCGGCACCTCGACGGCGACCTCGGCAAGGAGCCGAGCGACATCGCGATCGTGGTGACCCCGGCGGAGTCCGCCCAGGAGGTGGTCGACCGCCTGGTGCACGCCGGGGTGAAGGCGATTCTCAACTTCGCGCCCGTCCAGCTCGCGGTCCCCGCCGACGTGGTCGTCAAGTCGGTGAACATGGCGTTGGAGCTCGAGACGCTGAGCTTCGCGCTGGCGAACCGCTAGAACTCGGAACTCGGAACGCGGAATGCGGAACAGTCAAGCGAACTTCGCTCCGAGGGCGGCAAGCCGAGCGACCTTTCCTTGCTGTTCCGCGTTCCGCCTTCCGCGTTCCGACTTCGGCTCCGCCTTCCGCGTTCCGCGTTAGATTCCGCCCCATGGCGCGCGTCCACGTCACGTCGGAGATCGGCTCGCTGCGGGCCGTCCTGGTCCACACGCCCGGCCGCGAGCTGGTGGCGGTCACGCCCGGTAGCCGCGAAGACTATCTCTACGACGACATCATAGACCTGGAGCTCGCGCAGCGCGAGCATCACCGCTTCGTGGCGGTGCTCGAGCGGTTCGCGCAGGTCTACGAGGTCCGGACCCTCCTGACGGAGCTGGTCGCGCGCCCGGACGTGCGCGAGTTCCTCGTAACGCGCGCGCTCGAGGTGGTGTCGTCCGACGCGCTGGCGAAGCAGCTCGCGGCGCTCTCCCCGGAAGCGCTCGTCGGCGTCATGGTCGAGGGCGCCCTGGAAGACGCCGGGCCGATCGCCCGCGCGCTCAACGAGACGGGGTACGCGCTCCCCCCCCTCCCTAATCTGTTCTTCACGCGCGACGTGGGGATCGTGATCGGCGAGCACTCGATCATTGGCTCGATGCGGTACGGGGTGCGCTGGACCGAGGAGCTGCTCATCAAGGCGCTGTTCCGCTACCATCCCTGTCTGGAGAACGCCGGCATCCTGTACGACGGGTCGGAGGAGAAGCGGAACAACTACACGCTGGAGGGGGGGGATGTGCACCCGGTACGCCCCGATCTCCTGCTGCTCGGCTTCAGTGAGCGCTCCAGCCCAGCGGCCCTCGATCATCTGTGCGACCTGGTATTCGAGCATTGCGGCGTGAAGGACGTGATCGTCGTCGTGCTGCCGAACGAGCGCACCGCCATTCACCTGGACATGATCTTCACGCAACTGGACCGCGACCTGTGCTGCATCTATCCGCCGCACTTCGTGGGACCGGAGCGCCTCGCCGTGCTGCACCGCCGCAAGAAATCGAAGGGTGTGAAGGAGATGCCCAATTTCTTCGCGGCGATGCAGGCGGTGGATCATCCTCTCGAGCCGATCTTCTGCGGGGGCTCGGACCGCGCGCTGCAAGAGCGGGAGCAGTGGTCGTCGGCGTGCAACTTCTTCACCGTCCGGCCCGGTGTCGCGTTGACCTACGCGCGCAACGAAGCCACGCTCCGCGAGCTCGAGCACGCCGGGTTCAAGACCGTGGCGGCGGTAGACCTCCAGGCGGGCGAGGAGACCTTCGACGACGGTGGGGGTGCACGCGCCGTGATCACCATGGAGGGAAGCGAGCTGGTGCGGGGGGGCGGCGGCCCCCGGTGCATGACGTTGCCGCTCCGGCGCGATGACCTCTAACGCGGCGATCCCCCCGCTCCCTCTCGAGCACTGCCGGTTCGCCGTCGTCGACGTCGAAACGACGGGGACCAAAGCGCCCCCCGCCGGCGGCGGCCGCATCCTCGAGGTGGCAGTCGCGATCCTCGAGGGTGGCACGGTCCATCTCGCGTTCCACGCGCTGCTCGATCCCGGCATTTCGATCACCCCGTGGGTCACGCGGCTCACGGGGATCACCGACGCCCTGGTCGCCGGCCGGCAGCGCTTTGCCGACGTGGTTTTCGATCTCGGACGGACGCTCGAAGGCGCTGTGTTCGTGGCGCACAACGCCCGGTTCGACTGGGGCTTTCTCGCGGCCGAATGCGCCGCGGTCGGGGTTCCGGGACCCGGCGGCAAACCGGTGTGCACCGTTCGTCTCACGCGCCGCCTCGTACCGGAGCTCCGCCATCGCAGCCTCGACGACCTGGCGTCGTTCTTCGGCGTCGATAACGCGGCGCGCCATCGCGCGTTCGGCGATGCGCTCGCGACCGCGTACATCCTGCGGTCGTTGCTCTGGCGGGCACGGGAGCGGGGGGTGGAGACGCTGGAGGAGCTCCGAGAGCTGCACGACAGGCCGCGTCACAGATTGCCGATTTCAATTCCGTCTTGATGCCCCACACGTCTCTCACGGTCGGTCGACTGAAGTGTCATGCCCTGGAGGGCGGCAGGCAGCACCTCGACGGCGGCGCGATGTTCGGCGTGGTACCGAAGCCGCTGTGGCAACGCCGCATCCCCGCCGACGATCGCAATCGCATCCCCCTCGCGCTGCGCTGCCTCCTGATCGAGCACGGCGACGGGCTCGTCCTGGTCGACACGGGCCTGGGGAACAAAGAGGACGACAAGTTTAGGGACATCTACGGCGTCGTGAATCAGGGGAAGCACGGGCCGACCCAGATCGAAGACGCGCTCGCGGAGCTCCGATACCGGCCCGATGACGTTCGCTGGGTGATCAATACCCATCTCCATTTCGATCACGCCGGCGGCAATACCTATCGCGAGCCGGCCGACCAAGCGCCGGACGGTCCGACCGTCCCACCGTCCGACCGTCCGACGAAGTTGAGCTTCCCGAAGGCGACGTACGTGGTCCAAAAACGCGAGCTCGAATTCGCGCGCCACACCAACGAGCGCACGGCGGCGAGCTATCTGCCACATAATTTCGAGCCGGTGCCGTTCACGCCCATCGATGGTGACGCGGAGGTCGTGCCCGGGATCCGGTGCATGCCGACGCCGGGGCACGTGCCGTATCATCAGTCAGTGCTGGTCGAGAGCGCGGGCGAACGGGCGTGCTTCCTGGCGGACCTTGTGCCTACCAGTGCCCATCTCCCGCTCCCCTGGATCATGGGCTACGACCTGGAGCCGCTCGTGACGCTCGAGTCGAAGCGCCGCCTGTACGCGCGGGCCGAAGCGGAAGGATGGTTGCTGCTGTTCGAGCACGATCCCGATATCGTCGCCGGTCGTCTGGGGCGCGACGGCAAGGCGTTCGGGCTTGTGGACCCGCTCAAGGCGGGCTAAGATTAGCCCCGACAACACGGCAAGCGGGCGCCGCGTGCGCCTCACCTGCTGCCTCCCGCTGTCGGGAGTGCTCTAGGGTTCTGAGAGCATGGTCCGTCTTCCGTAATCCGCCATCCGCAACTCACGGACGACGGAACACGGGTTGACGGACGACGCCACGCGGATTCCCGGTGAGAGCGGAGTCCGCTTTTTCTTTCTTTAGAGGAGAGCACGGCACCTGGCGATCGAAAGCCCGAACAACAAAGCACCGCGCGTCCGAGTCAACCGGCAGATCCGGATCAGTCCGATCCGTGTGATCGCCCCCGACGGAGCGCAACTCGGCGTCTTGACCGTCGAAGAAGCGCTGGCCGCGGCACAGGAGCGGGGCCTCGATCTGGTCGAGGTGGCGCCGCTCGCGCGACCCCCGGTCGCGAAGATCATGGACTACGGGAAGTTCAAGTTCGAGGAGGCGAAGGCGGCGCGGGCGGCGAAGAAGAAACAGCACGTCATCCATTTGAAGGAAGTGAAGTACCGGCCCGGGATCGACGACCACGACTTCGCGTTCAAGACCCGGCACGCGCGCGAGTTCCTGCAGGATGGCAACAAGGTCAAGGTGACCATGATGTACCGGGGTCGGCAGATGGCCCACATCGACCTGGGGCGCGCGGTGCTCGACCGGGTCGCCGAGGAGCTCAAGGATGTGGCCAAGATCGAGCAGGACCCGAAACTCGAGGGCCGCAATATGTCGATGGTGCTGGCGCCGAAATGAAGGTGTCAGGGGTCAGGTGTCGGGTGCCGGTGGGCCCTGACAGCTGACACCCGGCACCTGACACCTACGAGGATTCAGATGCCGAAGCAGAAGAGCAAGCGCGCCCTCCGCAAGCGCGTGCGACTCACGGGCACCGGCCGGCTGCGCCGGTACCACGCCTACAAGAGCCACATCCTGACCAAGAAGCACCCGAAGCGGAAGCGGCACCTGCGCAAGCCCACGCTGGTGTCCAAGGCCGATGAACGCCGCCTCAAGCGGCTGCTGATGGTGTAAGGAGCGATCCATGCCGCGGGTCAAGAGCAACGTCGCGCGCCTGAAACGCAAGAACAAGATCATGAAGCTCGCCAAAGGCTACTTCGGCGGGCGGTCCAAGTTATGGAAAGCGGCGAAGGAATCGGTCGAGCGCGCTCAGAAATACGCGTACCGCGACCGCCGCCGCAAGAAGGCCGACTTCCGGCGCCTCTGGATCACGCGCATCAACGCCGCGGCCCGGCTGCACGAGCTCTCGTACAGTCGCCTGATGAATGGCCTGCGGCGGGCGGGCGTCGAGATCAACCGGAAGGTCCTCGCGGATCTCGCGGTGCGCGATCCCGTCGCGTTTGAGCAGATCACGGAGGTCGCCAAGCAGGCGCTCTGACCATGCGCGACCTCCTGGCAGCCCTCGGCGAGCTGCGGGAGCGTCTGAAGGAGATCCCGCAGGCGGACGAACGCCGGCTCCAGGATCTCAAGACCGAGATCCTCGGCCGCAAGGCCGGCACTCTCACCCAGATACTCGGGGCCTTACCCCGGCTCGACCCGGCCTCCAAGAAGGAGGTCGGGGCGTCCGCGAACGCGCTCAAGCGCGAGTTCGAGACCGCCTTTGCCGCGCGCGAGCGCGCCCTCAAGCACGCCGCGGGAGTCGTGACGGGGCTGGATCTCACCATGCCGGGGCGCGCCGCCTGGCGGGCCGGGCTTCACCTCGTCACGCAGGTCGTCGATGAGATCTGCGACATCTTCCGCGAGCTCGGGTTCACGCGCGCCGTCGGTCCGGAAGTCGAGAACGAGCGCTACAATTTCTTCGCGCTGAACTTCCCCCGGGATCACCCCGCCCTCGATGCCCAGGATTCGTTCTACGTGGGGCCGGATCTGCTGCTGCGCACCCACACGTCACCGGTGCAGATCCGGACGCTCGAGCGCTATCCGCCCCCCATCCGCGTCGTGATCCCGGGACAGGTGTATCGCCGCGACCCGTTCGACGCGTCCCACTCGCCGGTGTTCCAACAGATCGAAGGCCTCGCCGTGGACGAGGGGATCACCTTCGTCGACTTCAAGGCGACCCTCGCGACGTTCGCCCGCCGCTTCTTCACCGCCGACACGCGTGTCCGGTTCCGGCCGTCGTTCTTTCCGTTCACCGAGCCCTCCGCCGAAATGGACGTGCAGTGCCAGATCTGCGGGGGCGTCGGCTGCCCCACGTGCAAGCAGACCGGGTGGATGGAGATCCTCGGGTCCGGCATGGTGCACCCGGCGGTGCTCGACAACTGCGGCGTGGACAGCGAGCGGTTTACCGGCTTCGCGTGGGGCATGGGCCCGGAGCGCATCGCGATGAGCCGCCACGGTATCCCTGACATCCGGCTGTTGTTCGAGAACGACGTGCGCTTCCTGTCGCAGTTCGCAGGAGGAGCGCGATGATCGTTTCGCGCCGCTGGCTCGAGGCGCTCCTCAACCGGCCCCTCGACGCGCGCGACGCCGCCGAGCGGCTGACACTGCACGTCGCCGCGGTAGATGCCGTGATCCCGCTCCACCAGGAGCTGGGCGACGTCCGCATCGCGCGCGTGCTCGAGGTGAAAAAGCATCCCGACGCCGATCGCCTGTCTCTCTGTCTCGTCGACGCCGGAGGCGCGAACGGGCCGGTCGAAGTCGTGTGCGGCGCGCCGAACGTACAGGCCGGCAAGACCTATCCCTACGCTCCTGTCGGTGCCGTGCTGCCGGGAGGGCTCAAGCTCGAGCGCAAAAAGATCCGTGGCGTGGAATCGAATGGCATGCTCTGCTCGGCCAAGGAGCTCGGGCTCGGCGCCGATCAGTCGGGCATTCTCGAGCTCGATACCGCCGCCCCGCCGGGGACCCGGTTCGTTGACGCCGTCGGCCTCGCCGACCACCAGATCGTGATCGACGTGGCCGCGAACCGGCCGGATCTCCTGTGTCACAAGGGCGTCGCCCGAGAGCTCGGCGCGTCGCTTGGTGCCCCCGTAAAGCTTCCCGTCATCCCGGGAGCGAAGGCACTGACCGACCGTCCGAGCGTCCGACAGTCCGACCGGGGCGTCGTGGACGGCGTGGAGGTTCGCCTGGAAGATCCCGAGGGCGCCCCGCGCTACATGATCGCGGTGATCCGGGGCGTCCGGGTGGGGAGCAGTCCCGCCTGGCTTGCCGAGCGGCTCACCGCGGTGGGACAGCGGCCGATCAACAACGTGGTCGACGCAACCAACTACATCCTCTTCGAGCTGAACCAGCCGCTGCACGCGTTCGACCTCGCCAAGCTGCGCGGACCGGCCGTCGTCGTGCGGCGCGCGCGGCCCGGCGAGAAAATCGTCACGCTCGACGGCGCGACCCGCACACTCACGACCGAAATGACCGCGATCTGCGATGCCGAGCGGCCCACCATCGTTGCGGGCGTGATGGGGAGCGCGGAATCGGAGGTGAGCAGCGACACCACCGATCTGGTGCTCGAGTGCGCCTACTTCCAACCGACCCGCATCAGACGCACCCGCCGGGCGCTCGGGCTGTCGAGCGAGTCGAGCTACCGGTTCGAGCGCGGCATCGACATGCTCGGCATGCCCGACGCGTTGCGGCGGGCGGTCGAGCTGATCGCGGCTGTGGCAGGAGGCGAGATCCGAGCGCCCGCGCTGGACTTGTGGCCGGAGCCGCAGCAGGAGCGCACGATCTTCCTTCGCCCCGACCGCGTGGACACGCTGCTCGGCGTGTCGATCGAGCGCTCCGAGGTAGAGCGGCTGCTCACCAGCGTCGGCTTCTTCGTGGCGCCGAAGGACGCTCGCCTGGCCGTCCAGGTGCCGGGGTGGCGCCCCGACGTAACGCGCGAGGTCGACCTGATCGAGGAAGTCGCCCGCCTCAAGGGGTACGACGCGTTCCCCGACGAGTTGCGCGCCTACCGGCCCGGCACCGTGCCCGATGCCCCCGAAGAGCGGGCTCGCGCGCGGGTCCGAGACGCACTCGCCTCCGCCGGCCTGCTCGAGGCTCGCACCTTGCCCATCGGATCCGCGGACGGGCCCGACGCGGTGGCGATCCTCAACCCCATGTCGGTGGAGGAAGCCCACCTGCGGCGGCGCCTCATTCCCGGCTTGATCGGGCGCGTTGAGCACAATTGGGCGAATCGCAACCGCGACGTGCGACTCTTCGAGGTGGGAACAGTGTTTCGGCGGAGGGCGAGTGCGATCGACGAGTGGACTTCGGTAGCGGGGGTTCTGACCGGGGCCCGCAGGCCGCCCCACTGGTCCGATGGTGCTAAAGTACCTGATATGGACATATGGGACCTGAAGTACCACTTTGAGTTAGCGGTGGCCGCCGCCGCGCCGTCCTGCGACCTGCAGCCGCTGGCAGGCGGTGCGGTAGGGTGGGAGGCGGTGGAACGGGGGAACGGGGCCGTGTTGGGCTGGGCGGGACCCCTCGAGGCCGACGCCCCCGTGTGGGCGGCGCCGCTGTTCGGCTTCGAGGTGCGGTTGACGCTGGCCGAGCGCGGGATCATCACCTACCGGCCGCTGCCGCCGCAACCGCCCGTTGAGCGCGACCTCGCGCTTTTGCTCCCGCCAGGCGTCAGCGCGGCCCAGGTGTCCGACGTCCTGCGGCGGGCCGCGGGGAGCCTGCTCGAGCGGCTCGAGGTGTTCGACGAGTATCGCGGGTCCGGGATCCCGGAGGGGTACCGCAGCGTAGCCTGGCACTGCACGTTCCGCGATCCGGCGCGCACCCTGCGTGAGCGCGAGGTGGATACCGTGCTGGAGCAGGGTCTCAAGGCCCTGGAGGGTGAGCTTGGCGTACGACGGAGAGAGAGCTGATGCGCAGGTCCTCGACC
Source organism: Gemmatimonadota bacterium (assembly GCA_003222035.1). Classification (GTDB taxonomy): domain Bacteria; phylum Gemmatimonadota; class Gemmatimonadetes; order Gemmatimonadales; family GWC2-71-9; genus AG41. The sequence continues at coordinate 43,665 of QHUS01000046.1, read as the reverse complement.
AGCTCGAGACGATTCTCCGCCACGTGGCGGATGAGCTGGCCATCTGGCGTGCGCGTGCCGTCAAGGCCGAAGGAGAGCTGAAGGAGGCTGCGGGCGGCCGGAGTGGATCCGCCAAGCCGGACGTGGAGTCGCGGGTCCGGGTGACGGATTTGGAGCAGGACAACAAAGCGCTGCGGCAGCGCGTCGAGGCGGCGCGGGTCCGCGTGCACGATCTGCTCTCGCGGTTGACGTTCCTCGAAGAGCAGGCGCGCGAGACCGTCGGCAATGGCCGCACGAGCGGGAGCGGGCGGACGGGCGGCGGCACCGCCGCCGCAGCGGACGGCGTCACGGGCCTTGGCGGGGTGGCCGGGGGGGGGACATCGGCATGAGCACCAAGAAGCATGCGGTTCGGGTGATGATCGGCGGGGAGGAATACACCGTCCGGTCGGACTTGCCGCCCGAGTATACGCGTGAAGTGGCCGCGTACGTGGACCAGGCGCTGAAGAAGGTGTTGGCGCTGGGGCCGATCGTGGAAACGCACAAGGCCGCGATTCTGGCGGCGCTGGACATCACGAACGAGCTGTTCCAAGCGAAGAAGGGCGAGCGCGAGGTCGCAGCGCGCCTCGCGGCGCTCGCGGATGATTTGACACGGTTGCTTCCACCCGGGAAGCGAAAGGCAGTGATGAGTCATCCGTCGTCCGTCGTGAGTTGAGGCACCTCGACGGGCGAAGAATGACCGACGACGGCTGACGCAGAACTATACGCGCCCTCGCGTGCGGGGGGGGGGGCGCTGCTGGAGATAGATCCTATGGTGGACTGGCTGGCGGTCGGTGCAGCCCTGCTCGGCGGCGGTGCCGCGGCGGGCGTGCTGTCCTTCATGGTAGGGCGTCGGGTGGAGCGCCGCGCGGCCGTGGCCGCGGCCCGGGCGGCGGCGGCGGAGACGGAGCGGCTGATGGAGGAGGCGCGGCAACGCGTCGTGCTCGCCGCCAAGGAAGAGTTGATGCAGGCGCGCGAGACCTTCGAAGAGGAATCGGCGCGCCGGCGCCGCGACATCGAGCGGCGGGAAGAGCTGGCCGAGCAGCGTCTGGGAGGTCTGGAAGAACGCGCTCGCGGCCTCGAGCTGCGGGGCCGGGCCCTGGAGGAGCGCGATCGGACGCTCGGCACGAAAGAGCTGGAAGCCCGGACCCGACTCGAGCAGATCGCGGGCCTGACGGCGCAAGAGGCGAAGCAGGAGCTCCTGCGCCGGCTCGAAGATGAAGCCCGCAACGAGGCGGCGGCCCTCGCCCGGGACCTGAAGGAGCAGGCGCGCCGCAACGCCGACAAAGAGGCCAAGAAAATTCTCGCGCTCGCCATCCAGCGGCTCGCGCCTGAATCCACCGCCGAAACGACCGTCTCCGCCGTGGCGCTCCCCTCCGACGAGATGAAGGGTCGCATCATCGGGCGTGAGGGCCGGAACATCCGGGCGTTCGAGGCGGCGACCGGCGTGGACGTGATCATCGACGACACCCCGGACACGGTCGTTGTCTCCTGCTTCGAGCCCGTCCGGCGCGAGATCGCCCGGCTGGCGCTCGAACGGTTGATCACCGACGGCCGCATCCACCCCGGACGGATCGAAGAGGTCGTCGACAAGGCCCGAGTCGAGGTGGAGGCCTCGGTGCTCGAGGCCGGCGAGCAGGCCATCTACGAGACCGGCATCAAGGGGATGAGCCCCGAGCTCGTCAAACTGGTAGGCCGGATGCGCTACCGGACGTCGTATGGCCAGAATATTCTCGAGCATTCGAAGGAAGTCGCATGGTTGGCCGGCATCATTGCCGCCGAGCTGAAACTCGATGTCCAGCTCGCGAAGCGGGGCGCGCTGCTGCACGACATCGGCAAGGTGCTCACGCACGAGCACGACGGCACTCACGTTCAGCTGGGCGTCGAGGTGGCGACCAAGTACGGGGAGCATCCCATCGTCGTGAACTGCATCGCCGCACATCACGACGACGTCGCCCACGAGTCGCCGATCAGCGTCATCGTGCAGGCGGCCGATGCCGTGTCGGGTTCGCGGCCCGGCGCGCGGCGTGAAGCGTTCGAGACCTACGTGAAGCGGCTCACCCAGCTCGAGCAGATCGCTGCCGAGTTCGCGGGGGTCGAAAAGGTGTTCGCGATCCAGGCGGGACGGGAAGTGCGCGTGGTGGTCACTCCGAACGTCATCGACGACGTCAAGGCGAGCGAGCTCTCCGAGCAGATCGCCCGCAAGGTCGAGCGCGAGCTCCAGTACCCCGGCCAGATCAAGGTCGTGGTGATCCGCGAGACCCGCGCGGTGGACTTTGCCCGCTAGGCTCATCGATGGCGGTGCCGTGGCCGACGCTATGCGCGCCGACCTGGCGGCGGAAATCCGCCGGCTGGGCGCGGAGGGCGTCACCCCGGGTCTCGCCGCCGTCCTCGTGGGCGACAACCCGGCCTCGGCGACGTATGTCCGGATGAAGGGCAAGGCGTGCGATGAGGCGGGATTGTATCACGAGACGATCCGCCTGTCCCGCGACACGACCGAGGGTGAGCTGCTCGGCCTGGTCGAGCGGCTGAACGCGGATCACAAGATCCACGGCATCCTCGTGCAACTCCCGCTGCCCAAGCACATCGACACCGGGCACGTGCTGCACCGCGTCTCGCCGGCGAAGGATGTCGACGGGTTCCACCCGGAGAACGTGGGCAAGGTTTCCATCGGCGACGCGACCGGCTTTCGCCCCGCGACGCCGTACGGCGTGCAACAACTGCTCGTTCGGAGTCAGATCGAGACCAAGGGTAGCCACGCCGTGATCGTGGGTCGCTCCAACATCGTGGGCCGGCCCATGGCGGCTTTGTTGCTCCAGGACGGGCCAGGGGGCAATGCCACGGTCACCGTGAGCCATTCCCGCACGCGCGACATGAAGTCCGTGACCCGGCTCGCCGACATCCTGATCGTCGCGATCGGGAAACCCGAGTTCATCACTGGTGACATGATTAAGCCCGGCGCCGTCGTCGTCGACGTGGGCGTGAATCGCGTCGAAGACCCATCCACCAAGAAGGGCTACCGCCTGGTCGGCGATGTGAAGTTCGCCGAGGCGAAAGAGGTGGCCGGCGCCATCACGCCGGTGCCGGGTGGCGTCGGCCCTATGACGATCACCATGTTGCTCTACAACACCGTCCAGGCGGCGCGTCAGTGGGTCAAAGCCTAGACCTGTTCGCCTCGGTCTCGCCTGACGGCGCTTGGACGGTCAGCCAGGTGGCGCACCGCGTCCGCGCTGTTGTGGAGGCCGGGCTCGAGCCCCTGTGGGTACGCGGCGAGGTCTCGGGCTTCAAGGCGTGGCAGAGCGGTCACTGGTATTTCGCGTTGCGCGACCGCAGCGCTCAACTTCGCTGCGTCATGTTCCAGAAGGACAATCGGCGGCTTCCGATGGAGCCGCAGGACGGTATGCAGGTGTTCATTTTCGCCCGGCCCACGGTGTGGGAGACGAAGGGTGAGTTGCGCCTCACCGTCGTCGATCTGCTTTCGACCGAGGCAGGCGGGCTGTGGCAGCAGGCCTTTGAGAAGGCGAAGGCCGCCCTCGCCAAGGACGGACTGCTCGATCCGGCACGCAAACGTCGGCTGCCGCCGTACCCGCGTCGCATCGCTGTCGTCACGAGCCCCGACGGCGCCGCGTTGCGGGACATCATCGCCGTCACGCGGCGTCGCTGGCCGATCGCGGAGCTGCTCGTGATCCCGACGCGCGTGCAGGGAGAGGGTGCGGAAGCCGAAATCTGCCGCGCGCTCGCCTTGCTCTGTCGTCTCGAGCAACTCGACGTTGCCATCATCGGGCGCGGCGGTGGCTCGCGCGAAGACCTCTGGACGTTCAATCACGAACGGGTGGCGCGCGCCGTGGCGGCCCTCCCCGTGCCCGTGATCTCCGCCGTCGGTCACGAAACCGACGTGACCCTGTGCGATCTGGTCGCGGACATGCGGGCACCGACGCCGTCAGCCGCCGCCGAGGCGGCCACGCCCGATCGGGCCGACGTCCTGGCCGACCTCGGACATCTCGGCGTCCGGTTGGCGCGCGCGCTCTCGGCGCGGACTGGACGCGCCGCCGAGCGCCTGGACCGCGTGCGCGACCGCCTCACCGCCACCGTCGAGCGCCGCCTGGAACGCCACCGCCACGAGCTCGCGGCGCTCGCCGGCCGCCTCGACGCCCTGTCCCCCCTGAGGATCCTGGAACGGGGGTACGCGCTCGCGCGCGATGGTGACGGACGCGTGCTCAAGCGCGTCGCGCAGTTTCCCCCGGGCCTGCGCTTTCGGTTGCGGGTGACGGACGGCGACGTCGCGGCGCGTGCAGGAGAGTCCTGATGGCCCGCGCCAGGGGAGGGGAGGGAGAGGGCGGGGAGGTGCTCACGTTCACGCAGCAGCTCGATCGCCTGGAAGAAATCGTGCGACGGCTCGAGGCCCAGGAGCTCGACCTCGACGAAGCGCTGAAGTTGTTCGAAGAGGGAATCGAGCGGCTCCGCGAGGCGCGTGACCGGCTCACCGCCGCCGAGGCGCAGGTCAAACAGGTGCTCGCCGATCGGGCGGGCAATCTCAAGGTCGAGGACTTCGACGGCTAATCACGCCCTCGAAGCCTACCTCCGGGACGCACGGGCTCGCGTGGATGCCGCGCTCGAGCAGTGGGGCGCGCGTGCCGGCACCTGGTGGCGCGACCCGCTCCCCGAGGCGATCCGCTACAGTCTGCTGTCGGCGGGCAAGCGCCTTCGTGCGACCCTCGTCTTCGCGTCGGCGGAAGCCGTGGCCGCGAGCGGTGGGGATGGCGGAAAGCGTCCTGGATTGGCCGAGGTCGCGGCTGCCGTCGAGGTCGTGCACGCCTACTCGCTGGTCCACGACGACCTGCCCTGCATGGACAATGACGATCTACGCCGCGGCCGGCCGACCACCCATCGGGCCTTCGACGTCCGCACGGCCACGGTAGCGGGCTATCACATGGTCGCGCTCGGCGCGCGGGTGCTCGATGCCGGGATGGCGGCACTCGCACTCGACATGTCGTGCCGCCGGGCGATCGCTCTCGAACTATTCCGGGCCGCGGGCGGGGGCGGCATGATCGGGGGGCAGGCCCTCGATCTCCGGGCGGAAGGACGGCGTGTGCCACCGGCGGAGCTCGAGGGCGTGCACCGGCGCAAGACCGGCGCGCTGATCGCGGCCGCCTGTGTGATCGGTGGGCTGGCGGCCGGGGCGCCCGCTGCGACATGCGAAGCGCTGCGCGCCTATGGCGCCGACGTCGGGCTCGCCTTTCAGATCTACGACGACGTGCTCGACGCGACGGCGCCGTCCGAGCGAGGCAAGACCACCTTCGTCACGCTACTCGGCGTGGGCGGGGCCCGCGCCGAGGCGGAGCGCTTGGCGGCGCGGGCGGTGGACCGCCTGCGGCAGGCGGCGTTAGTTTCTCCTACGCTGGCGGAGCTGGCGCACTACATTGTGACGAGGCCCAATTGAATCAATCCGCAATCTCTCGACGAGGGAACCGTGCCCCTACTTGAGACGATCACAGGTCCCGCAGACGTCAAGCGACTTTCGAAGGACCAGCTCCAGCCCCTCGCCGACGAAGTCCGACGCCGGCTGATCGACGTCGTATCCCAGACGGGCGGTCACATCGGTGCCGGCCTCGGCGTGGTCGAGCTGACCGTGGCGCTCGCCTACTGCTTCGACTCGCCACGCGACAAGATCGTGTGGGACGTGGGCCACCAGGGCTATCCCTGGAAGATTCTCACCGGCCGCAACGATCGTCTGCCTACGCTGCGCCAGGCCGGCGGCCTGTCGGGGTTTCTGCGCCGCAGCGAGAGTCCCCACGACCAGTTCGGGGCGGGTCACGCCGGCACCGGTCTCTCGGCGGCGTACGGGATCGCCGCGGCGCGTGATCTCGTGGGCGAGCAGTTCAAGGTGGTGGCCGTCGTCGGGGACGGGGCCCTCACGTGCGGGCTACCCTACGAAGCGATGAACAACGCGGGGCACTCGGGGCGCGACATCATCATGGTCCTGAACGACAACGGCATGTCGATTGCCCCCAACGTCGGCGCCATCAACCGGTACCTCGGCTCGATCATCGCCAGCCCCATTACCGTGCGCATCCGCGAGCGGGTGAAGGGATTGATCGAAACGGCCTCCCACCTCGTCGGGGGACAGAAGCTGGTGGACTTCGCCAAGACCCTCGAGGAGAGCATCAAAAACCTCTGGTCCCCGGGGATGCTGTTCGAGGAGCTCGGCTTTCGCTATTTCGGCCCGATCGACGGGCACAACGTCGCCCAGATGGTGCAGACCTTCGAGCTCGTGAAGACGCTCAAGGGACCACGAGTCGTGCATGTCATCACCGAGAAGGGCAGGGGCTTCCCGCTCCCGGAGCCGGATTCGGAGAAGTACCACGCGCGCGCGCCGTACGACCCCGTCACCGGAGAGCTGCGCCCGGTCGGGGCGGGGCCGCCGCAGTGGACCGCGGTGTTCGGCGAGGCGCTCACCCAGCTCGCCGGCGAGTACCCGAAGGTGGTGGCGATCACGGCGGCGATGCCGTCGGGAACGGGGACGGGCATCTTCCAGAAGAAATGGCCCGATCGATTCTTCGACGTCGGGATCGCGGAGGCGCATGCGACCACGTTCGCCGCCGGACTCGCGACACAGGGCATCCGACCCGTCGTTGCGATCTACTCGACGTTCCTGCAGCGCGCCTACGACAGCATTATCCACGACGTCGCGATTCAGGATCTCCCGGTGATCTTCTGCCTGGACCGCGCCGGCATGGTGGGCGAAGACGGCCAGACGCACATGGGCCTCTACGACATCGCCTATCTGCTCGCCGTCCCGAACATGACGGTGACCGCGCCACGGGACGGCAAAGAGCTGATCGGATTGCTGCGTTGTGCCCTCGAGCGCCAGGGCGGCCCGTTTGCTCTCCGCTATCCCCGCGACCGGGCGCCGGGCGAAACTCCGCACGCGGCGGAGGTCACCCCCATCCGCTATGGCACCTGGGAGGTGCTCCGGAAAGGGCGGGAGTGCGCCGTGCTCGCCGTCGGTGTGATGTGTCAGCCGGCCCTGGCCGCCGCGGAAGAACTCGCCAAAGAGGGGCTCGACGTCACGGTCGTGAACTGCCGCTTCCTGAAGCCGGTGGACCGGGAGCTGCTCGACGCGTTGCTCCACGACCATCGTCTGTTGGTCACGGTGGAAGACGGCGTCGTGACCAACGGGTTCGGCGCCTCGCTCGCCGGGCTGGTGGAAACCGTCGCCCCGGGCGTTCGCGTCGTGCCGCTCGGCGTGCCCGACCGCACCTACGAGCATGCACCGCGGGCGCAGCAGCTCGCCGAAGTGGGGCTCACCGGCGCCGGGCTCGCGGCGCGGGTGCGCGCGCTCGCCGCGGAGGGATCCCTCACCCCCTCATGAACGTCGGGGTCGTCGGCAACCCGAGCTACCGCGATCTCAAGACCATCCTCGCGCATCTCGCACAGGTCACGCCCCGGCTCGGGATCACGCTCTACACCGAGGACTCGATCGGGCCGCTGTGGCCGGACCCGGCGCCTCCTCCGCTGCATGGCGCGTCGCAGCTCGATTGTCTGCTCACACTCGGTGGCGACGGGACGCTGTTGCGCGGCGCCCGATCGCTCAACGGCGCCCGCACCCCGATCCTCGGCGTCAACCTCGGACGGGTCGGGTTTCTCACTACCGCAACGTCACAGACGCTCGATTGGGCCCTCGACACCCTGGTGCGCCGGGCGTACGGCACCGAGTCGCGTCTCGCCCTCGCCCCGTTCATCGAGGACAAGCAGGGCAAGAGCCGCGCCGAGCCGATCGTGTTGAACGACACGGTCGTGCATAAGGGGGGGGTAGCCCGCGTCATTCGGCTGCGCGTTTCGGTGGACGGCGACGAAGTGGGCCAGTACTCGGCTGACGGGATTGTGGTGGCCACGCCCACCGGCTCGACCGCCTACGCACTCTCCGCCGGCGGGCCGATCGTCGTCCCGAGCGTGGATGCCATCGTCGTCGCCGCGATCTGTCCGCACACCCTCGCCGTCCGCCCTCTGGTCGTGCCGTCGACCGCCGCCGTGACGATCGAGCAGATCCCCCCCTGGAGCGAGGACGTGCTGGTTTCGTTCGACGGCCAGGTGGGCACGACCATGACCCCGGGCGAGCGCCTGGTCGTGAAGCGCGCCGCGCACCCGGTCCTGCTCGTCCGTCTGGGCCCCGAAGGCTTCTTCGCACGGATGCGGAAGAAGCTGCAGTGGGGCGACCTCTCCGACCGCGAGCGCAAGTAAGTGCTGGCGGAGCTGCGCGTCCGCGATCTCGCGGTCATTGCCGACGTCACGCTCCCCCTCGCTCGTGGTCTCAACGTCCTTACCGGCGAGACGGGGGCGGGCAAATCCATGTTGGTGGACGCCCTCGCCCTCCTGCTTGGCGAGCGCGCTTCGGCAGACGTCGTCCGCCCCGGCGCGGAACGAGCCGTGATCGAGGGAGCCTTTGACTTCACCTCCACCATCTTCCACCGTCCTCCACCATCCTTCACCAGCCTGGGGGTGGAGCTGGAGGACGGGCGGCTGATTCTCAAGCGCGAGATCACGGCAGAGGGGCGCTCCCGCGCCTGGGTCAACGGCAGTCCCACGACCGTGAGTGTCCTGGCGCAGCTCGGCGCTCTGCTGGTGGACCTCCACGGTCAGCACGAGACGCAATCCCTGCTCCGCGGAGATGCCCAGCGCGATATCCTCGACAGCTACGCGGACGCGGTCGTCGAACGCACCGCGGTGCGGAATGCCCACGACCGCTTGCATGAGCTCGAGCGGCGCGAGCAGGAGCTCACGGCCGCCCGCGAGGAGGTGCGCCGCAAAGCGGACTACCTGCGCCATGTCGTCGACGAAATCGAGAAGGCCGCACCCCGGGCGGGGGAGGTGGAGGCGCTGGACGTCGAGTCGAAGCGCCTTGCCCATGCCGATGAGCTGGGGCGCCTGTCGCGCGAGCTCGAGCAGGCGATCGACACGGGCGGGCTCTCGCGCGCGGCCAAGCTGTTCGCCGGCCTCACGCGCCTCGATCCCTCGCCAGCGGTGGCCAAGTGGCAGGAGCTCCTGGACGGCGCGTTCGCCAATCTCGCGGAGCTGGCCCAGGCGGCGCGCGAGTACGCCGCCGGGATCGAGAGCGACCCGCAGCGGCTCGCCACGGTAGAGCAGCGCCGGGACGTGTTGTTCCGGCTCACTCAGAAATACGGTCCCTCGGTGCCCGACGTCCTCGCGACCCGCGATCGCGCCGCGCGCGAGCTCGAGCTGCTCGACACGGCGGACCTGGACCTGCGCACCATCGCCGAGCAGCGTGCGACCGCCGCGGCGGAGTTCGCGGGGGCCTGCGCCGCCCTCACTGCCACGCGGACGAAGGGCGCCGCTCGCCTGGCGAACGCCGTAAACGAGCTGCTCCCAGCGCTCGGCATGCAGGGTGGCCGCTTCGCGGCGCGGTTGCAACCACGCACCACGCAGCACGCACATGGTGCCGAGGACGTGACGTTCGAGGTGCAGCTCAACGTCGGCCTGGAAGCCCGCCCGCTTTCGAAGGTCGCCTCAGGTGGCGAGCTCTCACGGCTCATGCTGGCGCTGAAGGTCGTCCTGGCGCAGCACGACGCGGTGCCTACGCTCGTGTTCGACGAGGTCGACCAGGGCATCGGCGGCGAGGTGGGCGGGCAGGTGGGCGCGGCGCTCGCGACCGTCGCGCGAACCGGCGGCGGCCGGCAGGCGCTCGTGATCACCCATCTTCCGCAGATCGGTGTCTATGCCGACCACCACCTGGTCGTGGCCAAAGGGGCGCGCGGTGGAATTGCGACGAGCGACGTGCAGGTCGTCACGGGCGACGCCCGCACCCGGGAGCTCGCGCGTATGCTCGGCGACCCCGACATGCGGACCGCCTTGAGCCACGCGGCGGAGCTGCTCAGAAGAGCTTCCGCGACACCCGAAGCACGATCCGGTACAGCGTTGCCCCGAGGACGAGTCCCGCGCCGCTGACGGTCTGCTCGATCGAGAACCCGCCCTCGACCGTCGGCGTGTGGTAGGTGGCGGCGAAACCCAGGCGCACGCGTCGCTGCGACGTCCCCTGGTCGAGCGCGCTGGCCGCCGTCGGAGCGCCCATCCGTGCCGCCAGCGCGACCGAGTCCTGCGCCGATTGATACGCGTAATGATCACTCGCCTGGGTGAAGTAGCCCACCGTGACTCCCGCGGCGAACGTCGGCGCAAACTGGATCATCGGCGCGACGTCGACGCCGGCGTAGTCCCCCGGATCCCAGCGCATGTCCACCGTGGCAGCCGCGGGCACGAGGAAGGCCTCGAACGGTGCGACGCGCCGTACCCGCGTGCCCGGACGCTGCGTGCCCGCGCGCAGAGCGGCGTTGAGCCACAGCGGCCCCACCGACAGCTCCTGCTGTACCCGTCCCTCGAGGTCCAGCTGATGGTCGCCGACCCATTGACGCAGGAAGTCGCTCGCCGAGTCTACGGCACCGGTGGGGAGGCGGACGATCGCCTGGACGGCCGTGGCGTAATGGGCGCCGGTCAGCAGGCGGTACTTCGCTGCCAGCTCCACGTCGCCTAGGCGGTAGTTGAAGTTGCGCTGGAACGGCAGGCTCGCGTATCCGAATCCTGTGGGATCCGGCTGGACCAGCACCTGCTCGAACGTCGCGAGCGTCAGCGTGTCCGCGGGTAGGGCGACCGTCGTATCGAACCCCCCGATCCCGAAGGTCACGTTGAGACCCTGCTGGATCCGCCCGACCGCGTCATCGATCGCCCTGCCGGCGGCCGAGGTGTCGAGCGGGAGGAACGGCGAGCCGGTCTGTCCCACACCGTACACGGATCCGTGCAGCGCTTGGCGCACGTTGTGCCAGTACACCGAGCTGTCCCTGGCAGCGCACGACGGATTCGCGCCGCAGCCGTAGCTCCCCGCCGTGATCTGCTGGTCGAATCGGGCGAGAGCCGTGTCGAACTGCGCGAAGAAGAGCGAGTCTGTTCCCCGGGCGCCGGCCACGTTGAGCACCAGGGGATTCACCCCGAGGTTGGTGCCCTTGCTCGAGATCTGCAGGGCGGCGCGCGTCGCCACGCGCACGATCGGCACCATCAGGCTTACCGAGAGGCGGTCCGTGACGCCGACCTCCGCCGTGATCGGATAGGTCCGGCGCTCCTGCCGTACGGTGAGCACGCCCTGCCAGAGGCTCGCGACGAATCCCGCCATCCCGGTGACGAGTCGAACGTTTTGCTCCATCTGTGCGACCAGCGGGATGGAGCGGCCACCCACGGTGTCCCCGGTGAGCGGAGCGCCGAGCTTCATGCGGCCCGAGCTCAGGAACACATCGTTCCAAGTCATCACCTGCGGATCGAAGCTGATGCGCAGCATGCCGCGGCCGGGGACGTCTGCCCGATCGACGGCCTGCGCGGCGACGCGAGCCCCGCCCATCAGGGCGGGGCTCGCGAGCAGAAAGACGACGCGGAGCGTTCGCATTAGCAAAACGGCACCCGCCGGGTGGCGGATGCCGTGTTCGCTACCCCGCAACGTCTGGCGAGTTCGCGATCAGGGCACTGCCGGGATTTTGGAACCGTAATGCACGTTGATCGAGTCTCGCAGGATCTGGGCGATGAGCCGGTGGGTCGCAGCGCTCGGGTGCACCCCGTCGCACGAGAACGCCAGCCCGAACGGTTTGCCCGCGGCGTTGGCGCCCCAACAGCTCGTCGCTGCCGTGTTGGGGAACGGTGCGACCTGTGCTGGGTCCGCCCGCAAGGCGGCGAGTGCGACGTTCGGGTTGAGGAACGCCCAGTCCCGCGCGGTCGCGCGAGCCGCGATCGCGGCGTTGTACGCCGCCACCGTGGAATGGAGGTTCGCGAGCTCGGTAGGCTCGATGTTGTGGTCGTCGGTGCAGTCCAGCGTGACCGTCGCACCGCCCCGCGCCTGCGCGATCAACCCGAAGCCGTATTGGAACGGCACGAGTACTGTATCACCGATTCCGCCCGAAGACTGAGGCGCGCAGTTCGACGACACCGTCATCGTCGGTGGAAACGCGCCGCCGAGAAAGGCACCGAAGTAGATGTGACCGTACGAGAGGTACGGGATCGCGGCCACGTCGGCGACACCCACGAGGATCGCGCCCTGGAGCGTGGAGATGGTGTCCAAGTCGGCGAGCATCGCGTCATAGTTCGCGGTAAACAAGGCGACGGGCGTCACCTTGGTGGGGTCGCCGGCGTTCGTCTGGTCGGTGGCCGCCCCCAGCACGTCGTTGTTCCCGATCCACACACTGAGGAAGGTCGGGTGTGCGTCGGCTGCCGCCTCGACCTGCGACCGGCCCCCGAGAATGAATAACGTCAGCGCATTGGACGACACGGTCGGAAGTGTGCTGACCGGGTCAAATGTCGTCGCGCCGGGCACGGCGACGTTGGTCAGGTACGGCGGGATGGTGGGACTCCGGAGCGCGCACGGCGGCGCGAGCGGCGCGCCGAGGGTGTGCGGAACGCCGGACGCCGTGAACAGGGTGTCGATAGGCGGCGGGCACCCGGGCATCGTGAAGCTCGGGTAGTAGTACTGCGAGCCCATCGCGGTCGCGAGCAGCAGGGCATATGACTGCTTCTGGGTCGAGTCGTTGAAGCCCCCCGACTGGAAACCGGCGGTGATGCTGTTCCCCATCGCGACGTAGCGCTGGAACATTGCTCCCCCCGCGTATTGCGGCGGGAGCGGGCTGAAGAGTTCGTCCTCGTGGCAGGCGCCGGCGAGGAGCGCGAGGCTCAGACCGCCGGCGACGAAGAAGCGACCGTGCGTCATCGTCAGGGCTCCCCTAGAACTTGTAGCCGAGCGACACCCCGAAGAGGTGCGCATGGAATGTGTACAGGCCGTTGTTCAAACCGGTCGTCGGCGGCTGGTTGAACAGAGGCTCCCGCGTGCGGCCGCGGCGGTCGTTCTGCCGGATGTATTGATAGGCGACGTCGGCGGAGAGACCCTTCGACAGTTTTAGCGCGGCGCCTGCGGTGATCTCGTTCCGGTCCCCTTCAGGTAGGAGCGGAGTCACGGTTTCATCCGGTGCCGCACCCTGGTGATACAGGTAGCCGCCGCGGAACGTCCATTTCGCATCCTTTTGCCACTCCGCGCCGAAACGGAAGCCGCTGGTGTTCTGGTAGTTCTCGAACAGCGTCCGGCCGAGGGCCCCGGACGGATCCTGAGGGAACTTGATTTCGAGCACGTCAAACGAATCCCACCAGGTCAGCTGGTAGTCGCCCAGCAGCGTCCACCCGCTCGCGACCTTGAAGGCCACGCCCAGGGCAAGCTGCGACGGGTTCTTGACCGTCGTCGTCACCGGTTGCGAGCGGAACACACCGGTCGTCGGATTGAACAGGTCGAGACCGGGTGCCCCGAGCAGTCCGTCGATCGGAGTGCCTGCGTGAATCGTATCGGTGGCGGTGACGGGGATGTCCGCTGGCACGACCAGGCCGGTCGGCACCTGCTGGAAGTCGGCCGTCCCGGAGTAATCGAACTTCGCCTGCGTGAGGAATCGGGCGCCGAACGAGACCCGATCGTTGACCTTGACCAACGTGCCGAAGTGCGCCGCGACGCTGGTATGTGTCGCTTCGAGGTGTGCGTTCGCGAAGTCCGTGCCCGGGGCGATGCCGAACTGTCCGAAGATCGTGCCCGGCGGCACCCCAGGAAGGGGGACCGGTGCCGCGGCGAGATCGAGGCGCTGGTTGAGCTCCACCGACCCGAACGCGATGTCGACCCCGGCCCCGAGGCTCAGCCACGGCGTCACCTGATAGGCCACCGTGGGCTGGAGGTACACCGATCGGAGAATGTTGTCGTAACCCGCGAATCGGCCGTCGAACGACAGGGGCCACTGGGTTTCGAGGCCGTACGGGGCGAAGAGCCCGATTCCGACGCCGAGTTTCGGCGTAAGCCCGAACGCCACGTACGCTTGCGGAACGGCGAGGAGCGGGTCGTCGAGGTCCGTTTTCTGCTGGTAGATGTCGTCGGTGAAGCTCCCCTTCACGTCGAGCAACGTCACGCCGATCGTGGCGCGTCCCCCTTTGATGCCGGCGAGGCCGGCCGGGTTGAAGTACATCGCGGAGCCGTCGTCGCACGGGGCCGCCACGCCGGTACCGGCGCGTCCCATCGCGCAGGCGCCTTGCTCGTAAATCGCGAACCCTTGGGCTCCGACCAGAGCTGGAAACGCCGCGCAAAGCATCAGCGCGTACTGCACGGACCGCTGCATACGTTCGTCTCCGGGTGGCTTTTGGCCAGATGGGGAATGGGTCGGGGCACACAGTAGCATTGGCCCCCCAGTCTTGTCAAACCCATGCGTCACAATGCGTCACGCCTGTTTATTTTCATCCAGCCGGGGTGGCGAAATCGGTAGACGCAAGGGACTTAAAATCCCTTGGGGAGCGATCCCCGTGCAGGTTCGAGTCCTGCCCTCGGCACCTGTTGGTTGCAGCCGTCGAACCTCACGCAAGGACACAACTCATGCCCAAGATCACTCCGTTTCTCTGGTTCGATACACAAGCCGAACAGGCGGCGAAATTCTACGTGTCGATCTTCAAGAATTCGAAGATCGGGAAGATCGCTCGCTATGGCGAGGCAGGGCCGGGGCCCAAGGGCGGCGTAATGACGGTGGTCTTCGAGCTCGATGGACAGCCCTTCATCGCGTTGAACGGTGGGCCGCACTACAAGTTTACAGAAGCCGTGTCGTTCGTCGTGGACTGTACGTCGCAGCAAGAAGTCGACGAGTGCTGGACCAAACTCTCAGCTGGGGGTGAAGAAGGCCCGTGTGGATGGCTCAAAGACAAGTACGGCCTCTCCTGGCAAGTCGTCCCCACCGTTTTGACCGAGCTGCTGAGTGATGCCGATCGCGCGAAAGCGAACCGGGTCATGCAGGCCATGCTGAAGATGAAGAAGATCGTGATCGACGACCTTCAAAAGGCCTATCGGGGAGCCGCCTAGCCTTTCGTCAGCGCGTAGTCCACCGGCAGGTTGATGAACACGCGCACCACCTGGCCCCGCAGCCGGGCCGGGCGGAACAGCGCCTTGATCACCCACTGCTTGGTCGGCAGATCAAACGCCGGATTGGGGCTCTGCACGATCTGCACCGACGCAGGCTCCACCCGGCCGGTCGTGTCGACGATGGCCCGGAGAATCACCCGGCCCTGGATACCGGCCAGCTTCAAGAGCGGCGGATAAAGGGGAGGCGGCGCCGAAAGCAGGGTCGGCTTTTCGTCGACGAGCGCTTCGGCGTACGCTTCACTAGCGCTGGGCGCAATACCGTTCGCGCGCCCACCCTCAACGCCGACCCCCGAATAGTCCTTCGGGTTGAAGTGCTGCTCGAGATCCACCGGCGGCAGGTCGGTGGGGATTTGCGCCGGCACCGTGACGGTCTGAAACCCCTTCAACGCATCGACCATCTGGACCGGCTGCGACGCTGCAGGCTTCTGCTGTTCCTGGGGAGCGAGCAGCACGACCGTGGTGTCCATCAATACGTGAGTGTCGCTCGGGGCGGCGTGGAGTGTCGCGTAAACCGCGCCAGCGATCAGGGCCGTGTGAGTCGCGAGCGACGCGGCTCCGATCCCGAAGGTTCGCTTCCCGCTGAGCTTCCGTCTGGACTCGAGCAGCGTGAGAATGAGCACCACCCACCTCCGGTAAGTTGCCTGCCAACGATCGGGCGGGACGGCGCTCCCCCGGGTGTCTCCCCTATGACGCGAATCGCCTCCAGAAGGTTGCAGGACGGGTGTCAGGGGGATGTCAGCGTGCTGCGGGCGCGCGACATCTTGACGGCGCGGCTTCTGCGAGCGAAACAATGTGGCATGCGTGGGATGTGGGCGAGGTTGCAGGCTGACCTGAATGTGAAGCTCCGCCGCGGAGCCTGGTATCGCATAACGCAGCCTGGGCCGCTCCAAACCGTCCTCGAGGTCGCGGGCCGGCTACACCAGATCCCCTCCGCGTTCTTGCAGGTGGTCGAGCGACCGCCTCGTAAATGGACCGTTGTGCCCAGGCCTGAGGACGCCATCCACCTCCCGGCGAATTGGGGTGATCGCTACGCGGTCTGCCCGAGTTGCCGCGAGCGTCAACCCCTTGGAGGGCATCCCCGCCGGATGGCCTGCAACCGGTGCCACGGCGATTACGAAGTCGCGTGGTCCGAAGCCTGACGGGGCTCTGACACCCCAACTGCAACCATTTGGGGCCTCTCGACGTCTTACAAAGCAAATCGTGCGGTAAGACCAGCTGTCCGGAGGCAACCAATGCGCGTCTATGCTCTGCTGCTCGGCATCGCCCTCACCGCCGGCTATGGTTATGCGGCGCAGATGGCCGTGTCGTCTCTCGGTGCGGCCCGCAACATCGTCACGGCGCCCGCGGCCACGAACCCACCCGGCCCGTCCCTCGACGGAGTCTGGTACGGCGGCGTGCTCGACCCGGTCACAGTGGAATCGTCGAGGAGCACGCGCGCCGCTGCCATCGGGGATCGGGTGCTGACCCGCCCGACCGTCCGCTGTGTGGAGAATCATTCGACCCGATTTCGCGCTGTCTCTTGACGACACACAGGGGGGGGCTCCTGCCCCCTCCCTGCTCCCCTCCCCCCAAGGTTTTTCCGAAACTCCGACTCGCCAACTCCCGTAAGACGCGCCAGTATGGAGCGTACCGGGAGGAGGGCGCGGTCATGAGCGCGTTCTGGAACACGTGGCACAAGGAAATCATTCGCGGGGCGGTGCTGTTTTGCACCGTGCTCGTGATCGGTCTGATCGTGATTTCCTTCACCCGCCACGTGCGCCAGAGCGTCGTGACCAACCTGCCGATGGCCCTCCGCGACCTCAAGAGCGAATTCGCGCGTGACGACGGTGGATCAGGTCCTCGCACTGCGGGCGCGACGTGGGCGTACCGATCGAAGCTCGCACCAAAGCAGTGGGTCTGGATCCGGAACACGCGCGGCTCCGTGACCGTGGAGCCCGGTGTGGGGGACTCGTTGCAAATCTCAGCGGTGAAGTCGTACCGCTCGTCGGATACGGCGAGCGTGAAGCTCGTGGCCGTGCCATATGCGGGCGGCGTCGCCGTGTGCGCACTCTGGTCGAGCGACCCGGGGTGCGGGCCCGGGCGGCCTGACTTCGAGATGCGCGGGGGACGTCACCATAACGACGTCGCGGTCGACTTTACCGTTCGGCTTCCCCGTGGCGTTGGTCTGGGTGCGTCGACCGTGGTCGGGGACCTGCACGTTGCCGGCGCTCGGGGCCCGCTCGTGCTCCACACGGTCAGCGGCGATCTCGACGCGGTGACCGCCAAGGGGCCGGTGCACGCCGCATCAATGAACGGCGATGTGCGCGTCCGCATCGAGGCGTTCGGAGACACGGGAGCCGTGAAGATTCAGACGATCAACGGCTCCATCACGGCCGAGCTGCCCGCGCAGCTCGACGCGGACGTCGACGGGTCGACCGTGAACGGCTCCATCACGACGGATTATCCGCTCAGCGTGAGCGGACAGTTCGCTGGGCGGAAGCTCAAGGGGACGCTGGGTCAGGGCGGACGCACCGTGCACCTCGAAACGGTGAACGGCTCCATTCGGATGAAGAAAGCGATCTAACGGTAGCACGCTGGCGGCGGGCGGCGTCGCGTTGTAAGCTAGACTCCCACGCCCGTGCCCGACCTCCTCGACTCCCTACGTGATCCCCTCGCTGACCGCTACGCGGTCGAGCGGGAGCTGGGCCGTGGAGGAATGGCGACGGTCTTCCTGGCGGAGGACCGGAAACATCACCGACCCGTGGCGATCAAAGTCCTGCACTCGGAGCTCGCCGCGGCCCTCGGTGCCGAGCGGTTTCTGCGTGAGATCGAGATCGCCGCCCGCCTGCAGCACCCCCACATCCTGCCGCTGTACGACTCCGGCTCGGCCGCCGGCTTCCTCTATTACGTGATGCCCTACGTCGAGGGCGAATCTCTGCGCGACCGCCTGGCGCGCGAAAAGCAGCTGCCTCAGGAAGATGCGCTCCGGATCGCGACCGAAGTCGCGGGTGCGCTCGCCTACGCACACAGCCGCGGCATCGTGCACCGCGACATCAAGCCCGAGAACATCATGCTCTCGGGCGGGACGGCCGTGGTCGCGGACTTCGGGATCGCCCGCGCGGTGAGCGCGGCCGGGGAAGGGCAGCATCTCACACAGACCGGCACGATCATGGGCACGCCGGCGTACATGAGCCCGGAGCAGGCGAGCGGCAGCGGCGAGATAGACGGCCGCAGCGATCAGTACAGCCTCGCGTGCGTCGTGTATGAGATGCTCGTCGGCGAGCCCCCCTTCACAGGGCCCACGGCGCAAGCCGTGCTCGCGCGGCACTCCCTCGACATGGTCTCACCCCCGTCGATCGTGCGGAGCACGATTCCCGACGCCGTCGAGGCGGCGATCCTTCGCGCGCTGTCGAAGCTGCCGGCGGACCGGTATCCGACCACGGCATTGTTCGCCGAGGCGCTCAACATGCCGTCGGCCGCGACGGGGGCCGTGCGTCGGGCGACGCTCGCCGGCGCGCGCGCACACCGCCCGAGTTGGCGGCGCGTGGTGCCGGCCCTCGCGGTCGTAGCGTTGGTCGCGGCGGGCGCCGCGCTGTGGGCGCGCCGGCACTCGGGGCGCGCCGGCTCGGGGGAGACCGGAGGGCTCGACCCCCGACACGTGGCGGTGTTGTACTTCGAGGACTTGAGCGCGACAAAACGGCTGGGGTACGTGGCGGACGGTCTGACCGAAGCATTGATCGACGCGCTGCGCCAGGTCTCGACGTTGACAGTCGTCTCCAAGAACGGCGTGGGCGCGTACCGGCACACCACGCTGTCGCTCGACAGTCTCGCGCGGACGCTTGGAACCGGGACCATGGTGCGAGGCACAGTCGATGAAACCGGCGGTCGGTATCGCGTGTCGATCAATCTGGTGGATGGCGCCAGCGGCGCGGATCTGGGCGAGCGGGCGAGCTTCGAGCAGCCCGCGGGCGCGGTGCTCGCGATTCGAGACAGTCTCGCGCGCCGAGTGGCCGAGTTCCTGCGGGTACGTCTGGGAGAAGAGCTGCGGTTGCGGGAAGAGCGCGCTGGCACGCGGAGCGTGGAGGCGTGGTCGCTGGTCCAACAGGCCGAGCGTACGCGCAAGGATGCGGAGGCACGGCTCGCGGCCGACGACGTCGACCGCGCATTCGCGGCGTTCGCGCGTGCCGACTCGTTGCTCGCTGGAGCCGAGGCGCGCGATCCCCAGTGGGCAGAGCCCGCGACACAGCGGGGATGGATCGCGTACCGGCGCGCGCGGCTCACGACGGACCGGACGGCGGTGACCCACTGGGTCGATATCGCTCTCGGCGATGCGCAGCGGGCACTCCGGCTGGGGCCGAACGACCCCCGCGCCCTCGAGCTCCGCGGGACGGTGCGCTATCTGAGCTGGTTGCAGGAGCTGACACCCGATCCCGGCGAGCTCCCCAAAGTGCTCGCCGGCGCCCGGCAGGATCTCGAGGCCGCGACCCAGGCCGATCCGTCGCTGGCGAGCGCCTACAGTACGCTCAGCCACCTGTATTACCAGATCGAGGACGTCCCCGCCGCCGTCCTGGCGGCGCGGCGGGCCTACGAAGAGGACGCGTACCTGAACGTCGCCAGCGAGGTCTTGTGGCGCCTGTTCATTGGGTCCTACGACCTCGAGCAACTGGCGCAGGCGCGGCGGTGGTGCCTCGAGGGTGCGCGCCGCTTCGCGGGGGACTATCGATTCGCTGAGTGCGGGCTCTGGCTCATGACTAGCGACGACGCGCGTCCGGACGCGGCCGAAGCGTGGCACCTGCTGGCGCGAATTGATTCCCTAACGCCGGCGCCCCGCAAGCCATTCGAGCACTATCGCGCGACCGCGATCCTCGCCGCGGCACTGGCGCGCGCCGGGCTGAAGGACAGCGCGCGTCACGTGCTGGAACGGGCACGGCCGGAGCGCGGCGCGGATCCGAGCCAGGAGACGCTCTCCATCGAAGCATTCGCGCGGACGATCCTGGGCGATCGCGACGAGGCGATCGCGCTGCTCAAGCGGTACGTCGCCGCCAACCCGAGCCACGCCTTCACGCGCGGCGGGAACATCTCCTGGTGGTGGCGCGATCTCAAAGCCGACCCGCGGTTCGCCCAACTCACCGAGGTGAAGCGGTAGACTAGGTCGGACAACATGCAGGTTGTAGCATGTATGCCACAGCCGCCTCATTACCGCTCGATCCACGACTGACAAGTGATTTTGGCGCAGCAGGTTGGCGTATCGGCGTGCGGCGCAGAATTTGCCGACCCGCCGGATCAGGCAGCGGGTACCCGGGCTGCCGGAAGCCGTGTTGCCGTCCCCGAAGCATTGGAGGAGCCGAGCCATGAAGCGCATCGCCCTAGTGCTCGCTTGTGTTCTGTTTGTCGCCTGTCAAGTCGACCGACGCTCGCCCACGGGCGTGCATTCGCCGTCGGCGGAGCTTCGGGATGGAGCGAACGGCGGCCCGAATCTCCACTTCTTCTTCCTCCCGCCGCTCGTGAAGCAGCCGAGCTTCACAGGGACGTTCAATCCTACTCTCAAGCCGGTCGTAGTTATCTGCCAGCTCGACGTAGACGTCAACAACAACAACAAGCCGCTGGGGTGCTCGAGCGCCCCCCCGGTCGTCGTTCTCGCAGCCGACGCGGATCTCACAGGTAAGCAGTACATGGTGAACTGGAACACGGGCCAGCCATTGATCGACCCCAACAAGTTCTACCGCATCCAAGTTTTCGGTTCGCGCAACGGGCTGCTCCTCGGCTGGGCGGATGTGGACCCGGTGAACAATGGAAGCGGCCTGAAAAACGTGAATACGGGTGAGTACATCGGACTGGTCGACGGCCGCAAGCTACCGATCCAGTTCCGGATCGAGCGCGGGGCGTTCGGCACGAACTGCGAGCGCGACTGCGCCGAGGCGAGCGTGTCGAACGCGGGCGGCACCGTGATCACTAACACCGGCTTCGCGGGTGCCCTGTTCCCCAACGGCTGGATCCGCCCCGACGTGGTGAAGCTACTCGGGACTGATAACGTCGTGGTGACGATCGAACGCGTGAACGTTGCAGACCTGGATGGCCCTTGCGTGCCGCGCGATCTGCCGCAGGCGGAGGGCTGTTATCGCTTCAGGACCTCGCCCGATGTCGGCCTGTTCAACACGGACGTGACCGTGGGGATCTGCGTGGAAGTTCCTGAGTCGAGCCCGGAGCACGCGGCGGCGCAGCTGTTCAGCGTCGAGGAAGGTGAGGGAGCAGGGACCGTCACGCCGTTGCCAAACGCGGCGGCGCCGTTCGTCACGTGCGAGGGCTTCGCCAGCTCCCGGGTCGGGAGTCCGTTCGCGTCGTTCGCGCGCGGGCTGCTGCATCATGTCGGGTCGTGGCTCGCTCCCGCCTCCGCGTACGCGGCTCACGTCGGGGCCGGAGGGCTGTCGGGCTCCTTCAGCCGCATCGGCTGGGTGCTGCCGACGGACATCGATTTCGACGGCGTACCCTCGGGAACGCTCATCAACAATCAGTACAACCCCCAGGGAGTGACGTTCACGCGGCTTTCCGGTGAAGGGGAGAGTTGCGCTCAGGGGTCATCGGTGTTCGCCAACTCGAACGGTAACACGTTCACGGGAAACGCGGTGAGCGTATGCTCCAGCGGGTCGGCTGCCTTCAGTGAGAACAATGATGGTGTCATCGAGGCCGATTTCGGTGCTCCTGTGTCGACCGTGTGCATCGACGTGGATGCCGTCGGACCCGAAGCAACGGGCTTCATTGAAGCGTTTGCGGAGGGCGAGGGAATCGTGTCCCTCGGGAGGACCACGTCCACGTCCGATGCACCCCAGACGATCTGCTTCCAGGCAGCGCGCGGCGTGGAGATCTCGTTCGTCCGGTTCGCGGGCACCGGGGACGGATCCGCGGCGTTCGACAACCTCTCGGTGACGTTCATCGATCCGCCGAGCACCAGCGACTAAGCCTCACCGATACACCGTCGAGGGCGGCCGTGTCAGTGGCCGCCCTCGTGCGTTTCGCGCGCGCTTACAGGCTCCGCAGGGAGCGGCTAGCTTCCTCGCGTGCGCCCCTCCAGGCTCGGCATCATCGGTCTCGGCGCGATCGGCGGCTCGCTGGCTCTGCAGGCCAAGCGGGCGGGCATCGCGACCGTGCTTGGGTGGTCGCCCGAGCGGGGCGAGCGCGCAGCCGCGGCGCAGCAGGGCGCGATCGACGACGCGCCCCCGCTGGCGGCTGACGTCGCGCGCGCCGTGGAGCTACTGGTCCTCGCCGCCCCCCCGGCGGCGAACCTCACGCTGCTCGAGACGCTCAAACCGCATATCGGTGCTAGGGCCGTGATCACCGACGTGGGCTCCGTCAAGCGAGCGATCGTCGCCCGGGCCGAGGCGCTCGGCCTGGGCTCCCGATTCGCCGGCGGCCATCCGCTCGCCGGCACCCACGCGCACGGGTTCGCCGCCGCGCGCGTGGACCTGCTACAGAACGCCATCGTGTACATCACGCCCACCGCGGACGGCGACGGAGCCGCGCGCGAAGTGGCGCATTTCTGGTCCGAAACATGTGCCGCTCACCCCGTCATGATCGATGCGGGCCGTCATGATCACCAGCTCGCGGTCACGAGTCATCTGCCGCAGGTGGTAGCCTCGCTCCTGGCCAATTATTTCGCCCGGGCGGGGCCCATCGGCGCGACGCTCGGACCCGGGGCACGCGATACCACGCGCCTCGCCGCCAGCGAGCCCGGGCTCTGGTCCGAGATCCTGCTGCTCAACCGGGACGAAGTGTTACCGGCGCTGCGGGGCCTGGAGGAGCCGCTGGGCGAGCTCGAACGCGCGCTCGAGACGGGGAATGCCACAGGCGTCACCGCGTGGCTCGCGCGCGCGGCCGAGTGGCGCCGCCGGGCGGACGCGTGAAAGTGCAGGGCGTCGTCCGACCGCCGGGGGACAAGAGCATCTCGCATCGCGTCTTGATGCTCGCCGCTCTCGCCCGTGGGACGAGCGAACTGAGCGGTCTGCTCACCGGTGAGGACGTCAAGTCGACCGCAAGAGTGCTGCGTCAGCTCGGCGCGGACATATCACCCATCCGGGCGGCTGGCCCGGTAAGCGTGCACGCATCCCGCATCACGCATCCCGCTTCCCGCTTGAATTGCGGCAACTCCGGCACGACGGCGCGTCTCATGCTCGGGATCCTCGCCGGGCAACGATTCGCGGCGACGTTGACGGGTGACGCGTCCCTGCGCCGTCGCCCGATGCGGCGGGTCACCGAGCCGCTTCGTACGATGGGTGCCGAGATCACCGAGAAAGGCGGCGACGCTCTTCCGCTCAGGATTCGCGGCGGTCGCCTGCGCCCGCTGACCTACACCACCCCGGTCGCCAGCGCCCAGATCAAGAGCGCGCTCCTGCTCGCGGGACTCACGGGCAACGTGAGCGTCACGATCCGCGAACCGTATCGTTCCCGCGACCACACCGAGCGGCTCCTGGTGCACCTGGGGCTGGGCCTGCACGAGCGCGACGGCGCGATCGTGTTCGAGCCCCGCCCCCCCGAGCGTCGTGGCAGCGTGCCGTCGTTCCGTCTTGCCGTTCCCGGAGACGCATCGTCGGCGGCATTTCTCGTCGCCGCGGCCGTGTTGGCCGAAGCCGGCGAGCTGCTCATCGAAAACGTCGGCGTGAACCCCACCCGCACGGGATTCCTCGTGGTGCTCGAACGCATGGGGGCGCACGTCGAGCGAGTGAACCTGCGGAACGAAGGCGGTGAGCCGGTCGCGGACCTGGTCGTGCGACCCGCTCGGCTCCGGGGCACGGAAGTGGGTGCCGCCGAGATCCCGACCCTGGTCGACGAAGTCCCCATCCTCGGGGTCCTGGCGAGCCGCGCGGCGCGTGGAGTGGAAACGGTGTTCCGCGAAGTGGGCGAGCTGCGGGTGAAGGAGAGCAATCGGCTCGAGCTCATCGCCGCGAACTTGCGCGCGGTGGGCGGGGAGGCGGAGGCGCGTGGCAACGACCTGTTCGTTTGCGGCACGGGCACGCCGCCGCGCGGCCGGGTCGAGACGGCGCGGGATCACCGACTGGCGATGGCGTTTGCCGTCCTTGGCACCGTTCCGGGAGCGGACGTGCGGCTCTCCGAGCGAGCATCCGTTGCGATCAGCTATCCCCGGTTCTTCGCCGACCTGCGACGCATGCGGGCAACGTGACACTCCGCGTGATCGCGATCGACGGCCCTGCCGCCTCCGGCAAGAGTTCTACGGCGGGCCTGGTGGCCCGCCGGCTGGGCTGGGCCCACCTCGACTCTGGGGCGCTATACCGGGCCGTGACCCTGGCCGTGTTGGATAATCTGAGGGAGCAGGGAGCGGGGAGCGGTACGTCATGGCCCCCCCAGCAGATTGTCGCCCTGGCGGAGGATCTCCCCGTGCGGCTGGTCCTGGTGGACGACATCTACCGCCCCGAGGTGGCGGGAGTCGATGTGGCGCAGGCGATACGCTCCGAGCGAGTCACGCAGCGCGTTTCCGCGGTGGCCGCCATTCCCGAGGTGCGACACTGGGTGAATGTGCAGCAACGGGAGGCCGTGCTGAGCCATCCCCGGGGTGTGGTGGTAGACGGACGGGACATCGGGACGGTGGTCTTTCCCGATGCTCCCCTCAAGGTGTTTCTGACCGCCAGCCCCGAGGAGCGGGCGCGGCGCCGCCTGGCCGAACGGGGCGGAAGTCGCACGCCGGACCCGATCGAGGTCGGGCGTGAAGCGGACGTGCTGGCGGCGCGCGATCGAGCCGATTCCACGCGGCGCGTGGCTCCCCTCAAGGCTGCCGCAGACGCGGTGGTTCTCGACACCACCCGGCTCGGGCTCGAGGAGCAGGTGGGACAGGTCGTGGCGCTGGCGCGGGAGCGCCTGCCCGGCTAGGTTTCGCCGGCCTCGGGCCATGGCCCGGGAGAGTGCAACCCCAAACCCACAACCGAACCGGTACTGAATGCTGGTAGATACGGAAGACCTTCCCGAGTCGAAGCCAGAAACGCCCCCTCCCCACTCTCATCTCCGCGTCCGCCCCGATCTGCATGAGGAGTATTCGCCGGACGAGATCGAGAAGATGACGGCGCTGTACGAAGGCACCCTCTCCAACATCGAAGAGGGGGAGATCGTCAAGTCGAAGGTGCTGCGCGTGACCGACACCGCCGTCATTCTCGACGTCGGCTTCAAGTCGGAGGGCGCAGTGGCGATCGACGAGTTCAAGGACGCCCATTCGCTCAAAGAAGGAGACGAGGTCGAGGTTTTCCTCGAGCATTTGGAAGACCAGGAGGGCGCCGTCGTTCTCTCGAAGAAAAAGGCCGACTTCATGCGGGTGTGGGAGCGGATCCGCGAGGCCTACGAGAAAGACGAGCCGGTGACCGGGGCGCTTGTGAAGAAGATCAAGGGCGGCGTGGTGGTCGATCTCATGGGCGTGGACGCGTTCCTGCCTGGCAGCCAGATCGCCCTGCGGCGCGTGCCGAACATCGACGAGCTATTGGGCCAGAGCTTCGAGTTCAAGATCATCAAGCTCAACAAGCGACGCCGCAACATCGTCGTCAGCCGTCGCGTGCTCCTCGAGGCCGAGCGCAAGACGAAGCGCGACGTGCTCATGAAGGAGCTGCAGGTCGGCCAGGTGCGGAAGGGCATCGTCAAGAACATCACCGATTTCGGCGCCTTCATCGACCTGGGCGGTGTGGACGGCTTGCTGCACATCACCGACATGAGCTATGGCCGCGTCTCGCATCCCTCCGAGATGGTCCACATCGGGCAGGAAGTCGAGGTGAAGGTCCTCGACATCGATTGGGAGCGCGAACGGATCAGCCTCGGGCTGAAGCAGCTGCAACCCTACCCATGGAAGAACGTAGCGGCGAAGTATCCGGTCGGGACCCGCGTACAGGGCAAGGTCGTCTCGATCACCAACTACGGCGCCTTCGTCGAGCTCGAACCGGGGATCGAGGGGCTGGTGCACATCTCCGAGATGAGCTGGACGCGCAACGTCCGCCATCCCTCGAAGCTCGTGTCGATCGGCGAGACGATCGAAGCCGTCGTGCTCAAGGTCGACGAGACGGAAGAGAAAGTCTCGCTCGGCATGAAGCAGACGGAGGAAGATCCCTGGATGGCGCTGCCGCAGAAGTATCCGGTCGGCATGCGGATCAAAGGAAAGGTGCGCAATCTCACCTCCTTCGGCGCCTTCGTGGAGATTGAGCCGGGCATCGACGGCCTGATCCACATCTCCGACATGTCGTGGACCAAGCGCGTTCAACATCCCTCCGAAGTCGTCAAGAAGGGCGACGAGGTGGAGGTGTTGATCTTGAACGTCGACGCGGAGAACAAGCGGATCTCGCTCGGCCTGAAACAGGCGCAGGAAGATCCCTGGCTCCGGATCGGCGAGACCTATCCCGTCGGGACGGAGCTCCGCGGACGGGTACTGCGGCTCATGGACAAGGGCGTGGTCGTCGATCTGGGGCACGACATCGAGGGCTTCGTCCCCATGTCGCAGCTCGGCATTCCGGATATCCAGAATCCGGGGGACGCGGTGAAGGAGGGGCAGGCGGTCGAGCTGAAAGTGTTGGAGGTGGATCCCATTCATCATCGGATCGTGCTGGCGGCGACGGGATGGCCTAAGGAAGACGGTGGA
The DNA here is from genome assembly GCA_003222035.1 of Gemmatimonadota bacterium. Taxonomy (GTDB): domain Bacteria; phylum Gemmatimonadota; class Gemmatimonadetes; order Gemmatimonadales; family GWC2-71-9; genus AG41. Next base: position 17,080 of record QHUS01000046.1, on the reverse strand, counting down.
CAGCAAGCAGCCGGTCAGGAGACGCAAACGCTAGACGCGTAGCCGCGCAGCGGTGAACCGGGCTCGAGGGGGTAGGATTTTCCTGCCCCCTCTTGCTATTTACCGCTGTGCGTGTGTGCGCCTGGTTGTAGCTGTCCTGTTCCCAGCTACCTAGATTTTTGCCATGACCATGCAAGAGAAGCTCGACCTATTACAGCGGAAGCGCGCGGAGGCCGAGCTGGGCGGCGGCCCCGAGCGCATCGCGGCCCAGCACGACAAAGGCAAGCTGACGGCGCGCCAGCGACTCGATGCGCTGCTCGACCCCGGGACGTTCGTGGAGCTCGGTCGGTTCGTCACACACCGGTCGACCGACTTCGGGCTCGCCGACGAGCGGTATCTTGGCGACGGCGTCGTGACGGGATGGGGCAAGATCGACGGCCGGCTGGTGTACGTGTTCGCGCAGGACTTTACGGTGTTCGGCGGCTCGCTCTCCGAGGCGCACGCCGAGAAGATCTGCAAGGTGATGGACCTGGCGCTCAAGAACGGGGCGCCGATCATCGGCCTCAACGACTCGGGTGGGGCCCGCATTCAGGAAGGCGTCGTGTCGCTCGGCGGCTACGCCGAGATCTTCCTCCGCAACACTCTCGCGTCCGGCGTCGTGCCGCAGATAAGCGCTATCCTGGGCCCCTGCGCGGGGGGCGCCGTGTACAGTCCGGCGATCACCGATTTCGTGTTCATGGTCCGCAAGGTCTCCTACATGTTCGTCACCGGGCCGAGCGTGGTGAAAACCGTGACACACGAGGACGTGGACTTCGAGGGCCTGGGCGGGGCCGACGTGCACGGCGGCACGTCCGGCGTCGCCCATTTTGTGCACGACGAGGAAAAGGAAAGTCTCGCCGGCATTCGGGCGCTCATCGGCTTCCTGCCCTCGAACAACCTCGACGACCCACCGGTCCACCCCTGCGCCGATCCGTCGGACCGCCGGGACGAAGAGCTGCTGGAGGTCGTGCCGGACAGCCCCACGAAACCGTACGACATGCACGACGTGATCCGCCGTGTGGTGGACGACGGCGCGTTTCTCGAAGTGCATCGGGACTTCGCCGGGAACCTGCTGGTCGGCTTCGCGCGGCTCGGGGGACGGCCCGTGGGTGTGGTCGCGAATCAGCCTGCGGTGCTCGCCGGGGTGCTCGACATCAGCGCGTCCCTGAAGGGTGCCCGGTTCATCCGGTTCTGCGACGCTTTCAACATTCCCCTCGTGACCTTCGAGGACGTGCCCGGGTTCCTTCCGGGCGTGGCCCAGGAGCACGGCGGCATCATCAAGCACGGGGCCAAGCTGCTGTTCGCCTATTGCGAAGCCACCGTGCCCAAGCTCACGGTGATCACGCGCAAGGCGTACGGCGGCGCCTACGACGTCATGAACTCGAAGCACGTGCGGGGGGACTACAACGTGGCTTGGCCGACGGCGGAGATCGCCGTCATGGGGCCGAAAGGCGCGGTGGAGATCCTGTACAAGGACGACGCGACGGAGGAGCGGGAAACGGAATACCGCGAGAAGTTCGCGCATCCATATCTCGCGGCGGCACGCGGCTACCTGGACGACATCATCGATCCGCGGGATACGCGCCCCCGTTTGATCGAGGCCCTCGCGACCCTCGCCACGAAGCGAGACCGGAATCCGCCGAAGAAGCATGGTAACATTCCTCTGTAGCGCGGTGGCGCTGGCGACGCTGGTGCAGGCGCCGACGCCCCCTCCACTCAACGACTCCATCGCGGAGCTGCGCAGCCGCGCGGAGCGCGATTCGACGGATGCGCGGCTCTGGCTGTTGATGGGCCGCGCCTACCTGGAGCTGGGCGCCGATGCGCACGGCGCCACACACCGGTCGAGCGAGGACAGCACCTGGGTTCGCGCCGTGGTCGATACCGCCGAAACGGCGCTCACCCGCGCCGCGGCGCTGGCCGGGCCTCTGGGGACGACCGCCGTGGGCGACAGCGCTCGGGTACTGCGAGTCGGCGCGTGGACCATCCGTTCGTGGCTCGCGTGGGAGGGCGGCGGGACGGGAGGCGATGACGACGGCGGGATACAGACATGGGGCCCGCTCCCGCTGGACCTGCGTATCCCCTCGGTCCTGGAGGAGCTGGGTGAGAATCTGCTCCGGGCATGTCCGGTGTCCGGTGTGTTGTTCACCGCGGGAGACGCCGATTTCTACGCGGCGTGGTACATGCGGTTCGCGCGCAGCCTCCGGCCCGATCTCCTGGTCGTACCCTTCTCGGTGTGGCGGTCCGACGCGGTGCTGCGCGGCCGCGTAGCGGCCGACTTGAAGCTTGGACATCGCAGCGGGAGCGCCGACGCGTTGCTCGGCGAGCTGGCCCAGCGGCGCCCGGTGTGCATGAGCATGGCGTTCGAGCACCCGCCCGAAACCCGGCCCCGGCTCCGTTGGGAGACGCGCCCGCTCGTGTGGGTGGCCGGACAGCAGGCAAAGGGCACGCCCGTTCCGCCACGTGACTTCGTGTTCGGCGCGCTGCGTGTCGCACTCGACGGCAAGGACCCCTGGGCCCAGCCGGCGCTCGCCGCCTACGCGCGAGCGGCGCGCACCACGCCCGCGTTGTGCGAGCCGCTGCGAACCTTCAACCTGACGTCGGACGTGCCGGCGTGCCGTCGCTGACTCGAGCGTGATCCGTTATTCGTCATCCGTCGTGGGTTTAGAGAACGATACCCGATGCCCACTATTAAACGAGTCCTTGTAGCGAATCGCGGAGAGATCGCGCTCCGGGTGATCCGCGCGTGCCACGAGGAGGGCCTCACAGCCGTGGCGGTGTACTCCGAGGCCGACCGACTGTCGCCGCACGTGCGCGCCGCCGATATGGCGGTGCCCATCGGCCCGGCACCCGCGGCCGAGTCGTATCTCGACATCGCGAAACTCGTCGCCGCAGCCCGCGACACCCAGTGCGACGCGGTACATCCCGGGTACGGCTTCCTGTCCGAGCGCGCGCCCTTCGCGGAGGCGGTGGTCGAGGCGGGCCTCGTGTTCATCGGACCGTCAGCGGCCGCGATTCGAGCGATGGGCGATAAGATTGAAGCGCGGCGCCGCATGCAGCAGGCGGGCGTGCCAGTCGTTCCGGGCAGCACGCGCGCGGTCGCGGATCACGTGCAGGCCCGCGCGGAGGCGGCGCGACTGGGCTATCCGGTGTTGCTGAAGGCCGTGGCCGGCGGGGGAGGGAAGGGCATGCGACTCGTGCGCGAGGAGGCGGAGCTGGACAGCGCGTTCGAAGCGGCCACGGGCGAAGCCCTCAAGGCGTTCGGCGCCGGAGAGGTGTACCTCGAGAAGTACCTCGAGCGGCCACGACACATCGAGATCCAGATCCTGGCGGACTCGTTCGGACGCGTGGTCGCGTTGGGCGAGCGGGAGTGCAGCATCCAGCGCCGGCATCAGAAGCTCATCGAAGAGGCGCCGTCAGTGGCGGTCACACCGCCCTTGCGCCGCCGCATGAGCGAGTCGGCGGCCTCGGCTGCCGGCGCGGTCGGATACCTCGGTGCCGGTACGATCGAGTTCCTGCTGGCGCCCAGCGGCGAGTTCTACTTCCTGGAGATGAACACGCGTCTCCAGGTCGAGCACCCGGTGACCGAACTCGTCTACGGTGTGGACATCGTGCGCGAGCAACTCCGCGTCGCAATGGGTCAGCCGCTGCGCGTGCACGCCGGCACCTTACAGCCACGCGGGCATGCGATCGAATGTCGCATCACGGCGGAGGATCCGGCGAACGATTTCATGCCTGCGACGGGCGTCGTGCAATACCTGCGCATCCCGGGCGGCCCGGGCGTGCGCTGGGATGGGGGCGTCGAGGAGGGCAACGAGATCACGACGTACTACGACTCGCTGATCGCGAAGCTGATCGTCTGGGGTGAGACGCGGGGCGTGGCCCTCGAGCGGATGCGGCGTGCCCTGCGGGAGCTCGCGATCGTCGGCATCCCGTCGTCGCAGGCCTTCCACCTGCGCGTGATGGACGATCCGGAATTCCAGCGCGGCGACATCGACATCACCTACCTCGAGCGCGCCGGGGCGCGCCTGCTCGTCGGCGAGCCATCCCCCGAGCTGCTGCGACCCCTCGCAGCGGTGGCGGCCCTGCTGGCCGAGCAAGCCGCAGCGTCGGCCCCCACGCCACCCCAGCCTGCGGGTCCGACTGTCCGACCGTCCGTCTGGCTTGCCACCGCGCGGCGGGAAGCGATCGGTCAATGAGCAACGTGGTCGCGATTACGGCGATCGCGGCGGGGGGCGACGGGGTCGGACGGCTGGCGGACGGACGCGCCGTGTTCGTCGCCCGCACCGCGCCCGGAGAGCGAGTGCGGCTCCGTGACGGCGTGCGGCTGCACAAGACCTTCGCGCGCGGGCAGCTCGCCGAGGTGGTCGCCCCCGGGGCCGACCGCGTCACGGCGGCTTGTCCCCATTACACAGGGGATCGCTGCGGGGGCTGCCAGCTGCAGCACATGACGTACGAGGCACAGCTGGCAGCCAAGCGCGCGATCGTGGGGGACGCTCTACGGCGGATCGCCAAGCTGGACCTGGCCGATCCCGAGATCGTCGAAGCGGTGGAGGAGTGGCGCTACCGCGCGAAGCTCTCGATGAGCGTCAAAGCGGTCGGACGGTCCGACAGTCGGACAGTCGGATTCCATCCATATGACCGACCCGCAGCGGTATTCGCATTGCTCGACTGCCACGTCGCGGACTTCCGGTTGACGGCGTTGTGGCGCGAGCTGCGGCCGCAGCTCGCGCTGCTGCCCGCAAAGCTCACCCATCTTACGCTCCGTCTCGACCGCGAGGGCCGGCGCCACGTCATCGCCGAATCGGCCGGCGAGCCGTGGCAGAACGCCGCGACTTTGCGCGACGCGCTCAACCTCCCCGATCGCGACGCGGTCATCTGCTGGTGGCAGCCGGTGGATGGTGCCGCGCGCGTGATGGCCGGTCCCGCCACGGGATTCCCCGCGACGGCGTTCGAGCCGATCAACCCCGAGATGGGCGTGATCGCGCGCCGCTGGGCGGTCGAGCAGCTGGGGGACTTGCGGGGCGCCGTGGTCTGGGACCTGTATGGGGGGATCGGCGACACGGCCGTCGAGTTGGCGGAGCGCGGGGCGCAGGTGGTGAGTGTCGACGCGGACGAGCAGGCGATCGATTGGGCCCGCGGACGAAACGTGCCCCGTCCCGTGCGGTTCATCGCAGGCCGAGCCGAAGACGTCATCTCCACGCTCCCCGAGCCGAGCGCCGTCGTGGTCAATCCGCCACGCGGTGGTTTGCACTGGAACGTCACACTCCGGCTCACCGGGGATCCGGTCGGCCGGTTGGTCTACATCTCGTGCGATCCCGCGACCCTGGCTCGCGACTTGCACCGGCTGAGCGCCACCTACCGCGTAACCGCAGTGCGGGCGTTCGATTTGTTCCCTCAGACCGCTCACGTGGAGACGGTGGCAGCGCTGGAGGCCGCGTGAAGTACTCCGTACGAATCGGCGACACGATCCACGAGGTCGAGGTAGACGGCACCCGCGTGCTGGTAGACGGCGTCGCCCTCGATGCCGACCTCGCCGCCGTGGGAGGGGGAGGGGGAGGGGGGGCGACACCGCTGTACCACCTCCTGCTCGGCGGAGCGTCGTGGACGGTGACGGCTCAGCCGCTCGAGGGGCCGGGCCGCTGGGCGCTGGGAATGGCCGGCGAGCGCATCGAAGTCACCGTGGAAGACGAACGCGATCGAGCGAAGCCGCCGCAGGGCCGAACGGGCGGCGCGGTGGCCGGGGGCGGGACGGTGCGCGCTCCGATGCCCGGGCTCGTGCTGCGGGTCGAGGTGGCAGAGGGACAAAGGGTCGACGCAGGCGCGGGTCTCGTGGTGGTCGAAGCGATGAAAATGGAAAATGAACTGCGGGCGGGACGGGCGGCGGTGGTGCAGAAGGTTCACGTGGCCGTGGGGCAGGCGGTCGAAAAGGGGGCACCGCTAGTGACGCTCGCGAGCCCGGAACCCTAGGGTTGACAGGCCTTTACGCCCCGGGTATAGTTCGCGGCTGCGACCGATGCGACTTTCCATTTTGAAGGGTCGGGAATGAAGACCTTCAGTCTCCGCAAGGAAGACGTAACCCATCGCTGGTTCGTCGTCGACGCGGCCGGCGAGCCGCTCGGGCGACTCGCGAGCCGGGTCGCGCAGGTGCTGCGTGGGAAGCACAAGCCGACGTTCACACCGCACCTGAACGGGGGGGACTGCGTGGTGGTCGTGAACGCCGCCAAGGTGAAGTTCACGGGACGCAAGCTCGAGCAGAAGCGCTACTTTCGGCACACCGGCTACATGGGCCACGAGCGGTTCACGCCGTTGAAGAAGGTGATGGAGACGCGTCCCGAGCGGGTGATCGAGCGCGCGGTATGGGGCATGCTGCCGAAGACGACGCTCTCGCGCCAGAAAGTGAAGCAGATGCTGAAGGTGTACGCCGGTCCCGAGCATCCGCACGCCGCGCAGCGACCAGAGCCCCTTGCGGCGGAGGCCAGGTGAGCACAGCGGTCACGCCGGAGCTGCGCTGGCACGCCGTCGGGCGCCGCAAGGTCGGGGTGGCGCGCGTGTATCTCACGCCGGGCTCGGGGAAGTGGAACGTCAACGGGCGCACGCTGGGGGACTACTTCCCCCGGCCGTCGCTCGTGTCGCATATCCAGCAGCCGTTCACGGCGACGGACACGCTCGGTGCCTTCGACGTGCGGGCGCTGTGCCGGGGCGGCGGGGTGACGGGGCAGGCGGGGGCGATGCGACTCGCGATCGCGCGGGCGCTGTGCCTGGCGGACGAGCGGCACCGTAAAAAGTTGCGAGAGCAGGGACTGTTGACGCGGGACCCGCGCGTCGTCGAGCGGAAGAAGCCGGGCCGCGCGGGCGCGCGCAAGCGGTTCCAGTTCAGTAAACGGTAGGTAATCACTCACGCTGCTTGATTCGGTGTTGGGTCCCCGCTTGGCGGGGTGACACCGAAAGTGAGAGCAGCGGCGGATCAAAACCCACGCGAGGGAGTGCATGGCGCAGCCTGAGTTGCAGGATCTGCTGGAAGCGGGCGTCCATTTTGGCCACCAGACGCGCCGCTGGAATCCCAAGATGCGCCGGTTCATCTTTGCCGAGCGGTCGGGGATCTACATCATCGATCTACAGAAGACACTGCGGCAGATCCTGGAGGCCCAGGACCTGGTGCGGAGCGTCGTCTTGAAGGGTGAAGGCGTGCTGTTCGTCTGCACCAAGAAGCAGCTCAAGCTCATCCTCCAGGCGGAAGCGCAGCGCTCGGGCGCGTATTACGTGACGGAGCGGTGGCTCGGCGGTACGCTGACGAACTTCCAGACGATCAAGAAGCAGATCAAGCGGCTGAAGGAACTGGAGCAGGGGACCGCGGAAGGCGAGTTCGAGAACTACACCAAGAAGGAGCAGCTGTTGTTCGACCGCGAGCGGGTGAAGCTCGAGAAATACCTCTCCGGCATCAAGAACATGGGGCGCCTTCCGGGAGCGCTGTTCGTGGTGGATTCGAAAAAAGAGCGCATCGCGGTTGCCGAAGCGAACAAGCTGGGCATTCCCGTGGTCGCGATCGTGGATACGAACGCGGACCCGGACCTGATCACCGTGCCCATTCCGGGTAACGACGACGCGATCCGCGCCGTTTCGCTGATCGCGGCGGCGATCTCGGACGTGATCGGAGAAGCGCGGCGCCAGATGCCGCTGCGTGAGGCGGCCGAAGAGGGCGAAGGGGTGACCTACTCGACGGAGACCGGCGTCGAGGTGGAGGCCGGCGGCGACAAGAAGAAGAAACCGGCCCGGCGGAAGCGGCGGCCCAAACCCGAGGCGATCGCCGCGCGGCTCAAGACCGAAGAGACGCCCACGCCGGCGGAGTCGAGCAGCGGAGGCGAGGGCTAGGACACCGGACGTGCGCGATCCGGTGGAAACCGACCGCCGCCTTCGAGCTCACCGGCGCGAGGGCGGCGTCTTCATGAGGAGGAGGCAGTGACGATTGTGAAAGAGATTCCGGCAAAGCTCGTGGCGGAGCTGCGCGCCCGCACGGGCGCCGGCATGATGGACTGCAAGAAGGCGCTCGAGGAGACGGGCGGCGATCTGGAGCAGGCCGTCGACGTGCTGCGCAAGAAGGGGGCGGCCAAGGCCGAGAAACGGGCGGAGCGCGTGGCCGCGGAGGGGCTGATCGGCCACTACGTGCACCACGACGGCAAAGTCGCGGTGCTGGTCGAGCTCAACTGCGAGACCGACTTCGTCGCGCGGACCGAGGACTTCAAGACGCTCGCCCGGGAGCTGGCGATGCACATCGCCGCGACGAACCCGCTCGCCGTCCGGGTCGAGGACCTGCCGCCGGAGACGGTTGCTCGAGAGCGTCGGGTGTACGAGGCGCAGGTGGCCGAGCAGAAGAAGCCCGAGAACATCCGGGCGAAGATCGTGGATGGCATGCTCAAGAAGTTCTACGAGGAGCGCGTCCTGCTCGAGCAGAAGTTCGTCAAGGACGACAAGCGCACCGTGGGAGAGCTGGTCAAGGAGCTGTCGGCCAAGACCGGCGAGAAGATCGACGTGCGCCGGTTCTCCCGACTGAAGGTCGGCGAGAGCTGAGTGGCGACCGCCCCGCGTCCCGGTCCGCGGCTCGCCTACCCGCGCGCCTTGCTCAAGATCTCGGGTGAGGCGTTCGCGGGGCCGCGCGGGGCGGGTGGGGGCATCGATTTCTCCTTCATCGATCAGCTCGGCGACGAGCTCAAGCGCGTGGCCGCGATCGGGGTGCAGCTCGGGCTCGTGGTGGGCGGCGGGAACATCCTGCGCGGCACGGCCGCAAGCGAGCAGGGCATGGATCGTGTCTCCGCCGACTACATGGGCATGCTCGCGACCGTGATCAACGCGCTCGCCCTGCAGGACATCCTGGAAAAGAAGGGCGTCGACACGCGGGTGATGTCCGCGATCCGCATGGAGGAGCTGGCGGAGCCCTACATCCGGCGACGCGCCTTGCGCCACCTCGAGAAAGGGCGGATGGTCATTTTCGCCGGCGGGACCGGAAACCCGTATTTTTCGACCGATACGGCGGCGGTGCTGCGCGCCCTGGAGATCGAGGCGAAGGTGCTGCTCAAGGCGACGAACGTGGACGGCGTCTACACCGCCGATCCCAAGCGGGACCCGAAGGCGACGTTCCTGGCGGAGCTGTCGTTCCGCGACGCCCTGGTGAACGGGTACGCGGTCATGGACGCGAACGCCTTCGGATTGTGCAAGGAGAACCAGCTGCCCATCGTGGTGTTCAACATCAACCAGCCGGGCGCCACGGCCAGGGTCCTGGCGGGCGAGCGCGTCGGCACCATCGTGCAATGAGCACCCTGGCGGAACACGTCAAGCAGGCGAAGCACGCGATGGACAAGGCTGTCGAGGCGGTGAAGCGTGAGTTCACCACCGTCCGCACCGGCAAGGCGACCACGTCGCTGCTCGATCTGGTGCGTGTGGAGGCCTACGGCAGCGAGATGCCGCTCACCCAGGTGGCGAGCGTGGCCGCCCCGGAGCCCAAGCTCCTGACCATCCAGCCCTGGGACAAGGGGCTGCTCAAGGCCGTCGAAAAAGCGATCCTGGCATCGGATCTGGGGCTCACGCCCTCGAACGACGGCAACATCATCCGCATTCCGCTGCCACCGCTCACGGAGGAGCGGCGCCGCGAGCTCGTGAAGGTCGTGCACAAGTTCGCGGAGGAAGGCCGCGTCGCGGTGCGGCACGCGCGCACCGAGGCGATCAGCCGGATCAAGAAGACCGAGCACGTCTCCGAGGACGAAAAGAAGCACACCGAGAAGGACGTGCAGAAGCTCCACGACGATCACCTGCGGCAGGTGGACGACGCGGTGAAGGGCAAGGAAGCGGAGATCATGGAAATCTGAAATGGCGGACGACCTGCTGGCGCAGATCCGCCTCAACGGGGCCGTTCCGCGTCACATCGCCGTGATTATGGACGGTAACGGCCGATGGGCCCGTGAGCGCCTGCTGCCGCGGTCGCTGGGGCACCGCACCGGTATGCAAGCCGTGCGCGAAGTCGTCGAGGGGGCCATCGAGGCCGGCGTGGAGGTGCTCACGCTGTTCGCCTTCTCGGAGGAAAACTGGCAGCGCCCGGTATCCGAGATCTCGGCGCTCATGCAGTTGCTCGAGGAGTACATCGCCCGGGAAATTATGGAGCTGCGGAGCCAGGGGGTCGCCGTCCACGTCCTGGGCGACCGGACCCGGCTCTCGCCCGGGGCCCGCGCCGCGGTCGAGCGCATCGAGCGCGAAACCCGCGACCAGACCCGGCTCGCGCTCAACCTGTGCATCTCGTACTCCTCGCGCGGGGAGCTGGCACGTGCGGCGCGGCTCCTCGCCGAAGACGTCCTCAAGGGCGTGAAGCGACTCGAGGACATCGACGAGGGTGCAGTACGCGAAAAGCTGTACACCGCGCCATGGAGCGACCCCGACCTGCTGATCCGCACGTCGGGCGAGTGGCGGCTCTCCAATTTCCTGTTGTGGCAGCTCGCCTATACCGAGCTCTACGTCACGCCGGTCCTGTGGCCCGACGTGACGCGCCGCGACCTGTTCCAGGCAATCCTCGACTATCAGGGCCGCGAGCGGCGATTCGGGAGAGTCACCGCACCATGAGCCGCAACCTGCTCGTGCGAATCGCGTTCGCCGTCCCCGCCATCGCCGGCACGCTGCTGATCCTCTCGCTCGGCGGCTGGGTGCTGGCGGGCTTCCTGGCCATCCTGGGGGTGCTGGGCACGCGCGAGGTGTACGATCTGGCCCGCAAGCAGGGCATCGAGCCGCTCGAGTGGATCGGCTTCGTCGCGGCAGCGATCTGTCCGCTCGCGATCTACTGGGTGAAGGGCTACGCCGACTGGGAGCCGGTGCTGTACGTCGCGGCCATCTGGCTGATCATCACGCATGTCGTGGCTACCGCCCGTGGTCCGGAGCACCGTCCCCTCACCACGCTCGCCGTGACCGTCTTCGGTCCCCTCTACGCCTCGGCACTGCTCTCGTTCATCGTCGCAATCCGGCACGGCCCCCACGTCGACGCGCACCCGCGAGGGTCGGTCGCCCTGGCGGCGCTGCCGCTCGTCATCACGTGGGTGTGCGACACGTGCGCGATGGCCGGCGGTGCTTTGATCGGCGGTCCCAAGCTGGCCCCGGTGCTGTCGCCCAAGAAGACGTGGGCCGGCGCCGTGGCCGGCATGGGGGGCGGCGCCCTCGCGGCGATCGCGTACGGCCCCCTGGTGCTGAAGCGCGTGGCCCTCGGTCTTCCGATGTGGCAGCTCGCCGGGATCGGGCTGATCACCGCCTTTGCTGCTCAGGTCGGCGACGTGGCCGAGTCGCTCTTCAAACGCGAAGTCGGCGTCAAAGACTCTTCGATGCTCATCCCCGGACACGGGGGCGTGTTGGACCGCCTGGACTCGCTGTACTTCGTTCTGCCCGTCACCGCAGCGTTGCTCCGGATCCTGGACCTGGCATGACCGTCGGCGTGGCAATCCTCGGATCCACGGGGTCGATCGGCTGCGCGACTCTCCAGGTGTTGGGCCGTCAGCGAGACCGGTTTCGGGTCGCCGCGCTGACCGCTCACTCGAACGGGGAGCTATTGCAGCGCCAGGCTGCGGAGTGGAAGCCGGGCTACGTGGGCCTGGTGAACTCGGGGAAACGGGAAGCGGGAAATGGGAAAGGGCCTGAGTGCCTGATAGAAGCAGTGACGCGGCCCGATGTGCAGATCGTGGTGAACGGGATCGTGGGCGCCGCGGGGCTCGAGGCGACGCTCGCGGCGCTGGCGGCAGGGAAGCGGGTGGCTCTCGCGAACAAGGAAACGCTCGTCATGGCCGGTGAGCTCGTCACCCGCACCGCGCGCGAGGGGGGCGGCGAGATCGTGCCCGTGGACTCGGAACACAGTGCCGTGCTGCAGTGCATCACGGGGCGGCGATCCGGGGAGCTCGCGCGTCTCATCCTCACCGCCTCGGGCGGGCCGTTCCGCACGTGGAGCGCCGAGCGGGTCGCCGCTGCCACGGTCGAGGAGGCGCTGCGGCACCCGACATGGAAGATGGGGAAGAAGATCACGGTGGACTCGGCGACGCTCGTCAACAAGGCCCTCGAGGTCATCGAGGCACATTTCCTATTCGACGTGCCCTATGACGCGGTGGACGTCGTCGTGCACCCGCAATCCGTGGTGCACGCGTTCGTCGAGTTCGTGGACGGTTCCGTCCTGGCGCAGGTGGGCTTCCCTACGATGGAGCTGCCCATCCTGTACGCGCTCACGCACCCCGAGCGGGTTCCCGATACGGGCCCGCGCCGCTTCGATCCCGTCGCCGCGGGCGCGCTCACGTTCGAGCCCCTCGTCAAGGAACGGTATCCGGCGTACGGGCTCGGGCGCGTCGCCGCGGCGGCCGGAGGGACGGCCCCGACCGTGTTCAACGCCGCCAACGAGGTGGCGGTCCAGCTCTTCTTGGACGGAAAAATCCCGTTCGGTCGAATTGCTGCGACCATCGAGCGCGCGCTCGCGAGGCACGACGCCAGCGACGCCGGGTCGCTCGCGGCAGTGCTCGCCGCGGATGCCGAGGCGCGGCGCCTGGCGCGGGACGCAGCATGAGCAATGCACTCCTCGGCCTGCTCGCGCTTCTCGTCACCCTAGGACCGCTGATCTTCGTCCATGAGGGGGGGCACTTCATCGCGGCCAAGGCCGTCGGGATCCAGGTGTTGCGTTTCTCGCTCGGCTTCGGCCGCCCGCTGCTCGCATGGCGGCGCGGCGAAACGGAGTACTGGATCTCGTGGATTCCGCTCGGCGGGTACGTGAAGATGGCCGGCCTCGAGGACGAAGGGGTCACGGGGAGCCTGGAGGGGGGCAAGGCCAGCGTCCCAATCGATCCGGCGCGGGCCTTCGACCGCAAGCCGGTGTGGAAGCGCATGATCGTGGTCCTGGCGGGCGTCACGGCGAACGTGCTCCTCGCCTTCGTTGTCTACACGGGGCTCGCCGCAATTCTCGGCGCTCCCCGGCTCGCGGTTACACAGGTCGACTCAGTTCGGACCGCGGCGCTCCCGCCGGGCGCGGCTGCGCTCGGGACCCTGCGGATGGGCGACCGGATCACGGCCATCAACGGGGACACGGTCCGGACGTGGGACGAGATCGTAGACCAGCTCGTAACAGGTCCCACCGAATTGCAAATCTCCGTGGTGGGTCGGCCGGCGCCGATCGACGTGCATCTGCCGGTGGACTCGGTCGCCCGCGCCAGGGTGGTGCAGGCCCTCGTACCGCTCGTTCCCGCCCGGATCGGGTTCGTGCTTCCGGGCCAGCCCGCGGCCCGCGCCGGGCTCCGTCCCGGAGACCTGGTGGTCCGCATTGATCGGGACACGATCCGGTCGTGGAACGACATGCTGCACAAGATCTGGTATGCCGCGGCCCGGCCGCTTCACCTGGTCGTGCTGCGCGACGGGCGGCTCGAAGATCTGACCGTGACGCCGGATTCGGCCATTGAGACTGACTCCGCTTCGCCCCGCCCGCACAACTACGGCATCATCGGAGCGAATCAAGATCCACCGATCACGCGCTCGCGCATCGGGTTCGGCCGAGCCGTCGTGGTGGGGGCGGACCAGACGATTACTCAGGCGGCAGCGGTCGTCGTTTCGGTGAAAAAGCTTGTGTTCCGGGAGGCATCGATCAAGGAGGTGGGAGGTCCGATCCTGATCGCGAAGATGTCGGGGCAGGCGGCGCGTCTGGGCATCGAAGTGCTGTTGGGATTCGTGGCGTTCTTTTCCATCAGCCTCGCCGTCCTGAACCTGCTCCCGATTCCGGTATTGGACGGCGGACAGGTGGTGTTCCTCATCGCTGAAGCGGTCCGCCGGAAGCCTCTCTCGCTCGAGCTGCGCATGCGCCTGATGCAGATCGGGTTCGTCGTAATCGTCGGCCTAATGCTGCTCGGGATCGCCAACGACATCCTCCGTGACCTCCCCCGTTAGAGACGTCCTCGAGGCCTATGTGGCGGGTCGCGTGAATGCGGAGCGGCTCGTGATCACTGTCACCAGCGCCTATTACGGGAGGGACGGGGGACGCGGGACGAGGGACGGGTTGGGACCGGTTATCGAGGTCATCGATCGCGCGTCTCCGGGAATCGTCGAGCTGGGGACGGTTCAAGGCGGCGCGGGCTTCGAGGTCCGTCTGGCCGAGCGCCCGTTTCCGAAGCAGTGGGAAGGGGAGCTGCGACGGGCTGCGGAGGCGGTGTTACATGCCGGGGAAAGGCCGGGGAAGGGTGAGAGCCGTGCGACGGTCATGGGCCGGATCATCGCCGCGGTCCGGCGGCTGTTCACCGCATCAGCCTGATCACCATCGCGACCAGCGCGATCAGCACCCCAGCGGCTCCTCCCAGGAGCAGCCACGGCGTGCCGGCGATCGACTTGCGCGGCGCGATGTCAGCGAGGAGCTCCGCAGCGTCCCGATACCGATCATCGGGGTGTTTCGCGAGACATCGGCGCACCACACGCTCGAACCGCTTCGACAGCTCGGGCCGCTTCTTGCGGACGGACGGGGGTGGAACTTCGACGTGCATCCGCGCGAGCTCGAACCAATCGGTGGACGTGAAGGGAACCTCGCCGGTGGCCGCCTTGAAGAGCGTCACCCCCAAAGCGTAGAAGTCCACCCGCTGGTCGAGCGGCCGGCCCTGGGCCTGCTCGGGGGAGAGGTAGTGGGGCGTCCCGATCGTCGTGTTCACGCCAGTGGATGCCACGTAGCCCGACATCGCGCGTGCGATCCCGAAGTCACTGAGCACCGCGCTGCCGTCCGCTCGAATCAGGATGTTGTCGGGCTTCAAATCGCGGTGAATCACACCCTGCGCGTGGGCGAACAACAGCGCGCGGGCGACCTCGCGCACGATGCGGACGATGTCGGCTTCCGGGAGCGGACCCTCGCGCTCGAGCCGGGCACCGAGCGAGTCGGCGCACAGGTCCATCCCGAAGTAGACGTAATTTCCGGAGCGCGCCACGAAGCGGATGCGGATGATGTTCGGGTGCTCGAGCTTCGCGGCAATTTCCGCCTCGTTGCGGAAGCGGCTCTCGAACTGGGGATCGCCGGCGTAGCGCGGCATGAGCACTTTCACGGCGACCGGAGTGCCGTCCAGCTCCCGACCCGCGAACACCCAGGCGAAGCCGCCCTGGCCGAGCACACGCTCGAGGTCGTAGGGGCCGACGGTGCGGCCCACCAAGTCGGTGGGCGCGGGGGGCGCGGAAGGCGCGTTGGTCACGAGGGCTTTACAAACCGGTCTCGGCGGTCTAAGTTACTGCGCTCTCAACAATTAGGGAACTGGAACAGATGTACGACAAGACGACGCCGGTCAGGAAGTACGGGCGGCACGAGGGGGACACGGGGTCGGCCCCGGTCCAGATCGCGCTGCTCACCGAGCGGATCAACAGCCTCACCGATCACTTCCGGCTACACGCCAAGGACTACCACGGGCAGCGCGGCCTCCTCAGGATGGTCTCGCAGCGCAGGCGCCTGCTCGAGTATCTGAAGCGCAACGACCTGGAACGGTATCGGCAGCTCATCGAGGAGCTGGGTCTCCGCCATTAATACCGCTGGCGTCGCGTTGGGCGCCCCGGAAGAGCACCGGGGCGCCTCGCGGATTTCTTTGTGCTCTAGACAGGCAATATGGTGAAACACGTAGAACGCAACTTCGCGGGCCGCGCTCTGAAGCTCGAGGCGGGCCGCCTGGCCAAACAGGCCGCGGGCTCCTGCCTCGTGCAGTTCGGGGAGACAGTCGTGCTCGCCGCAGTGACGGTGTCGGACAACGTCTCGACCCTCCCGTTCTTCCCCCTGACCGTCGAATACCGGGAGAAAGCCTACGCGGCCGGCAAGATCCCCGGCGGCTTCCTGAAGCGTGAAGGGCGGCCACAGGACGAGGAGATCCTCGCGGCCCGGGTGATCGACCGCTCGGTCCGGCCCCTCTTCCCCGAAGGCTTCAAGAATGAAGTCCAGGTGTTCGTGTACGTCCTCTCCGCGGACCAGGAGAACGACGCCGACGTCCTGGGCCTGACGGCGGCCTCGGCGGCGCTGACCATGTCCCAGGTGCCTTGGAACGGCCCGATCGCCGCCGTCCGGGTGGGACGGGTGGAAGGCGCCTGGATCCTGAATCCCACCTTCCAGCAGCTCGAGTTCTCCGACGTGGACATGGTGGTGTCCGGCTCGAAGGATTCGATCGTCATGGTGGAGGGCGGGGCGCTCGAGCTCACTGAGGCCGAGATCGTGAAGGGCCTCGAGGTGGCGCACAAGGGCATTCGCGAGCTGCTGGATGCCGCGAACGAGCTGGTCGCCGACATGCGCCAGCCCAAGATGGAGTGGACCAAGGTCGAGCCCCCGGCGGAGCTGGTGGCGCGAGTGAAGCAGCTCGCGGAGGCCCGGGTGTCCGAGGCGCTCCACCTGCCGGAGAAGTCCGAGCGGGCACAAGCGCTCGCGGCCTTGAAGGCCACGATCCAGGAAGAGCTGGGGCCTGAGTTCCCCGAGAACGTGAAGGACGTCGCTAACGTCATCGAGGAAATCGAGTATCACACGATGCGCAACCAGGTCCTCACCCGCGGCGAGCGGGTGGACGGCCGCGATCTGGACACCGTGCGGCCGATCAGCTGCGAGGTGGGCACGCTGCCGCGCACCCACGGCTCCGCACTGTTCACGCGCGGCCAGACCCAGGCGCTGGTGTCGGTGACCCTCGGCACGACGCGGGACGAGCAGCGGATCGACTCGATCGACGTGGCGCAGGAGACCACCAAGTCGTTCATGCTGCACTACAACTTCCCGCCGTTCTCGACCGGTGAAGTCAAGCCGATCCGCGGGACCTCACGCCGCGAAGTAGGACACGGGGCGCTGGCCGAGCGGGCGCTGCAGGCGCTGCTCCCGCCGTACGACCAGTTTCCCTATACCCTCCGCATCGTGTCCGACATCCTCGAGTCGAACGGTTCGTCGTCCATGGCCACGGTGTGCGGCGGCTCGCTGGCGCTGTTCGATGCCGGGGTCCCGATGACGGCCGCGTGCGCCGGCGTCGCGATGGGCCTCATCAAGGAAGCCGATCGGGTGGCGGTGCTCACGGACATCCTGGGAACGGAG
>QHUS01000075.1 GCA_003222035.1 Gemmatimonadota bacterium | reverse complement strand
GCTTACTGGACCGTGATCGCGATATGCATCCCAAGCGCGACGTGCGGCAGGCAATAGCCCTTGTAGACCCCGGCTGGGGCGCCAGCGAACGAGACGTCGTACTTCTCATTCGGCTGTGTGACGAACGGCCCTGTCAGATCACTCATCGGGTTCGGCATCCCCTTCTTCAGTGCTTCGGCCGCGCCCTTCGGAATCGAATCGCCGTAGAAGGCGACATCGTGCGGACCGCCGGATACGTTGATGAAGCGGACGGTCGTGCCGGTCTTGATGGTGAGCTTGGCGGGCTCGAAGGCAGCCATGCTGGTGCCATTGCCGGTCATCTTCACTTCGACCACGGCGCCTGCCGGCTCAGCGGTGGCTGCGGCTGCGGGCGTGTTGGCCGGCGTGGCCGCCTCGGCCTCCGACGCCGCGGACTTCTTCTCGCCGCCGCAGGCGACTACCGCGAACGCGACGAGAGTCGAAAACTGGGTGAACCGCATTGCAGACTCCTCCGGAAACGATGACAGGACTACGCTTGTGAACGGGTTCACAATATACCCGGGCGCCTGCAAAACGGGAGTCCGCAGCGCCTCGTGCGCCCGTTGCGTTTTTGCACCACCGCGACGACACTCAGCGAATGACCGACTCGCCAGTCCCGCTCATCCCGGCTGCCGACCTCGCGCAGCGCCTCGACCAGGGGCAGCGCGTGCAGGTGCTCGACATCCGTGCCGCGGACCGCGTGGCGCAAGGACGGGTCACCCTCGGCGCAACGCTCGACTTTCGCGCGCTGGCAGCGTCGCACCTGTACCAGCTCCCCACGCTCGAGTCCCTGGGCCTCGACCCGCGCGCGCCGGTGGCGGTCATCTGCGGGCACGGCAACTCGAGCGCCAAGGCCACCCGGTTCCTGCGGGAGCGCGGCTTCGAGGCGTATTCGGTGGCCGGCGGCATGGCAGCGTGGGAAACCGTCTACCTGCCGCGCCGCATCTTCCCCGGGCCCTCCCCCGTTCCCGCGATCGAGCATCTCATTCAGATCGACCGCGTGGGGAAAGGTGCGTTATCGTACGTGTTGGTGAGCGACGGCGACGCGGTCGTCGTCGATCCCGGTCGGCACCTCGAGCCGTACGAGGCGTTGCTCGACCACCTCGGCGCGACCGCGGCGGCGGTCATCGACACCCACATGCACGCGGACTACTTGAGCGGCGCGCGCGCCGCCGCCGCGCGCTGGCAGGTCCCCTATTTCGTGCACCCTGACGATGCGCGCTCGCCCTTCGACGGCACCCAAGGGCGCTTCACGTACCACCCCCTCACCGAGGGCGACACGCTGGCGTTCGGCCGGGCAACGCTCGTGGCGGCTCACGTCCCGGGCCACACATTGGGCAGCACTGCCCTCGTTGTGGAGAAGTCGTTCGCCCTGACGGGCGATTTCCTGTTCGTGCACTCGGTGGGGCGCCCCGATTTGGGCGGACACCGCGACGCCTGGGCGGCACAGCTGTGGAACAGCCTGGAGCGGGTGCGAGGCGAGTGGTCCGGGGACCTTCTCGTCCTGCCGGCCCACTACGCGAGCGAAACCGAACGGCGCGCAGACCGCGGCGTCGCCGCGCGGTTCGACGTCATTGGCGCCACGAACGAGGCGATGTCGCTGAAGGATCGAGAGGCGTTTCTCGAGTGGGTGCGGGAACACAGCACGCCACCGCCCGACAGCTACAGGACGATCAAGCTTGCGAACCTAGGGCTCGCCGAAGTCTCCGATGCAGATGCGGAGATGTTGGAATTCGGGCCGAACGCGTGCGCGGTCTCTTAACGGCTGCCGCCCATCATCCCACAGGCGCTTGCAGCAGGACGTATACCCAGTCCGTTCCCCCGAGGGTGTGCATGCCGTACGGCACGCCCGCAGGAATGTGGACGAGATCATTCGCGTGGACTTCGATCCGGTCGCCATCGAGCTCCATGACGCCGCGACCGGCGAGGGTGAAGACCAGTACCCCCGTCTCTTCCTCGACCGACACCGGCACGGTCCCGCCCGGTGCCATGACGGTGTGCTCGAACCGCAGACCTTGCAGCATGCCGGGGAGGTTGAGCACGGTGTGGCGGCGCAGCTCGTCGAGGCTGCTCGGGAGCTTGGTGAGGCGCCGATAAGTGTAGCGCGGCACGGGTTCCGTCCAGTAGGGCGCCGTAACCTGACGTCGAGGTGGCGTCGGCGGCACCCAAGATGAGCATATCGCGGTCTTCACCGCAACCCCTTCACGCGCCACGACGTACCCCTCCCGCCGGACACGCCGTGTGCAACCAGCGGAGCGCTGGGCGTCTCTCATGACGTCCTCTTACGGGAAGCATCGCCATGCTGGCCGCACCTCGCCTGCTCGGAATCGTTTGGGCTGCCGTCCTCCCCGTCGCGCCTGCCGCTGTCGCGGCGCAGGGTTGGATCGAGCCGATCATGCCTGTCCCCCTGTCTTCGGCTCCGCGCGGCGGAATCGACAAGGTCCGCAGCGCAGTCCAGGTGGCTGTTTCGGGTCGCGTCGCCCGCGTCACCGTGGAAGAGTGGTTTCGTAACAACGGCCCGATGCTCGGCGAGGGCAACTACCTGTACCCGTTGCCCGGCGAAGCCGTATTCAGCGACTTCTCCCTCTGGCAGGGCGACCGGGAGCTCAAGGGCGAGCCGATGGACGCCGCCCAAGCGCGGGCCATCTACGAGGAGATCGTGCGCCGGAAGCGCGACCCGGCCTTGATCGAGCTCGCGGGTCACGGAATCCTGCGCGCGCGGGTGTTTCCGATCGGACCCGGGGAAACCCGGAAGATCACGCTCCGCTACACGCAGATGCTCGACCGCGTAGGCGACGCGTGGCGGCTGCGATACACGGCCGGAACGGGGCCCGGTGCCGCCGCCTCTTCGAGCTTCCGTATCCAGCTCGATAGCGCTGCCCGGTTCGGCGACGCCTACTCCCCGACGCACCGCTTCACGTCGAGTCGCAGCGGCGATGGCCTCGAGCTCACGCTCGCCGACACGAGCGCGCAAGGGGGACGGGGAGACTTCGAATTGTTCCTCCCGCTGGCGCGCAACCTCGTGGGAATGTCCGTGGTCACGACTCGTCCCGTCGGCGAAGACGGGTATTTCATGCTGCTGCTCGCGCCCGGAGTAGCGGGCATGCAGGCGCCGGTGGTGCACCGTGATGTCGTCGCCGTGGTCGATGTGTCGGGTTCGATGTCGGGCGAGAAGCTCGACCAGGCCAAGGCCGCCCTCGTGCAGCTCATCGGCACGCTCCGGTCGGGCGATCGCCTGCGGGTGGTGGCCTTCGGGAGCGGGGTGCAGCGCTACGCGACCGGTTGGACGGAAGTGTCGGGCGACAACGTTCGGACGGCCCAGGAATGGGTCCGCCGCCTCGACGTCGGTGGCGGGACCAATATCGCCGGCGCGCTCACGGAGGCGCTGGGGGAGCCGCCCGCCGAGGGCGCGCTCGGCGTTGTCGTATTCCTCACGGACGGGATGGCGACCGTCGGAGACACCGACCCCGAGCGCATCGCCGATCAGGCAGAGCGTGGGCGGGGAGCGTTCCGCGTCTTCGCGTTCGGAATCGGGTATGACGTCAACACGTACTTGCTCGACCGCCTGACCGAGCGCGCCCGGGGCGTGACCGAGTACATCCGGCCGGGCGGCGACATCGAGCAGGCCGTCGGCGCGCTCGCGGCCAAGATCGCCGCGCCCGTGCTCACCGATCTCGCGCTGCGCTCGGATGGCGTGGACTTGTACGACGTCCAGCCGCAGCGGCTCCCCGACCTGTTTGGGGGCGACGAGCTCGTGCTGTTCGGGCGCTACCGGGGAGCGGGAACGGGGAGCGGGGAGCGGTCAGTGACGGTGACGGGACGGAGAGGCGGGCATGAGGAGCGCTTTTCGACCAGCGCACGGTTTGCCGACGCGCCGTCCGGCGCGGACTACATCCCGCAGCTCTGGGCTGCTCGCAAGGCGGGTACCCTGTCGCGCGAAATCCGCCTCCACGGTCCGAACGAGGAGCTTGTGAGCGAGCTCAAGCGGCTCGCGCTTCGCTACGGCATACTGACCGAGTACACGTCGTATCTGGTGCAAGAGCCGGGCATTGTGGCCCAGCGAGAAGATCAATTGAGGCAATTCAGGCAGATGCCGCCGCGCGACCAGGCGGGGGCAGGCGCGGTGGAGCGGTCGGAGGCGGCGCACAAGCTGGCGGGCTCCATGAGCCTCGACGCAGTGGCGCGCACGGCCGCCCCCGTCCCCGCGCTGGACGGCGCGCGGGCAACGACGGTCACGCGACGCCTCGGGGGTCGTCTGTTCGCCCTGCGCGACGGCGTGTGGACCGACATCGCGCACCGCGACTCGCTGCGCGTCGTCGCGGTGGCGTCGTTCAGCGACGCGTATTTCGCGTTGCTGCGCGCGCTCCCCGAGCTGGCGCAACCGGCCACGCTCGAGCCGGCGGTCCTGGTGGCCGGGCGCCGGGTCAGTATCGAGATTGAGGCGAGCGGGAAGACCCAATGGACCGACGGCGACCTGGAGCGGCTCGTGAGGGAGTTTCGGGAATGAGCCCAACGCGAAAGTGGGAACGCGGAACGCGGAACAGCACGGGAACATCCGTGGAGCCAGACGGTGCTGTTCCGCGTTCCGACTTCCGCGTTCCGCGTTGACGTCGATGCCCGAAGACCTCGCGGACGTCTACCGCACCACTTACCGCGCGCTCGTGCGGTTCCTGTACCGCAAGGTCTGGGATGCCGAGCGCGCGGAGGACCTCGCTCAGGAGGCGTTCGCCCGGGCGCTGGTGCACAAACCGGAGAACGCGCGAGGGTGGCTCTTCATCGTGGCGGCAAATATGGCGCGGGACGATGCGAGACGCGCGGCGCGAGAGCGACGTCATCTCACGCTGCTCACGGCCGAGCCCCGGGACGCCGAGCTCGCCGCCGAGGCGGCCGTCGAAGCCGAAAGCGACCGAGCGCGCGTCCGGGCCGCCCTCGCGGCGCTCTCCCCGCGGGATCGGGAGGTGCTGCTCTTGTGGGATTCGGGATTATCGTACGACGAGATCGCCGCCCAGACCGGCCTGGCCCGCGGTGCGATCGGCACGACGCTGTCGCGCGCGCGCCGGCGGCTGGTCCAGGCCTACGAGGCGGGAAAGTCAGGTGAGCATGTCGCACGTGGATGACGGCACGCTGCACGCGTATCTCGACGGCGAATTGTCGGCGGCGGAAGCACAAAGGGTCGACGCTCACCTCGCGCAGTGCCCGGCCTGCCGCGAGCGTCTGGACGTGGAGCGGGCGCTGATCACCCGAGCAGGAGAGCTGCTGGCGCTCGCCGCGCCACCGGATCGCGAGCTGCCACCGTTTCGCACCGGCGACGTGAAACCAGCGCCCCGATTGTGGTGGCGAGTGCGCCTTCCGCTCGCGTGGGCGGCCACGGTGGCGCTGGCCCTCGGGATTGGGACATACCTTGGCGGACGTGGCGGCACAGGCATCGCGCCTAGGCCCTATGCGCGCTCGAGCAAGATGACGGATGGGCTCGCGCCCAGCGCTCCTGCGCTCGCGCCCGACACGCCCGGTAGGGCGGAGCGCGAGGCGCGCCCCAGCCGCCATGAGCAACGGACCCCGCCGCCGCAGCCAGCACCCGCTCCCGCAGTCGGCGCAATCGCCGAGGCGAAACCCGAGAAACGCTACCAGGCGTTGGCCGACTCCCTGGTTGCCCTCAGCGCGCGTGACGAGGCCGTTGCCGCGGGCGAACGTTCAATGTTGGCCGCGAAGACCGCCGCACCCGCACCCTCTCGCCTCGAGGCCTTCAAAGGAGATGGGGTAGGCGCGCTCCAGAAGGAGGGCCCCATCACACCCGACAGCGCGCGCGCGGTGCTCGGCCGCGATCCGATGGTCGTCCCCGATCTCCCCATCCGAGGGCTGTACCGCGGGCGGATACACGGGTACTCCGGATTGGTGATCGTCGAACAGGCGCTCGATTCCAGCACCACGATCGACGTCGTGAACGGGCCCGTGCCGCCCATGGGGCTCGACGCCGTCGCGGTCAGTGGTGCGAACGGAGCGCCGCCGCCGCGACCCGACATGCCGAGTCCGGGTGCACAGGCCGCGCCCGGCCGCGCGGCACGCCAGCGAGCGGCCGAGCCGCCCGCCTTCTACGTAGATGTGCTTGGTCCAGTCTCAGCCGACTCGCTTGCGGTCCTGAAGCGACGGCTCCGTCCGCTGCTGCGCTAACGCCGTCAGCGCACGACGATCGTCCCTTGCATCCCGAGCGCCACGTGGATGGTGCAGTGGTAGGTGTAGGTCCCGGCGTCCAGAGCCGGAGTCGTGTATGCCCCCGAAGACATCGTAGCAGAATTGGGTGGCGTCGTCGGGCCCGCATCCCAGGTGACATTGTGGCTCACGGAATTGGGCGCCCAGCTGAAAGTGACGGTCGAGCCGATCGCCACAGTGTCCGGCGTCGGCTGAAAAGTGTTGTCCGACACGGTGATCGTCGTCGAATGGCCCCCCGTGTTGCTCCCGCCCCCATTCGGGGATGTCGAGTTGCTGCACGACGCCAGTATCACGACCCCCGTCACGACTTCCAGGACTACCAGTCCCGACCGCATAGAGCCTCCGGCATCGCCCGTCACCACGGATTGGACGTATTGGTCGAGGATAGTACCCGCTCAAACAGGAATGGGCAGCGAGAACGTCGCCGCGTTGCAGAGTGGGAACCCTAGTGGTGCTCTCGCTCCAGCGTGTCCGCGGCGAGCCGTGGTGAGAGCATCGGGTAGCGAGCCCCGAACCAGCCGTAGGACAGGAGAAACAACCCGGCGAACAGCAC
Organism: Gemmatimonadota bacterium; assembly: GCA_003222035.1. Lineage (GTDB taxonomy): Bacteria > Gemmatimonadota > Gemmatimonadetes > Gemmatimonadales > GWC2-71-9 > AG41. The sequence continues at coordinate 40,628 of QHUS01000075.1, read as the reverse complement.
GGTCACGCCGGCCTCGGGTACGCCGATCGCCGGTCCGGCGCCGCCATTGATCGAGGGCACGATCTCGAGATAGCGCTCGAGCCAAATGCCCACCAGGCTGACGAGCGCCAGTGTCACGAGCGTGAGGCCATGTTTCTTGGGCCGCACGCCGAGCAGACCGATGAACGGCGTCACGAACACCAAGAGAAACACCGCGACGCCAACCGGCTTCCAGGGACCGATGAGCCGGTAGAAGATGAAGAACGTCTCCTCGGGCAGGTTGCCATACCAGATGACCAGGTACTGCGCCCACATGAGGTAGGCCCAGAACACGGTAAACCCGAAGCACAGCTTGCCGAGGTCGTGCTGTTGCTTGGCGGAGAACAGCGGCCCCAGCCCCATACGGCGGCGGACCGCAATCGTGAGAATCGCAAGGGCCATCAAGGCGGCGAGGAAGCTGCCCATGAAATAGAACGCGCCGAACAGGCTACTCACCCACTTGTGGGCCAGCGACATCATGAGGTCGAAGGCCAGCAGGCTATAGCCGAAGGCGTACGTCACCACCAGGATCGCCGCATCGCGCATGATGACGTCGCGTCCTTCGAGGCGCTCGGCGGGACGGCCGTCGGCGAGCTCACGCACGTCGGGGGCCATGTCGTGGCGCACGAATCGCCAGGAGAGCCACGTGAGGAGCGCGTAGACAGCGCCGTTGCGAAGGAAGAAGAACTTCGTCCCGAGCCAGGGACCCAGGTCCGGACGGGGCTCATGCAGCCAGCTGAAGATGTGCACTCGGCCGAGAAAGACCGCGAGGTACGCGACAAGCGAAACGAACAGGAACGCCACCGCAGCCTCGGCGAGCCGAATGACGACGCCTGACCAGTGTCCCTTGGCGACCTTCTGGATCGCGGCGAAGACGACCAGTCCCTGCGCCAGCCCCGTCCAGTACATGAAGTTCACGTGCCACGCTTGCCAGGCCCGCGCCGCGCCACCGACAGTCAGCACCCACAGGAAGGTCGCGCCGCCGGCCAGCGCCAAGAGCGCGCCCAGGAGGCCGAACGTTCGCGCCGGGAACTGTCGCGCCGTCCGCGCCAGCTCGGCACGCGGGACCCGCCCCCCCCGCTCCCCCCTCCCCGTCGCGGTCGCGGCGCTCATCGTCTCCCCCGCGGGCTTGCAGCCGCTTGCAGGGTCCGCACGTAGTTCACGAGATCCCAGCGCTCGGTGTCGCGCACCTTGTCGCCGTAGATCGGCATCAGCCCCCGGCCCATGACCTGACCGCTCACGATGACCGCGTAGATGTACCCATCGGTGCGGCGCGCGATCGTGTCGTTCACGAGCGAGCGCACGCCAAAGAACGGTCCGCCCGCGGCCGAGGAGATCGGTCCATCCCCCCGGCCCTCCTGCCCATGGCACACGAGACAGTAGGTCTCATAGACGAACCGGCCGCGGTTGATCGACTCCGAGGTCCTGGTCCGGGGATTCACCAGCCGGTCGGCCGTCTGCAGGCTCATCGCCGGCTCGACGCCGGTCACCGGCACGGTACCGGGGACGGGCGGGATGGGCCGGGCGTACGGCTTGATGCTGCGTTGATGCCGCATCGTGGCGAACCAGTCGATGCGGTGCACCACGTCGTCGGGGTTGCACGCAAGGGCGGCAAGCGCCGCAAGGGCGGCAACCGCGGCACGCGGCCTACGCACGCCGGATCTCCTCGGCACCTGCGCCGCGCAAGAGAGACTCGACCTGACCCGCGCGCGCCGGCTGGCTGGGCACGAAGATCCCGAACTTGTCGTTCGTGAAGCGGGGATCGTAGGCGACCGTTCCCAGGCGGCGCGCGGCGAAGAGCGCGTTGAAGAGAATTCCCAGGATGGTCGACAGGGCGCCGAACAAGATCGTCATCTCGAACATGATCACGACGTACGGCGGGACCGAGCCGATGGGCTTGCCGCCCAGCACCAGGGGCCAGTCGTACGACATGTACAGCGTGAGCCACGCGCCGATGGCGCAGCCGGAGATGCCCCCGATCAACGTGAACATCCGGACCGGGCTCACCGGCTGATCGAGGGCGTCCTCGATCTCGTGGCGCGGGATGGGCGAATACACGGTGAAGTCCGTGTGCCCGGCCGCGTGCAGCCGACCGATCGCATCCACCGTGGTGTCCAGGTGGCCGAATACGGCCAACACGCCGGGCGTCGGCGGCGGGTGGAAGATCGCGGTCAGCGGGTTCACCAGCTTCACGAAGCCGCCACCTTTCCGCGCTGCGGCGCCGGCAGAACCTCTTTCACCTCGGAGATCGACACGGCCGGGAACGTCTTCACGAACAGCAGGAACCACATGAAGAACCATCCGAAGCTTCCGGCCATGATGCCCCAGTCGGCCCAGGTCGGGTTGTACGTGGCATTCGCGAACCGCTCGAATGGCTCTCCGGCGAGCGAGACGACGATGATCACGAACCGCTCGAACCACATCCCGACGTTGACGAAGATCGAGACGACGAACAATCCGAGGATGTTGGTCCGGACCTTCTTCGACCACAACAGCCACGGCAGGAGGCCGTTGCAGATGTTCATCGTCCAGCTGGCCCACCAGAAGGGGCCGAACGCCCGATACCAGAACGCCTCGCGCTCGTGCGGGTTGCCGCCGAACCAGGCGACGAAGTTCTCGGTGCAATAGGACATGCTCACGATCAGGCCGGTGAGCAGGCACAGCTTCGCCAGGTTCTCGAAATGGTGGACCGTGATCAGCTCTTCCAGGTGGAAAAGCTTGCGGATCGGCACGAGCAGCGTGATCACCATGGCCACGCCCGAGTAAATCGCGCCGGCCACGAAGTAGGGCGCGAACAGGGTGGCGTGCCAGCCGGGGACGAGCGCCATCGCGAAGTCCCACGACACCACGCTGTGCACCGACAGCACCAGCGGCGTGGCGAGCGCGGCCAGGTAGAGATAGCCGCGCGTGAAGTGGCGCCACTGCTCGTTGGTGCCACGCCAGCCGATCGCGCAGATGGCGTACAGCTTCTTGCGCCACCCGGTCGCGACGTCGCGTACCGCGGCGATGTCGGGGATCAGGCCCAGGATCAGGAACACGGTCGACACGGTGAAGTACGTGCCGATCGCGAATTCGTCCCAGATGAGCGGCGACTTGAAGTTGGGCCACAGGCCGCGCTCGTTGGGATACGGGATCAGCCAGTAGAAATACCACTGACGGCCGATGTGGATCAGAGGGAACAGCCCGGCCGTCATCACGGCGAAAACCGTCATCGCCTCGGCGGTGCGGTACACGGCGGTGCGCCAGCCGGACCGGAACAGGAACAGGATGGCCGAGATCAGCGTGCCGGAATGCGCGATGCCCACCCAGAACACGAAGCACGTGATGTAGACGGCCCAGTACACAGGGTGCGAGTACCCCGCGAGCCCGAGGCCGTAGCGCAGCAGGAATAGCAGGCACACGATGCCCACGCCGAGCAGCGCGACCGCCGTGGCGAGCAGCGCGAAGTAGCCCTTGCCCGGCGTGCCGAGCGTGCGCGCGATGGCGCGCGTCACGAAATCGTAGGAAACGCGGGAGCTCTGGGGCTCGGCCATCGGTCAAGTCTCTCGGACGTCGCCGTGCACGACGCGGGCGAGGTACGTGATACCGGGTTTGGTGTTCAACCCCTGGAGGACGTGATAGCCGCGCGGATCCCGGGCCCGCGCCGCAACGAGCGACGCGGTGTCGTGCAGGTCGCCGAATACGATCGCTTCGGACGGGCACGCCTGCGCGCAGGCCGGGGTGATGTCGCCGTCCTGGACATTGCGGTCCTCGAGGCGGGCGCGGTTCTGCGCGCCGCGGATGCGCTGCACGCAGAACGTGCACTTCTCCATCACGCCCTTCTCCCGCACGGTGACGTCGGGGTTGAGCAGCATGTTGAGCGGATCGGGCCAGCTCTCCCATTCGCCGCCCGGCTCGGCATAGTTGTACCAGTTGAAGTAGCGGACCTTATAGGGGCAGTTGTTCGCGCAGTAGCGCGTCCCCACGCAGCGGTTGTAGACCTGACCGTTCAAACCGTCGGGCGTGTGATAGGCGGCGTACACGGGACACACCGGCTCGCACGGCGCGTTGCCGCACTGCTGACACAGCATCGGCATCACCACCGCACCCACCGGCTGACCGGCCCGCCCCTCTCCGCCGGTGTAGTAGCGCTCGATCCGCAGCCAGCTCATTTGCCGCCGCCGGGTCACGAGGTCCTCGCCCACCGTGGCGAGGTTGTTCTCCGCATAGCACGCCGTGACGCAGGCGGAGCAGCCCGTGCACTTCGCCAGATCGATCGCCATCGCCCAGCGCGGGTGCTCGCCGGCGTAGTTGCCCAGCGACGCCTTCTCGTGCTGCGCCTCGGCCCAGGCATCGAGCGCCTTGCGAGCGTATCCCGGCGTTTCTTCTTCCTCGAACGGATGGGCGCTCCGTTTCAGCTCCCGCGCCTTCGCCAGCGGCAATACCTCGATCACGCCGCGGCCTTGCTCCCGCGCGTCGCCCTCGAGCGTCGCGAGGCGGCGGTGGTCGCCGGTCTTCGTGACCGTGACCCCGACCGCGAACGCCCGCCCGCCGAACTCCGTCGGTTGATCGCTCAAGAGCTCAAACGCATTGAACGAGCGATCCTTCGCGTACCGCCCGTACGCCCTGTGCCCCTGCCCCGTCGGCACGGCGAGCACGTCGGGGCGCACGCCGGGCGTGATCCACACCGGCGCGCGCACCGCGCCGTGCGGTGACTTGAGCAGGACCACGTCGCCGTTCGCGAGCTGCCACTTGCCCGCGGTTTCGGGATGGACCTCCACCCACGCGTGCCATGTGATCTTGGAGACCGGGTCGGGCAGCTCTTGCAGCCAGGGCTTGTTGGCGCCGCGACCGTCGTGCAGGCCGATCGACGGAAAGACGATCAGGGAGACGTCCTGGGACGCTGCGGGCGTTTGCGTGGTCAGCCGCGCCACGCCAGGATCGAGGCGGACGCCGCGCGTCGGCGCCTCCGTGTACACCCCGCCATGCTGGAGCCCCGTGTTCCAGAAGTCGTCGAAGGCCTGCCCGCGGCCGTACCGTTGGTGCAACGTACGCCACCGAGTCTGCAGGTAATCCTTGAACGCGCCCGCTTTCCCGCTCACCTGGAGGATGACGTCCCCGGTGTGGCGGGTGTTCGGGAACACCGGCTGCATCACCGGTTGCTGCAGCGCGTAGACGCCGGCGCGCGGCTGCGAGTCGTTCCACTGCTCGAGCGGATGCAGGTCCGGGAGCACCAGGTCCGACGCCGCGGCGGTTTCGTCGAGATAGGAGGAGAAGCTCACCTTGTATCCGACGTGGGCGAGCCCTGAGGAGAACGCCGCCGGGAGGGAATGACCCGGATTGGCGCCGTGCACGAGCAGCAGGGTCACCTTGCCGGCGCTCATGTCCGCGACGAGAGCGGTGAGCTGCTTGAACGAGCCGGCGTCGAGCGCTTGGTCGGGGCCGAACTTGACCGTCTTCCCGACCTGCCCGGCGACGTAGTTCAGCACGTTTACGGCTGCCACAATTGCGGCGCCGTTGGGATATTGCGCGGCGATGCCACCCGCCACGGCCAGGCCGCCATTGGAGCGGGCAAACTCGCGGGCCAGCCGCCTGATCACCGGGGCATCGATGCCAACGGCGTCGGCGACCTTGGTCGCGCTGTACGACGCCAGCAGCTCGCGCATGCGCGCCGCGTCTACGGGCGGGAGCGCGGGCGCGAGGCGCTCGTTCGTGATGACCGACGCCATGGCGAGCGCGAGCAGGCCCTCGGTCCCGGGTTTCGCGGCGATCCATTCATCGGCGCTCATCGCCGTGAGCGACAGCCGCGGGCCGATGTACACGTACTTGGCCATCGAGCCATCGCGCCCGGACTCGAAGGCGTGGGCGCGGGTGAACCCGTTCTGGTACGCGACCGGCGACAGCCAGGTCTCCATGAAGTCCGCGCCGAACGACACGATGTAGCGCGCGTTGGCGAAGTCGTACCAGGGGATCGCCGCAGTGCCGAACGCCAGGCGGTTGCCCTCGCGCAGCGCTTCGAACGCGAACGGCTCGTAGGTCACGTGGCGCCCGCCGACCTCCCGCATCCAGCCATCCACCAGCGCGCCGAACGATCCGGTCTCGAGCCCCGTGAGGAAGGCGATGCCCTTCCCCCGTGCCTCCTTCACCTTGGCCTGGAGCCGGGCGATCGCGTCATCCCACGAGAGCGTCTGCCATTGGCCGTTCGGTCCACGGGCCATCGGCTCGGTCACGCGATCGGGATTGTAGAGTCCTTGCAGGGCGGCCTGGCCGCGCGAGCAGAGCCGCCCCTGATTGATCGGCGACTCGGGGTTCCCCTCGAGCTTGATGACGCGGCCTTCGCGCACCTTGGCGTGCAGCCCGCAGCCGGCGGCGCATTCGCGACACGTCGTCGCGTAGTAGGTCGCGATCCCCGGGACCTGGTTTTCGGGCGGCACCGTGTACGGCACGAGGTGCTCGGTCGGCTCGGCGCTGCACGCGGACGCCGCCGCGGCGGCGCCACCGGTCGCGCCCAGAACTGTCAGGAACCGTCGGCGGTCCATCAGTCGTGCCTCAGTAGTGACACAGCGTGCAGTCGCGCGGAACGTTGCGCTGCACGTGACAGTTGATGCACCAGCCCATCGTGAGCGTCGAGACCTGGTACACCTGCGGCATCTGGCGCACGTCGCCGTGACAGGTGATGCAGCCGTCCGTGCCCAGGACTTTGATATGCCGCTGATGCGGGAACCGGACGAACCCGGGAAGCGAATGCACGCGGATCCACTCGGGCGGGCGCCGGTTCGCCCAGGCGTCGCGCACCTTCTTGATCTCTGCCTGGTGGGACGGCGTCGACCCGCCGATCATCTGATGGCATCCGAAGCAGGTTTGCACCGCCGGGATTCCCGGCTCGCTCGAGATCGTCACCGTGCTGTGACAGTAGAGGCAGGGGATTTGATCCTGCCTGGCATGGATGTCGTGACGAAAAAAAATTGGCTGGCGGGGACCCTTGAGCTTCCCCGTGTCGCTGATGACGGGCGCCTTGTAGGCTGAGGCCGGCTGGCCGGTTTGTGCCGCCGCCGGGAGGCCGAAGAGGATCGCGATCGCGACGGACGCCCACCCTCCCGCCCGGGCCCCGACCCTGTCACTCGGCGTCGTCATCCAGAGCGCTCGATGGCGAATGTATCGGTCGTGTGTTGTGAGACGGCTTGCAGGCGCCGGAATGTAGCGCCTGCGATAAATCAGGCACAAGCCCCGGCGAGGGCGGCGTCAATCGGGTCGCGCGAGCAGTTGATGCTTCAAGCGAATCACTGCAACGAACGCGTCGACGGTCTCGAGGTCGGGGAATTCCATCCAGCACCACCGCACGCCGCTGGCGAGGCGGCCGCCACGAATCGCCTGGCGCGACGCACGCGGCAGGCCGTCGGTCGCGGCGAGCTCGCGCTCTTCGGTTTCGGTGAGAATGAACGTTCCGGAGAGCGCGGTCTCCATGGGGTGGAGATAGCCGAGCTTGCGCCCCCCCACCTCGTACATCCAGACCCATTTCCAGGCGGTGCCCATGAAGACCACCTGCTCGGTGACGTGCCGCAGCGCCCGGATGCCTTCCCGCGCCCGCTTGAACCGCTGGGCCGCGCGCGGGGGCAGATCCTTGAGCGGCGCGTCCGACTTGGGCCGCGTACGCGGCGTGGTGTACAGGGTGGTCGCCCAGTAGCCGGTGGGCTGATGATCGAGCGGGATCATAGTCGTTTTATTGTAAACCGCGGGTCACCGAACGGAAGCGCCCGGCGTCCAGCAGTCGGCCCACCGACACGCCCGGGACCGCGATGTGGCCGTCCTTGCTCATGGTGAGCTTGATCACGTCAGCGCTCCGTCCGAACCAGCGCGCGCTGGGCTCCACGTCCGACGGGTACACGCAGGCGGGCAGCGCGGCCACGGCGATGTCCGCCTGCGAGCCGATCCCCGATTCGGGCATGGTGCCGGCCCACAGGCGCGCGCCGCATTCAGCCGCCACCCGGACGATGCGACACGCTTCGCTGAGCCCACCGACGCGATGCACCTTGAGGTTCCACACGGTCGGGCCGTCCAGCGCGACGACCTGGCGGGCGGCAGCGGCGTCGCGCAGCGTTTCATCGAGGCACACCGGCGTCTGCAGTGCGTGCGCCAGGCGCGCGTGCCCGACGAGCTCGTCGGGAGCGAGCGGCTGCTCGATGTACAGGAGTCCGGCGTCGTCGAGGGCGCGCAACGCGCGCTCGTGCTCGGGCCACACGTACGCGCCGTTCGCATCCACGGTGAGCGGGACGTCGGTCCCCACCATCCCCGCTCGGGCGGCCGCGACCGCGACGGCATCCCACCCGGGCGCGACCTTGATCTTCACGCGCTGGTACCCGTGCCCCAACGCGTCCGCGACCCGCCGGGTGAGCGTGTCGGGCTGGCGGTCCTCGGGGATGCCCAGCGCGACGCCGCACACGACCCTCGCCGCGGGAACGACGCCGAGGCGCTCGGCCACGAGCTGCGCCAACCCGGTGCCCCGGCGGTGCGCCTCCAAGTCCCACGCCGCGGTCTCGATTCCAGCCCGCGCGAACGGATTCCCGCGCACGTTCTCGCGCAGCGCGGCGTCCACCATCTCCGGTGAATCGAACGCGCGGCCCGCGACGCGGGGCGCAAGCACGTGCGTGATGAGGTGACGCGCGCTCGCCAGCGTCTCCTCCGAGTAAAACGGGAGCTCGTCGGGCGCCGCCTCGCCGTAACCCACGTGACCCTCGTCGTCGTGCAACACGACCACGACCGAACGTCGCGCCTCGATCCGGCCGCCCGAAATAATGAAGGGCTCCGTGAACGGGAGCTCGAGCGCGTACAGCTCAACTCGCGCGATGCGCATGGCTCGATACGTCGAGGAAATGCAGCTCTCCGTTCCGCCGATCGAGCGTCCCACGCGCCTCGAGATCACGCATCCCGGCGATGAGGCCGTGCTCCGGATGGAAGACGAGCGCGTGCAGGGCCCGCTGGGAGCGCGAGCCGTATGTGGCGGGATACTCGGCGAGCGGTAGCTGAAAGAAAGTGTGGAGCTGAACGCTCTCGCAGCCGCGGCTCGCGTACTCGAGGATCATGCGGCCGGAGCAGATATTGCCGGTGCCGACGAGAAGTCGGTAGCGGTCGGTAGAGGTCGGGAGGGGACGGTAGAAGTTCAAGACCCGCAGGTTTCGATCGCTCAGATCCCATCCACCATACGCCACATCGCGCTGCGTGTCGAACAACCGGTTGAAGCACACGAGGGCGTCGGCATCGCGGGTCGCCTGCATCATCTCGACCTGGAAGGTGTCATCGAACCGCGCGTTCATGAGCTTCACGGCCACCTTGACCGGCAGGGGCGATGCAGCTCGGATGCGGTGTGGCACCTCTCCGAGCCAGCGCAGGATCTGGGCGCGATCGTCGGCGAGCGGGTCGCCCGCGAGTGTCGGCGAAAAATCCTTCTCCAGGAGCAGCGGTGGCTCCTTCTCCCCCCACGCCGCGGCCAGGGCCGCCGTGGTGTGCCGATACTCGGCGTCGCGGAAGGCCTCGTCGAGGCGAGGGAGATGATACTTCACCGACGGCACGACGAGCAGCCGACCGGCCCGCGTCAGGTCCCGCCCGGCGCGCACCAGCGCGAGGTAGTCGGCGAGCGACCGGTCCCAGCCCCGCCCCTTCCACGTCACCGTCCAGCCGTCGCGACCGTCCGCCGCCCGCCGCGCTTCGACCTTCATCTTGGTCTCATGGACCGCCCACGCCGCCATGGTCCGGGCGCCGGTCTCGTCCTCGGCGATCAGCGTCTTGAGCACGACGAACGCGAGCCCCGCCGACGCATCATCCTCGAGCTGGCCGGCGCTGAGCGACAGCTGGCCCGAGCCCTTGCCGATGGGATGGGGCAGGGTCTCGCCCAGATAGCGCGCCGTCAGGTCGATTCGGTAGGCCTCCCGCACGTGGGCGGCAAGGTCGCGCGGCCACTCCCGCTTGAACCGCTCGAAGTCCCATTCGAGCTGTTCCGGCACGCTACGGCGCGAGACGGGCGAGCCGAAACTCGGGCGGGAGCGCCGGGGGATTCGCGTCGAGCACCAGCCCGGCGACCAGCTCGCCCACGGCCGGCCCGTGCTTGAAGCCGTGCCCCGAGCCCCCACCGACGAGCCACGCATTCGCCGCCGCGGGATGGCGGTCGATGATGAAGTGTTCGTCGGGGGAGTTCTCGTACTGGCACACGCGGGACTCGACGAGGGGGGCGTTCTTCAACCCGGGGAACCGAAGCGCCAGGTAGTCGCGCGCGGCGCGCAGGGTCTCCGGTGTCGGGATGCGTTCGCCGTCGGTCGGATCGAACGGCGGCCCCCGGGTGTCGTCCGCGATCTTGAAGCCACGCCACTCGTTCCCGGGGATGCCGTAGATGAAGCCCGCACCGTGGTCCGCCCACACGGGCAGCGCTCCTTCCGTAAAGCGCGTGTCGCCGGGGGGTGTGCCGAAGAAGAACACCTCCTGGCGCGTCGGGCGCACCCGATCGCCGATCACGTCCGGGAACAGCTTCCCGAGCCACGGCCCGCAGGCGAAGACGAAGGCGTCGGCGGCGAGCGTCGAGCCGTCGGAGAGCCCAAGGACGTGCAACGCTCCGGCCGCGGGCTCCGCCGGCGCCATGGCGAGCTGGCGATAGTCGCCCCCTTCCGCGAGGAAACCGTCGAGCACGGCTGCGCAGGCGCTGCGGGCCGTGAGGTAGCCGCCGTCTTTCTCGAAGATCGCCCAGCGCACGCGCTCACAGTTGATCTGCGGATAGCGGCGCGCGGTCTCGCGGCCCGACAGCTCCTCGAACATGACCCCCGCATCCTTGAGCAATGGCAGCGCCGCCTTCTCGTAGCTGTCGTCGCTTTCGACCAGCCACAGCACGCCGATTGGATGGTACAGTTTGCGGCGCCAGCGCCGCTCGTTCTCCTTCCACAGGGCGAGGGCTCGCACGGTCATGCGTGTGTAAATGCCGCGCGGACCATAGGTCGCGCGGATCACGCGCGTCTCGCCCCCCGAGCTGGCGCGTGAGTTGCCGGGTCCCCAGGCGTCCACGAGCGTCACGCGAGCGCCCCGACGCAATAGATGAAGCGCGGTCCAGCCGCCGAACGCCCCAGCTCCGACTACGACGACGTGCCGTTGCTTGGTCATCGGGATCCAGCCCTTCAGCCAGGGAAACGTGGTGTGCGCCGTGCCCGCCGCGGCGGCGGACGCGAGGAAACGTCGCCGCGGAATGCGTCTCACGGCGGGGTGGGTCGCGGACTCCGCGCCTCGCGCACCGCGCGGGCCACGGCCTCGCGCTCGCCGGGGGGCAGCGACGGCCCCCACGGATCGTCGCATGCGTCACCCGGAATCACTCCTTCCGCCGCCAGCGCCCACAACATCCGCCGAACGTAACCCTCCACTGGCGGCGCGAACGCCGCGGCCGCGAAGCGATCGCAGACACCCGAGAGCCGAACGAATCGCGGGAAGTCCCCTGAACGAAACGATTCGATCAGCGCCACCTGGAGGTCGGTCAACGCGGCCCCCATGCCGATCAGGGCGGCTGTAGCCCCCATGGTGAGCGAGTAGCCGAAGAAGCGATCTTCACCGGTGATCAGGAGCTTGCCAGGGTGGTCGCGCATCAGCCCCGCGATGCGCTGGAAGGTCACGACGGAATCGAGCGTCGCCACCTTGATCCCGATCACGTCGGGGAGTGCGAGAATGGCGTGCAGGGTCTGATTGTCGTAGGCGACGCCGCCGGCCGCTTCGTAGAGATGAAACGCAATGACGGGGAGCTCGCGGCCAAGCGCCTCGTGGTATGCGACGGGGTCGTCCGCCCGCGGAAATGCGAGAAGCGCGTTCGCGCCTCCCGCCTTCGCGTCCACGGCCATCTCGACGCTGGTCGCCCCCGCGACGATAGGGCTCAGCGGCAGGGCGGCGCGCCAGGCGGCGAGCACGCGACGCCGTTGCTCGCGCGTGAGGTGCGGGCCCCGCCCGGTGTGCGCCCAGACGGCCACTCCGGCCACCTGATGCCCCGCCATCCAGCCAGCATACGCCTGGAGCGCGTCGTCGGCGATCTCGCGGCCTCGGAACGGGACGGGGACCGCGGGAATCAGGCCCCACTCGAATCGAGGCACCGCCGGACCGCCGCGCGGCCGGCCGGAGCTAGCTTGTGACGCCATGCCGCACGTTCCCCGACTCGATCGCCTCGCGCCGATCGCGGGGCAGGTCCAGCAGGTCCAGCTTCGCGACGCTCACCTCGGGAATTCGGAGAGGCTGTCCCGTTCCGAACACGAACCGCTCGACGCCGACCGTGTCGAGCACGGTTCCGAGATGATCTTCGGGCGGGCCCCAGATCCAGCTCACGTCCCACCAGATACGGGCCGCTTCGTCGGGCGTCGAGCCGAAATGCACCTCCTCGATGAACCCCCGGTCGGCGTGCGTGACCACGAGCCGCACGGCGCCGTCGCTGCGGATCAACGCACGGACCGCCGCCGCCGGCAGCTCGGGCACCTGATCGTTCGGATGGCGCTGCCGTGCGTCCTCGAGCCGTACGGCCATCATCAACGGAACCTTCGCGGCGCCGCACGCCGCCGCGAGGACGCGCATCTCGGTCCCCGTGGGATCGAGCCCGAAGAACAGCGGATCACACCGTACCGCCGGGGCGTGACGGTCCGCGGCCTCGCGCAGTGCCACCTCCCAGCCCGAGAGAACCGGGTGCACCGCGGGCACGGGCCTGAAGCCCGGCTCGCGCGCCGTCGTCTCGTACAGCCAGGCGTTCCCTTCCATCGGCTCGCGCCAGAACAAGCCAGGCAAATGGCTCACCCACGCTTCGTCGATTCCGGCCCGCGCCATTGTACGCCGCAGCGCCTCCGGCGATGTGCCGGGCACCCGTCGATAGGGGTACGCGCCGAGAAAGCAGTTTACGTCGATCCGCATCAGTCGGCGGGAAACGCGCCGGGCGGGAATACCCGAGCGGCGTTCTTCCACTTCACGCGCTCGAGATCGGGCGGCGGGAGCAGGGCCTCGAGGTAACGCAGCTTGGCCCAACCCGTGTCCATCGTGAGATCGGTCCCCACAGAAGGCGCTCCACCCCGACCGCTTCCAGGCACGCCTCCAGCATCCCTCCGTCCGCCCCGCTCCCCGAGAGATCCACGTAGACGTTGGGCGTGCCTCGGACCGCGGCCAGGGAGTGTTGCCAGTCGCCGCCCCCACCGATATGGGCCAGAATGAATCGCACACTCGGGTGGCGCGTGGCCAGCGCCGCGAGCTCCGCCCCGTCCGATGCCTCCTGCCCCGGCCAATCACGCCGGCGGTGCTGCCACACGTGGTGCAGCAGCGGAACCCCGCGCTCGCGCGCCAGCTCGCAGATCGGGTCCAGCAACGGGTCGGTCGCGCGCCGGCTCGCCGCCAACTTGATCCCCACCATCCCCGCCCCGAGGCAGCGGGTGATTTCCGCCCGCGCGTGGGACGAGTAGTTCGGGTTGACCGTGACATAGCCGCGGATGAGGTCGGGATGCTCGCGCTGCAGCGCGAGCAAAGCGCTGTTGCCGTATTCCAGGTCGGGTGGGGAGGGAAAGTACGTAGGCGATGTCCGCCCAAAACTCCCGAGGATCGATGCGACGTGAATCGTGACGCCGATCCTGCGCCCGGCCGCGAGTCGGCCGGCGTTGCGCTCCCGCCAGTCGGCGCGCGGCGTGCGGTCGTGGTAAAAGTGGGCGTGAACGTCAATGAGCATGCGGCTAATCTGAGTTGACAGACGCTAAGACGCCAAGCGGCAAGCGGTCTTGAGGTGCCAGTGGCCTGGCGGAGGGCCCTTGCATCTTGCGACTTGCCACCGCTTGGCGTCATGCGTCTTGGCGTCTGTACCGGCAGTTTCCTATTTTGTTCACACCATGCGTACTCCACCCCCACCCCCGCGCCCACCCGGCGCCCCGCCACCGCGGGGACCCATTCCGCCGCGGGGGCCCACTCCACCGCGCGGCGCCGCGCCTCCCAAGGCCGGCCCGCCTCCGCGACCCCCGGTCAAGGCGCCCGCTTCCAAGCCCCGCCCCGCTCGCAAGCTCCCGGCGTGGCTGGCGCGAGCGAAGCGCCTGTTGCTGGATCCGGCGCACGAGTGGGCAACGATCGCGGCCGAGTTCACGACGCCGGGGCCGATTTACACGCGTTTCCTCGTCCCCATGGCGGCGATCGGCCCGGTGGCGGCAACGCTCGGCGCATTGCTGTTCGACGGCGAGCGGGGCAGCGTGCTGACGTTCGGGGTCCTCCCCGTCAAGCTGGGGACCGCGGTGCAGGCCGGCGTGCTCGAGTTCGCGCTCAACCTGCTCGGCGTGTACGGCCTGGCGGCGGCCATCGACGTGATCGGGGGCTCGATCGGCGCATCGCGCAACCGCGTCCAGGCGCTGAAAGTGGCGGCGTACGGGACCACACCATACTGGCTGGCCGGCGCTTTCGCGCTGTTTCCGAGGATCGCGCCGCTCGGAATGCTGCTCGGGATCTGGAGCGTGCGCCTCTTCGCCGCGGGACTCGGCCCCGTGATGAAGGCACCGCGCGACAAGAGCGCGGCCTATACGCTGCTCACGAGCATCGCCGCGGGGCTGATCGTATTGGTCATCACGGCGATCATTACGAAGCTGGTCACCGCCTAAGCGCGCTCGCGGAACGCCGCGCGGGCCAGGCCGCCTTCGCGGGCGAGGAGCGGCGCCGCGCCGGCGAGGCCCGCGAGCGCGAACAACGCCAGCGCCGCGCAGTCCAGCAGCACCGGCATCTCACCACCGTACCCCGTTTTCGCCCAGGCACCGAGCAGCGCGTGCTTGAGCAGGTCCACGCCGTAGGCGAGCGGGTTCGCCAACACGGCGATGCGGAGCACAGGCCCGAGGTGGCGCACGGGATACAACGCGCCGGACAGAAACAGCATCGGGAAGATCACGAAGTTCATCACGCCCGCGAAGTTCTCGATCGATCGCATGGACGCCGCGAGGACCAGCCCGAGCGCTCCCAGGGCGAGGCCGGAGAGTACGATCGCGACGAGCGCCAGCCCCGCCCCGCCGAGCGTGGGCCGCAAGTGGACGAGGGGGAGCATCAGGGCGGCGACCGCGACGGCCTGTGTGGTACCGAGCGCCGTCGCGCCCAGCGTCTTGCCGAGCGCCACCGTGCTGCGCCGGATCGGGGCGACGAGCACCATGCGGAGCACACCGGCCTCGCGGTCGGTCACGGTCGAGAGCGCGGCGAGCAACGACCCGAACATCACGACCATGCCGAGGAGGCCGGGCGCCATGTAGACGCGGTAGTCGATCTCATTCCGGCCGGCGAACACCGTGGCGAACCCGGCGCCGGCAAACAGAAGCCACACGAACGGCCGACCGATGCTCGCGAGCACCCGGCCCCGCTGCCGGAGGAAGCGCAGGAACTCCCGTGCCACGATCCCGTACACGGCGCGCCCGCTCATCCGCCGTCTCCCTCGCCCTCAGGCAACCGGTGGCCGGTATGCGCGAGGAATACCTCCTCGAGCGAGTCGACTCCCGCCGCGCGCTTGAGCTCGGACGGGGTACCGAGCGCCGCGAGCCGTCCGTGGTCGAGCACGGCGACGCGATCGCACGGCTCCGCTTCCGCGACGTAGTGCGTCGTCAGCAGCACGGTGACACCTGACGCGGCGCGCAGGCCGCGGATCTGTTCCCACAGCGCGCGGCGCGCGCGCGGATCGAGCCCGGCCGTCGGCTCGTCGAGGAACAGGATGCGCGGCTCGGTCAGGATGCCGCGGGCGATGTCGGCGGCGCGTCGCAAACCGCCCGACAGCCCGCGGACCGAGTCATTTCGCCGCTCCCACAGCCCGAACTGACGCAGCACTGCGTCGATGCGCGGCCGGGCCACGCGATCGGGGAGACTCCAGAGGCGGGCGGCGAACCGCAGGTTCTCCGTGATCGTAAGATCGCGATCGAGGGTCGTCTCCTGGAACACCAACCCGATGTGACGCCGCACCGCGAGCCCCTCGCGCGCGACGTCGTGCCCGGCGACGCGCGCCGTGCCACGGGACGGAGCGAGCAGCGTTGCCAGCAGGTGTACAGTGGTGGTTTTCCCCGCGCCGTTCGGTCCCAGCAGCCCGAAGAACTCTCCCTCCCGGACTTCGAGGTCGAGTCGATCGAGCGCCCGCACGGCACCGAAGTCCTTCCCCAGGCCGCGGACGTCGATCGCGGCCGCCGTCATCCCTTCGCCGCGAGGGCGCGCGAGGCAGGCGCCGCGCGGTACGTCCACTCGTCCGGTGCCGCGCCGGCGGCGGCGGCCCGCTCGACCTCCGCGACGGCCGCGTCGATCAGAGGCCGATGCGGCGACAGCGAGCACACGGGATCGGTGACCCCGGCATCGCCGACCACGAGGAACGCCTGGCAGCGGCAGCCGCCGAAATCCTGCGCCTTGCGCGGACACGAGCGGCACGGCTCGGGCATCCAGGCGTCGCCCCGGAACCGAGTGAATGCGTCGGAATGCTCCCAGATCCAGTCGAGCGGGCGGTCGCGCACGTTCTCGAACCGCAGCGACGTGATGCGCCCGGCCGCGTGACAGGGCCAGACCTCCCCGGCAGGCGTCACCGTCATGTAGGCCCGCGCCCACCCGCCCATGCACGGCTTGGGGTACTGCTCGTGATAGTCCGGGAGCACCCACACGATCTCGAGCTTCGTTCCCAGCCGCGCGCGCTCGCGCTGCACCACCTGCCACGCCTCGTCCAGCTGAGCGCGCGTGGGCATGAGGACGTCCCGGTTGTGGAGCGCCCAGCCGTAGAACTGCGTGTTGGCGAGCTCGATCCGCTCGGCGCCGAGTGTCTCGGCGAGCCGAATCAGGGCCTCGACCTGATGCAGGTTGCGCCGGTGCAGCACCACGTTGACCGTGAGCGGAAACCCGAGCTCGCGCGTGTAGTGGTACGCGGCGATCTTGTCTCGGTACGACGCGGTACCGGCGACGGCATCGGACAGCTCCGCGTCCGCTCCCTGAATGCTGATCTGCACGTGGTCGAGCCCGGCGGCCTTGAGCGCCGCGAGGCGCTCCTTGGTGAGCCGGTACGCCGACGTGATCAACGAGGTGTAGAGCCCCAGCCCGTGGGCCTCGCGGACCAGCTCCTCCAGATCCGAGCGGAGAGTCGGTTCGCCTCCGGAGAGCCCCAGCTGCAGCACGCCGAGCGCTTTGGCCTCGCGGAACACGCGACACCACTCGTCCGTGGACAGCTCGCGCTTGAAGCGCGGGCCGGCGAAATCCAACGGATTGGAGCAGTACGGGCACTGCAGCGGACACTTGTAGGTCAGCTCCGCCAGGAGCCAGAGCGGCTTAGGGTCCATACGTCACCAGCCCCTTTGCCGCGAGCCCGTCCAGGAACGCGCTGACGTCGGGCTTCACAGTTCCGGCCGGCGCGCCGTAACGCTGCTCGAGCGCCGCGACCACCTGGGCGATCGAGCGCACGCCGTCGCACAGTCCGAGGATCGCGGTGCCCGTCGCATTCAGCACCACCAGCCCTTCAGGATAAAGCAGCACATCGCGCCCCCGCACGTCGTCACGCTGCAGGCGGGCTTTCGGGTGCAGCCGCGGCACGGCGGTGACCGCCACGGGAGGAGGAGGGGGGGGACTCACGGGCGCGTGCCGGGCAGCGGTCCCTGCTCGACGGCGTCGAGCAGGGACCAGAGTACGTCGCACTTGAACTCGAGCGCCGCCACCGCCCGATCCTGCTCGGCGCGGGTCCGGTACCGCTCGGTCACGAGGCCCAGCGCGTACTCCGCGTCGCGCGGCGCCTGCTGCAGCCGGTTCTTGAAGTACTGCAGCCCGTCCGGATCCACCCATTTGTAGTGACCGAGGATCGCCGCCAGCCGCTCCTTGACGATGAGCGGCGCGAACATTTCGGTGAGCGACGCCGCCACCGCCTCGAGCCAGGGCCGAAACCGGCAGAAGCTCACGTACGCGTCGACAGCAAAGCGCACGCCCGGCAGCAGGAACCGCTGGCTCGTGAGATCCTCGCGCTTGACCCCCATGGCTTCGCCGAGTCGCAGCCACGCCTCGATGCCGCCCGCTTCTCCGGGACGTCCGTCGTGGTCGACGATCCGCTGGATCCATTGCTGCCGCACCTCGCGCTCGGGGCAGCTCGCGAGGATCAGCGCGTCCTTGACGGGAATGTTGATCTGATAATAGAAGCGATTCGCCACCCAGAGCTGGAGCTCGTCGCGCGACAGCTCGCCGCGATGCATCCGCTGGTTGAAGGGATGGAGGTGGTGATAGCGGCGCTCCAGGACGTCGCGCAGCCGCTGGACCAGATCGGCACCCGTTTGCGGGCTGACCTGCACACTCACAGCTCGAACTCCAACGCATCCTCCCCCACGACAACGCCTGCGGCCTCGACCTCCGCCCGCTCGGCCGAGCTGCGACACAGAATGGGATTGGTGTTGTTGATGTGCACGAGCACGACCCGTTTCGCGCCCAACCGCGGCAGCAATCGGAGGCTCCCCTCAGGCCCGCCGACCGGGAGGTGCCCCATGTCGCGCGCCGTCGGCGCATCGACTCCCGCGGCGGTGAGCTCCGTGTCCGACCAGAACGTGCCGTCGAAGAACAGGAGATCCGCCCCGCCAGCGAGCCGGCGGACCGCATCGTCCACCGCGCTCGCGGTCGGAACATAAGCGAACGTGCCCCCGGTTCGCTCGTCCGTCATCCTGAGGCCGACGTCGAACGTCTGTGCCGGCGCGGTGCGGGCGTAGCGGGGAGGACGCCGGGCCACCGCCACGGTCGAGCAGCACAGGCCGAGTGGCGCGCCCGCGACGTCGGCGAGCGCAATCGGCTGGGCGTCTGGGAGCGTGCGCGGCTCCACGCCAGCGTAGGCAGAGAGCACGCGGTAGACCGGCCATTCATGCCCGAGGAGCGCGGTCACGCCGGCGGGAGCGTAGACCGGCAGCCGGGCCGCGCTCTCGCGCAGCAACAGCAGGCCGAGGGTGTGGTCGATTTCACCGTCCGTGAGGATCACCGCGGCAACGGGCGTTGCGCGCGCGCCGCGAGGCCACAAAGCGCGGTGAGCGGCGAGCTGCGTGCGCAGATCCGGCGAGACGTTGAGGAGCACCCAGCGCTCGCCGTCGGCGCTCACTGCCACCGACGACTGAGTGCGACTACGGCCGTCTTGTCGAGCCTCCACGCAGTTGCGGCAACCGCAATTCCATTGCGGGACTCCGCCGCCGGCCGACGACCCGAGGATGATGATCCGCATTGCAGAAAGGGGCCGGGTTCGTCACCCGGCCCCTCGTTCAGAGTTCCAGCCTGGTTCAGGCGTTGCCAGCGTAGGCGCCGACTTCCATCCCCAGTTCGACGACTTCGAATTCAGGCTTCGTCCAGGTCATTGCATCCTCCAAAAGAATCGTGGTCGACCCGTACTTCGAGCTCACGGTGGGATGATGCATCGGATATGCCAGCCGGACCCCGCACGATTTGACGCCAGAACTCTTCGCCGGGTGAGTGATTTCACCCAAAGTGGGTGAAATCACCCGATCCCAAACTTCTTCAGCCGGTAGCGCAGGGTATCGCGGGAGATGCCGAGCCGCTGCGCGGCTTTGGTCTGGTTGCCGCCGGCGTCGCGCAGGGCGCGCTCGATCATGGCCTTTTCCCATTGTGCGAGATCCACGCCCTCGGGGGGGAGGGCGGGCGTATCGGTCGCGGAAGCGGATGGTGCCGCCTGCTCGAGCGCGCCGTGATCGGGACTCGTCAACGAGAGATGCTCGACGTCGAGTGTCGGGCCGCGGCTCCACAGCACCGCCCGCTCGATCACGTGGCTCAGCTCCCGGACGTTGCCGGGCCAGGGATAGGCGAGCAGCAGCTCGCGCGCCGGCGTGCTGATCTCTCCCACCGCTTTGCCGTACTTGGCGTTCAGGATCCGCAGGAAGTGCTCCGTGAGCAGCAGGACATCTTCTCCGCGCTCGCGCAGGGGCGGCATGGTCAGGACGATCACGGCGAGCCGGAAATAGAGATCCTTACGGAATCGCTCGCGACTCGCCTCGCGCTCGAGGTCGCGGTTCGTGGCCGTCATGATCCGGACGTCGACCTGGCGCTCGCGCACGCTGCCGACGCGCCGCACCTTCCGCTCCTCGATGGCCCGCAGCAGCTTGCCCTGCACCGACAGATCGATATCCCCGATCTCGTCGAGGAACAGGAACCCGCCTTCGGCGGCCTCGACCAGGCCGGGCTTCGATTCCTTGGCATCCGTGAACGCCCCGCGCTCGTAGCCGAACAGCTCGGACTCCATGAGGGTCGCCGGAATGGCCGTACAGTTGACCTCGATGAACGCCTTGGAAACACGGGAGCTGGCGGCGTGGATAGCGCGCGCCAGGACGCCTTTGCCGGTGCCCGTCTCGCCCGTGAGCAGCACGGGTGGTGTGTCCGGCAGGGCGGCGACCTGGCGGGCCCGCTCGAGCACGGCGCGGACGGCGGGTGAGTTGCCTATCAGGGTCCCGAACCCGACGTCGGCGATCGCGCGACGCCGGTAGTACGACAGCTCCTGCTTCAGCTGGCGATTCTCGCGCGCTCGGTCGGCGAGGAGACGCAGCTCCTCCAGGTCCACCGGCTTCTTGACGTAGTCGAAGGCGCCGAGCTTCACGGCTTCGACGGCGCCCTCGATCGAGCCAAAGGCCGTCAGCATGATCACGGGGATCAAGGGGTCGAACGCCTGGATTCGCTTGAGGAGATCGATCCCGCTCATGCCCGGCAAGCGCACGTCGGCGAACACGACGTCGGGCTGGAGGCTCTCGAGCAGCTCGACCGCCTTCTCGGCCGTGCCCGCGACTTCCACCTCGTAGCCGTGGTCAGAGAGAAAGGCCTTGGCAGAGCGCGCCAGGGTCTGCTCGTCGTCCACGATCAGGAGCGTCGCGCCGTTCACGCGTGACTCCGCGCTGGGGCGGCAGCCGCCTCGCCGCTCGCCATGGGCAGCCAGATGCGGACGGTCGCGCCGCGCCCAGGAGTGCTCGTGATGGCCAGGCGGCCGCCCGCTTCCTCCACGTAGCGTTTGGCGATGGCGAGGCCGAGACCGGTGCCTTCGGGGCGGGTCGTGAAGAAGGGCTCGCACAGGTTGGGCAGTATCTCCGCAGGAATTCCCGGCCCCGTGTCGGTCAGCTCCAATGCGACGCCCTCGCCGCCACCATCGCCATCAGCGAGGCGCGTGGCGATGTGCAGTTTCCCGCCCTCGGGCATGGCGTCGAGCGCGTTCGAGACGATCTCGGTCAACGCCTGCTCGAGGCGCATCGGGTCGACGCGAATCTCTGGAAGAGGGTCCGCGAAGGTCAGCGTCAATTCGACGTGCCGCTGGCGCAGCAGGTCACTGAAACCGGAGAGCGCGCCCTCGACCAGGGTCCGCGCGCTCTCCCGCAGCGGTCGGAAGGGGGTGGGTCGCGAGAAGGTCAGCAGGTGCGCGATCCGGAGATCGAGCCGATCGACCTGCTCGACGATGGCGCCGAGCTGCTCCCGCGCCGCAGGGGCGTCGACGCGGTGCTGGGCCAGCTGTGCGGCCGCGCGCAGACTCGCGAGCGGGTTGCGCAGCCCGTGCGCCACCGCCGCCGCCATCTGTCCGATCGACGCCAGCTTCTCCGACTGCACGAGCTGCGCGTGGGACTGGCGCAGCTGCTCGGTCATGCGTGCGAACGCTCGGGCCAGGTCGCCGATCTCGTCGCGCGAGCGCGGCTGAATCTCGTGATCGAGGTCTCCGGCGCCGACCACGGCCATGGCTCGCTGCAGCTCGCTGAGCGGACGCGCCACGCCTCGAGCGATGAGCCAGGACGCGACCAGGCCGGCGACGAGCGCGAGCCCGATGATGCCCCACAGGACGCGCCGCTCCGCGTCCACGATGGCCGCGACCTGTGTGAACGCCGCCTGCACGCTGAACTCGCGTGCCCGGCGGTAGATCTCGCGGTTCACCTCCGCCAGGGCCGGCTGCAGGCGCTCAACCAGCTCCTGGCGCGCCAGCACCGCGGCGGCGGCGTGCTGTCCCGCGTCGTGCAGCTTGAACACGCGTACCGCCACGGACCGGATATCGGTCTCGATCCCCCGGACGCCGGCCGCCAGGTGGAGCTCATCGGGAGGCAGGGAGGCGGCCCAACGGTCGAGCCAGTAGTCCACGACCTGTTCGGTGAGAGGGAACTCCTGCCGCGCCGCCGGATCGCCGCCCAGGTAGCGCCAGATGACCTGGGTCTGATTGAACATCGCGTCCTCGACTTCGGCGTACGTACGCGAGCGCGCCAATCGCTCGCCCAGCGATTCGAGCGTGCCGCGCACCAGCCCATTGGTGCGCACCGCCTGCACGCCCACGAGCAGGGCGGGAACCACCATGAGGGAGAAGCCGAGGAGCAGCTTGCGCTGGAGGGTCACAGGTCGAAGCTTCGCGTCTGGTTCGAGCGGCGCAAGTCCCAATCGGTACGCTTACGCGAGCGCGCCGAGAACCTCTCCCAAGACATCCAGTGTCCGGTCGATCGTCCCTGGATCGTGCGCCAGCGACACGAAATTCACATCTCCGCGATACCGCCCACGCCGGTCACGAGATCGGCATGCTTGCGATGCAGGCGGTGGAGGCCGTGGAGGAGCTGAGTGCCCACGCGATGGAGGTGGGCACATACGTCCTCGCGCACGAATGCCTCCAGCGTCGCCCGGGCCGCCGCAAGCGCCACACTCTCGGTTGCCAAGGTCGATGAGATCCACGTCCGGCCCGCTCCAGCCATGAGGTCCGCCCGTCCGCCCACGACGGCGAGCGGGAACCCGTTGGCGAGCGCCTTGCCCAGAACGGCGAGGTCGGGGCGTACCCCGTACCGCTCCGCCACACCACCCACCGCCAGGCGGAACGCCGTCTTGATCTCGTCGAACACGAGCACCGCTCCTACGCGCGTCGTCTCGGCGCGCACGACGTCGAGCCATTCGCGCGCCGGCTCGATCACGACCACCGGCTCGACGACGACGACCGCCAGCCGATCACCCGCCTCGCGGATCAAGCGGCGCGTCCCGTCGACGTCGTTGAACGGAATCTCTCCGTAGAGCGACCGGGTCTCCGCCGGCACCCCTTCGCCGCCCTGACACCAGTCGAGCCAGCCGTGATAACCGCACCCGAGCACGCGCTCGCGCCCCGTGGCGACGCGGGCGAGCCGCACTGCCGCGGCCACGGCCTCCGCGCCGGTCTTGAGGAACCGCACGCGCTCGAGCCAGGGAATCCGCGCGGCGAGCGCTTCCGCCAACTCCTCCTCGAGCACGGGTGGCAGTGGGCCCGCGACGCCCGTCGCAATGGCCTGTTCGGCCGCGCGGTTCACCGCGGGGTGACCGTAGCCGAGCGCCACGGCACCGAGGGCCATGACGTAGTCGAGGTACTCGCGGCCCTGGGCATCCCACACCCGACACCCGGCCGCCCGCGTCATGCGCGTCGGGAGTCCCTCGACCTCGTCCGGCGCGGCGGCGCCGAACAGAGCGTCGGGTCGTTTGCTACCGGTCGACGTGAAGCCGGGAACGCGCCAGTCGCTCACCGTATTTCACCACCTCGATCGCCATCGCCCGCAGGAGTTTTGCCTCGCGCTCATCCAGGGGAGTGCGATGGATGACCTCCCGCACCGTGCGCATGACGCCCTCTGCCTGCCGTGTCTTGAAGAAGTCGACGACGCGAAGCGCCGCCTCCGCGTCTCCGAAGAGACGCTCCAGGTCCTGCGAGGTCGCCGGCGCACCGCCCTGGCGCCGTGGCGTCTTGAAGGGGCGCGCCTCGTCGCCCCCGGCCAGCGCCAGCTCGTAGAGCATGAGCACGACCGCGTGCGCCAGGTTCAGCGAAGGATACCCCGGACTGGTGGGGATCGTCACGACGCGGTGGCAGCGATCGAGCGCGTCGTTGGGGAGGCCCTTGTCCTCCCGCCCGAACAGCAGCGCGACCGGGCCTGCCCCGGCCTGCGCCAGGATCTCTGCCGCCGCTTCGCGGGGGCGCTGCAGATTCCGCTTCGCGGTGCGCCCGCGCGCCGTGAAGCCGATCACGTGCACGCAGTCCGCGAGCGCCTCGTCCAGCCGATCGAACCGCGCCACGCGCGCCACGACGTCGTGCGTCTGGTGCGCGATCCCCTCGATGCGGTACGCGTCGTACTCGCGAGGAGTGACGAGACGGAGATCCCGAAAGCCGAAATTCTTCATCGCACGAACCACGTGCGCGATGTTGACGAGGTCCTGGGGCTCGTGGAGAACGACGACGATCATAGCGGGGGGGATTGAACGCGGAACGCGGAGGGTGGAACGCGGAACAGCAAGGAGAGATCGTCCGCGCCAGGACGCCTGCCCTGATGTTCCGCCTTCCGCGTTCCACGTTCCGCGTTTCCCATTCGCCTCATCCCACCAGCTCCAGTATCCCAAACCGCTCCCGCTCCTGCCGGTCCCCGCGCAGCCACACCCACCCGTTTCCTCCGCTCCAGACCAACTGGCCGGATCGCCGCAGCCGGCCCGGCAGCATTTCATTGATCAGCAGATCGAACGGCAACCGGCCTCCCACGTGCGCGCGGTGCCCCCCCCCCCCTCCCCCCCAGTCGGGCCAGGCGATCCCGAGCGTCACGCGGTACCCGCGATCGGTCCGACACCACGCACCGTTCACGCTGCGAGGATCACCCGACGTGCCACTGCTCGCGTGCACTCGCAGCCCACGGCCGTCGGACTCGGGGACAACCAGATATCCCACGGCCTCGTCCCTCGTCTCCCGTCCCGCGTCTCTCGCGAAATACACCTGCACGCCATCGGAGTGAATGTCGTCCGGCTCGTTGTCCAATCGTAGCGGCGGCGCGTCGGCCGAGCGGAAACACAGCTCGGGCTTCACGATGTCGACCGCCACGTACAGCGCCTCGTCGTCCCAGGCTGCGTACGCCAGCGCCGAAAAGTCATCGGGACCAGAGTACGGCGCTTCGCCGCGCCGGTATTGGTCCTCGAGCTCCAGCCGCAATGGCTCGCTGCTATCGAACCCGTCGAGTGATCCGTCGAGCGGCGGCGGTGCGGAAACGCGAAGCGCCGCGCCCACCGCAGGCTTTGGCGTGTCGAGCTCCACGAGCGGCTCGAACGGCTGCTGGCGCGGGCGCGCGCCTGCCAGGCGGATGCGCGCGCCCGTGGCGGTCGTGATCTCCCAGCCGGCCACCGTCGCGGTGTGGCGGTCCACGCCCTGCGCCGTCTGGATTTCGATCACGCTCCCCTGCACGCGGACAGTCTGCACCTTCGGCGCGTCACCCACCGGTTCGAGGACGGTGACGAAGCGGACATTGCGACCCCGTCCTCGCACCATGTAGAACGTTTCCCGCTTCCCGTTTTTCGGTCTTCCGGGGCCCTCCGCCCGCAACAGCTCGCCGTCGAATGAGAGGAATGCTTTGAGCGTGCGCGCGCCCGACGAGTGCTCGAGCACGATCGGTCCGGTGCCGTCCGACACGAACCGCTCCACCCGCGAAACGAATTCGTCCGCCAGGTCGCCCGTTGTCCACGTCCCCCCCCCCCGTCCCGCGTCCCCCGTCCCGGAGCAATGCCACGGTAGCTCGACGGTGTGCTCCCCACGACTTCCGAGCTCGACGGCGTCCAGGACGTACGCCGGTCCGGATACGACAGTGCGCGAGACTTCGCCGTGGCGCCCGCGCACCCAGGCCCATTCGCCCTGTGTGTCGAACGCCTCGCACACGGCGTCTCCCGGCTCCTGCGATGCCCGATCGATCCGCGGCGCGTTGTGCGCCAGGGTCGAGCGGTACCACAACAGATCCCGCGACACGTACGAGCCGGTCCCCGGGTCCGCCAGCCAGTGCGTGCCATCGGCGTGCAACGTGAGATGCAAGCGATCGGGATGTCCATGTCCGCCGCCATACTGACCGCACTCGAGACTCACATAACGGTTCCCCGTCCGGAGAAGGGCGAGACCTTGCGCGTCGAGCAGGACGCTCACCGGAGACCAAGCGGGAGGCGGGGGGTCGGTTGGCAGCTCGGGAGACATGAAAAGCAATGACCACCACGACAACGTGCGACGGGAAACGGGAACCGCGACACGTGGGATCGGTGCGTCGTGGAGATATGACTCGAACAGCTCCGGCAGGGGTGGCTCGGACTTGTAGAGCGCGCCGAGCCAGCTTTGGAGGTCTCGTTTCCCGTTTCCGGCTTCCCGTTTCCCGAGCACCGCGAGCCCGATCTCCCACAGCTCGAGATACGCCGGTTGCGCAAGCGATACGCCGAACCGCGAATCCTTGCGCGCCGGGAACGTGAAATCCGGCAGCGCGGAGCGCGTAGGTGCCAGGAGCGCCGCCTCGACCCGCTGGGCGAGCTTGGGCTCGGTAAAGACATCCACGCCGGCTTGACGAGCCCAGAGCGCGCCCGTGAGCAATCCGCGCAGCGCGAAGAGATGATAGTTCTCACCTTCGTACCACATCCCGTCGCGCCCGTAGCCGCGCAACAGATGCTCGAGCAATCCGGTGGGTCCTTCGATCGCGCGCTTGGCGAGATCCTCGTCCTCGAACCAGACGGCGATCGCTGCCAGCGCGGCGTTGTTCCACGTTTGTCGATTGGAGAATCCCTCATCGAATTCGCCGATCAGATTCGCCGCCTCCTCGGCCAGGCCACTCACCGCGTCCGCCGCGACCTTCGCCAGCTTGCCACACGCCCGCAGCAGCGTGGCGGCGGCGAGGTAGTTGGCGATCCATATCGATTCGAGATAGGTAGAGAAGAACAGCCGACTCGGTCCCAGCACATTGTCGCGGTTGGGATAGCCCCAATAGCTGCGGGTGTAGGCGCGCAGGATGTCCACCGCCCGACCCGCCGCCACGGCGTCGTCTCGGAGCGCGGCCAGCGTCGCCAGGTGCGCCGCCCGCTCCGCGAGCCACAGATGCTGATAGCGAGCCCAGTGGCGGTCGTGACGCTCTCCCCCGAATGTCCTGCCGCATCGGGGGCAGCGGTGGGCATCGGCGCTCCACGGATCGAACGCCAGTGCGGACCCGTCATCGGGGCAGACGCCGCCGTCCGTCGAGAGCAGCGCTTTCGCCGCCGGCACTGGCGGCATGCGAGCGAGGAGCGGCGCCGCCCGCTCGCCGAGGTGCGCCAGCAGCGCCTGCAAATCGGCGGCTCCCGCGACGTGCTCGCGCCGCGCGGCCAGCTCTTCGGCGGTCACCATGCGCGCACCCCTTCGCCCGCCCAGCGCACCGGGAGGACCGTCGCGCCGGCGGCGCGCGCGGCTGCGACAGCAGGCTGAGACGGGTCCTGCGTCACGAAGAACATCGAGCCCCCCGCCCCTGCCCCCGCCGCCTTGCCGCCGAGCGCGCCGGCCGCGCGCATGGCGGCTTCGAGCCCGGCCATTTCCGGGGTACTCATCCCCGGATCGAGCTGCTGCTGGTGTCGCCAGTTTTCCGAAAGCAGCGTCGCCACGCGCGCCACGTCGCCGGCGCGCAGCGCCTCGGCCATGGCAGCGGCCACTTCCTTCATTGCTCGGAGCGCCCCGGTCACGCCCGCATCACCCCGCTCGTACGCGGCCATCACCCGCGCGATCGTCGCGCCCGATACCCGAGAGCGGCCGGTGTAGCACAGCACCGTGCGCCGCTCGAGCGCAGCCGCGAACGCGGGATCGAGCGTCATCGGCTCGACGCCAACGTCGGGATCACGGAAGGTGAGTCGCTGAAAGCCGCCCAACGCCGCGGCGAACTGATCCTGCTTGCCACCGGGGATCTTCGCCTCGACGGTCTCCAGGTACCAGGCTTGCTCTGCGATCTCGCGCCCAGTCGGTCGCTCGGCGCGCGCCAGCGACAGAGCCGCCACGAGCGCTACGTCCATGGCTCCGGAGCTGCCGAGGCCCGATCCGGGCGGGGCATCGCAGCGGGTGGTCAGCGTGCAGGCTCCCTGCACCGGCAGCATCCGCAGCCCGGCCTTCAGGAGGTCGAGCCGTCCGTCGAGCACCAATCCCCCGGAGTCCGCGCATTCGAGCTCCTGGCCCAGATCCTCGGAGACGAGTCGGATGCGGCCCCCCCCTCCCAGCTTGAGCTCCACGCGGGCCGGGAGGTCGATCGCGGCATTCACCACGATGCCGCCTTCCCGCGCCGAGAACGGGGGGACGTCGGTCCAGCCGCCAGCGAAGTCGAGTCGGACGGGAGCCGTCGCGTGGAACTCCTTCGGCAGATCGCGCCGCCTCACGGCGCGGTCCGCCACCGGGCCACCGTCGGCAACTCGCCGCGGATATCCATGCGCACGCCGTGCACCCGCCGATTCATCCCTTGAACGCCGCGCGCATGATAAAGGAAGGCCACGAGCACGGAATCACGGAGCAACCGCTGCGCCTGCCCGGGATCCGCCGGAGCACGCGCGCCGGCCAGGTCCGCTAGGCTCGTGAGGTAACCGAGCCCGAGATCGCCGGCCGTGCCCATCACGGCAGCGCTGAAATCCCGTTGTCGAGGGTTGACCCGCGCCAGGAACGCCGTCAACTCGAGCTGCCGGATGGTCACGTCGAACCCCACGGCGGCGAGCCGCGCCTGGATCATCTGCTCGAGGGCCCCCTCCCCGCTGGGGACGGCGAGGAGTTCGAAGGCGATGTGCCGACCGCCCAGGAGGCGTCGCGCCGAGTCGGGGTTCGCGGCGAGGGGGCGGACGGGGACGTAGCCCGGCACCCCGGGGGGCACGGCGCCGTCCGCCACCGAGCCGAAGCCGTAGAGGTACCCGTCCACGATCTCGCGGCGGTCGAGCGCCAGGGCGACCGCGAGACGCACGCGCGGGTCGTCGAACGGCGGCCGCCGCGTGTTGAAGACGATGCCGTAGGGATAGATCAGCGGGTAACTCAGTACGTCGAGTGCGGGATTCTTGCTGACGGCGGCCGCGTGCGCGGGCTGGATCCCGGCGAAGTCGACCTCGCCGGCCGTCAACGCCGCGAGCTTGGTCGTGGGCTCGTCCACGACGACGACAATGAACCGGTCGAGCGCCGGCGGCCCGCCCAACCCGCCCGGGAAATCGGGGTTGGCAGCGAACACCCAGCGGCGGCCGGGCTCGTGGGTGACGAAGCGGAACGGGCCGTTCCCGATCGGATGCTCGTTCCACACCGCGCGCCGCAGCTCGGCGTGGGGAATCGAATCGAGCAGGCGGGCGGGCAGGATCGCGAGATCGGTGAGCACATCCGGCACGACGTCCTGCGGGTGATTGAACCGCATGACCACCGTCGAGTCGTTCGGGTCGTTGACGAACGCCACGTCGGCGAAGTCATTCATACGCGCGTACCCGGTCGCCGAGTCGCGCGCGGCCGAGAGCGTCCAGGCGACGTCGCGCGCGGTCGTGGGAACGCCGTCGTGCCAGCGCACGCCGGACTGCAGTCGGAACGTGATCATCCGGTGGTCGGGTGACCACGTCCAGCTGCGCGCCAGGTAGGGCTGCGGCCCGAGCGCCGAGTCGTAGCGCACGAGGGTCGTGAGCAGTACGTAGCGCTCCACCTGCTTGGCGAACGGGTGCACGGTGAGCAGGGGATTGACGCTCTGCAAATCGGCCCCGGAGGCGTAGACGACCGTCGAGCCGCGGTGCGCGGCTCCCCCCTCCGAGCCGCACGCCGCGATCGTCCCGCCGATCCAGAGCCAGAGCACCCGACGCACGCCCGGATTCTAGCGGGGCCTCGCGGGTCGCGCGAGATTCGGCGCCATGCTCGCCCACCTGGGGGCTCGCGCCCTGGCCGGCGCCCTCGTCGTCGCCGGGGTGGTCACGCTCACGTTCCTGCTGGTGCACGCTGCACCGGGTGATCCCGTCGAGCGGCTGCTGGGACCGACGGCGACGGCGGGGCAGCTCGCCGCCCAGCGGCGCGCGCTCGGGCTCGATCGCTCGCTTCCAGCGCAGTATGCGATCTGGGTCGGTCGGTTCGCCCGCGGCGATTGGGGCCGGAGTATCGCCACCGGCCGGCCGGTGCGCGCGCTCCTGGGTGACGCGGTGCCGCCGACTGTATTGCTCGTGGCCTCCTCGCTTGCCTTGAGCTACCTGATCGGCCTCGCCGTCGGCGCCTGGCAGGCGGGCGCCGATCCCCGCGTCGACACGGCGCTCTCGGTCGTGACCGTGACGCTGTTCGCGCTCCCGGGCTACTGGCTCGGTCTCATGCTGGTGATGGCATTCACGTACGCGGCCCACTGGCTCCCGGCGTTCGGGGCCACGGGGATCGCCGCCGATGCGCTGTCCGGGTGGAGCCGCCTTGCTGACCGGCTGCGGCACCTCGCACTGCCGCTCACCACGCTCACGCTGATCGGCATCGGCGGGGCGGCTCGGTTCGCGCGCGGCGCGATGCGCGACGTGCGCAGCCAGCCGTTCGTCACGACGGCTGAAGCCAAAGGATTGACCTCGTTCCAGGTCACACGACGTCACGTCGCCCGCAATGCGCTGATCCCCCTGGTGACGCTACTCGGCCTCTCCCTCCCGGCGTTGTTCTCGGGGGCGGTGTTCGTGGAGGCGGTGTTCGCGTGGCCCGGTGTGGGGCGGCGTCTGGTCGAAGCCGTGCAGGCGCGTGATTACCCTGTGGTCATGGCGGCGACCGTCGTGACGGCCGTGCTGGTCGTCGCGGGCAATCTGCTGGCGGATGTGGCGGTCGCGTGGATCGACCCGCGGATCCGCCGGGGACCGCGGGCATCGTGACCCGCCTGCTGCGCGACCGGCGGGCCGGCTTCGGCGCGACGGTGCTCATGATCGTGACGCTGGCCGCTGCCGCAGCGCCGCTCGTCTCCGGCGGCAACCCCGCCGAGCAACACGACATCGTCGCCACGCGGTTCCTGCCGCCCCTTGCCACCGACCATGCCGGTGCCTTCCACCCGCTCGGCACCGATCGCTTCGGGCGAGACCTCTGGACGCGGTTGGTCTACGGGGCGCGAGTGTCGTTGACAGTCGGAGGCCTGGCGGTCCTGCTTTCGGTCGCGATCGGTGTGTTGGTCGGAGGCGTGGCGGGCTACCGGTCCGGCCCCGTGAGCACGCTGCTGCTCGCGGTTACCGACTTCGCCCTGGCGGTCCCGCGCGTGGTGCTGTTGCTCTTGCTCGCCGCGTTGACCCAGCCCAGCGCCGCGCTCGTCATCATCGTGCTGGGCCTCACGGGGTGGATGTCGGTCGCGCGGCTGGTCCACGGGGAAGTGCGCTCGCTCGCCGCCCGGCCGTTCGTCGAGGGTGCGGTCGCGCTGGGTCTGGCACGGGGCCGCGTCTTGATACGCCACATCCTGCCCAATGCGCTCACGCCGGTGATCGTCTCCGCCGCACTCGGCCTCGGCAACGCGATCATGCTCGAGGCAGGTCTCTCGTTCCTGGGGCTGGGCGTCCAACCTCCCACGCCATCGTGGGGAAACATGATCGCGTCGGGACGGGACACCCTGGTCAATGCGCCGTGGGTGGCAGCGGCGCCAGGCGTAGCGCTCGTGCTGGTCGTAGTCGCCTGCACGCTGTTGGGCGATGCCGTTCAGGATTCGCTGGATCCTACGAGGAGAATGCAGACGGCGAGGTAGACGCACCTAGCTGTCGAAGTACACTTTCGTTGAGCTCATGCCCGCCATCAAACGGCAACTCCGTGTACGGAATGTCGTACTGGCGCAGGCGGGTCACGATCGTCCCAACGATTTTGGGGGTGATGAACTCGTCCGCCCGGCCGTACACGAGGGTCAGCCGGGCTGCGCTCAACCGGGTCACGACCGTCCCCAGGGTGAGATCGAGATCGGGCGGGAACTCGCCGCCCCACAGGATCAGACGATCGATCTTCGCCTTTCCCATGGCGGCCCAGCGGCTGACTGTGGCGACGCCTTGCGAGAAGCCCAGGGCGTGTACCGTCACCTGGGCTCGATCCAGGACCCCGCAGACGTCGGCGTACACCGCGTCGAGGTACCGGACATAGTCCTCGATCTCGGCGAGTCGATCTTCCCGCGTCATCCAACTGGCCCCGACCCGGCGCTCGGTTGGATGTTCGCTCAAGTAGAAGCGTGACAATCCCTCGGGGGCCACGAGGTAGCGGGTGCCATCGTCGAGTACGCGCAACTTTTCCAAAAACCTCGCCGCGAGCTGCCCATAGCCGTGGCAGGCGAACCAGACCTCGCCCACCGCCCGCGAGCTCTCGCCCAAGGTGAAGTAGCGTGCCGTGCGACTCACCGATAGATGATGTTCCTGCACTCGTGCCTCCCCCAACGCGGAACGTGGAAGCCGGAACGCGGAACACAGGCCACGTTCGTTCGCCTCTCGACACTCGCAACTCTGTTCCGCGTTCCGCCTTCCGACTTCCGCGTTTAGGTGACCAGAATGGTCACGACCTCGTGCGGCTCGGCGACGAACCGCACCGTCTGTCCCCGACCCTCGAGGACGAGAGCGAGCGACTCGCGCTCGTCGGCTCGGACGCGGTGCGCGCTCTTCACCGCCTCGCCGCCACCGAAGCGCCAGGCACCGGCCGTCCGGCGATCGGTGGCGTTGTAACATCGCAGGACCATCGGCGAGCCCTGTTGGGCGGGCTTCACGGCCGACACCACGAGCCCGGTGCCTTCGAGAACGATGTCCACAGCCGCGGGGGCGAGCCCCACGGCGTCGCGCAGCCAGAAGCCCCGCAGCGGCAGGAATGCGTCTTCCCACAGTACCGGAATCGCGTCCCCGCGCGCCAGCTCGGCCTGCGACACGGGCACAATGGCGAGCTCCACGCGATGCGTCCCCGGGCATTGGGCCAGCGGCGTGGGCGTCGGCCACCCCGCGTGCCCGGGCCTGGTGAGGAGGTCGCCCCGCGACAGCTCCCCGACCGCGCGCAGCAAGGTCACGAGCAGGTCACCCCGGACCGTCCATTCGTACTCAAAGAACGCCGGGGCGAGGAGCGCGAGCCCCCGGGCCCCGGAGGCGGCCGCCACGAATCCGTGCGCCGGCGCGGTGCGCACCGGGGTCTCGAGCGGGTAGGCCGTGGCAGGGATGGCGACGGGCGCGCGCGCCACGGACCCGAACGCGGTCCCCGCGAGGGCAACACTCCCCGCGAGGCCGAGCGGTACGCGCGCCCGCAACCGGTGCCAGGTCGCCCGATTTTCTACGTCGAGGATGCAACGCACGATTGGACTGTCCGCGTAGAGCATGACGACGAGGCGCAGCCCTGCCTGCCCGCGAGCCTCGAAGCGAGCTTCGAGCGCCGCGACGAGGGGACCGGCGGCGAGGCGCCGCACTATGATGGGACCGGCAGCCTGCATGAGCCGCTCGCCCGCACTCGGGCAATACGTGTAGGTATCACCCGCATCACCGCCGTCCTCGATGCGCAGCAGCCCCGCATAGCGCTGCCCACTGCGGCGGTCGTGCAGTCCCAACGCACCCGTCGACTCGAGCGCCACCTCGACCCAGTGGTTCATGAGAGAGCGCCCCGTGACGACCGCGCCCTCGGCGGCCGGTCGAGCGCCCGCTCGCGTAGTCGCGGCGCCGGTCAAGCCGAATGTCGCGAACCCGAGACCCGGGACAGACGGTGCGCGGAACGCGATCCGTACCGCATCCACTTCGTCCTGGTCCGGGTAGTGGCGCGCGGCGTCGAGCCGCTCGGTGGCAACGCGGCGGTCCAGCACCTGCACGGGGAGCGTGCGGCCTTCGGCCGTCCTGAGCGCGAACGGGCGATACCCCTGTACCTGCCGCGGCTCGCGCTGACCGGGCGACGGCGGACCGACCGGTACATCGCGGCGGAACAACGTGACGTCCGCGATCATGACGCCGCGACGGGGACGGGCCGCTGGATTCCACACGACAAGTGTCGGGGTGGGAGCGGCCGACCCGCCCGGGTGACGGGCCGCGTCCGGGTCATGACGCACGAGGTCGTACACGCTGCCGCGAATGACCTCGCGTGCCAACGCTTCGACGCTCGTAAGGCGCACGTCGACGGCGCGCGCGACGTCGTCGCTGGCGCAGCCGGCGATGGCGTCGTGAAACTGGCACCGCACCAACGCCCGCCAGGCGAGCTCCAACACCGACTGCCGGTCGCGCCCACCGCCGCGCCGCGCCAAGGCCGCCAGCGGCTCGGCCAGGCGAGTGAGCGCCAGCTCGGCAGCTCCATAGCGGCGCTTGACCGGCGCACGCGTCCCGTGCACACCCTGGAGCGTCCACGCGTACCGGTACGACCAGCGCAGCTCCCCCGCGACCGGGGCCGGCTTCGCGGCATCGGCGGCCGCCTGAAAGAATTCATCGAGGCGCGACACCCGGAACGCGCTCTGCGGATCGAGCTCCGCGAGCAGGTCGCGGAGCTGCGGGACGTCGGGATGCGCGGCGTGATGATCGGCCCCGATGAAGACGGGGATGTGTTTCCCCGCGGCACGTTGCACCAGCACGCTCCGCACCGGTGCCCAGGCCGCGATCAACCGGTCCCGGTCGGCCGGAAGGGAGACGCCCAGCTCGTAGCCAGCGGGCGGGAGATGCCACAGCAGGATCTCCTTGCCGTCGAGCCCGCGCCAGCGGTACAGGTCCCGCTCCTGGCCCGCCTCCCCGCCCAGCCCGCGCCACACGACGCCGTATCGTATCCCGAACTCCCGCGCCAGCGTCGGCCAGGCGGCAGGATGGCCGAAGGCGTCGGGCGAGTACAAAACGTCGAGCCGCCCGCCCAGCCGCTCCGCGTCCGCTGCTCCCAGGAGCAGGTTGCGCAGCAAGCCCTCCCCCGAAGGAATCTGCTCGTCCGGGAGCACGTACCACGGTCCAACCTGCAACCGGCCCGTCTTCACGAGGGCGCGTAGGTCCGCCTCGCGATCGGGACGCGCGCGCAGGTAGTCCTCGATCAGGACCGTCTGTCCATCGAGCAGGAAGCTGCGGTACTTCGGGTGCGCCTGCAGCCGCTCGATCAGCTCATCCATGACCGCGACGAGCCTCGCCTGAAACGCGGCGCGCGGCAGATACCACTCGCGGTCCCAGTGCGTGTGTGGGATGAGATGAAAGATCAGGCCGGTCATGACGCGCCTAAGCCTAAGGGGGTGCCGGCGGTCCCGCGAGCCGCTCATATTGCGGGCTCATGCGCAAGCGCTCGCTGCTCGTTGTGCTTGCTGTGCCCGCCATCGCGGGGGCGGCGTTCGTCGCCACGCGGCTCGTGCCCGGATCACGCGCCGACGGGTCAACCGTGCTTCCGTCGGGCTGGCGCATCCGCCCGGCAGGCCGCACCGTGCCCGTCGGCACTCTTCCGTTGAGCCTCGTGACGCTGTCCGACGGCTCTGTCGTTGTCACGAACAGCGGCTACGGAGAGAACAGTCTCATGCGCATCGATCCGCTGCGCGCCCGCGTGGTGTGGCGCGCGCCGTTACCCGCGGCCTGGCTCGGGCTCGCGCGCGGCGGCCGGGATTGGCGCGACACCGTGTGGGCGAGTGGTGGCGGCACCAACCGCGTGTACCGGTTCGCGTGGCAGGGCGGCACCTCCTGGACCCACGACAGCGTGGCGCTCGGCGACTCGAGCGCAAAGGTCTATCCTGCGGGCATCGCGCTCCTGCCGCGGCAGGGACTCGCGGCCGTGGTCGGCAATCTCAGCGATTCGGTGTATTTCCTCGACGCGGCCTCGCTCGAGCGCCGCGCGGCGGTTCCGGTGGGTCATCGTCCTTATACGGCGGTCGCCGACGGCGCCCATCTCTACGTGAGCAACTGGGGCGACTCGACGGTGTCGGTGATCGACCTGTCCGACCGTCCGACCGTCCGACCGTCGCTCTTCGTCGGTCCCCATCCATCGGCGCTGGTGCTGCGCGGCTCCGAGCTCTTCGTGGCGCTCGCGGGGGCGAACGGCGTGGCGCGCGTCGATCTCGCGCGCGGCGAGGTCCGCGAGCACCTGACGGTCGCGCTGGCGCCGCACGCGCCGCCCGGCAGCGATCCCAACGGTCTCGCGCTGTCTCCCGATGGGCGGACGCTGTACGTCGCGATGGCGGGCAGCAACGCCGTGGCGGTCGTGCGCCTCGGGACGACCGCGATGCGCGTCGCGGGCCTCATCCCCGCCGGCTGGTACCCTACGGCGGTGGCCGTCTCAGCGGACGGACGCACGCTGTACGTGGCGAACGGCAAAGGAAACGGCTCGGGCCCAAACCCGGACGGGACGTACATCGGCAACGTCATCGTCGGATCGGTGTCGATCGTTCCCGTACCTGACGGCCCCGCGCTCGCGCGCTACACACGCCAGGTCTACGCCCTCAGCCCCTTCTCGAACCCTGCACTGCGACCCACGGTCCGACCGTCCGACCGTCCGACCGCGTTGCGGCGGGTCGTCTATATCATTCGCGAGAATCGCACCTATGACCAGGTGCTGGGCGACGTAGCCGAGGGCAACGGGGATGCGCGCCTCGCGATCTTCGACAACGCCGTGACCCCCAACGCGCACGCGATCGCCCGACGCTGGGTGCTGTACGACAACTTCTACGTGAACGGCGAGGTCTCGGCCAACGGCCACGAATGGACCGATCGCGCGTTTGCCGGCGACTACAACGAAAAAACCTGGCCGCAGATCTACTCGAATCGGCGCGCATGGGACCTGACGAGCGGAGAAGATCTCGCCAATCCCCACGGCGTGTACCTCTGGGACGCGGCCGTCGCCAAGGGGCTCTGGGTCGTGAACTTCGGCGAGATGACCGAATCGGACGACGACGATTCCACCCGGGCGCGTCCCGCACGCACCAACATCCCCGGCTTGAAAGACATCACCGCGGCGAATTACCCAGGTTTCGTCCTGGCGATTCCGGACACGACGCGGGCACGCCTGTTCGCGGACTCGGTGGCGAGCTGGGACCAGCGCGACCGCTTCCCTGACCTCGTCATCCTCTGGCTGCCGCGGGATCACACACGCGGCCGCGATGCGTCGGCGCCCACCCCACGGGCCATGGTGGCCGACAACGACCTGGCCCTCGGCCAAATTGTAGAGCGCCTGTCGCAGTCACCCGCGTGGCCGTCCTTGGCCGTGTTCGTGCTCGAAGACGACGCGCAGAACGGGCCGGACCACGTCGACGCACACCGCTCGGTGCTGCTCGTCGCCTCGCCGTACGCCCGGCGTGGCATGGTCGACAGCACCTTCTATACGACCGCCTCAGTCCTGCGTTCGATCGAGGAGATCCTCGGCCTTGCGCCGCTCAGCCAGTACGATGCTGGGGCTACGCCTCTGTGGAATGGCTTCGCGCGACGACCGGACTCGACCTCGTTTGTTCACCTGCCAAACACGTGGTCCCTCGACGAGCGTAACCCCAGTGCCTTCCGGTCCCGGATCCCGGCGCGAGACTTGGCCCAGGCGGACGCAGCGGATGAGGTCGAGTTGAATCGCGAAATCTGGCAGAGCGTCCATCCTGGCTCGGCGCCGCCGCCGGTCCGCCGCTCCTGGACACTGCGCAACTTGTTACCGACTCGTGACCGGGCTCACACTCAACCGTAGCGGCAAAACGATAAAGAGTCTCGTCGGATCGCGGAGGTAACGCCCCACCGCGCGCGTCGTTTCGTGCGTGATGCGCCGGCGCGACGGCGACGTTGCCGAACTTCCTCAACTGCGGCGACCGTTGTCGGCCCCGATGCGCTCCGCCCGAAGCCTCGCGCAGTTTGCGCAGTCCCAATCGACGCTCCTTCTCAAAGACGGCATACCGCTTGCTCACCTAACGCTGGTTCGCGTTCCGTCGCATGCTCACGACACCCACGTCGGCAGGTTACATGCGTCGTCGCCAGCATATATGCGTCGCATGAATCCGGACATGTCGTCGGTGGTCGGACACGCGCGTCACGGACTGCTGGAGCAGCAGACCCGGCCGACAGCCAGCGTGCCCAGCGCGGGGCCGCCCACCGCGCCATCCCCCCAACGGCCCTGTGTCCGCGGCAAGTTCCTTTTCGTCGGCGAAGAGAAGCTCTACGTGCGCGGCGTGACCTACGGCGCGTTCGAGCCGGACCAGGACGGGAACGAATATCACGATCTCGCGAAGGTGGAACGGGACTTCGCGCAGATGGCCGCCAGCGGGATCAACACCGTCCGGATTCCGCATACCATGCCGCCCCGCGCCCTGCTCGACGTGGCGCAGCGCCACGGCCTGCGCGTGATGGTCGGGCTGAGCGCCGAGCAGTACGTCGGCTATCTCATCGACCGACCAGCGAGCGCACCGAACGTCGACGAGGTGATCCGGTCCCGCGTCCGGACCTGCGCGGGTCACCCTGCGCTGCTGTGCTACGCCCTCGGTAACGAGATCCCGGCGCTCCTGGCCCGCTGGCTCGGCCGGCACAAAGTAGAGCGCTATCTCGAGCAGTTGTACCGCGTAGTCAAGCAGGAAGACCCTGCGGGGTTGGTGACGTACGTCAACTACCCCACGACCGAGTACCTGCGGCTGCCGTTCCTCGATCTCGTCTGCTTCAATGTGTACCTCGAGTCGCAAGAGCGCTTCGAGGCGTACCTCGCGCGGCTGCACAACATCGCCGGGGACCGTCCGGTCATCATGAGCGAGCTGGGGCTCGACGGCATTCGCAACGGCGAAGCGGAGCAGGCCCGCTCACTCGACTGGCAGGTCCGGACGGCGTTCGCGGCCGGATGTAGCGGGGTGTTCGTCTTCTCCTGGACGGACGAGTGGTACCGCCATGGGCACGACGTGGAGGACTGGGCGTTCGGCCTCACGCGGGCCGACCGATCGCCCAAGCCGGCGCTCGAGGCCGTGCGTGAAGCGTTCGCCGAGGCGCCGTTCAAGCCCACCTTGGCGTGGCCCCGTATCTCGGTCGTGGTCTGCTCCTACAACGGGGGGCGCACGATCCGCGACACGTGTGAGGGGCTGCGGCACCTCGACTACCCCAACTACGAAGTGATCGTGGTGGACGACGGCTCGACCGACGACACGGCGGCGATCGCGCGCGCCTACGACGTCCGCCTCATCCGCACCCCGAACCGGGGCCTGTCCAGCGCGCGAAACACGGGCCTGGCCGCCGCCACAGGCGAGATCGTGGCGTATCTGGATGACGATGCGTACCCCGACCCCCACTGGCTCACTTATCTCGCGGCCACGTTCCTGAGCACGTCGCACGCCGGCGTCGGTGGGCCGAACATCGCCCCCGCCGGCGACGGACCGATCGCCGAGTGCGTCGCCCGCGCGCCGGGAGGGCCCGTACACGTGCTCATCACGGACCGGGAAGCCGAGCACATCCCCGGATGCAACATGGCCTTCCGCACGGCCTTTCTCGAGGCTATCGGAGGGTTCGACCCGCGATTCCGTACCGCCGGCGACGACGTCGATGTCTGCTGGCGACTGCAGGACCGCGGGTGGACGCTCGGCTACCATCCGACGGCGCTGGTGTGGCATCATCGGCGCAATTCGCTGCGGACCTACTGGAAGCAGCAGATCGGGTATGGTCGGGCCGAGGCGATGCTCGAGCGCAAGTGGCCGGAGAAGTACAACGACGTCGGGCACGTCCGTTGGACCGGGCGCATGTACGGCAGCGGACTGCCGTACGTCTTGGGCTGGCGGCGGGCGCGCGTCTATCACGGCGTCTGGGGCGCGGCGCCGTTCCAGTCGCTGTACGAGCCCGCGCCCACGCTCCTCGCGTCGCTTCCGCAGATGCCCGAGTGGCATCTGATGACCGTGACCCTGATGGGCATTGCGGCCTTGAGCTATTTCTGGAGCCCGCTGCGGCTCGCCGTCCCCCTCTCCATCGCGGCAGTGCTGCCTTCGGTCGCGCAGGCATGCTTGGGCGGCGCACGCGCGCGGTTTCCCAACGCACCACGCGCCTGGACAGCGCGATGGGCGCGCCGCTTGCTGACGACCACGCTTCACCTCGTCCAACCGATCGCGCGCCTCCGCGGACGCATCCAGGAAGGGCTCACGCCCTGGCGGCGACGCTGCCCCCGGCGGCCGGGGCCGGTATGGCCGGTCACGAAAGCCGTGTGGAGCGAGCGCTGGGTGGATCAAGATCAGCGCCTGCAAGCGATGGAAGCGGATCTCCGCACGGACGGCGTATGCGTGTTACGTGGCGGGCGAGACGCCCGCTGGGATCTCGAGGTCCGCGGTGGCTTCTTCGGCGCGGCCCGGCTGCTCATGGGCGTGGAAGAGCACGCCGGCGGCAAGCAGCTGGTGCGGCTGCGCTGGTGGCCGGTGGTACCAACTGCGGGGCCGCTACTCGCCGTCGTGCTCGCCGCGCTCGCGCGCGGCGCGTCGATCGATCACGCCTGGGTGGCCGCCGGCGTTCTCGGGTTCGGGGCCTTGCTCGCGGCGACCCGAACGCTCGAGCAGTGCAGCGCGGCGATGGCCACGATCCGGGAGGCCGTCGAGCGGCTGCGTCGCAGTGAGCTCCTATGACCGACGTCGCCCTGTACCGGCGCCTGCTGCGCCAGGCTAGGCCGTACTGGCTCCACTTGGCCGGCCTGTTCGGGATCGGGCTGCTCGCGAGCCCCCTCGCGCTGCTCAACCCGGTGCCGCTGAAGATCGTGGTCGACTCGGTGCTCGGGACGCGCCCGCTGTCCCCAGCCGTTCGGGCGTTGCTGCCGGAGACCGTTGCGGGATCCCGAGACGCCCTCCTCGTCGCCGCGGTCGGCCTCCTCCTCGCGGTCGCCGCTCTCGCTCAGCTCCAGGCGCTCGCCAACAAGTTCATGCAGGCCTACGTCGGCGAGCGGTTGGTGCTGGGCTTTCGGACGCAGCTGGTCCGGCAGGCCCAGCGCCTGTCCCTGTCGTACCACGATTCCAAGGGCGCCGCCGATTCGCTGTACCGCATCCAGCAGGACGCGTCGGTGATCGACAAGATCATGGTCGAGGGGATCATCCCCT
>QHUS01000074.1 GCA_003222035.1 Gemmatimonadota bacterium | reverse complement strand
CCTCGCACGCCTTGCAGCGGGTGACCCCACGGAACGAACAGATCAGGCAAATGAACGTGCCGCAGTCCGAGCAGGGATAGCCCTCGGAGGCACGTTCCTCGTTGCCGCAGGAGCGACACACCATCCCGTCGTGCTCCATGAGCTTGGGTTTGTCGGTCATTATCCAGTCCCTCAGAGATCGAGCTGGTAAACCTTAATCTTGTTGATCAGCGTCGCGCGCGAAATGCCAAGCTCCTGCGCCGCG
This sequence comes from Gemmatimonadota bacterium, assembly GCA_003222035.1. Classification (GTDB taxonomy): domain Bacteria; phylum Gemmatimonadota; class Gemmatimonadetes; order Gemmatimonadales; family GWC2-71-9; genus AG41. The sequence continues at coordinate 33,094 of QHUS01000074.1, read as the reverse complement.
CGCGTGCGGTTCCCGTCGTGGAACCGGAGTGTCTTCTCGATATGAATCCGCTCCACCTCGGCAAGGGCCTGAGGCTGGTGGTGGCGGTCCCCCCCCCCACCCCCGCCACCCCCCGCACCCCTGCGCACGTCGGAGGGCAGATGTTCGACGCCGATTTCGCCTGCCCCCCGCGCCAGGATCATGGCCCGCTCGACCACGCTGCGCATCTCGCGCACGTTGCCCGGCCACGGGGCGGACAGCAAGCGTTCCAGGGCCTCGGCGCTACAGGCGCCGGGGCATCCGGGCATCTGGGGCGCGAGATCGGCGACAATCCGCGTGAGCAGGGCCAGACGATCCTCGCGTGATCGATCACGCAGCGCAGGCACCTGGAGCGGCATGACGCTCAGGCGATAGTACAGGTCCTCCCGAAACCGGCCCGCGTGCACCTCGGCCGCCAGATCCCGGTTGGTCGCGGCCACGAGGCGCACGTCTACCGTGATCTCACGCGCGCCGCCCAGGCGCCGAAACGACCCGGCCTCGAGCAACTTGAGCACCTTGGGCTGAAGCTCGGGGGCCAGCTCCCCGATCTCGTCGAGAAAGATCGTCCCCCGATCGGCCAGCTCGACCAGTCCCTGTCGCCGCTCCTTCGCGTCGGCGAACGCGCCGGGCTCGTGCCCGAACAGCTCCGATTCGAGAAACGTGGCCGACCGCCCCCCCGAGTTGACCTGGACGAACGGGCCGCCGGCGCGTGGTGACAGTTGATGAATCGCTCGCGCCACCCAGCCTTTGCCGGTCCCGCTCTCGCCGGTGAGGAGCACAGTGGAGCGCTCGCTCGCGGCGAGCAGTTCCACCTGCCGGCCGAGCTCACGGATCAGGGGCGACGTGCCGAGGGATTCGAGCCCTCCGTGCGCGTGGTCGCGCTGACGTAGCAGCGTGTTCTGGCGCGCGAGTCGGACCTTATCGCACACGCGGGCCGTGGCCGCGGCCAGGTGGTTCAGGTCCACCGGTTTCGTGAGGAAATGCTCGGCGCCGAGTTGCATCGCGCGGACCGCGGTGGCGATGTCCCCGTGGCCCGTGAGCAGGATGACCGACCCCCCCTGCGCGCGGAGCCGCTCGAGTAGCTCGAGCCCGTCAAGGTCTGGGAGATGGAGATCGAGGATGACGACGGTCGGGCGCATGCGCTCGAACGCCTCGAAGCCCGGCTCCGCTGCGTCCGCGCGAGCGACCTCGTAGCCGATGCGGTCGAAGTAGTCGCCGACGGCGCGCAGCACGTCGCTGTCGTCATCGATGAGCAGGACGCTGTCAGCCACGGCGCGGCGCGCCCAGCGGCGCGGTCTCGGGATCCACGATGACGGGCAAAGCCGCGGGCACCAGGCGCGCCTCGAACGGCGTGTCGCCCCACAATTCGCCGTCGAGCTGGATCGGCCGCGGCGGGCCTTCGAGCGCTGCGACGTGCACCACGCGGCCGCGGGCGAACCACAGTCGCCGTGCGCCATTCGACCGGCGGAGCGCCAGCTCGACGAACGCGCTCAAGCTCTGCAGCACGCCCTCGGCCCGCAGCACCAATACGTCCAACCAGCCGTCGTCCGGCGCAATGTCGTCGCGCAGCCGCAGGAACGGCGGGATCAGCTCGCCGCAATTCGCGACCAGCACCATCGCAGCGGGCAAGTCGTGCGCCACCCCATCCACGGTCACACGGTGCAGCGGACTCGTGACGCTGGGCAGGGCGGCCACGGCGCGCATGACGTACGCCGCCATCTTCCAGCGCCGCTTTTCGGCCGCCCCCGTGCCAGCCATGAGGCGGGCGTCGAATCCCGTGCCGCTGCACACGGCGAAGTAATGCGGTTCGTTCTGGCGCTCCACGACGCCGAGATCGATCGGGCTCGCGCGGCCGCGGAGGATCACGCGCGCGGCCGCGGCCGGGTCGCGTGGCAATCGCAGATTCCCGGCCAACAGGTTGCCCGTGCCCCCCGGCACGAGTCCGAGCGGAATGCCGCTCCCCACCGCGCCGGCGGCGATCTCCATCGCCGTGCCGTCTCCCCCGTAGCACACGAACGCATCGAACCCGGCGTCTCGCGCCTCGCGGGCGAACCGGCGGGCGTCGCCTGGCTGCCCCGTGGCGAGCACTTCGACGGACCAGCCGCCGCGCCGCAACGTGTCCCGGACGGCGGTGACGGCCCGCGCGTCGGTCCGCGCGGCGGCCGGATTAGCGATCAGCAGCGCGCGCGCCATCTAGTAGCGCTTCTCCCAGAAGAGGTCGAACCCCACCTGCCGCGGCACCGTGCTCCCGTACGTCTCGCTCGCCGCCGCGTCCGAGCACGTCTGCACCGGCTGGAAGCTCGCCTCCGTGCGCCATTCCGCGCTGATCCGGAATTGCAGCGACAGCCCGAGCGAGCCGCGGGCGATGGTCCGTCCCTCGCAGAACCCGGCGTTCACGACCAGAAATGTCTTCGGCCCGATCTGGCGGCCGACGGCAAGCTGCAGGTTACCGATGAGCGGCCCGCCCTCCTCGCCCGTTCCTGGTCGGATCTCGACGTAATCCACCGGAATCCCGCCCGATACGATCGTCTGCTCGATTTCCCCGGACAGGACCGCGAGGGCGCTCTGCACCAGGGCACGTTGGTCGGCAATAGATCCCTGCTCGCCGCCCAATTCGACGCTGCTCTTGCCGAATAGCAGGTAGGAGATGAACTCGGCCTGCGGCAGGTCGATCTTGTCCCCCTCGAGCGTGACTTTGGGGATCAGCAGCGTTCCACCGATGTGCGCCACGACGGTGACGTCCGGCGGTGCGGGCTGGCCGCGGCTGGGAACGGGATGGACCACGTGCGTCCCCCGGATGTCGAGCGCCGCGTCTTGATCGGGCGTGCCGAAGTACCGCACCGTCCCCTGTTTCACGATGAACTCGCGTGTCACCGGCCCGATCTTGAGCCGGTAGGTGCCGCGCGTCGCCTGCAGCGTGCCGCTCACGAGGTAGAGGTTCCCCTGTTTGGTGAGGTGCGCCGAGCCGGCCAGTTGAATGTTGGCTTCGTTCGAGCGAAGCCACACGTCGCTGCCCATCTCGAGGTCAAGACCATCGATCCGCAGGCTGTCGAGGAACACGTTCTTGAATTCGGGGCCGAGCCGCTGCTGGGCGATCAGGGCGGCGAGCGAGGTGTCCGCCAGCTCGTCGAGGTTCACGATGCGCTTCTGCACCAGGTCCGCGAAATACAGCACGCCCGACGTCACCGTGGCGTGCCCGCTCAACTTGGCGCCGAACACGGGCCCCTTGAGCGACAGCCGTCCGCTGGCCGTGATCGCCACGTTGTTCTTCAAGTCCAGCGCCTTGAACTGATCGGCCGCGATCTGCAGGTCGAGCACCGGATGCGTCAGCCGCTCCAATCGCATGAACCCCGTGAAATCGGCCCGGCCCCGCTCGCTGCGGCTCGACAGAGATTGGATCGCGATCGTGTCGCCCGAGAGCGTGAGATGTCCGTTCACGTCTGTGTACCGCACGTTCAGTTCAGGGATCGTGGCCGCCGCGTTCGCCACCTGCAGGTCGCCTCGCAGGCGCGGAGCGTCCCAGGTTCCCGCTATCCCCAGGTCCGCCGAGAACACCCCCGTCACCTCCCGCACCGCGGGCGTGAGGGCTTCGAGGACAGAGAGGTCGACGCTGTCGGCCCGGGCCCCGACGGAGAGCGTGTCGGGCAGCTGCCGGTGCGGCACGGGCGTGAGCGCGAGATCGAGCGGCAGGTGCACCTCCACATCGAGAATCTGCTGCCCCGAGCGCCACAGGTGCAGCGCGCCATGGAGGCGCTGACTGTGGTAGTCGAACGTGCCGTCGACGAACGGCGCGCGGAACCCGCCGATCGTGACGTTCGACAGCGAGAACGAACCGCTGGACACCGGGCTCGCGCGGGTGCCGGAGAGTCCCGCCGCCACCGTGACCATGCCGCCGGCCCCCGCGGTGTCCTGCTGTAGCAGTGCATACAATCCCGCGAACGGAAACGCCTCGACCTGGAGATGCGCATCGGCCCGCCCGCGCGTCGGCAGGGCGCCCTCGAGCAGGAGCTTGCCCGATCCATAGACGCTATGAAGCGCGAACCGACTCACCGTGGCGGCCGAGTCGGTCACCGTCAGCTCGGTCGGCTGGTCCAGGATCCACACGTCTCCCGGAACCTGCACTCCCAGCGAGTCGAGCCCGATCGCCAGTGAGCGGCTTCCCGGCTCCGTTCGCCGCGCGAAGCGCCCGCCGGCGAGAAAGGCGCCCGCGTCGCCGATGCGCGAGCGCACCTGCCAGGTGAGCGAATCGGGATTCCCCCGGGCGCTGGCGACGACGCCGGAAAAGCCTACCGCGCCGTGGGCCACCGAATCGAGGGTCGCCTCCAGCGCGACCGTCGGCCCCCAGGCGAGCCTGGCCCGCCCGGCGGGGAGGCGCCAGTCGCGCCACGCGAGCCGCTCGACGCTGGCGCGCGCCTCGAGCCCCAGCGAATCGAGCGACCCGTCCAGCCGCAGTGCTACCCGCGCAGTGCCCGCGAGCGGCGTGGCCTTCCCGTCCGCGGGATCGTCCGACGCGTCACCCGCGGACCCACCCCCTCCACCCCCTCCCCCGCTGGCGAGCCAGGCGACGAGCGGGTCGATCGTACCCAGGCTGTCCGCGTCCAAATCGAGCGCCAGCAGCCCCCGGGAGTCGCGGCTCCAGCCCAGCGATCCCGCCCCGGTCGTGACCAGACCGGCCAGGGTCACGCGCAGCGAGTCCACGTACAGTCGGCGATCGGCGAATCGCACGCTGACCGCTCCCGAATCGAGGCTCGCGCCGGCGAGCTGCGAGGGCTCGAGCAATGCGTGCACGGTTCCCACGGGTGGGACCGCGCTGTCGCCCGCCACGTCGCCGCGCAACGTGAAGGTCAGGCGGGAGGGCGGGACCCTGGCCCCGCCGCCGAGCCACCGCGCGAGATCCACGTCGCGAGCGACGACGTTCAGGCCCCTGGCGCCGTAATGCGGCAGATCGAGCAGCAAGGTGCCGTCGCCCCGCACCTCGCCGCCGCTCGAGTGCAGGTCAACGTGGGTTTCGAGCGCCGACAGCGGGCCGGCGAGCTTCACCGGACCGAACACGGCACCGTGGAGCGGCAGGGTCGGAAAGCTCCCCCGGAGCCCATCGAACCACAGCGAGTCGGCCTGCACGTCGGCATAGATCCCCAGCATCTCGGAGCGCGTGTCGAGACGCATGCTTCCGGTCACGGTGCTGACCGGCCGATCGCCGTCCTGGTGCCACAGTGTTCCCCTGAATTCCGCATTCGTGAGGGGTCCGCTCAGCGTGCCCGCTGCTGCGAGTCTGCCGTGGAGGCGCACGGCGGGCGCGAGGCGGGCAACGGTGCCCAGATCCAGGCTCGACGACTCGATCCCGAACGATTCGAATCGCAGACCGCCCCTTCCCCCTCCCCCTCCCCCCCCTCGAAGGCTCACCTGCCCCGTGCCGCGCACCTGGCTTTCGGGCCATCCCGCGACCAGCGAGTCGCGGAACGACCAATCGGTCGCGAGCATGAGCGCGCCGAGCGGTCCGGTAGCGGTCGTGTGCCCGCTCAGTCGTCCGGCGAACGGAAGCGTGTCGAGAAACGGTCGGGCGAACTCGAGGTCGAAGTTCTTCGCCTCCAGGTCGGCGTCCCGCAGCGCCACGAGTCCCGAGTCCGGGGCGCTGAACGCGGTGAGGCTGCCGGTGACACCGCCGCCCCCATAGGCCAGCCGCATGGAGTCGAGACCCACCTCGAGCACGCGCGTGCCGTGGGACCGCACCCGAATGTCACCGGCGACCACACCGGCACCTGGGATCCCCCCGAACCGCCGATCGATGAACCGAAAGTCTCCGAGGGTGGCGGACTCGGCGCGCACGCGAAGGTCGAACAGTATGGTGTCGCGCGGCCAGCTGATCAGGCCGCGCGCGTCGCGCAGCGCCGACCCCGGCAGCCGGACCCGTGCGAGTTGCAGATCCAGGGAGTCGCCGATCACCCGAAGGCGACCGGTCACGTCCACAAGACGCGCGACCGGGTCGGAGCTTTCCACGGCCAGTCCGGCTACGTCGATGCGGATCCCGCGCTGCCGCGGGGACGATATCTGGAGCGCGCTGATGCGGGTGTTGAGGTGCTGGAAGCGGCGGACCCGCATCCGTCCGTTCGGTCCCCCGGTCTCGATCTCGAGGCTCGAGTCGCCCGGTTGGGCACGCGAGGCCTGCAGGCGCAGCGTGACGCTGCCGTCCGTGACGCGCACATTGCGGAACAGGATGAACGCGGCCGGACCGCGGGGCCCCTTGTCGTCCTTCGGCGCCGCCGCGCCGATGCGCAACAGCTCCTCGATGTTGAGCCGGCCGTCGCGGTGCTGCACGAGATTGATCACCGGCCGGTCCAGCTCGAACTCGAACAGCACGATCCGGCCGGCGGCAAAGTCGAAGGGGTTGTAGCTGATGTTGGCCTGCGGCAAGAAGGCGACCAGGGTGGTGTCCGCGTCGAACAACCGCACGTCGTGGAGGGTGACCCCAGTGAGGAGCGAGCCACCCGCGTCCCCGATCTCCACCGCCCCCGTGAATACATGCTGCAGCGCGCCTTCGCTCACCCGCGCCAGCAGGGAGCGCCCCGCGCCGGTACCGACCAGTGAGGAGAGCGCGCCGAGAAAGCCGGCGAGCAGCCCCACCAGCGTCCACAACGCTGCTCCGAGCGAGCGGCGGATCATCAGAACACCTGCCCCACGGCGAACTGCAGCACGACCCGGCGCCACAACCCGAACGGCAATCGCGGTTCGAGGATCCTGACTGCGGTCAGGCTGCCGTCGGCGCTGTTCTGGTAATACAGCGTGCCCCGCTCCGACGGGTAGCCGTTGTAGGCGGCGTCGAGCCGTACCGGACCGAGCGCGGTGACGAACCGGAGCCCCACCCCCGGTGTGACCCGCAGCCCCTCGACCGACCCCGGGTTTCCCCGCTCCCACACCTGCCCCGCGTCGACAAACACGCCCAGGCGCAGGCGGTCGGGGAAGACGGGCGTCGGCAACCGCAGCTCGAGGTTCCCCGTGAACACCGTGTTGCCCCCGGTCGGCGACGCTTGGGTAGGACCAAAGGTCGTGTCCGTCCCCGTGACCTTGATGTCGGACACGTAGACGCGAGGGCCGAGCTGGTTGAGGAGATAGCCCCGCACGGAGTTCGGGCCACCGGCGTAGAACCGCTGGTCCGGAGGAATGTAACGGGCACTCTGGCCCGACAGCGTGATCGCTTGCGGCAGAATGACGCCGCCCCGCGCGCGGACGGCGAGCACGGTGCGACGCGACAGCGGCCAGTACCTGGAGATGTCGAGCTCGCCCCGATTGAATTCGTACAGGCTGTCCGAGAGCACGTAGCGCGAGGCGTACACCAGTGTCAGCTGCGCGATGCTCCCCCTCGAGGGGTCGAGGATCGAATTCACGTGCCCGGTGAGGACCGTGGCCGTGATCGCCCCGAAGGGCCGCCGATTCGCGAGGAACACCTGGTCGGCGTCGTTGCACACGCGGAAGTTGAGGCAGTACACCACCGGGTTTGCCGTCGTCCGGCCCACCGAGTAGCTGTAGCCCAGGGTAACGGGCACATTGCGCCGCGCGTTGAGGGTCACCGCCACGTTCGCGCCCACCGCCTGGCGCGTGTACGTCCGGTATTCGGACCGCCACTCGGCGAACACCGAGAAGCTCGCCGTATGGCGCGGCGACAGGAACGCCGGCTGTTGCAACGACACGGTCGTGTTGTAGTTCACATAGTTGGACGTGGAGTCGTTCTGCAGGAACCGGCACACGTTCTCACGAAAGTTGGCGTCGGTCGGGATGCCGACACCGATCTTCGACAGCTGCGCGGTGACATCGAGCGCGCGCGCGCCCCCGAGAAAGTCGTACGCCGTCCAGCCGCTCTGCACGCGGAAACAGTCGAGCGTTCCGTACCCCGCCCCGAAACGAAGCCGGTGCCGTGGCGCCTCGATCACGCGCACCATCACCCGGACGCCGGAATCGCCGGGCGGCGGCGTCGTGTCCGCCAGTACGACGTTGACCGACCGGAACAGACCCAACCCGTACAGGTCGCGCTGCGTCAGGTAGAGCTGCTCCTGGCTGAACCAGTCCCCTGGCTTGACCGAAAGCACCCGCCGTACCGTCGCGGTGTCGACCTCCTGCGCTCCATTGATCAACACCTCCCGCACCCGCATCTGCGGCCCGGGAAGCGCTTCCAACGTGGCGGTCGCCCGCAGCGCGGCGACGTCGATGTCGTAGTTGCGCAGGACGTCGGCGTACGGATAGCCCTGATTCCTCAGCCGGCTCACGACCGTATCGCCGGAGGCCTGGAACAGCAGCCGGTTGAAGGGGTCGCCAACCTGGAGCGGCAGGTCGCGCTTCAGGCGCGGCAGGTCGAGAATCCCGTCGAGCCCCTTCAGCTCGAGCGCCGCCAGCCGCACCGGATCCCCTTCGTAGAGGCGAAACTTGACATACACGTCCCCGCCCTCGCGCTGGACCAACGTGTCCACGACAACGTTCATATAGCCGCTCTGACGGTACAGCAGCACCAGCCGGATGACGTCGCGGCGGAACTCGAGCTCGTCGAACGTCCGCTTCTCCCCGAGTCCCATCCAGCGCAGGAATGGGCTGGTCGCGAACGTGCTGGAATTCGTGGTCACGATCGCCGTGCTGAGCGTGTAGTCGTCGATGGCGTGATTACCCTCGAAGGCAAGGCCACGGACCACCCGTTCCGGCTCTTGCTGTGCGCCGAGTGGAAGGGGGGCCACCGCAAACACGGCGACGAGCAAAGTCAAAGAGAGCGGGCGCAATTGACGCAGCCAGGCTGCTTCCCTATGTTGGCTCGCTCTCCCTGCACTGTCTGCCTGTGCCGCACTCGCCGCGACCGGTGCGTGCGCGGGGACGGGAGGAGGGGGCGGAGGCGGGGGGGGGGGAGCACACGCCGAACGCCCCGGCCTCGTCTACTACGAGTCGTACGATCCGCGTTCGCTCGATCCCGCCCTCTCGACCGACGTCCCAACGGGTGAGATGGTGACCCTTGCCTATGACGGTCTCACCCAGTTCGACGCCGATGGCCGCCTGCTCCCGGCGCTCGCCGATCGGTGGACGGCGAGCCCCGACGGCAAACGGTACGTATTTCACGTGCGACCGGGCGTCCGGTTCCATGACGGTACGTCCCTCACTGCGACCGCCGTTCGCGCGAGTCTGTTGCGAGTGCTGTCGCCCGCCACGAAGGGTGGCCGTCCCTGGCCGCTCTACCCAATCGCGGGAGCTGAAGCCTACGCCGCCGGGAGCGCAGCCGACGTGCGGGGAATCACGCTCCTGGGGGACACGGCGGTCGCGTTCACCCTCAGCGAGCCGCTCGCCATTTTTCCCAAGTTCCTCGCGATGCCGGTCGCCAGCATCGTGCCGAACCCACCACCGGCCGACCCGGGGCAGCCCCTCCCCCCCGTAGGCACCGGCGCGTGGCGGTTCGTGGCATGGCAGCACGACGACTACCTCCGGTTCGCGCGGAATCCGGACTACTGGGGCGGCGCCCCCGCGGGCGAGACACTGGCGGTGCGTATCATCCCCGAGCCGCTGACCCGCGCCGCCGAATTCGAGGCGGGCCGGTTGAGCGTGATCGAGGTGCCGTTCGGCGAGACGGCGCGCTGGCGGCGCGAGCGGCCGGCTCAGTTGGTCGAAAAGCCGGCGCTGCGGGTGGTGTACGTCGCCCTGAACAACCGCCGGGGTCCCCTGCGCGATCCCCGTGTCCGCCAGGCGTTCAACCGGGCCGTGAACGTACCGGAGATCCTCGCGACGGTGTATGGCGGACGCGGCATCCCGGCGCGTGGTGCCATTCCACCCGGCCTCGCAGGCAGCGATACGGCGCGGCGCGGCTACGCATACGATCCGGCCGCGGCTCGCGGGCTCCTCGCGGCGGCGGGATACGCCACGGGCATGGACCTGCGGCTGTGGCGCACGGGGACGAACATCGAGCTGTCGCGCGTGGCGCAAGCGATTCAGTCACAGCTGGCGAAAGTGGACGTGCGGGTCGAATTGGTGGAGCGCGACGCGTCGAGTCAGCGGGAGGCGGCCCGCAAGGGCGAGACGGACATGGTCATTCTCGACTGGTGGGCCGACTATCCCGACGGCGACAACTTCCTCTATCCTTTGTTCTACTCCGGTAGCTTCGGCCCGGGAGGCAACTACGCGTTCTACGCGGACTCGATCACGGACTCCCTAATCCTGCGCGCTCGTCGGACGACGGATGACGCAGCGCGCACAGCGCTGTACCGTCGCATCGACGAGCGCGTGTACCAGGCGGCGCCGTGGTTGTACCTCTGGTTCCCGACCGACCTCTGGGCCCGGCGCCCCGAGCTCGTAGGGTGGGATCTGCCGGTGATCTTCAACGGACAGCGGTGGACCGCCGCGCGGCTCACGCCTCGATGATGCGCCTCGTCGGGCACCGTGTCCTGATGACCGTGCCGACCCTGTTCGGGGTTCTGCTCGTCGCCTTCCTGCTCCTGAACGTCGCGCCAGGAGATCCGGTGATGGCGATGGTCGGCGAGCGTGCCGACGCCGCCACGATTGCCCGGCTGCGGGCCGAGCTCCACCTCGACGACCCGCTCCCCGCCCAGTTCGGTCGCTACTTGTGGGGCGTCGTACGTCTCGATCTCGGTCGCTCCTACATCACCCAGCGGCCGATTGCCGAAGACCTGGCGGCGCGGTTCCCCAAGACGGTCCAGCTCGCGCTTGCCGCCATGCTCATCGCGGCGCTGAGCGGGATCACGCTCGGCGTGCTCTCCGCCATCCGTCCCGGTGGCGCGGTCGACCGCCTCGCCATGCTGGTGTCGTACCTCGGGGTATCGTTTCCCGTGTACTGGGTCGGGCTGCTCCTGATCCTCGTGTTCGCGGTCGTCCTGCGGTGGCTCCCGCCGTCGGGCTCGGGCGGACTGGCGTATCTCGTGCTGCCGGCGTTCACCCTCGGCACGCGCTCGATGGCGTTCCTGGCGCGCATGACCCGGGCCGCGATGCTCGACGTGTTGTCGAGCGATTTCGTCCGCACCGCGCGCGCCAAGGGATTGACCGAGACGGGCGTGATCTTGCGCCACGGCTTCCGCAATGCGCTGATTCCAGTGATCACCGTGTTGGGACTCGATACCGGGAGCTATTTGACCGGCAGTATCCTGACGGAAACCATCTTCGGGTGGCCGGGCCTCGGTCGCTACGTGCTCGGCGCGATCGAGAAGCGCGACCTGCCGGCGATCCAAGGAAGCATCCTGTTCATGTCCCTTGTGTTTCTGTGCGTCAACCTCGTGACGGACCTCGTCTATGCGAAAGCTGATCCTCGCGTCGCTTACGATTAGCTCATCGCTGGCCGCCCAGACCACGGCGGGCCGGCCTCGTACGGTGCCGTTGCGCGGCTCGCTCGAACACCGGCTCGCCCAACTGATCGACGCGCCGCCGTTCAGCCGCGCCACGTGGGGGATCTACGTGGTGGACGACCGCGGTCGGGTGCTGTACCAGCGCAACGCGGATCGCCTTTCGGTACCCGCCAGCAACACCAAGCTGGTGGTCACCGCAGCAGCGGCCGTGCTGCTCCCATCCGAGTATCGCGTCACCACCAGCCTGTACGTGAACGGCCGCGTGGACGCGGGCGTATTGTCGGGCGACTTGATCCTGTACGGCCGGGGAGACCCGACCTGGTCGGCCCGGTGCTACGGGGTGGACACCTTGGCCCCCGGCGTGTGCGACTCGAGCTTCACCGCCGTCGACGCCATCGCGGACTCGATCCGTGCCCATGGGATCCGCCGCATCACCGGCAAGCTCGTGGGCGACGGCTCCTATTTCGAGCCGACCCTCATCCACAACGGCTGGAACGCCTGGGACCTCACGTGGTGGTACGCCGCCCCCGTGTCGGGCCTCGGCTTTCACGACAACAGCGTGGACTTTCGCATCGAGCCGGGGCCCGTCGTGGACGCACCTCCGGCGATCACCTGGTCGCCCGACCTGGGGCTGATCACGTTCGAGAACCGGGCCCGCACGGTCCCTTCGGACTCGAGCTCGACGGTGGGCGACAACTTTTTCCGCAGCGGCGGCGGGATCGGAAGCACGGGAGGGGGGGGAGGCGGTGGCCCGGGGGGAATGGAGGGGTGGAGCATCCGCGCGGAAGGCACGGTCGCATTGGGGCGGAAGGCACGTGTCGAGAGCGTCGCGCTCCCCGACCCGAACCTGTACGCGGCCCGCGCGCTTGCCGCTGCGCTCGCCCGCAAGGGAGTCGCGGTACAGGGGGGCGCCGCGAGTACTACCGACTCGCTCGCATACCGCACGCTGCGCTGTTGCGCCTCCCCGCTCGCAGACTTCCGGGGCCGGCCGCTCCCGGACATCATCTTCCCCATCCTCAACTCGAGCCATAATTGGTTCGCGGAGATGCTGCTCAAGCTGTTGGGCCGCGAGCTCAAGGGTGAAGGCTCGTGGGAAGCGGGACTCGACGTCGAGCGCCGTTTCCTGATCGACTCGGTGCACATCGACTCGACGGCGTTCGCGCTCGAGGACGGCTCCGGTCTCGCGGCGGGCAACCTCGTCACGCCGCAGGCGTTCGCCAAGCTGCTCGCGTACATGCACAGCCATCCGAAGGGCGGAGCGTTCGTCGCCGGACTGCCCCACGCGGGCCAGCCGGGCTCGTTGCTCAAGCGCTTCGTGGGAACGTCCCTCGACGGCCGGGTGATCGCCAAGACCGGGAGCATCGATCGCGTGAACAGCCTGTCGGGGTATATCGAGCCCACCAATAGCCGCGGCCGCACGATTACGTTCAGCGTCCAGGCCAACGGCCACGCGGTACCGTACTCCCAGATGCTGGCGCAGATCGACTCCGTGGTGGTGGAGATTGGGAGGACGAAATAGGGAGGTTTGGTGGAGGATGGTGGCGGCCGGCGGAGGAGAGGGCGTGAAGATTTACACGAGGACGGGGGACGAGGGTGAGACCGGGCTGTTCGGCGCCGGCCGCGTGCCCAAGAATCACGTCCGCGTCGACGCCTACGGCCAGGTCGACGAATTGAATGCCACGATCGGCTTCGCCCTGGCACTGGAGCCGCAGACGTTCTGTCGCGAGCTGCTCGAGACCACGCAGCGCGACCTGTTCACGATCGGCGCCGAGCTCGCGACGCCGGACGCGGAGAAGCTGACGAAGGCGCTACGGGACCGGGGCCCGCCGGTCGGCCGCGAGCATGTGATCGTGCTCGAGCAGGCCATCGATCGGTACACGAACCAGGTCCCGCCGCTCAAGCAGTTCATTCTCCCAGGTGGGGTGCCGAAAGCCGCCGCGCTGCATGTGGCGCGCACGGTGTGCCGCCGCGCCGAGCGGGCGGTCGTAACCCTGTACCGGAAACACAAAACGGGTGCGCCTTCATCGGTGATCCCGTACCTGAACCGCCTGTCCGATCTGTTGTTCGTCCTGGCACGAGCAGCGAACCACGCCGCTGGCTCCGCGGAAACGCCGTGGTGACGATCCCCGTGACGCTCGCCGCACCGGGCGAAGTAGAAGGGAAACGGGGAGGCACCACGTCGTACGAGATTCGGCTGGGCCGCGGGTTGCTCGCGGAACTCCCCAGGCTCGTGAAGAGCGCCTGCCCGGCCACGCGCTACGCCGTCATCACCGACTCGCACGTCGTCAAGCTCTACGGAGAACAGCTCGTTGCACGATGCCACGACGCCGACGTGCCGGTCGAAATGTTCCAATTCCCGGCGGGCGAGTGGAACAAGACCCGAGACACCTGGGCGACGCTGTGCGACGCAATGCTCGCCGCCCGGCTGGGGCGCGATTCCGCTGTTATCGCCCTCGGCGGCGGGGTCGTCGGAGATCTGGCGGGGTTCGTCGCCGCTACGTACCTGCGGGGCATTCCCTACGTCCAGGTCCCCACGACGCTGCTCGCGATGATCGACTCCTCGATCGGTGGGAAGACGGGGGTGGACGTGCCCGCGGGGAAGAACCTGCTGGGCGCCTTCCATCAGCCGTGCCTGGTGGTGGCGGATCTGGACGCACTCGGCTCGCTCCCCCGCCCGCAGCTCGCGGCGGGAATGGCGGAAGCAGTGAAGCACGGCGTGATTGCCGATGCTCGCTACTTCGAGACGCTCGAAACCGAGCACCTCGCGGTCGCAGCGAAGGACCCGGGGGCCCTCGAGCGCGTCGTGCGGCGATCGGTCGAGATCAAAGCCGAGGTGGTGGCGGCCGATGAGCGAGAGGCGGGCCGGCGGGCGATCCTGAACTTCGGCCACACGGTGGCGCACGCGATCGAGGCGACGTCCCAGTTCGCCACACTGCACGGCGAGGCCGTGGCGATCGGCATGGCCTACGAAGCGCGGCTCGCGGAGGTGCTGGGGATCGCCCAGCCCGGTCTGGGTGATCGGATCCGGCGGTTGCTCGAATGCTACGGCCTGCCGCTCGAGCTCCCGGAGTCGGCGAGCGTGGATGGCCTCATCGGCGCCATGCAGGTCGACAAGAAAGCGCGCGAGGGCACCGTGCGGTTCGCACTCCCCGGCGCGATCGGGCGCATGCACGTCGATGGCAACAGCTGGACGGTGGCGGCGCCCGAACGTCTGGTCCGGGAAGTGCTCGCCGCAGCCGGGAATGCAAACACGTAGGGGCGCAGCATGCTGCGCCCCTACACCGAATCGACACGCGCGTGGCTTAGTGCGCCTGCTGTTGCGCGCGTTGCTTGCGAATGCGGTAGATCCCCCGGCCGACGAGCAGCATCCCCACCACCGCGAGCGCGGTGCTGCTGTTGGTGCCGATAAGCGCGAGCGTGCCGGACAGCCCGCCCACGATGAAGACGACCCCAATGATGATGCTGCTCATCGCGATCCTCCGAGACGAGTGGGAGGCGTCAGGATAGGAGCTGCCCGGAGCCGCGGCTATGTCGTTCATCACTCCTTGACATAATCACATACCCGTCAACAACTTCCCACATGAGTGTGCACGTCTCCACATTGTGAGGCGGAAAGAATCAACCTCGGATCAACACTGATTTCTCCACATGCCATGTGGATAGTGGACAAATCCCACAGTTGTGCACGTGCGCCACAATTTGTGATGTGGAAAAACGTCAAGATTTGCACCATTTCTAGGCCATTCCTATATTCTTGCGCGGTCACCAGATTACGCGTGTACCTTCACTCGTCACCGTCGGAGCCCTAGCTATGGCGAGGTCGAACGGAGGCAAGGCCAAGGCATTCTTTCGTGCCAATCCTTCCGGAGCCTTCGACCAATATCTGCAGGACATCCAAAAACTACCGCTGATCAAGGACCCCGTCGAAGAGCGCCGCCTTGCGCGTCGCGTTCAGCGGGGCGATGAAAAAGCCGCCGAGCGGCTCGTCACAGCCAACCTCCGATTCGTCATCTCCTACGTCAAGAAATACCAGGGTCACGGCCTCGACCTCTCCGAGCTGGTCGCCATCGGCAACGAAGGACTGCTCAAGGCCGTGAAGAAGTTCGATCCCGATCAGGGCGTGAAGTTCATTTCGTACGCGGTATGGTGGGTGCGCCAGGCGGTGTTGAAGGCCCTTGCCGAGCAGACTCGCAGCGTGCGCATCCCGTTGAATCAGAACTCCCAACTGATCCGCATGAGCCGCACCGAGACCTACCTCTCGCAGGAGCTCGGGCGCGAGCCCACCGACGACGAGATCGCCCTGGCGCTCGAGGACACGGTCGAAAACGTGCGCACCGCGCGCCGGATGACGGCAGCGGAGCTGTCGCTGGACGCGCCGGTGGACCGGAGCGACAAGGACGCGGCGACGCTGGGCGAGCGGTTCGCGGGCCAAGAGGGCGGCGAGATCGAGGAAAAGACCGACAGCAAGCTGATGCGCGAGTTCATCGACCGCATCTTCCAGAAGTATCTCACGCCGCGTGAGCGCAAGATCCTCTATCTCTATTACGGCCTCGAGGAAGGCAGCGAGGCCATGACGCTCGAGAAGATCGGGGCGCTGATGGGGGTGACGCGAGAGCGGATCCGGCAGATCAGGGAACGGGCGTTCGAGAAGCTGCGCGAGTCGCCGGACGGTAGGGCGCTCAAGGGCTTCTGGCGAGCGGCGTAGACGGTGACGTAGACGCCCAGGCGCCGAGTGGATGTGAGGTGCAAGTGGTCGGGAAGAGCTCTTCCTGACCACTTTTCGCTCATATCCCCTCGGTGTCTCGGCATCTAGGCGTCTGGCTCGCCGTCTACATACTATTAGGCATGATCCGGGAACTCCCGATTTTTCCGCTACCGATCGTCCTTTTTCCGGGAGCTCAGCAGCCGCTTCACATCTTCGAGCCCCGTTATCGCCGGCTGCTGCAGGACTGCCTCGCGGGTGATCGGCGATTCGGGATCGCCTGCGTCGCGCCCGATGCCACGCCGGCTGCCGATCCGGCGCCCAGTCCGGGGGACGTGGGCTGCGTGGCGCTGATCCGATCAACCCAGGCGCTGCCCGACGGGCGCTCCAATATCCTGACCGTGGGTGAGCGCCGCTTCGTGCTGCGCCGTTGGATCGCGAGCGGCCATCCGTATCGGGTGGCCGAGATCGACGAATTCGACGACGACCCGACGGATCCCGCCGAGGTCATGTCACTCGCGGCGGACGTGCGGGCCGGCTTCGACCGCCTCGCCCGCGCGCTCGGCGTGCTCACCGCGCGGGAGGAGGAGGAGATCAGTTTGCCGAGTGACCCACAGCAGCTTTCGTTCCGCGTAGCGGCGTTGCTCGACCTCGACCTTGCCGCCAAGCGGGCGCTGCAGACCGTCCGCAGCACGAGCGCCCGGCTGCGGCAGCTCGCCGTGGTGCTCGGCCCCGTCGCGGCCGACGCCGAAGACCGGGCGGTGGTACGTGAGCGGGCACGCGGCAACGGCCAGGGCGGCCGCCGCCCGGAAATCGAGCGCGCCACATGACGCGCGACGGCCGGTCACTGATCGCCGCCCTCGCCGGAATCGTCGGGGCCCGGCACGTCCGCACCGCGCTGCCCGAGCGGATCACCTACGCGCGCGATGGACTGCCGACGCACCGGCGGGTCCCCGGCGTGGTGGTGCTTCCGGGAAGCCGCGACGAGGTGATCGCCATCGTGCGACTGCTGGCCGCGCTCGGGGTGCCGTTCGTGCCCCGCGGCGCAGGCACCGGGCTCTCGGGCGGAGCGCTCGCGGACGCCGATGCGGTGCTGGTGGTCCTCACCCGCTTGAATCGCATCCTGCGGATCGATCCGAGAAACCACCTCGCGGTGGTGGAACCGGGCGTCGTGAACGTGCGCCTGTCCGCCGCCGCCGCGCCGGATGGCCTCCTGTACAGTCCCGATCCGTCGAGCCAAACCGCCTGCACCATCGGTGGCAACGTAGCCGAAAACGCGGGCGGGCCACATTGTCTCAAGTACGGAGTGACGGCGACCCACGTGCTCGCCCTGGAAGTCGTGCTCGCTGACGGGCAGGTCGTAGAGCTGGGAAGCCTCAGCGGCGAGCCCTGGGGACCCGATCTCGTCGGCCTGTTCGTCGGCTCGGAGGGCAACTTCGGGATCGCGACCCGCATCACCGTTCGGCTGCTCCCCATCCCGCGCGCCGTGCGCACGCTGCTGGCGGACTTCGCCGCGCTGCGCACCGCCGGGGAGGCGGTATCGGCCGTGATCGCGAGCGGCATCGTGCCGGCCGCGCTCGAGATGATGGATCAGTCGTGCATCCGCGCGGTCGAGGACTCGGTGTACGCCGCGGGGTATCCCCGTGACGCGGCGGCGGTGCTGTTGCTCGAGCTCGACGGCGCGCAGGAAAGCGCCGTGGCGGCGGACGCGGAGACCATCGCGGGCATCCTGCACGCGCACGGCGCGCGCTCGGTCACCGTCGCGGCCGACGCGAAGCAGCGGGAGCGGCTGTGGCAGGGTCGCAAGAAGGCCTTCGGCGCCATGGGGCGCCTGTCGCGCGACCTCGTGGTCCAGGATGCCGTAGTCCCCCGCTCCGCCCTGCCGGACGTGCTCGAGACGATCGCCCGTATCGCCGGGGCGTACGGCCTCACGGTGAGCAACGTGTTCCACGCCGGAGACGGCAACCTCCACCCCAACATCTCGTTCGACGGTCGCGTGCCGGGCCTCAAGGCGCGCGTGGACGAAGCGAGCGGTGAGATCATGGCGGCGTGCATCGCCGCGGGAGGCACGATCACGGGAGAGCACGGCGTGGGACTCGACAAGCTGCGGTACATGCCGCTGCTCTTCGACGGCGATGCGCTCGCCGCCATGCGCGCGGTGCGGCGGGTGTTCGATCCGGAAGAGCGGGTGAACCCGGGGAAGGTGGTGCCGGTGCACGCGTGCAGGGAATGGGTGGGAAGTGTGAACGCGGAACGCGGAACGCGGAACGCGAGAGCCGACGTTCGTTCCGACTTCCGCGTTCCGACTTCCGCGTTGGAAACATGAGCCTCGTCGACCGCGTCCGCGCGCTGCTGGGCGACGACGCTGTGGACGTCGCCGCGACGCACGACGGGGTGCCGCGCGTCGCGCCCGCGTCGCCCGACGCCGTCGCCCTGCTCCTCGGCACCGCCCGTGAAGAAGGCTGGCACGTCCGGATCGAAGGCGCGGGCAGCTGGCTCCCCACCGACGCCCCTGTCGACTTGGCACTCACCACCCGGCGCCTCGATCACGTCCCCGCCATCGAACCACAGGATCTCGCGGCGACGGTCGAGGCGGGCATCGGCTGCGATCTCCTGCGCCAGCAGCTCGCGGACCGAGGGACCTGGCTCGCACTCGACCCGCCCGGGCTCGCCGGCCGCAGCCTCGGCTCGGTCGTGGCGACCGCCACCGCGGGACCGCTGCGACAGGGCTTCGGATCCGTGCGCGACCACCTGCTCGGCGTCACCTTCGTCACCGGTGACGGCCGCCTGGTGCAGAGCGGCGGCCGGGTGATGAAAAACGTCGCGGGGTACGACCTCACCAAGCTCGCGGCGGGTGGATTCGGCGCCTTCGGCGTGATCGTGCTCGTGCACCTCCGCCTGCGCGCCTTGCCGCGCGCCGACCAGACGCTCGTGCTCGAAGGCTCGCGCGAGGAGCTCGCCCAGGTCTCGGAGGACATCGCGGCCGCGGCCGTACAGCCCGCGGCGCACGAGCTGATGTCCCCCGCCCTCGCGCGACGCGAGCGCTGGCTCCTGGCGGTGCGCTTCGCCGGCTCGGCCGCCCTCGTCTCCGCCGAGGAAACCGCGCTCCGCGCGGCGACCGGCGGCGGTGGGCGCTTCACGCCACTGCGCGCCGACGAGGCCCACGCCCTGTGGATGCGTGCCGCCGAGAGTTTCGCCACGCGACCGGTCACGTTCCGCATCGGCGGGCTCCCCGACTCAAGCGACGAGCTGCTCGACCTGCTGCAGCATCAGGTCGGTGACGAGTGGATTTCGGCCAGCCCGGGCGTTGGCGCGATCCGCTGGGGCGGGGAGACGACCGTGGATCGGCTGCGGCGGCTCCGCCGCTCGCTCGCGGGACTCGAGGTCCCGCTCACGCTGGAACGGGCCTCCTGGCCGGTGCGCGCGGCCGTCGGCCACTTCGGCGCCTACCGCGAAGGGGTCGGTCCGCTCGTGGCCGGGCTGCGGCGCACGTTCGATCCCGCCGAGGCATTCGTCGTGGCCGTTGAAGGAGCGGAATGACGGAGCGGGGCGGCTTTGAAGGGTTGGACTCCTGCGTTCATTGCGGTTTTTGCTTACAAGCCTGCCCCACGTTCCTCGCCACGGGCGACGAGGCCGACAGCCCGCGCGGCCGCATCGAGCTGATGCGCGCGCTCGAGGCGGGCGAGCTCGCTCCCAACGATCCCGGTGTCGCCCTGCATCTCGACCGCTGCCTCGGCTGCCGCGGCTGTGAGCCCGTCTGCCCCTCGGGCGTGAGCTACGGCCGCGGCCTCGAAGCCTCTCGCGCACTCCTGGCGGAGCGCCGCGGCACACCACCCCTGGTGCGCGCGGCGCTCGCGGCCCTCACCGGCACGGGCGGCGACATGCGCGCGACGCGCCTGGTGTATGCGCTAGCGCGGGCGCTGCGGGCGACGGGAGTGCCCGGCAAGCTCGCGGGATGGGGACGGCTTCGCTTCGCCTTTGGAATGCTTGCGGCGACAGCGCCGAAGGATGGTGGAAGACGGTGGAGGTCGGTGGAGGTTGGTGGAGGTCGCCCCCGCGCGAACCTCCACCGCCTTCCACCGCCCTCCATGACCTCCCCCGTCCTGCTTTTCAGAGGCTGCGTCATGCAAGGCCTCTTCCCCCACGTCCACGCAGCCACCGTACGCACCCTCGAGGTCAACGGCTACGCCGTGCGCGACGCACCGGGCCAGGTGTGTTGTGGCGCGCTCCATGCGCACGCGGGGCTGCGAGGCGAGGCGCGCCGACTCGCCCGCGCCAACGTCGCCGCGTTCGGCGCAGGAGGGGACGCCGACGACGCTCCCCCCCTCATCGTCGTGAACAGCGCGGGATGCGGCGCGATGCTGAAAGAGTACGGCCACCTGCTGCACGACGAGAGCGACGGCGTGGGACAGCGCTTCGCGGCGCGAGTGCGCGACGTCACGGAGCTGCTAGCGGAGCGAGGACCGCGACCGGGAGCGCCGATCGATGCGACGGTGGCGTACGACCCTCCGTGCCACCTGCTGCACGCCCAACGGATCGCCGCGCCCCCCGAGCAGGTGCTACGCGCCATCCCCGTGCTGCGGGTGATCTCGACGCCCGACGCCGCGCAGTGCTGTGGGAGCGCGGGACTGTTCACCCTCGTCGAGCCCGAGATGTCGCGTGCCGTGCTCCAGCCCAAGCTCGCCTCCCTCGCGCAGGCACGACCGCAGATGATCGTCACCGGAAATCCCGGGTGCGTGATGCAGATCGGCGCGGGACTCGCCGCGGCGGGGAGCCCGATCGCGGTGCGGCACCCGGTGGAGCTCCTCGACGAATCGTACCGGGCTGCCGGCTATTATGCTTGATGGATGACCGAAGGACCGCCGCAGGTCGCGCGCGTCGAGCCCGGTGAGGTCAGCGCGGCGCTCGTGACCGCGCTGCACACCGGGGCAGTCGCGTCGCGCGCCGATGTCGGAGTCATCGCGCTGACCGGTCCCGGGGCCGTGACGTGCTTCCAGGGCCTGCTCACGAACGACATCGAGCTCCCCGGCGACGGCGCGTTCGTATATGGCGCCCTCCTCACGCCCAAGGGGATGATCGTCGCGGACGGCTGGGCCGCCCGCCTGGGCGCGACCGTGAGCTACACGGTGCCGGCCGTGGCACGAGAGAGCGCGCTGAACATCTTGACGCGATCCGTGCCGCCGCGCCTCGCCCGCATGGTCGATCGCACCGAGGACGTGGTCGTGTATCGGTTGGCCGGCCCCAGCGCGCTCGCCGCCGCCGCCGCCGCCGGCCTCGAGGTCTCGTCCGCGCCCTCCCCGCCCTCCCCGCCCTCCCCCACGGCCGGCCGCGTCATACTGCGGCCCGACGGACTCGAGACCGCCCGCGCGACGGAGGGTGCCCCGTTCGTGTTGCAGGTGACGGCGCCCGCGGCGGCGGGCGACTTGCTGGCGGCGCGCCTCGCCGCCGCCGGCGCCGTCGCCGCGAGCCCGGCGACCCTCGAGCTGGCCCGCATCCTCGCGGGCTGGCCACGGCTGGGCGCCGAGATAGACGAGAAGACGATCCCGCAGGAAGTGCGGCTCGACGAGATCGGAGGGGTGTCCTACACGAAGGGCTGCTACACTGGCCAGGAGACCGTCGCGCGGCTGCACTTCCGCGGGCACGTGAACCGGCAGGTCCGCGGGCTGCTGTTCGATCCGGAACCGCCGGCCGCTCCGGCCGACGGTTGGAGCGTGGTGACGCACATCGATCGTGACGTCGGGCGCGTGACGAGCCTCGCGTTCGTACCCGACGTGGGAGTCGCGGGCGCGGGGCGCTGGATCGGGCTCGCGCTGGTCCGGCGCGAAGTGCCACCCGGGGCGGTGGTCCGTGCCGCGGGGCGAGACGCCCGCGTGGTAGACCTTCCCTTCGCCTTCCCGATCGCGGCTCCGGCATGAGCGTACTCGTTACCGGCGCGAGCGGCCTCGTGGGTAGTCACGTGGTCACCGCGCTGACGGCGCGAGGCGAGGCGGTACGCGCCCTGGTCCTTCCCGCGAGCCGCGATGCCGTGCAGCGCCTGGGCGCGGAGGCGGTCGTGGGCGACGTGACCGACCCGGCGGCGTGGGAGGCGGCGGCACGCGGCGTCCGCGCGATCGTTCACGCGGCGGCCATCGTGCAGCGCCGCGCGTCGTGGGAGCGGTACGTGGCGGTGAACGTGGACGGCACCCGGTTGGCCGTCGCGGCCGCTCGGGCCGCCGGCGCGCGCCTGATCCACATCTCGTCCGTCGCGGTGTACGGCGGCAGCGCCGCCTATCCCACGACGCGGGAGCGTCGCGACGAGGATTACCCGTTCCAGCCGATCGCCGAGACCGATTTCTATGCCCGCAGCAAGCGGCTGGCCGAGTCGGTCGTGCGGGAGGCGGGGATGGGACGCGAAGTCGAGGCCGTGGCGTTGCGCCCAACGGTGATCTACGGCGAGCGCGACCGGATGTTCACGCCCCGGGTGATCCGCGCCGCGCGCCTGCGGATCCTGCCGCGCATCGGTCCGGGGACCAACCGGCTCTCGGTCGTGTACGCCGGCAACGTGGCGGCCGCGGTGGTCGCGGCGCTGGACGCGCGCGCTCGCGAGGGCTTCCGTGCCTACAATGTGACCGGTGACGGGCCACCGGCCCTGACGCAGCAAGAGTTCCTCGGCGCCTTCGCGGCAGCGCTCGGTTGGCGCGCTTGGTCGTTCCCGATTCCCGCACGGCTGGCGGGCGTGGCGATGCGCCTCTTCACGAACCGCCGGCTTGCCCGCGCGGGAGTGGGGTTCATATCCGGCGACAATCCGTACATCGACGACCGCATCTACGCCGAGCTGTCGTGGCGCCCGCCTACCCCGGCCCCCGAAGCGATCCGGCGCACGGTCGCGTGGTTCCTCAAAGACGAAAGGCCCGAGACTTGGTCCCGGGCATCGTCACAACGTCGCGCGGGTCGCGCTTAGTGCTTTTTCTTCGCGGCCGGCTTGGCGGCCGGCTTGGCTGCGGGCGTGGCCGGCTTCTTCTTCGCCGTGTCGGCCATCATCATGTGGGACGTGTCGGCCATCATCATGTGAGACGTGTCGGCCATCATCATCTTGGATGTGTCGGCCGCAGTCTGCGTCGACTGCTGTTGCTGCTGGGCCTTCTGACACGCACCCATCGCCACGATGGCGAGGGCGATTGCAAGGCGCTTCATGCGAGCTCCTCGAAGAGATGACAGTGGCACTGCTGGATTCGGCCGGGAAGAAACTAGCCGCAGGCCCCCCGGAGTCAAGTCCGTGGTGTATTAGGCCGCCATGACCGACCGCCGCAGCTTCGTCGCATGGCTTGGCGCCCTGTCGCTCGAGCGCCGCAGTGCCCTGAGCGCAGCGCGGTCCGTGGTGATCGAAGCGACACCCACGGCGTTGTACCAGGGGCCGGATGGCCGCAACAACCTGGTGCGGATCGCGGTCACCGGTCTCGATTCGCCCGCGGCGCGCGCCCGGGTGACCGATCGCCGCGGCACACTCGTCGGAACCGCAGGTCTGCTTCCCGATGGCGCGAGCCTCGCCGGCGAAGTCTGGGTCCCGCTGTGGCGCGCGGGGGGAGGGGAGTTCCAGATCGATGTCGAGGTGGGAAAGCAGCGCGTCGCCGGGCGACGTGTCCGGCTCGAGCCACCCCGGCGCTGGACGCTGTACTGGATCGCGTCGAGCCACGTCGAGGCCGACGTCGAGGCGCATCGCAAGAATCTCGACGCGGCGCTGGCCCGCCTGCCCGCGCACCCCACCTTCCGCTGGACCGCCGAGTGCTCGCTCCCGGTGATTTCATACGGGGAGACGCGCGGGTCCGCGAGGGGCGAGGCCCTGGCGCGCGCGCTGCGCGAGCGCAAACTCGGATTGTCGGCCCTGTTCGCCGCGCCCCTGACGGGCGTCCTCGACCATGAAACGCTCGCCCGCATCGCCTGGCCGACCGGGCTGTACGCGCGGCAGCAGGGCCTGGGCTACCTCGCCGCGCAGCTCGCCGACGTGCCGGGGCAAACGCTCACATTTCCCACGCTCCTGGTCGCGAGCGGCATAAGGTATCTCGCGAGCGGGGTGAATCCGGAGCGCGCCGCGCCGCTCCTCTCGCCCGCCGCGGCGACGCGCGCTCAGCTCAGCGGTGCATGGACCACCTACCCGCAGCTGTACTGGTGGGAGGGACCGGACGGGAGCCGGGTCCTGCATTGGCGGTCGGACCAATACGCCGACGGGGCACGCTTCGGCTTCGACGTTGGCCCCACGGAGATGGCGCGGCGTCTCTCCGAGTGGTTGCTCACCGACCCCGTGCTCCTCTCGGCCGGCTATCCCTACGACGTCGTGTTGTTGTGCGGGGCCCTAAGTGCCGACGGTCTGCTGGATGAAGCCGTCGTGGCGAACGTGGAAGAGTTCAACCGCCGTTACGCGTATCCGAGACTGATCGCCGCGCGGCCCGAGGAGTTCTTCCGAGAAGTCGAGCAGCGCTGGGGCGCGAAGGTCCCGGTGCGGCGTGGCGACACGGGCTGCTACCGCGAGGACGGGACGGCGTCGGCAGCGGCGGAGCTGGCCCGCTACCGCGCGGCGCAGCTGGCGGCGCGGGCCGCGGAGCTGCTCGCGCTCTGGGACGAGCGGACCGAGCCACCCGATCCTCATGCGGCCGATCGGATCGCGCGGCGGGCCGAGCAGCGCCGTCGGATGTGGCGCGACCTACTGATGTTCGGCGACCACCACTGGGTATCCGGGGACGGCGGAACGGATCCCGATGGCGGAGAGATGGTTGCACAGTGGGCGTACAAGCGGGACTTGCTGGAGCGCGGGGCCGCTGCCGCCGCCGACCAGGTCGCGGCCGCTCTGCTGCGCATCGGCCTCAGTAGCACGGCCGGCACGGGTCGAGTCGTCTTCAACGCCTCGACCTGGCCGCGGACCGACGTGGTGCGGATCGCCGGCGCGAGCGGGCGGCGCTTTACTGCAGACGGCCGCGACTGGCCCGCGGTGGATCTTCCCGACGGCTCGGCGCTGGTGGTGGCGCGGGACATCCCGGCGCTGGGCTATGTGGTGGCCACAGAGGGCGAGCGGCCCGCCAACCCGCCCCGGGACGACGGCACGGCGCTCGAGGCCCAGGCGGGGAGTTTCCACGTCGTGCTCGACCCGGCCAGCGGTGCGATCCGCTCGCTCACGACGGGCGATGGCAAGGAGCGCGTCCGCCCGACGCCCTGGACGGGACTGAACCAGCTTCTGTACGTGCAGGGTGGTGCCCACAGCGCGCTCTGGACCGCGCCGGCGCGCGACGAGCTCCGGACCGCACCCGATCTCACGGTGAAGCAGGCGACGCTCGTGGCGTCGCGGCGCGAGCGCCTGCCCGGCATTGGCACCCGCCTCGTGGTCGAGCGGGCGCTGCAGGGCTGTACCGCCGTCACGACCGTCGTGACGCTGTACGACGACCTGCCGTGGATGGACATCGAGAACCGGGTCGCCAAACCAGCCACGTTGGACAAGGAAGCCCTCTACGTCGCGTTCCCGTTCGCTCTGACGCAGCCCACCGTCGAGGTGGAGGTCCCGCTCGGCCGCATGACGGTGGAGCGCGACCAGCAACCTGGCAGCTGCCGGGACTGGTACTGCCATGCGCACTGGGTGTGGCTGCACGACGCCGCGGGCGGGATCCTCTGGAGCGGGCCCGACACGCCGCTCTTCACCCTCAACGACATTTTCCGGGGCCAGTGGCGCCGCACGATCGAGCCCGACGGCACCCTGTTCGCCTACGTGCTGCACAACTACTGGTGGACCGGCTACCCGGCCAGTCAGGGCGGCGCGCTGTCGTTCCGCTATCGCATCTCCGCGCTCGCCGGCGGCGGCGATCGCGCCGAGCCGGTGCGGCGCGGCTGGGCCGCGTGCGACCCGCTGTACGTGAGCGCCCCCTTCGCACACGCCACGGCGGGCCCGCTCGCCCGCAAGGACGCGGCGCTCTTCATCCCGGATCCGGGGGTCGCGGTGGTGGGGGCGAAGCCCGCGGACGACGGCTCGGGCGCCGTGCTGAAGCTCATCGATGTGAGCGGCGCGGCGCGCGCGGTGCCGGTCTGGCCCGGCGCGTACACGTTCCGCCGCGCGCGCCGCGCGAGCTTCGTCGAGATGAACGGAGACCCGATCCCCGTCGCGCCGGACGGCCGAGTGACGATCGACCTCGCGGCATGGGGCCCCGCGGCCGTGCGACTCTTTACACCCCGGGAGGGGGCCGGTTAACTATCGCCCTATGACCAAGCCGACTACGCTAGGCGAGTTGAAACGAACCGAATGGGCCAGCCCTGCCCGCATCAGTCGCACCGTCAAGGACGAGCTGCGCGAGAACCTCATCTGCCTGCTCGAGAACGGCTCGCCGCTGTTCCCGGGCATCGTGGGGTACGAGGACTCCGTCATCCCGCAGCTCGTCAACGCGGTCCTGTCGCGCCACAACTTCATCCTGCTCGGCCTGCGAGGGCAGGCGAAGAGCCGCATCCTGCGCCAGCTCGTCGGACTGCTGGACGAGGAGATCCCGATCATCGCCGGGAGCGAGGTGAACGACAACCCGTTCGCTCCCGTCTCGAAGTTCGGGCGTGAGCTTGTGACCGAGCAGGGCGATCTCACGCCGATCGCCTGGCTGCCGCGCGAGTCGCGCTACGTGGAGAAGCTCGCCACGCCGGACGTCACGATCGCCGACATCATCGGCGACGTGGACCCCATCAAGGCGGCGCGGGGCGGGCACCTCCTCTCGGACGAGCTGACGATGCACTTCGGGCTGCTGCCGCGCGCCAACCGCGGCGTGTTCGCGATCAACGAGCTCCCCGACCTCGCTGGCAAGATCCAGGTGGGGTTGTTCAACATCATGCAGGAAGGGGACGTGCAGATCAAAGGCTATCCCGTGCGCCTGAACCTCGACGTGGCGCTCGTGTTCACGGCCAACCCCGAGGACTACACGGCCCGCGGCAAGATCATCACGCCCTTGAAGGACCGCATCGGCTCGGAAATCGGCACGCATTACCCCTACACGGTGGAGCTCGGCACCGCGATCACGCGCCAGGAGGCCTGGCTCGAACGCACCGGCCGTCCGGTCAAGCTGCCGGACTTCGTGGCGGAGCTGATCGAGCGGATCGCGTTCGAGGCGCGCGAGGACAAGCGCGTGGACCGCCGCTCCGGTGTGTCGCAACGCCTCCCGATCAGCGTGCTCGAAAACGTGGTGTCCAACGCGGAGCGGCGCACCATCATGACGAAGGAAAAAACGGTCGTGCCCCGCATCTCCGACATCTACGCCGCCCTGCCCGCGATCACGGGCAAGCTCGAGCTCGAGTACGAGGGTGAGCTGCAGGGGCCCGAGACCATCGCCAAGGACCTGATCCGGCGCGCCGCCGGCAAGACCTTCGAGGCCCGCGTAGGCGGCGCCAACGTGGACGACATCGTGCACTGGTTCGACGAGGGCGGCGCTCTCAAGCTCTCGATGGACGAGCGGTCGGAGACCTGCCTCAAGGGCTTCACCGTCGTGCCCGGCCTGCTCGACCTCGTCGACCAGGTCGGCCTCGCGGCGAAAAAGGACCCGGGCACCATGGTCGCCGCGTGCGAGCTGGTGCTCGAGGGGCTCGTCGCCGAGAAGCGGATCTCGCGCAACGAGGAGCTCGGCTACACGCGCGCCCGCGCGGAGCCCAAGGGTCCGGGATACGGCAAGCCTGGCGCTGGAGGAGGCGGACCGAACCTGTTTCAGTAGTCCGTAACGGACCCCGGATGACCCAGTATCTTCCCTGCGTCACCTCCCTCCGGGGTTCATATGGGCAAGCTCGTCGGCGGCGGCGTCCTGCTTGTCATCGCCTTCTCACTCCTCCTCGCGGCGGCGACGGTGCGCGCGCAGCGTCCCGGACCGATCTCCTCCCTGCTGCGCCTCGCGGGCTACGGCGTGGTCGTCCTCGCCCTCCTGGTCGGGACCGGGTCCGCGCTCGTCGTGATCGACCCCGGCGAAGTCGGGGTGCGGCACGCGTTCGGCTACGTGGACCCCACACCGCTCCTGTCCGGGATCCGCTTCGTAGCGCCGTGGTCCACGATCGAGCGGTACTCGACCCGTGAAGAGCAATGGCCGACGCACGGTGAGCAGATCGAAGCGATTGAGGCGTTGTCGAGCGAGCAGATGGGCATGCACGTCGAGGTCTCGATCCGCTGGCAGATCGATCCGCAGCAGGCGCCGAAGATCTTCACCGAGATCGGCGACGAAAACCAGATCCGGGGCGCGGTGCTGAACGCGATCCGCAAGGGCGTGCGCGACGGGATGGTGCAGTACTCCATCAACGACATTTCGAAACGCACCCAGATCGCGAACACCATGGAAGCGCTCGTGGACTCGGCGCTCGTGACCACCCCGCGGGCGGGTGGCGGCAAGTTCCGGATCGCCACCGTGACGGCGTTCTTCCTGCGCGACCTGCAGCCCCCGGCTCAGGTCGTGCAGGCGATCAACAACAAGATCGCCCAGGAGCAGCAGATCGAGACCGAGCGGCACCGGGTGGAGGTGGCGCGGCTGCAGACCGAGCAGCAGCGACTCTTGAACCAGACGCTCTCGCCCGAGGCGCTCACCAAGCAGTGGATCGAGGTGCTGCACGACATGCGGAACTCGAGCAACCTGATCATCTTCGTGCCCACCGAAGGTGGGCTCCCGCTCCTCAACATCAGCGAGCTGCGCAAGAACCTGAAGCCCTGAGATGGCGCCCCCGGTCATCACGATCACCCGGCAGTACGCCTCGGGCGGCTCGGACGTGGCGCACCGCGTGGCCCGCGAGCTCGGGTGGGACGTGATCGACAACGAGTTCGTTGACGAAGTCGCGCGCCGGGCGGGCCTGCCGCCTGACGCGGTGGCGCAGCGCGACGAGCGGGTGCCCGGGCTGCTCGAGCGCCTGGCCCGCACGCTCGCCGCCGGCTCGCCCGAGGCGTTCATCGCGACCGCCGGCGCATCGGGCGGCGAACCCCCTCCCCCCGACGAGGCCGCGATCGTGCGGCTCACCGAGCGGGTGATCGCGGAGGCGGCGGCGCACGGTCGCATCGTGCTGGTGGGCCGGGGCGCGCAGGCGGTCCTCGCGCAGCGCCCCGACGCGTTGCACGCCTACGTAGTGGCGGGAAAGCCGTGGCGCATACGGCTCGCGGTCGAGCGGTTGGGGGTGATCGAGCCAGACGCCGAGCGCGTGCTGGACGAGACGGACCGGCGCCGTGATCAATACGTGCGGACGTATTACGGACGCCCTCGCCAGGACGTGGTGAACTACGACCTCGTGCTGAACACGGAGAAGCTGGGGATCGAGGGCGCGGCCGCGCTGGTCGTGACCGAGGCGCGGAGGAGAAGATGGACCTGAGAACGGTCGCCCGGTCCGGCGCGCTCGCGGTCGGCCTGTCGCTGGCGTGCTATCGCGCACCGGCGCCCGGTCCGCAGCTCGCCACCGCCACGGTCCCGTTCGACGGTTACGGCGGCGCGATCTACGTACCGGGCGTCATCGACGACGACTCCACCTGGTTGATGCTCGACACCGGGCTGTCACGCACCGGGCTCGATCGCGACTGGGCCGACTCGATCGGGGTCCGCGCCGCGCCATCCCCCAGCGCTCCCGCCTCCGCGGCAGTCGTGACCTCATTCGGCATCGGGGACTTGAAGGTCGAGCAACACCGCGTGGCCCTGTACTCGCTCGCCGGTCTCAGCGCGGCAAGCGGCCGCGTGCAGCATGGGCTCATCGGGCACGACGTGCTGCAGCGCTTCGTCGTCGAAATCGACTACCCGGTGCGCCGCGTGCGCTTCTACGATCCCGCGCGGTACCGCTATCGGGGTCCGGGGACAACGGTGCGCTTCACGGCCGACGCGGACCTCCCGCTGCTCAGTGCGTCCGTGAAGGTCCGGGGCCGCCGGCCGATCCCGGCCCGGCTGCTGCTCGATACCGGGGCGTCGGGGCTGTGCGTGATTCTCACGACGCCGTTCGCGGAACAGCAGGGCCTGCACGGCCTCGCTCCCGCCATCGAGGCGCCCATCGGTACCGGTCTGGTCGGCGACCTGCACGGCACCATCGTCCGGCTGCAGGAGCTCCGGCTCGGCAGCATGAAGGTCAAGTCTCCCACCACGGGGTTGGGCGGCGAATACAAGGGATTCCTGGGGCGCACGGACATCGACGGCGTCATCGGCAACTCCGTGTTCGAGGGATCGCGCCTGATCGTCGACTACGCCAGGCGGCGCGTGATCGTCGAGCCGCGGGCGAGCGCCGGTGCCTGGTGCGATTTCGACATGAGCGGGATGCGCCTGACGGCCCGCGGACCGGAGCTGAAGCACGTCGTGGTCGATTACGTCGTGCCGCAGAGCCCCAGCTCCGAGGCCGGCGTTCTCGCCGGCGACGAGCTGCTGCAAATCGACGGACGGGGCGTGAGCGAGGGAGACTTGAGCGACGTGCGGAAGGCCCTGCGCAACGAGGGTGCGGTGCGCGCGCTCGTGCTGCGGCGCGAGGCGGATACGATCAAGGTGTCGGTGAAATTGAGACGGCTGCTTTAGGAGGATCACCCCATTCTCCGAAGCTCTCCAACGCGCCACGCGGCCGCCGCCGCGGCGACCAGGCACCCCGCCCCGCCCAGCGCGGTGGCGAAGGGGGCGCCCGCGTGCTCGGCGACGAGGCCCGCCTGGAACGCGCCGAGCGGCGCCATCCCGACGAATACGAAGGCGTAGAACGCCATCACCCGGCCCCGCAGGTCGTCGGGTACGAGGGTTTGCAACAGCGTGTTGGCGAGCGCCGTGGTCACGATCATGGCGCAGCCGTCGAGCGCGAGGAGTGCCAGGGCCAAGCCGAAGGACCGCACAGCCGCAAACAGGATCAGCAGGGCGCCGAACGCCGCGCCGCCCCCGAGCAACGCTCGCCCCTTGTGGACGCGGCGTCCCGCGATGGCGAGGGCCAGCGCGCCGAGCATCGCTCCGACGCCGACGGCGGCCATCAGCAAGCCGTAGCCGCGCGCGTCGGTGTGGAGGACGTCGCGGGCGACCACCGGCATCAGCACCAGAAACGGAAAGCCCAGGACGCTGAACACCGCCACCAGGACGACAAGCGCCATCACGCGCGCGTCGCCCCGGATGAACCGGACCGCCTCGGCGAGGCCCTGCCAGGCCGTCGCCCGCACGGGGTGGCGGACGAACGGCGGGAGCCGCATGGCCAGAAGGCCGGCGATGACGGCGAGATAGCTCACGCCGTTCAGGAAGAAGCACATGCCGACGCCAGCGGCGCCGATCAACACGCCCGCCACGGCGGGGCCGACGATCCGCGCCGCGTTGAACATCGACGAGTTGAGCGCGATCGCGGTCATCAGGTCGTCGCGGCGCACGAGCTCGACGATGAACGCCTGGCGGCCGGGTATGTCGAACGCGTTGACGATGCCGAACAGCACGGCGAGCAGCATCACCTGCCAGGTCGTGACGCGCCCGGTCCAGACGAGCGCCGCCAGGGCGAGGGCCTCGAGCATCTGGAGCGCCTGCGTCCAGACGATGAGCTGGCGCTTGTCCACGCGGTCGACGACGACGCCGGCGTACAGCGTGAAAAGCAGCACGCCGAACGAGCGGAGCGCCTGGTTCAACCCGACGGCGAACGGAGAGTTGGTGATGTCGAGCACCAGCCAGCCGAGCGCAACGGATTGCATCCAGGTGCCGATGAGCGAGATGCCCTGACCGAAGAAGAAGAGGCGGAAGTTGCGGTGGGAGAGCGCGCCGAGGCGAAAGGGGGGGGCTTGGTCCATTGCGGGAAAGCTCGCCGCCGCCCGATATTCGGGGTAGGGAGCACGATGAAATACACGACGTACAGCCGCTATCTCCCCGAGCTGGCCGACACGATCAACCTCCAGGCCTTGCTCGACCAGCTCGCCGATTTCCTGCTCCAGTCGGGCTTCGCCGGAGGCGCGTACTCGCACCCGTTCTGGGGCGAGTTCGGCGAGGAGGAGTCCGACCGCTCGCTCGACGCATTGCGGCAGGCGATCCTCCAGGCGCTGATGGATTCGGGCCAGCTGACCCCCGAGATGATCAAGCTGTTGCGCGGGGAGTCGACCGGGGACGCGGCGCGCGACGCCGATCTCGAGCGCCAGCTCGGCGAGCTGCTCGACAAGATCGTCCAGCAGCTGATCGAGCAAGGCTATCTGAACGTGACCGAGGCTCCCAAGATGCCCGGCGGGCAGCAGCCGATGTTCGGTCCGGGCGGGATGGCCAAGGAGGCGGCGCAGCAGGTGCAGTTCAACCTGACCGAGCGGGGGATCGATTTCCTCGGCTACCGCACCTTGAAGCACCTGCTCGGGAGCATCGGCAAGTCGAGCTTCGGCGCGCACGACACGGAGCATCTGGCGACGGGGGTCGAGGCCGAAGCGGCGAGCAAGCCGTATCAGTATGGCGACACGCTCAACCTCGACGTGAACGCCACGCTCACGAACGCGTTGCAGCGCGAAGGGCTGGGCGTGCCGATCAACCTCGAGTACGACGACCTCATGGTGCACCAGGCCGAGTACCGCTCGTCGTCGGCCACCGTGCTGATGCTCGACTGCTCGCACTCGATGATCCTGTACGGCGAGGACCGGTTCACACCGGCCAAGAAGGTGGCGCTGGCGCTCACCCACCTGATCCGCACGCAGTTCCCGGGCGACACGTTGCGGGTGGTGCTGTTCCACGACACGGCCGAGGAGATTCCCCTGGCGCAGCTGGCGCGCGCCCAGGTGGGGCCGTACCACACGAATACCGCGGAGGGGCTGAAGCTGTCGCGCCGCATGCTCATGTCGCAGCGCAAGGACATGCGCCAGATCATCATGATCACCGACGGCAAGCCGTCGGCCCTCACGCTCCCCGACGGCCGCATTTACGTGAACTCGATGGGCCTGGACCCCCAGATTCTCCAGGCGACATACCGCGAGGTGGCACTGTGCCGGCGCTCGGGGATCATGATCAACACGTTCATGTTGGCGCGGGACCGCAGTCTGGTCGAGTTCGTGAAGAAGGTCTCGGCGATCTGCCGGGGAAAGGCGTACTTCACGAACACGATGACCCTGGGACAGTTCATTCTGATGGACTTCATGAGACGGAAGACGCGGCGG
>QHUS01000073.1:13989-88378 GCA_003222035.1 Gemmatimonadota bacterium | reverse complement strand
TAGCAGTAAAGACGTTTGGACCACCGACGCGGCGTTCTGACGGTTTGACTTGACTTAGTCCACTGACTTAGCTAAGATGGCGAATGCCGAAATACAACGTCCACGAAGCCAAGACCCAGCTGTCCAAGCTCCTGGAACGCGTGGCGGCGGGGGAAGAGGTCATCATCGCCAAGTCGGGCGTTCCCGTGGCGCGTCTCGTGCCCGCCTCGCCTCCCAAGGAGCGCCCCTTGGGAACCGAAAAGGGCCGCGTCTTCATCGCCGATGACTTCGACGCGCCCCTCCCCAAGGACATCCTCAAAGCCTTCGAGGAGTGAGGGTCCTCCTCGACACCCAAGCCTGGTTGTGGATGCTCGCGGCGCCCGAACGCCTCGCGCCAGCCAGCCGAAGGCTCCTCACCAAGTCGGATAACGAGCTGCTGCTGTCGGCCGCGAGCGCCTGGGAGATCGCGATCAAGCACGGCCTCGGGAAGCTGCGACTCCCCGACACGCCTGAGCGCGCGGTCCCGGAGCTCATGGCCCGCACCGGCGTCGTGCCCCTCCCCGTGCTGCATCGCCACGCCCTGCGCGTGGCGACGCTGCCGCGCAAGCACCGGGACCCGTTCGATCGGTTGCTCGTGGCCCAGGCCCAGATCGAGGACCTGGCCATTCTCACTGCCGATCGCAGCTTCCGGCTCTACGACGTGCGGGTGATCGCAGCCTGATCAAGAATCGAGTTGACCTGCAGGCGAGCGCTGATTTTTCGGGTACGGCCGGCGTGGATCCGATGACGAATGGGGACTGCGGGTGTCACACCGTAGAGGGTGTATTCGTCTTGCCTCACCGCCGCCGAGGAGCCGATACTATGAGCATGGTCGCCCCCGTCTACTACACGGCCGACATGGTCCGCGCGCTTCCCGACGACGGCAACCGCTACGAGGTCGTCTACGGGGAGCTCTTGGTGACCCCGGCGCCCCGACTGTGGCATCAAAAGGTCGCCAGTCGCCTCGAGACGGCCCTCGCGGTCTACCTCGAAGGCGAGCCGGTGGGTGAGGTACTCCACGCGCCGGCGGATATCTCCTGGGGCCGGGACGTCCTGGTCCAGCCGGACGTCTTCGTGGTGCCTAAGGGGGAGGCGCGGACGCTGAGCTGGGCGGCGATTCGGACGTTGCTGCTGGCGGCGGAAATTCTTAGTCCCTCATCCCAACGCTACGACCGGTTTACCAAGCGCCGCTTGTACCAGGCGCGCTCGGTTCGGACGTACTGGGTGCTCGACGGAGACGAGCGGTTGGTCGAGCTGTGGACTCCCGAAGCCGAGTTCCCGGCCGTCGAACGAGAGCGGCTGATCTGGCACCCCACCGGCGCCGGACGTCCGTTCATCCTCGAGTTGAACGAACTGTTCCGACCGACGCGCCCACCCTTCGTAGCCGTCGCCATGGTCCTCGGGCTGTTATGTCTTATGCCCAGGACGGGCACGGCGCAGTTGAGCCTCTCGCCGACCATCGGGGTCTACATCCCCACCACCGAGCTCGTGAAGGCCGCGAGCGGAGACGAGTTCAAGCAGGAGGTCTCGGTCACCGTCGGCGGGCGGCTGGGGTTCAATTTCGGCCAGCGCGTCGGACTCGATGCCACCGTGGTGTACGCGCCCAGTAACCTCCAGTTCTCCACGTCGGGCAGCTCTTCGACGACGGACGCGAACGTTCTCACGGGCAGCGGGCGCGCCTTCGTGGAGCTCTTGCCCAAGACGAACCCCATTTCGCTGCAGTTGAACGGCGGTGTCGGCATCGTGCAGCGCAGCGGAACCGCGTACGAGGGTGTCCCGGACAACTCGGACGTGGGCGGCGTCGTCGGGGCCACGCTCCGCTTCCGGCTCGGCAAGGTGCTACGCCTCGAGCTGCATGCGGAAGACTTCATCTATAAGGCGCAATACGCGCCCGATCCGGCGAACCCGAGTTCCTTCGACCTCGTGGACAAGCAAATGAATGACATTCACCTCGGCGTGGGCATCGGCATTCCGCTGCTGGGCCTGGGCGGCGGGGGCGGGGGCGGGGGGGGGCACTAGCCGGTCGTGGGCTAGGCTGCCCCGATCACCTCGAAGCCACACGCCCGCGCGGCGAGTGCCAGTTGCGCGTCGTGCGTGGCCATGACCACCTCGCGCCGCGCATCCCGCCACGCCAGCGCGGTCGCCAGATGGATCGCGTCGAGCGTGCCCAACGGGGTCGGGAACGGGTCCGCCGCGCGCCGCAGGATCGGGGTCGAAACGTCCGCCAGGCTCACCGCCTCGAGCAGGCGATACGCCGTGCCCCTACGATCGGCCGTCTCCTCCGGCGTCAGCTCCGCTCGCACCCGCAGGCGGTCGAGCGTCCGCACCACTTCCACCTCGGCCAAGGCGCTCGACACCGCCGTCTCCACTTCCCGCCACTTGGCCAGTCGTCCCGGCTCCCCCAGGACGAGGCGCAGCAGGACCGAGGCATCCACATACGCGATCACCGCTCACCCTGGCGCTCCTCGAGCAGGGCCTCGAGGCTGTCGATCGTGCGACCCAACGGCCGGGGCAGGACAACGTCCCGCGGCCGGGTCATCGCCTCGCGCACCCGCAACGCGCCGCCCCCCCCGCCCCCGGCCCCACCTTCAGGCTCGACCGGCACGACCCGCGCCACCGGCATGTTCCGGTCGTACAGGGTAATCGCCTCCCCGCGCCGCACGCCCCGGAGATACGCGCTCAATCGCGCCTTGAACGCGGCAATCCCCACCCGGTGCGGTTTGGTTTCCTTCATGGTCACATGATAGTCACGTGATGGTCATTTAGAAAGAGGTCGCCTGGCCTCCGACATGGCGTCCGGCCTCGGGAAACGGGGCGGGGGCGGGGTTGTGCGACCGCGGCCACCCGCTCTATCTTGGAAGTCTATTTGACAACTTTTGCCTCGGAGTTATGCCGACTATCAACCAGCTCGTCCGCCACGGCCGGCGGGACGTGGAAGGAAAGGAAAAGGCGCCCGCGCTGCGCGGCAATCCGCAGAAGCGTGGCGTCTGCACCCGCGTCTACACCACCACGCCGAAAAAGCCGAACTCGGCGCTGCGGAAAGTGGCGCGCGTTCGACTGACCAACGGCTTCGAGGTGACGGCCTACATCCCGGGCGAAGGGCATAACCTGCAGGAGCACTCGATCGTGATGATCCGCGGCGGCCGCGTGAAGGACCTGCCAGGCGTCCGCTACCACATCATCCGCGGCACGCTCGACGCCGCGGGCGTGAACGAGCGCAAGCAGTCGCGCTCCAAATACGGCGCCAAGCGGCCCAAGGCGGCGGCGTCATGAGCCGGCGAAAGAAAGCGGTCCGCCGGCCCGTCCCGCCCGATCCGCGCTACGACAGCCAGACCGTCTCCAAGTTCTTGAACAACCTCATGGAGCGGGGCAAGAAGTCGCTCGCGGAGCGCGTGTTCTACGGGGCGATGGACCTGATCGAGCAACGCACCGGCCAGCCCGGCGTGAACGTGTTCAAGCAGGCGCTGTCGAACGTGAAGCCTGCGTTGGAAGTGAAGTCGCGGCGCGTGGGTGGCGCCACGTACCAGGTGCCGGTCGAAGTCCGGCCCGAGCGGCGCACCGCCCTCGGCATGCGCTGGCTGATCCAGTTCAGCCGCGCCCGGCGCGAGAAGAACATGGCCGAGCGGCTCGCCGCCGAGGTGATCCTCGCCTCGAAGGGCGAGGGCGAGACCATTAAGAAGAAGGACGACACGCACCGGATGGCGGAAGCCAACAGGGCCTTCGCGCATTACCGGTGGTAACTAGCTAACCCCGGGCGCAAACCCGGGGTCATCGAGGGGGCTGAACACCCCCCGATGTGAGCGGAGCGAGACCGGCCCGAGTGACGGGTGTCAGGGTCGCCCCGCGTTTTTGCTGAGGAAAGGTATGCCGCGCGCAACACCGCTCGATCGCATTCGCAATATCGGCATCATGGCCCACATCGATGCCGGGAAAACGACTACGACCGAGCGCATCCTCTATTACACCGGCCGGACCTACAAGCTGGGCGAAGTCCACGATGGCACCGCCACCATGGACTGGATGGAGCAGGAGCAGGAGCGCGGCATCACGATCACGTCCGCCGCCACCACGGCCTTCTGGCCGTGCCGCGGCCAGCAGTACCGCATCAACATCATCGACACGCCCGGGCACGTGGACTTCACCGTCGAGGTGGAGCGCTCTTTGCGTGTGCTGGACGGCGCCATCACCGTGCTCGACGCGGTGGGCGGCGTGGAGCCGCAGACCGAGACCGTGTGGCGCCAGGCCGATCGCTATCACGTCCCGCGCGTCATCTTCGTCAACAAGATGGACCGCGTGGGCGCGGACTTCGAGATGTGCGTCAAGATGGTCCGGGAGCGGCTCGGCGCCAACGTCGTGCCGATTCACTTGCCCCTGGGCTCGGGCGAGCTGTTCACCGGGATCGTCGACCTGGTCCGTCAGGTGGAGATCGTCTACGACGACGACTCGCTCGGCAAGAAGTACGTCGAAGGGCCGGTGCCTGCCGCGCTGAAAGACAAAGTCAAAGAGATGCGGCATCACCTGCTCGAGTCGATCGTCGAGCAGGACGACGCGATCCTTCATAAGTATCTCGAGGAGCACGAGCTTTCCGAGGACGAGATCCGCACCGTGCTGCGCAAGGCGACGATCTCGGGAAAGGTCGTGCCCGTGCTCGCCGGCGCGGCCTTCAAAAACAAGGGCGTCCAGGCGCTGCTCGACACGGTGGTGGATTACCTGCCGTCGCCGATCGACGTGCCGGCGATCCAGGGGCACCTGCCGCATCATGACGCGACGCACGCCCTGCGCAAAGCCGCGGACGAGGAGCCGTTCTCGGCGCTGGCGTTCAAGATCATGACCGACCCGTACGTCGGAAAGCTCACGTTCTTCCGCGTTTATTCAGGGGTCCTCGCCGCCGGCTCGTACATCTACAACAGCACCAAGGACAAGAAGGAGCGCATCGGGCGCCTGCTGCAGATGCACGCCAACAAGCGCGAGGAGATCGAGGAGGTGCGCGCGGGCGACATCGCCGCCGCCATCGGGCTCAAGGACACGAAGACCGGCGACACGCTATGTGACGAAGGCCACCCGATCATCCTCGAGGCGATGAAGTTCCCCGAGCCGGTGATCTCCGTCGCTATCGAGCCCAAGACCAAGGCCGACCAGGACAAGCTGTCCATCGCGCTGCAGAAGCTCTCCGAGGAAGATCCGACGTTCCGCGTCCACTCGGACGCCGAGACGGCGCAGACGATCATTTCCGGCATGGGCGAGTTGCACCTGGAGGTCCTCGTCGAGCGCATGCGGCGGGAGTTCAAGGTCGACGCCAACGTCGGCCGGCCGCAGGTGGCCTACCGCGAGACGGTCCGGAAGCGCGTCGAAGAAGTCGAAGGGAAATTCATCCGCCAGACGGGCGGGCGCGGTCAGTACGGCCACGTCGTCATCAATATGGAACCGGGCCAGCCGGGCACCGGGTTCGTGTTCGAGGACAACATCGTCGGCGGCGTGATCCCCCGCGAGTACATCGGCCCCGTGGAGCAGGGCGTCAAGGAAGCGCTCGAGAACGGCGTGCTCGCGGGCTACCCGATGGTGGACGTGAAGGTCGAGCTCGTGGACGGGTCGTACCACGATGTCGATTCGAGCGAGATGGCGTTCAAGATCGCCGGCTCCATGGCCGTGAAAGAGGCGGCGCGTAAGGCGCATCCCGTGCTGCTCGAGCCGATCATGGACGTGGAGGTCGTCACACCCTCCGACTATATGGGCGATGTGATCGGCGACCTGTCGTCGCGCCGGGGCAAGATCGGTGGGATGACGCAGCGCGCCGACGCGCAAGTCGTGGCGGCGAGCGTGCCGCTCTCCGAGATGTTCGGCTATTCGACGACCCTGCGCTCGATGAGCCAGGGGCGGGCGATATACAGCATGCAGTTCAGTCACTATCAGGAAGTGCCGAAAACAAAAGCAGAAGAGATTGTGAGCAAAGTGAAGGGATAGTACCACGCACCACGCACTGGTTGAGGACCTATGGCGGGCAAGATCCGAATTCGTCTGAAAGCATTCGACCACGCTCTGATCGATCAGGCGGCGGCCGACATCGTGCGCACGGCGGAGAAGACCGGGGCGCAGGTCTCGGGGCCCATCCCGCTGCCCACCAAGCGGCAGCTGTGGACCGTGCTCCGCAGCCCGCACATCGACAAGAAGAGCCGCGAGCAGTTCGAGCTCAAGACGCACAAGCGGTTGATCGACATCCTGGACTCGCGCTCCCAGACGGTGGATGCGCTGACCAAGCTCGATCTGCCGGCTGGCGTGGACGTGGAAATCAAGGTCGAGTAGAGCCATGACTGGTCTGATCGGACGAAAGCTCGGCATGACCCGCGTGTTCGACGCGGAAGGCACGCATGTGCCCGTCACCGTCATCGAAGCGGGTCCGTGCCCCGTGGTGCAGGTGAGCGGATCCCAGGTCCAGCTCGGCTTCGGGGCCAAGAAGCCCAAGCGGACCGCGAAGGCCCTGGCGGGGCACGTGAAGAAAGCCGGGCTCGAAATCGCGCCGCGGGTGCTCGAGAGCTTCCCCGTGGCCGGTGACCCGCCCAAGGCCGGGGAGACGGTGACCGTCGCGATCTTCGCCGAGGGCGACCGGGTGAAGGTCACGGGCGTGACCAAGGGCCGTGGGTTCCAGGGGGTCGTGCACCGCCATCACTTCGGCGGTGGACCGGAGACCCATGGCAACACGCGGCACCGCAAGCCGGGGTCAATAGCGCCGGGGACTGACCCTTCGCGCATTATCAAAGGGAAGCGGATGCCGGGCCATATGGGAGCGCGCAACTTCACGGAGCTGGGCTTGCGCGTCGTGAAGGTGGACACGGAGCGGAACCTGTTGCTCGTACGCGGCTCGGTGCCGGGGCCCATGAACGGGCTCCTCACCGTGCGCAAGCAGGGGGGACGGAGTCGTCATGATTGAGGCGCCACACTACTCCGCCGCCGGAGCGAAGAAGAAGTCGGTGCGCTTGCCGGCCGCGCTGTTCGACGGCACGGTGAACGAGCACGTGCTGCATCGCGCGGTCGTTACCTTCCTCGCGAACCAGCGCCACGGGACGCACGACACCAAGACCCGGAGCGAGGTGTCGGGCGGCAATCAGAAGCCGTGGCGCCAGAAGGGCACCGGGCGGGCCCGACAGGGCTCGACGCGCGCGCCCCACTGGCGACACGGCGGGATCGTATTCGGGCCGCACCCGCGCAGCTACCGGCTCGGCATCCCCAAGAAGGTGCGGCAGCTCGCCAAGAAGTCCGCGCTGAACGCGCGGGCACGGGAGCAGGCGCTCTTCGTGGTGGACGCGCTCGAGTACGAAAAGCCGAAAACCAAGACGCTCGCCGAGCTGCTCGGCAAGCTGGGCGTGGCGGAGAAGAAGGTGCTGGTGCTCACCGGCGGCGCCGCCGCCGCGCACAACGTTTTTCTCTCGGGGCGGAACATCCCGCGGGTGCGCGTCATGCGGTTCGCGGACGCGACCGCGTACGAGATCCTTTGGTCGGACGCCGTCGTGGTGGAGCTCCCCGCGCTCACGGGCGCCGAGGCCGACACGGTGGCCGGCGAGGAGGGGGAGGCGAATGCCTGAGCAGCACCACATGATCGTGGGGCCGGTGATCACCGAGAAATCCTCGGCAGCCTACCAGGCCCGCAAGGAGTACGCGTTCCGGGTGGATGCGGTGGCCACGAAGCCGCAGATCCGCGCCGCGATCGAGGCGCTGTTCAAGGTCACGGTGACCGACGTCCGGACGCTGGTGGTGCGCGCCAAGCGCCGCACCGGTGGGCTGCGCGTGGCACGGCCCGGGCGCCGGCCGGCGTGGAAAAAGGCGATCGTCACCCTCAAAGAGGGTGACGCGATTCCGGTGTTCGAGGGCTGATATGGGCATCCGTCAGTTCAAGCCGGTCACGCCGGCCACGCGGTTCCGCTCGGTCTCCGACTTCGCCGACATCACGAAGACGGAGCCCGAAAAGTCGCTGCTCGAGCCGCTGCGGCGCACGGGCGGACGCAACAACAAGGGCCACATCACCAACCGCTGGCAGGGCGGGGGCCACAAGCGGCAGTATCGCCGCATCGACTTTCGGCGCGAGAAGTTCGGCATTCCCGCGAAGGTGGCGGGAATCGAGTACGATCCGAACCGCACGTCGCGCATCGCGCTGCTGCACTACGCGGACGGCGAGAAGCGCTACATCCTGGCTCCCAAGGGCCTCGCCGTCGGCGACACGGTCGTGTCCGGCCCGGGCTCGGACATCCGGGTCGGCAACACGATGCCGCTGTTCGAAATCCCGCTCGGCACCACGGTGCACAACGTGGAGCTCAAGATCGGGCGCGGGGGCCAGCTGGCACGCTCGGCCGGCACCGGCATTCAGGTGGTGGCGAAGGAAGGCAACTACGTCACGCTGCGCCTGCGCTCAACCGAAATGCGGATGGTGCGCGGTGAGTGCCTCGCCACCATTGGCGACGTGGGCAATCCCGAGCACGAGCTGCTCTCGATCGGGAAAGCCGGGAAGAGCCGCTGGCTGGGCCGGAACCCGCGGGTGCGCGGCGTGGCGATGAATCCCGTCGACCATCCGCTGGGCGGCGGCGAAGGCAAGACCTCGGGCGGCCGGCCGCCCACCAACCCCTGGGGCAAGGTCGAGGGGAAGAAGACCCGACACAAGAAGAAGCCGTCGACGAAACTGATTGTTCGGGGACGGAAGAGAGGCAAGGCGACGCAATGAAACGCGGAACGCGGAAGTCGGAACGCGGAACAGAGGTGCACGCCTCGACGTCGGTCGTGCTGCTCCGCGTTCCGCGTTCCACGTTCCGCGTTAGATAGGGGAGTCACAGCATGGGACGGAGCGTTAAGAAGGGGCCCTATGTGGAGCCGTCGCTCCTCGTAAAGATCACGGCCCTGAACGAGAAGAATGAGAAGAAGGTGTTCAAGACCTGGTCGCGCCGTTCGACGATCACGCCCGACTTCGTGGGCCACACCCTCGCGGTGCACAACGGGAACAAGTTCATCCCGGTGTACATCACCGAGAACATGGTGGGGCACAAGCTGGGCGAGTTCGCGGCCACGCGCCTGTTCCGCGGGCATTCGGCCAAGGGCTCGGCGCAGGAGCGCGAGGAAGCCGCCGCGGCGGCCGCCGAAGCGCCGAAGGCGACATAGCCCATGGAAGCGCGAGCGATCCAGCGGACGGTGCGGCAGTCGGCGCGGAAGATGCGCCTCGTGATCGATCAGATCCGGGGCCAGGCCGTGCCGCAGGCGTACGCCATCTTGCGGTTCTCGAAGAAGCTGGCCGCAAAGCAGATCCACAAGGTGCTCAAGTCGGCGGTGGCCAACGCGGAGCAGCGGGCCCAGCGCGAGAACGTCGCGCTCGACGTAGACCGGCTGCGTGTGAAATACGCGGTGGTGAACGAAGGGCAGACGCTCAAACGCTTCACGCCGGCGGCCATGGGCCGGGCGACGCCCATCAAGAAGCGCACGAGCCACGTGGAGATCCACGTCGAGGCGCAGGCGCCGGCGCCCAAAGCACCACCTGCGAAGGCCGGGGGGGAAAACGAAGAGCAAGCGCCCCAAGGCCAAGAAGGCCGGGGCGAAGTCCAAGAAGAAGAAAGCGAGCAGATAAGTGGGCCAGAAAACACATCCCTACGGGTTCCGGCTGGGGA
Organism: Gemmatimonadota bacterium; assembly: GCA_003222035.1. Taxonomy (GTDB): domain Bacteria; phylum Gemmatimonadota; class Gemmatimonadetes; order Gemmatimonadales; family GWC2-71-9; genus AG41. Next base: position 78,722 of record QHUS01000073.1, on the reverse strand, counting down.
TCATCAAGCCGTGGCGCTCGCGCTATTACGCCCGCCGCGACTTCCCCGAGCTCCTGAAGGAAGACGACCTGATCCGGAAGTACCTGAAGACCAGGCTCTCCCACGCGGCCATCGCCGACATCCACGTCGAGCGCAAGCCCGGCAAGGTGACGGTGACGGTGCACACCGGGCGGCCCGGGGTCGTGATCGGCAAGCGCGGCGCGGAGGTGGACAAGCTGCGCGACGAGCTGGCCCAGCTGACCGGCAAGGAAGTGGGGATCAACGTCGAAGAGATCAAGCGGCCCGAGCTCGACGCTCAGCTCGTGGCGGACTCGGTGGCGCACCAGCTCACGCAGCGTATCTCGTTCCGGCGCGCCATGAAGCGCGCGGTGCAGAGCGCCATGCGGATGGGGGCGCAGGGGATCAAGATCAAGACGGCGGGTCGCCTGGGCGGCGCGGAAATCGCCCGCACCGAGGGCTACCACGAGGGACGGGTGCCATTGCACACGCTCCGCGCCGACATCGACTACGCGACCTCGACGGCCAAGACGACCTACGGGACGATCGGCGTGAAAGTGTGGATCTTCACGCGCGAAATGACCGAGGAGCTGTCGGGCCGGACGTACTCGACGGGAGTCTGACAGGATGCTGGCACCCAAGCGCGTCAAGTTCCGGAAGCGCTTCAAGGGCCGCACCAAGGGGATGGCCACGCGCGGCAACACCGTCGCGTTCGGCCATTACGGCCTCATGGCGCTCGAGCCGGGCTGGATCACGAACCGTCAGATCGAGGCCTCGCGCGTGGCGCTCACGCGCGAGATGAAGCGGGGCGGCAAGGTGTGGATCCGGCTGTTCCCGGACAAGCCGATCACCAAGAAGCCTGCCGAGACGCGCATGGGGAAGGGCAAAGGGAATCCCGAGGGGTGGGTCGCGGTGGTGAAGCCGGGCCGGGTGATGTTCGAGCTCGAGGGAATCGCCGAAGACCTGGCGCGGCAGGCGCTGGCGCTCGCGGCGGCCAAGCTGCCGATCAAGTCGAAGTTCGTGCGGCGGGAGGAACGGTAGCATGGCGACGAAGGCGAAGAAGCCCGAGGGCCTGCGCGAGATGAAGACCGAGGAGCTCGAGCAGCAGCTCGCCATCCTCACCGAGGAGCGGTTCCGGCTCAAGTTCCGGCGGGCCACCGAGGCGTTGTCGAACCCGCTGGAGCTGCGTCGCATCCGCCGCGAGATCGCGCGGATCAACACCATCCTGGTGGAGAGGAAACGCGCATGACCGAGAAAGTGCGGGGGCGGCGCAAGGTCCGAACCGGCGTGGTGGTGAGTGACAAGATGCAGAAAACCGTCACCGTCTCGCTCACGCGGCGGTTCGCGCATGGGTTCTACGGCAAGCAGGTGACGCGGACCAAGCAGGTCGCGGCGCACGACGACAAGGGCGCCAAGGCCGGCGACACGGTTCGCATCGTCGAAACGCGGCCGCTGTCCAAGACCAAGCGGTGGCGGGTGGTCGAAATCGTCGAGCGCGCGAGGTAGCGGCGGGACGAGGGAGGGGGGACCGTGGTGCAGCAGGAGTCGATTCTCAAGATCGCGGACAACTCGGGCGCGCGGCGCGCGCTCGTGATCCGCGTGCTGGGTGGGTCCAAACGCCGCTACGCGGGACTGGGCGACATCGTCGTCGTCACGATCAAGGACGCCATTCCCACCGGCCAGGTCAAGAAGGGCGAGGTGGCGAAGGCGGTGATCGTGCGGACGGCCAAGGAGACCAAGCGCAAGGACGGCTCTTACATCCGGTTCGACGAGAACGCCGCCGTGCTCATTACCGATCAGGGCGAGCCCCGGGCGACTCGTATCTTCGGACCCGTGGGACGGGAGCTGCGCGAGAAGCGGTTCATGAAGATCGTGTCGCTCGCGCCGGAGGTCATCTGACATGAAGCCGCTCGTCTATAAGAAGAGCCGCCGGCGCGCGGAGGCGCGGGAGCCCGAGCGCCACAAGCTGCACATCGCCAAGGGCGACACGGTGCGGGTGATCTCGGGCGAGTACCGCGGCAAGGAAGGGAAGATCCTGCGCGTCTACCCGAAACATTTTCGGGTGGAGGTGGAGGGCGTGAACGTCGTGAAGAAGCACAAGCGCGCCGGCGCGCCCAACCAGGAGAGCGGCATCATCGAGCTGACGGCGCCGATCGCCGCCTCGAAGGTCATGCTGCTCGATCCGAAGTCGGGCGAGCCGACCCGCATCCGGCGGCGCGTGGACAAGGACGGCACAGTCGAGCGGATCGCGGTCAAGTCGGGTCAGCCGATTCCGCGGGCGAAAGCGAAATAGCCGATGGCAGATACGAAAGAGAAGGAACCAAAGCAGGGCGCGGTTGACCCCGGGGCGGCGCCCCAGGGTGAACCGGCGGCTCAGGAGGCCCCTCGCCCTAAGGAAAAGAAGGGCAAGAAGCCCGCCGAGGGGGAGAAACAGAAGAAAGCTCCCGCTCCGCCGGTGGAGGAGGGCCCGCCGCCCGAGCCCGCGCCGCCGCCGCGCCTGCACGAGCACTACGCGCAGCGCGTGCGGGCGAAGCTCGCCCAGCAGTTCGGGCTCGCGAACCCGCACCAAATTCCGAAACTCTTGAAGATCGTGCTCAACGTGGGGATGGGGGACGCGTCCAAGAACCCGAAGTCGCTCGAGGCCGCCGTCGCCGAGCTCGCCGCCATCACCGGCCAGCACCCGGTGGTGACGCGCGCCAAGAAGGCGATCGCGAATTTCAACTTGCGGGAGGGCATGCCGGTCGGGTGCTCGGTCACGCTGCGCGGTGCCCGGATGTTCGAGTTCCTGGACCGATTCATCTCGATCGCGGTGCCGCGTATGCGCGACTTCCGCGGCCTGCCGACGGACAGCTTCGACGGGCGCGGCAACTATTCGATCGGGATCAAGGAGCAGATGATCTTCCCCGAGATCGACTATGACAAGGTGGACAAGATCCACGGGATGGACATCACGCTCGTGACGAGCGCCGGACGCGACGACACCGCCCTGGCGCTGCTGCGCGAGATGGGGATGCCCTTCCGCGGAGAATCTCCGGTAGCCGTCAACTAAGAGGATTACGGCATGGCGAAGCGGTCATGGATAGAGAAGGTCAAGCGGAAACCGAAGTTCAAGGTGCGGGCCTATTACCGGTGCCAGCGTTGCGGCCGCAGCCGGGGGACGCTCCGCAAGTTCCGGCTGTGCCGCATCTGTTTCCGCGAGCTCGCGCTGCGCGGGGAAATTCCCGGCGTGCGCAAAGCCAGTTGGTAAAGGACGGAACACGAGATGAGTGTGATTGATCCCGTCGCCGACATGCTGACCCGGGTGCGCAACGCCTGCCAGGCGGGCCACCGGCGCGTCGACATGCCGGTGTCGAAGCTGAAGGTCGAGATTGCGCGGTTGCTCCGCGACAACCATTACGTCCAGGACTACAAGGTGCTGGACGACGGGCGTCACGGGCTGCTGCGGCTCTACCTCAAGTATCACAACGACGCCCCGGTGATCCGCGAGCTGCAGCGCGTGTCCGCGCCCGGCCTGCGGCGCTACGTCAAGGCGCGCGAGATCCCGCGCGTCAAGAACGGCCTCGGCATGGCGATCCTGTCGACACCGCAGGGGCTCATGACGGACCGCGAAGCGCGCACCGCCCGGGTGGGCGGCGAGCTGCTCGCGGTGGTCTGGTAGGAGGCGGCCATGTCGCGCATCGGCAGGAAGCCGGTCCCCATACCCAAGGGCGTCACCGCCCAGCTCGACGGCCTGCGCATCACGGTCAAGGGCCCGAAGGGCGAGATCAGCCGGATGGTCCACCGCGAGCTGAGCCTCGCGCTGGAAGGCGAGACGATCGTGGTGAAGCGGCCCTCGGACGAGAGCCGCCACAAGGCGCTCCACGGCCTCACGCGCACCCTCGTGAACAACATGGTGGATGGCGTGACCAAGGGCTTCGCGAAAACGCTCGAGATCCAGGGCGTGGGGTACAAGGCCGAGCCCAAGCCGTTCGGTGTGCAGCTCGTGGTGGGATTCTCGCATCCGGTGCCCTACCACGCGCCGCAGGGGATCAAGATTTCGGTGGAGAACAACGTCGTCGTCAAGATCGAGGGCGTGGACAAGGAGCTCGTCGGCCAGGTGGCGGCGGAGATCCGCGCCGTCCGGCCGCCCGAGCCGTACAAGGGGAAAGGGATCCGCTACATGGGCGAGCAGGTCCGGCGCAAGGCCGGCAAGACCGCCCAGGCGGCGAAATAACACATGCGCACGAACCACAAGGCGCGCACCCGGGAGAGCCGCCGCTACCGGCGGCACCTGCGGGTCCGCTCGTCGGAGCGGCTGATACGTCCGACGGCCTCCAGGTCGAGGGCAAGGGCAAAACGGCGCGCAGCTTCGGGCTGGGCAAACTGCTCGCGGCCAAAGCCAAGGAGAAGGGGATCACCAAGGTCGTGTTCGACCGCGGCGGCTATCAATATCATGGGCGCGTGAAAGCCCTGGCCGACGGCGCGCGCAAAGGCGGATTGGAGCTCTAATGGCGAACGAACAGCCCAGCCCGTCGGGGCCGGGGACGACGGAAGCGCCGGAGACGGCGCACGCGGGTGGCGAGCCAGCACGCGAGGAGCGTCCTGCTGGTGGAGCAGGTGGTGGGGGTGCTGGCGGCGGTGGGGGCGGGGGCGGGGGCGGGGGCGGGGGCGGACGCGGACGCGGTGGGCGAGGCGGAGGTCGAGGTCGCGGACGCGGCGGCGAGCGGCGCGACTCGAGCGAGCGGCAACGGGAGGGTGACGGGCTCATCGAGAACGTCATCTCCATCAACCGCGTCGCGAAGGTCGTGAAGGGCGGCCGGCGCTTCGGCTTCAACGCGCTGGTCGCCGTGGGCGACGGGCAGGGGCGCGTGGGCATGGCGACCGGCAAGGCCAACGAGGTGAGCGAAGCGGTGCGCAAAGCCGTGGAAGCGGCGCGGCGCCGCATGGTCGAAGTCCCGCTGGCGGGCACCACCATCCCGCACGAGATCGTGGGCCACCACGGCGCCGGGCGCGTGCTCCTGAAGCCCGCGGCCTCGGGAACGGGCGTCATCGCCGGCGGCCCCGTGCGCGCGGTGCTCGAGTGCGCCGGCGTGCGTGACATCTTGACCAAGAGCCTCGGCTCCACCAACCCGCACAACATGGTGCGGGCGACGCTCGACGCGCTGCAGCACCTCACCACGGCGCGGCGCGTCGCCAAGGAGCGCGGCGTCGAGCTCGAGGCCATCCCGTACCGCGCGCGTCAGAAGGCGGCGGTTCATGGCTAGAAAGCCGCCCACGCGGAAATACCGGAAACGCAAGCCGGGCCGCGATCGGCCGCTGCCCCCCGCGGGCAAGGGTGACCTGCGGATCGTTCAGGTGCGGTCGGGGATCGGGCGACCTGCGTCGGAGCGGCGCACGCTCGAGGCTCTGGGCCTGAAGCACCATCAGGCCTCCGTCGTGCAGGCGGACCGCCCGTCGCTCCGGGGCATGCTGTATCAGGTTCGGCATTTGATCGAGGTGACGCCGGCCAAGGCAAAGGCAGGGGCATAGGCGATGGCGAAGGCGAGGACGAAGTCACCGACGAAGAGAAAGGCGCGGGCCAAGCCACGGGCCAGGACGCGAACGGCGCCTAAGGCACCAGCGCTCGAGCTGCCGCGCATCACTCTGTCGACCCTGCGCCCGCCGCCCGGCTCACACCGCGCGCGTCTCCGCAAGGGGCGCGGGCCCGGCTCGGGGCTGGGCAAGACGGCTGGTCGCGGCGGCAAGGGGCAGACCGCGCGCCAGGGCGGCAAGGTCCGGCCCGGGTTCGAGGGCGGGCAGATGCCGCTCATCCGCCGCATTCCCAAGCGCGGCTTCACGAACCCGTTCAAGCAGGTGGCGCAGGTGGTCAACGTCCGACACCTGGGCCAGCTCGCCGAGGGCCTGGAAGTGACACCGGAGACGCTGTTCGGAGCGGGGTTGGTCCGGCGTCCGGACCATCCGATCAAGCTGCTGGGCACGGGCGACGTGCAGCGCAAGTTCAGCGTCAAGGGCGTGAAGGTGTCCGCCTCCGCCCGCTCGAAGATCGAGCAGGCGGGCGGGACCATCGCGAGTTGACCCGATGACGGCACCCCGCCTCCCCAATCTCTTCAAGGTCCCGGAGCTGAAGGAGAAGATCCTCTTCACGCTCCTGTGCCTCGTCGTGTACCGCATCGGGGCGCACATTGCGACCCCGGGTGTCAACGTGCAGGCGCTCGCCGACTTCCTGCGGAACCAGGGACAGGGGACGCTGTTCAGCCTGTACGACCTGTTCGCGGGCGGGAGCTTCGGTCGCGCCACGGTATTCGCCCTCGGGATCATGCCGTACATCTCCGCGAGCATCGTGTTCCAGCTCGCGGCGCCCGTCTTTCCGGTGGTCGAGAAGATGCAGCGGGACGAGGAGGGCCGGAAAAAGCTCACGCAGTGGACCCGGTACTTGACGGTCGTGCTGTGCCTGTTTCAGGCCTACGGCTACGGGCTCTTCACCGAGCAGATTCCGGGCGCCGTAGCCACTCCCGGCTTCTTCTTCCGATTGACCACCGTGCTGACGCTCACGACGGGCGGCGTCTTCGTCATGTGGTTGGGCGAGCAGATCACCGAGCGCGGCATCGGCAACGGGGCGAGCCTGCTGATTTTCTTCTCGATCGTCGAGCGCATCTGGCCCGAGACGATCCGCACCATCGAGGCTCTCCAGGCCCGCAGCCTGACGTTCCCGAAGCTGCTGATCGTGCTCACGGTCATGGTGTTCGTCGTGGCGGGGACCGTAGGCCAGAAGACGTTCATTCCGCTGCGGCTCAACACCGCGAACGTGATGCCTATCATCTTCGCGCAGTCGCTCATCATCGTGCCGGGGACGATTGCGGCGTTCAGCGGCAATCAGGCGCTGAAGCACCTCGCGGAGTACTTCAGCGTCACGTCGGTCGCGTACCTGGTGACGAGCGCGGTGCTGATCATTTTCTTCGCGTACTTCTACACGTCCATCATCTTCAACCCGGTGGACCTGGCCGAGAACCTGAAGAAGCAGGGAGGCTTCATCCCGGGCGTGAAGCCCGGCGCGGCCACCGCCGACTATATCGACGATGTGCTCTCCCGCATCACGTTCCCGGGGGCGCTGTTCCTGACGGCGGTGGCGATGCTGCCGATCATCGTCTCGAACACGTTCAACATGCCGTTCGGCTTCGGCGGCACGGCGCTGCTCATCGTCGTGGGTGTGGCGCTCGATACGGTGCAGCAGGTGCAGCAGCACCTCCTGCTACGCCACTATGACGGCTTCATGAAGGAAGGGCGCGTCAAGTTCCGCGGCCGCCAGCGCTACATGTAGGCGTGCGGTGTTCATCCTCCTTCTAGGCGCGCCCGGCTCGGGGAAGGGCACACAGGGAAAGCTGCTCGCGGAGCGGCTAGGGCTGCAGAAGATCACGACGGGCGACATCCTGCGCACTGCCGTCGCCGGCGCCACGCCACTCGGTCTCGAAGCCAAGAAGTTCATGGACGATGGGAAGCTCGTCCCCGATACGGTCGTCCTTTCGCTCATCAAGGAAGAGCTGGCGAAACCCGAGGCGCAGCAGGGCGCCGTGCTCGACGGCTTCCCCCGTACCGCCGCGCAGGCCGAGCTCGTGGACCGCACCCTGGCCGAGCGTGGCCAGCGCCTGAACCACGTTCTACTGCTCGACGTCCCCGAGGAAGAGGTGGTGCGCCGCATGATGGCCCGGGCGGCGCGGGAAGGCCGCTCCGACGACACGCCCGACGCGATCAAGACGCGGCTCCAGGTGTACCAGCGGGATACCGCTCCCCTTATCGCGCATTTCGCCCAGCGTGGCATCGTGCGTCGTGTGCCCGGGACGGGTACCGTGGACGACATCGCCGTCGAGATCCAGCGCATCATCGGTCGATGATCACGATCAAGTCGGCACGCGAGATCGAGACCATGGCGGCCGCAGGCCGCATGGTCGCCGAGACGCTCGCCCTGGTGGCGCGTCACGTACGGCCCGGCGTCTCGACGGAAGCGCTCGACCGGGTCGCCGAGGACTTCATCCGCTCCCACCCCGGCGCCCGCCCCTCGTTCAAGGGACTGTACGACTTCCCGGCGACGCTGTGCACATCGATCAATCAGGAGGTCGTTCACGGCATCCCCTCGCCCCGGCGCATCCTGCAGGAAGGCGACCTCCTCAGCGTGGACGTGGGCGTGTGGCTCGAGGGCCTGCACGCCGACTCGGCGGCCACCTTCCCGGTGGGGAAGGTGAGTGAGCAGGTCGTGCGGTTGCTCAAGGTGACCCAGGAGGCGCTGGCGGCGGGCGTGGCCCAGGCGCGCAGCGGCAACCATGTGGGCGACATCGGCCACGCCGTCCAGGGCGTGGCGGAGGGCGCGGGCTACTCTGTCGTGCGGGAGCTGGTCGGGCACGGGATCGGCTCGGCGTTTCACGAGGACCCGCAGGTGCCGAATTACGGCAAGCCGAAGCGCGGCCCCCGGCTCGTGCCCGGCATGACGCTCGCCATCGAACCGATGGTGAACGTGGGTGGCCCCGACATCCGTACTCTCGAGGATCGCTGGACGGTAGTGACCCAGGACGGATCGCTGTCCGCCCACTTCGAGCACACGGTGGCGGTCGTCGAGAACGGCGGGCCGCCGCGGGTGCTGACGGCGGTAGCTTAGCCTCGCTCCAACTTCTCCGCCTCTTCGGTCAAGGATTTTCCGAGCCCCGGCTCCGACAGCGCGGCCACGTTGACACGGACGTTCTCGACCGCTCCGGCCAGGGCCGCGCGGGCGAGCGCCGCCGCCACGGTGGCGTCCGACCGCGCATTCTTGTTTCCGATCTCCCCGATCTCGCGCGCCAGAGCGACCAGACGCCCAGCGCCCCGCGCCATCGCCAGGGGCGTGCGCGCCGCGCCGACGAGCGCCTCGTCCACCGCGCGCGCCCGGCCGGGACTGTCTTTCGGGAGGCGGTAGGCCGCGCTCACGCGAGTGTACGCCGCCGCGTCTTCGTCTACCAGGCGGCGCAGCTGCGAGCGGATGGCCTCGGCTTCCGCGAGGATCGCGGCCACACGCGGTTGCACCTCCGCATATGCCTTCCGCCCCACCGTTAGCCGCGCGACCATCGCGACCAGCGCTCCAGCGAGCGCCCCCGCGAGCGCAGCCGCGCTGCCCCCGCCGGGGGTCGGAGCGCCGCCGGCCAGCTCGTCCAGCCAGGCGTCGAGTGTCGGACCCTCCGCCGCGCGGATCCTGGCTTCGAGAAGATGAGCCGCGGGATCGGGCAGTTTCAAGTACGCCGCGCCCGCGCCGAGTACCCCACGCTCCGGGATCAGCCCCACGACTTCGCTCTTCAGAATCCCGACGCCCCGCTCGCGGGCAGCCGCCTCCACCGCGGCGAACACCGCCGCGGGAGCGGTCGTGTCGATGTCGAGCAGGTTCATCGATACCTGCGCCTTCCCCGCGACCTCGAAGCCCGACGCCTGCACGGCCGGGAGTCCACCGCTCGAGGTGCGGATGCGCTTGGCGATCTCCTTGGCCAGCGCCACGTCGCTCGAGTCGAGGTAGATGTTGAACGCCACCAGGAACGGCCGGGCACCGATCGCCGTCACGCCCGCCGTCGGGTGGATCCGGCGCGGCCCGAAGTCGGGATCGGCCGCGGGATCCGTTCCGATGCGCTCGCGCAGGCCCTCGAACTCGCCCTTGCGGATATCCGGCAGGCGTTCCCGCTCCGGGCGGGTCGCCGCCCTCGCATACAGGTAGATCGGGATCTGTAGCTCGCCGGCGGCGCGCTCGGCGAGCCTCCGCGCGAGCGCGACGCAGTCCGCCATCGTCAGGTCGCGCATGGGCACGAACGGCACCACGTCGGTCGCGCCCATTCGTGGATGCTCGCCGCTATGCTTCGTGAGATCGATCCGCTCCATGGCGACGCGCATGGCGGCGAGCGCCGCCTCCACGGCGGCGTCCGGTGGCGCCACGAAGGTGAACACACTGCGGTTGTGGGCCGTATCGGCCTGGACATCGAGCAGCGCGACGCCCGGCACCCCCGTCATGGCCCGGCGCAGCGCTTCGATCGTCGCCGGGTTCCGGCCTTCGGAGAAATTCGGGACGCATTCGACCAAGGGTGTCGCCATTGGATGCCTCAACAAGTGATTGCGGATTGCGGATTTCGGATTGCGGAATCGAAGGACGATCTTCCAATCCGCAATCGACAATCCGCAATCCGCAATCTCACGTGCTCCTCAAGAGATCCATCAGCCAGTGGTGCAGCGTAGGATTTCCGGCGACTATGGACCCGTGCCGCACCACGTCGGGTGAGCCGTCGACGGTCGTCACGACGCCGCCCGCTTCGCGTACGAGCAGGACGCCGGCCGCCACGTCCCACGGCGCGAGCGACAGCTCCCAGAAACAGTCGAGCCGGCCCGCCGCCACGTCCGCCAGGTCGAGCGCCGCCGCCCCGGCCCGTCTGATGCCGCTGGTTGCTCCCATCACGGCGGCAAACTGATCCAGGTAGCGGCGCAGCAGCGGGAGATTCTTGAACGGAAACCCCGTGCCGACGAGCGCGTGGCGCGGCTCGCCGAGACCCGAGACACGTAGTGGACGCTCGGCCATCCACGCGCCGAGTCCCAGGGCGCCCCAGTACGACACATCCCGGACGACGTCGTGCACGACCCCGAGACTCAGCGTTCCCTCCATCAGCGCCCCGATGGACACCGCGTACTGCGGGTACCCGTGCAGGAAATTGGTCGTGCCGTCGAGCGGATCGACGATCCACACGAGTGGGCCGGTCTGGGCGGCCTGGGGCGACAGCTCCTCGCCGATCACCGTGGAGCCGGGAACGTCCTTCACGAGCGCGCGTGTGATCAGCGCCTCCGCTTGCCGGTCGGCCTCGGTGACGAAATCGTGGCGCCCCTTCTCCCCCCAGTCGTGTGGCGGCGGCGGCGTGAGGGCCCGGAGGTAGCGCGCCGCCGCGGCGGCGGCGCGGCGTGCGACATCGACTAAGTCCTTGACTTCTCATCGGTAATTACCTCGGCGCCGTCCAGAACTGGGTGCGCCTGCAGCACCAGCACGACTGCCTCTTTTGCGTCGTGGACCTGCACGCGATTACGCAGCCCTATGAGCCGGGTACGCTGCCCCAGCGCACCCTCGACATGGCCATCGGTCTGTTCGCCTCCGGTATCGATCCGCAACGGGCGATCGTGTTCGTGCAGTCACACGTCCCCGAGCACACGGAGCTCTACTGGCTCCTCAATACCGTGACCCCGCTGGGCGAGCTCGAGCGCCAGACGCAATTCAAGGACAAGGCGCAGCGCCAGGAGAGCGTGCCGGCGGGGCTCTTGAACTACCCCGTTCTCCAGGCCGCCGATGTCCTCCTCTACGAGGCCACCCTCGTCCCCGTCGGGGAGGATCAGCTCCAGCATCTCGAGCTGATGCGCGAGATCACGCGGCGCTGGAACGCTCGCTTCGCGGACGGCTTCGCTTTTCCCGAGCCGCAGGCGCTGCTCTCCACAGCAAGACGCGTGCTCGGGTTGGACGGCCGGGCCAAGATGTCGAAGAGCCTCGGAAATACGATCGGTCTCTTCGATTCGCCGGAGACGATTTGGGAGAAGCTCAAGCCCGCGGCCACCGACCCGGCGCGCGTCACCCGCAAGGACCCGGGCAACCCCGACATCTGCAACATCTTCACGATCCATCAGGGCTTTTCGCCGCCGGACACCGTGACGCACGTGGCGCACAATTGCCGCACGGCTGGATGGGGTTGCCTCGACTGCAAACGGGTGCTGGCGGACAATATGATAGCCGCGCTCACTCCCATCCGCGAGCGGGCGCAGGCGCTGCAGGCCGAGCCACGGAAGACGATCGATCTGCTGCGGTCCGGCGCCGCTAAGGCACGTGGCATCGCCCGTCGCACTATGGCCGAGGTACGGCGCCGGATGGGGCTCCTGGAGGGCGGGCAGGGAGCGGAGGGAGCCTGATGCAGCAGCTGGCACGGCAGATCGTCGAGACGTTCCGCCTGGAGATGTTCCTCCAGCTGTCTCTCGCGACGCTGTTCGGCGGGGCCATCGGCCTCGAACGCGAGCTCGGAGGCAAGCCGGCGGGCCTCCGGACCAACATCCTGATCTGCATCGGGTCGGTGCTCTACACGAAACTGTCGATCACCATGGCCGGCGGGAATGCCGATCCCACGCGCATCGCCGCGCAGATCGTGACGGGCGTCGGGTTCATCGGCGCGGGGACGATCCTGCATGCGCGTGGCGCCGTCGTCGGGCTGACCAGCGCGGCCACGATCTGGGTGGTCGCGGCCATCGGCGTCGCCTTGGGCGGCGCGTTCTATTGGGAAGCGGCGGGGACCACGCTGCTCGTGCTCGTGGTGCTGCGGGGGCTGGGGCGCGTCGAGCGGCTGGTGGCGCGGCACTCCACGCGGAGCGCCTTATCGGTACACGCCCGCCCCGATCCGACCGTGCTCGACGATCTCGAGGCCGTCGTCCGGCGCACGGGGCTCGAGATCGAGCGGCAGGCGAGCCGGCACGAGAACGTCGACATGGTCATCGACTTCACGCTGAGCGGGCCGAAGCGGCTGCACGACGAAGTCATGGTCGCCCTGCTCCATCACCCTGGCGTGCGGACAGTCTCTACGGGCGAGTGACCCCCGCCCGACGACTCGTCGTCGATCTCGCGTCGCCGCACGCCGCGTGGCGGGTGCCCGCGACGGCCGTCTCCACCATCCGAGCAGCGTTGGGACCGGGGTGGGATGTGGTCGAGGTCGCCGCGCCGACGGCACCGGATGGTCCTGGGACGCCCGAGGCGGTGACGGCGGTCTGCGGGGCCGAGATCTACCTGGGACACGTGGTGCCGGTCCGCGTGGTCGAGGCGGGCCGAGATTCGCTCCGCTGGGCACACACCGTGACGGCGGGTGTCGGTCCGAGCTTGCTGCATCTTCGGGGGACCCACATCGTGCTCACCAACTCGGCCGGCGTCCATGCCGAGCCAATCGCCGATTGGGTGATCGCCGCGATCGGTTACTTCGTTCGAGGCCTCGACCGCCTGCGCGAGTTTCAGACTGCGGGCCGGTGGGCGTGGGCGGAATTCGCCGATTTCGCGGTCCCGGTGCGCGAGCTCTCGGAGCTGCGGCTCGGGGTGTTCGGACTGGGCGGCATCGGCAGTGCTATCGCTCGGCGGGGGGTCGCACTCGGAATGAGCGTGGCGGGTGTACGGGCCCGGCCGGCGCGCGGGGGGCCGCCGGGCGTTCGTTGGGTCGGCGGGCCCGCAGAGCTGCTCCGACTCGCCGCCGAGAGCGATTGCCTGGTGATTGCCGCCCCGCACACCGCCGAAACGGTGGGCGCGGTAACGCGCACAGTGCTGGGGCGCCTGCCGCCCGATGCGATTGTCGTGAACGTTTCTCGCGGGTCGCTGTTGGATGAAACGGCGCTCCTCGACTTGCTCGACGCCTCGCGGCTACGCGGCGCCGCGCTCGACGTATTCGGGGTCGAGCCACTGCCTGCCGGCCACCCGTTCTGGCGTCACCCGCGCGTGCTCGTGAGCCCCCACGTCGCCGCCGTCACGGCGCGCTTCTGGGAGCGCGAAACGGGGCTGATCGTAGAGAACCTCAGGCGCTATCTTGCAGGGTCCCCGCTCGCCAACACGGTCGACCCGGAGGCCGGATACTAAGGTGGAGGAGAGAGGCAAGGGCGGCCGCGCCAGCGCCGCCGGACAGCAACGCGGCATCGAGCAAATCATCAAGGCGGCAATCGATCGCGGTGCGTCCGACGTCCACATCAAGGCCGGGGACGTGTTCCGCGCGCGCATCGATGGGAAGCTCCTGCCCCTTACGAAGCACCGCCTCACGCCGGAACAGACCAGGGCGATCGCCCAGCACCTGATTTCCAGCGAGGAAGACCGGAGTCGCCTCGACCGGTTGCGCGATTACGACTGCTCGTGGGGCACGCCCGGGGTCGGGCGCTTCCGCGTGAACATCCTGCGGCAACGCTCGTCGTTCATGATCGTGATGCGCGTGATCCCGTTCGACGTGCCGACGTTCGAGACCCTCGGGCTGCCGGCGATTCTGTCGAGCGTCGCGTCCGCGGAGCGCGGCCTGATCCTGGTGACGGGTGAGACGGGCTCGGGAAAGAGCTCCACCATGGCCGCCATGGTGAACCACATCAATCAGACCCAGAACAAACACGTCGTCACGCTCGAGAATCCCATCGAATTCCTGCACCGTGACATCAACAGCTCGGTGACGCAGCGCGAGATCGGCGTGGACGTGGACGACTTTCCAGCAGGCCTGCGCGCCGCACTGCGCCAGGATCCCGACGTCATTCTGATCGGCGAGCTGCGGGATCCGGGAATCATCGACACGGCGCTCAAGGCCGCAGAGACCGGGCACTTGGTGATCTCGACGCTCCACACACCCGACGCCGTCACCACCGTAACCCGCCTGGTCGCGATGTTCCCGCCCGAGGAGCAGGAAATCCTCCGGTTGCGGCTGAGTGAGGCGTTGCATGCCATCGTGGCGCAGCGGCTGCTGCCGCGCGCCGACGCCCGCAAACGCGTGCCCGTGGTCGAGATTCTGATCGGTACTGCAGGGGTGCGTGACTTGATCAAGGACGAGAACCGTACGTCCAAGCTCCATGACTACATCCGCGATGCGGGAGACCAGTACGGCATGCAGACCTTCGACCAGCATCTGCTGGAGCTGGTGGAGGAGGACGTCGTCACGTTCGAGGTGGCGCTCGCCGCGACCGCGAACCCGAAGGATTTGGAGCAGCAGCTGCGCACGCTGCGTCATCGCCGCCCCCCCCCCTCCCCCCCCGCCCCCGCGGAGGCCGCTCCCGGCCGGTGACCGAGCAGTGACGGAGCCGCAGCTCGCGGGGGTGCTGGCCCCCATCACGACGCCGTTCGACGCGGCCACGGGGGACGTTGCCCCCGTCCATCTCCGCAACAACGTGAGTCGCCTCGTCGCAGCGGGGCTCGACGGCGTCGTCGTGGCTGGCTCGACCGGGGAGTCCGCCCTGCTCGATCCCGACGAGCAGCGCCGGATGATCGCGTGGGTACGCGACGTGCTCCCCGACAACCACTGGCTCGTCGCCGGAACCGGCGCGGAGTCCACCCGGCAGGCGGTGGCGCTGAGCCGGGCAGCCGCCGCCGAGGGTGCGGACGCCGTGCTGGTGCGACCTCCCGCGTACTTCTCGGCCGCGATCGCGCCTGCCACCCTGGCCGATTACTATCGGGCGGTTGCGGATGCGAGCCCCGTACCAACCCTTGTGTACAACATCCCCAAGTACACGCACCTCCCGATCGCTGCGGGACTGCTGCGTCAGCTCGCGGCGCACGGCAACATCGTGGGCGTCAAGGACTCGTCGGGAGACGCCAAGAATATTGCGGCTTACCGCGACGCGGTTCCGCAATGGTCGGTCCTCGTGGGGTCCGGCTCCCTCTTGTATACGGCGCTTGAGCTCGGGTGTAACGGCGGCATCCTCGCGGTCGCCTGCTTCGCGGCCTCATTGTGTGTCCAGGTGTACGCCGCCTTCCGGGCGGGCGACCGGGAGCGGGCGGGACGCCTGCAGCAGGAGCTCGCACCGCTGGACCGCGAGATTGTGGGAAAGCTCGGGCCCGCTGGTGTGAAGGCCGCCATGGACGCCGTGGGCGGCGGGCTCTACGGTGGGCCGGTTCGGGCGCCGCTGGCGCCTGTCGCGCCCGCCGACAGGGAGCGGCTGGCGAAGCTCGTCGCCGCGTGACGGATTATCGGGCGCTGCTCACCGCCCTCGCGGTCCCGCGCCGCACGGGGACGGCACTCAACCATCAGGTCCGGGAGCGACTCAAGCGGGAGCTCGGCGCCCGTGGGCTCGTGGTCATGGAGCACCGCTTCACAGGCCGGTCGTACCTGCACCATCTCGGTCGCGTCCCGCTGGAAGGCGTCAACCTCATCGCGGTCCGCCCGCGCGCCCGCGTTACGACGTGGCTGGTGGCGCATTACGACTCCAAAGGCCAGCCGCTCTCCATGGCTGGGCGACTCGCGGCAGCGGGCCTCGCCGTGCTCGGCGCCCTGGAGCTGCTCGCCGCGGCGGTACGGGCGATGACCGGTGCCCTCCATGTCGGCACGCCTGACTTGGTAGCGGTGTTCGCCACCCTGGGGGGCGTCCTGCTCCTCGCGGTGAACCGCGTAACCGATCGTTCGGCTGGTGCCGTCGACAACGCGACGGGCGTGGTCGCGGCACTCGCCACGCTGGACGCCCTGCCCGTTACCGCGGCGGTGGGGGTGCTCTTCCCGGACGCCGAGGAATACGGCATGCTGGGCGCGCGAGCCCTCGCGCGCGAGCGGGCGAACCTCTTCGCCGATACCGGCATCGTCAACTTCGATGGTATCGACGACCGCGGCCGGACGATCGCGTTGGTCCATCGCGGCGGTCCCCTCGTCGACCGCGCGGTCACAATGCTCGGCGCGCGCCGGGCGCGGTGGCTGCCGATCCTCGTGGACGGACTGGTCCTGGCCGGGGTAGCGCGTGAGAGTGTCACGCTCATGCGCGGCGATTGGCGCACCGCGCGACTCGTTCATACGCCGCGCGATTCTGCCGACCGCTTGACGTTGGACGGCGCGCGGGAAGTGGCCCGGGGAGTCGCCGCCGCGGTACGCGTCAACGTCGTGACGGCCGAGCCCACCCTTCAGGGTGGGGAATCGGCGCGTTGACGGCCGACGCCTCGGGGTCTAGCTTCCCTCGGAGGATACTCCAACGCCCCGCTTGCGGGGCGTTTTTGCTGGGGAGCCATGTTCGGACCGAAAACTCACTGCGTCGTCGTCGTGGGCGCTCAATGGGGCGACGAAGGCAAGGGCAAGATCGTCGATGT
The DNA here is from genome assembly GCA_003222035.1 of Gemmatimonadota bacterium. Taxonomy (GTDB): domain Bacteria; phylum Gemmatimonadota; class Gemmatimonadetes; order Gemmatimonadales; family GWC2-71-9; genus AG41. The sequence goes on along the minus strand of QHUS01000073.1, from coordinate 61,939 downwards.
GCTCGCCGAGCGCGCCGACCTGGTCGTGCGCTACCAGGGCGGGGCGAACGCGGGGCACACGGTGCACACGGGCGCCGGAGAGTTCGTGCTGCACCAGATTCCCTCGGGGATCATCCAGGGCGCCGTCTGCGTGGTCGGGAACGGCGTCGTGCTCGATCCCGAAACCCTGTTCACCGAGCTCGATGCGCTGACCGAACGCGGAATCCGCACGGAGCACAAGCTCTATGTGTCCGACCGTGCCCACCTCACCCTCCCGCTCCACAAACTGCTCGATCGGGCACGTGAGACGAGAGAGAAGATCGGCACGACGGGGCGGGGCATCGGGCCTACGTACGAGGACAAGTACGGACGCCGCGGCATCCGCGTGGGCGACCTGCGGAACCTGGGCCGGGCCAAGGAGCTCGTGTGCGCTCGCGTCCAGGCGGCCAACGAGATCCTCGGCCTGCTCGGCGCCGCCGAACGGGCAGACCCCGCTGAGCACGTGCAATTGCTCGAGCGGCTGGCACCCCGGTTGCTGCCGCTGGCGGTGGACGCCGGGCGCGCGGTCTGGGAGGCTCTGGAGCGCGGCGAGTCCGTGCTGCTCGAAGGAGCGCAGGGCGCGCTCCTCGACGTGGATCACGGCACCTATCCCTATGTCACCTCCTCGAACACCACCGCCGGCGGCGCCGCGGTGGGGGCCGGGATCGGTCCCACGGCGATCGACGCGGTGCTGGGCGTGGTGAAGGCGTATACGACGCGTGTGGGCAACGGGCCCCTCCCCACCGAAGCGGCGCCCGCCGTAGCCGAGCGACTCCGCGAGCTGGGGGACGAATTTGGCGCGACCACCGGAAGGCCACGCCGCTGCGGCTGGTTCGATGCGGTGGTCGTTCGCTATGCGGTGCGCGTGAATGGGCTCACGGGCCTCGCTGTCACCAAGCTCGATGTCCTCGATTCGTTCTCCGAAATCCCTGTCTGTGTGGGGTACCGCTGCGCTGGCGAATCGTTGGACGCCATGCCCGCCGAAGTGGAGCGCCTGGCGCGCGTGGAACCGGTATACGAGTCGCTCCCCGGGTGGCAGAAATCGCTAAGTCACGTACGCCGATTGGCCGACCTGCCCCCACCCGCCCGCGCGTATCTGGATCGACTCCAGGACCTGGCGCACGCGCCGATCGAGTACGTAAGCGTGGGCAGCCATCGCGACCAGATCATCGAAGTGACGTGACAGTGGCGCGTTGATGCTCGATCTCGCTGTCATCGGTGCCGGGCCCTGCGGGCTGGCGGTTGGCGTAGCGGCCAAGCGCGCCCATTTGGGCTGCTCGTTATTCGATAAGGGACCGGTCGCGGCGAGTCTCACGCGCTATCCGTTGTACATGCAGTTCTTCTCGACTGCCGACAAACTCGAGATCGGGGTGCCGTTCGTGACCGCGGGGGACAAGCCCACGAGGCGCGAAGCCCTGACCTACTATCGGAAGGTCGCCGAGCATTTCGAGCTCGACGTCCGTCAGTACCACACGGTCGGCCAGGTGGCTCGGGCGGGCGATGGGTTCGAGCTGGTGGCACGGCACCCTGGAAGCGCCGAGCCCGAGAAGATCCGGAGCCGCAACCTCGTCTTGGCAACGGGCTACTTCGAGTCGCCGAACGTGCTCGGCGTCCCCGGCGAGAATCTCCCGCATGTGTCCCACTTCTACGTCGAGCCCCACCCCTATTGGCAGCAGCGAGTCGTCATCGTGGGCGGGGGCAACAGTGCGGTCGAGGCGGCGCTCGAGCTGTGCCGGGTCGGCGCCCGGGTGAGCATCGTGCATTTTCTCGGTGAGTTTGATCGCGGGGTGAAACCCTGGATTCTGCCCGATATCACGAATCGCGTCAAAGAGGGACGGGTGGCGGTCCGGTGGTGCAGCCGCGTCGTCGAGATCACTCCCGCGGAGGTGGTCGTGCGCCGCGACCCCGACGGTGATGGGGAAAGGATTCCCGCCGACTTCGTGCTGGCACTCACCGGGTATACCGCGGACCTGGCGTTGCTGCGGTCCATCGGTGTTGCGGTGGACGAAAAGACGGGCATCCCTCGGCATACGCCCGAGACGATGGAAACGAACGTGCCCGGGGTGTACATCGCCGGGGTGCTGGCCTCCGGGTTCGACGCGAACAAGATCTTCATCGAGAACGGGCGGGAGCACGGGGGCCGGATCTGCGGGCATATCAAAAGCAAACCCCCCAGAGTTTCCCCTGAGGGGTGATCGCCTGCTCGACATCGTGCGCCCTAGAACCCGATGCGAGCGAGACAATCCGTTGCTCGGGGGGCCAAACGAACGGCCCCGCGCTCTGATCAGGGCGTGGGGCCGCTGCCAACCTCCGGCAGCCGGGCTGTCTCGAACTACTGAGACCCCTTGGCTTTGCGCCCCGCCGTCGCCGGCGGTTTGCCCTGGACAGAGATAGCTGCCCGTTGTTCAGCAAGAACGGTGCCCGCATAGTAACGACCGTCACGTCGGCACATAGCTCCAGGCACAGTCATTATCATTGCCGCAAAATGCACACTTTAGAGCATAATGCAGCATGGCGCAGGTAATCCTCATCGCCCCAGCAGCCTTTAAGGGCACACTGGGACCACGCCAAGTGGCTGATGCGCTTGCACTTGGCGCCAGGCGGGCTGTCCCGGACGCCACGGTGCTTCAGTGTCCAATTTCTGACGGTGGCGACGGCTTGCTTGACGCCGTGCTGGCGCCGGCGTCGCTCCGCGAACGCATCGAGGTCTCCGGGCCCTTGGGGGAGCCAGTGCCCGGCGAAGTCGGGTGGCTCGACCCGGAAACCGCGATTCTCGAGAGTGCGTCGGCGTGCGGCATTGCCCTCCTCACGCCCGAGCAACTCGACCCGTTGCGGGCAACGACCCGGGGCGTCGGCGAGCTGGTGTGGGAGGCCGTCGAGCGCGGTGCCAAGACGGTCGTCGTGGGTTTGGGCGGCTCCGCCACGGTCGACGGCGGTACGGGTGCCGGGCGCGGGCTTGGTTGGGCGTTCTTGGACGCCACGGGGGCGCCGCTCCCGGAGGGGGGTGGTTCCTTGGCGCACCTCGCCGACTTCCACGGGGGATGGGGCCTTGCGGCGCGCGTGGTCGCGCTCGCCGACGTCACGACCCCTCTGGTGGGGCCGCAAGGGGCGGCGCCGGTGTTCGGTCCGCAGAAGGGAGCGGGCGCCGAAAGCGTGAAGCTGCTCTCCCGCGGATTAGAGCGGCTGGCCGAGGTGATGGCCCGGCACGGACGACCCGAGCTCGCGACGGTTCCGGGAGGCGGTGCGGCGGGTGGCCTCGGGGCCGGATTGGCGTGTTTCGCCAAGGCCGAACTGACGGGCGGGGCGGACTGGGTGCTGGCACGGGTGGGCTTCGACGCCGCCCTGGCTAATGCGCATCTGGTGATCACCGGTGAGGGGACGTTCGACAAGACATCGCTCGTCGGGAAGGCGTCGGGAGAGGTGATACGGCGGGCGCAGGGCGCGAACAAGCGTGTGGCCGTCGTGGCAGGGCGGGTCCAGGGGTTGGCTGGCGTCCACACGCTCGACGGTGAAGGCCGGGTGCTCGATGCCACCGGCATCGCGGCGCTCGGCGAGCGCGCGGTGCGCGAGGCGTTCGGGTTGCCGGCCGCATAGCGGCCCGTCTATCTTCCGGCCCTCTATGTCCCCGACCGACAACATCATGGACAAGCTGGTGTCGCTGGCGAAGCGGCGCGGCTTCGTGTTTCAGTCCTCGGAGATCTACGGCGGCCTCGGCTCCGTGTGGGACTACGGCCCGCTCGGCGTGGAGCTCAAGAAGAACATCAAGGAGCGCTGGTGGCGCTCGATGGTGCACGATCGGGACGACATCGAAGGGCTGGACGCGGCGATTCTCATGCACGCGAAGGTGTGGGAGGCGTCGGGACACGTGTCGGGCTTCACCGACCCGCTGGTGGACTGCAAGCAGTGCAAGAATCGCTTTCGGGCGGACGATCCCCGCATCAAGGGGACTCCCGGGGAGCCGACGGCGCAGTGTCCCGTGTGCGGCAGCAAGGGCACGCTGACGGCGCCGCGCATGTTCAACCTCATGTTCAAGACCTTCATGGGCCCTGTCGAGGAGGCCGCCGCCCTGGTGTACCTGAGGCCCGAGACGGCGCAGGGGATCTACGTCAATTATCTCAATGTGCTGCAGTCGTCGCGGCAGAAGATTCCGTTCGGAATCGCGCAGATCGGTAAGGCGTTCCGGAACGAGATCACACCCGGCAACTTCATTTTTCGGACGCGCGAGTTCGAGCAGATGGAGATGCAGTTCTTCGTGAAGCCGGGGACCGACCTTGAGTGGTTCGAGTTCTGGCGCGCCGAGCGGATGAAATGGCTCTTGGGCCTGGGCCTGAAAGCGGAGAAGCTGCGCTTTCATCAACACACCAAGGACGAGCTGGCGCACTACGCCAAGGATGCGTACGACATCCAGTACGAGTTTCCCTTCGGCTGGCAGGAGTTCGAAGGGATCCACAACCGCACGAACTTCGACTTGTCACGTCACCAGGAATTCTCGGGCAAGAAGCTCGAGTATCTGGACGTCGCGACCAACGAGCGGTTCATCCCGTACGTCGTGGAGACATCGGCGGGTGCCGATCGCACGACGCTCGTGGTGATGGTGGACGCCTATCACGAAGAGGTCGTGGAAGGGGAGCCACGCGTGGTGCTGCGCTTGCACCCCGCGATCGCGCCGCTGAAGGCCGCGGTCTTTCCGCTGGTCAACAAGGAGGGCATGCCGGAGCTCGCCCGCCGCATCTTCGACGGCCTCCGGAAGCAGTTCAACACGTTCTACGACGATGGCGGCTCGATCGGCCGCCGCTACCGCCGCCAGGACGAGGCAGGCACGCCCTTCGGCATCACCATCGACGGGCAGTCGACGGAGGATGGCACGGTGACGGTGCGGGATCGCGATACGCTGAAGCAAGATCGCGTTGCGGCGGATCGGTTGGTGGCGTACTTGGCGGAAAAGTTGAGGGGTTGAGGGCAAGGTGTCAGGTGTCAGCGGCCCCGACACCTGTATGAGAATCGAAGAGTTCCGCTCACTGGTCGCCCGTATCGCCCGCGACGTGCCCCCGGAGTTTCGCGATGGAGTCGTGGCGATCGACGTGAGTCCCAAGACCCTGCCACATCCCCTGCGCGGCGACGTCTACACCCTCGGTGAGTGCGTGCCGCTCGAGTGGAGCGGCAGCGGGGCTGATCTGCACTCGCGGGTCATCCTCTATCATGGCTCGTTCGCGTGCCTGGCGCGTCTGGGCGACTTCAACTGGCACGAGGAAGCCTGGGACACGCTCACCCACGAGCTGCGCCACCACCTCGAGTGGCGTGCAAACGTGGACGCCCTCGCCGCGTACGACTGGGCCGCCGAGCAGAACTTCGCGCGGCGCGAGGGCGAGCCGTTCGATCCGCTGTTCTATCGATCCGGAGAGGAGCTGGCGCCTGGAGTCTATAAGGTGGATGACGATGTGTTCATCGAGAGGGAGGGGGGAGCAGGGAGCGGGGAGCAGGGGGAGGTCGTGTGGCACGGGCGGCGGTATCGCGTGCCGCCTCCCCGCGCCGGCGCCGCGCCGCTGTTTCTTACTCTGGCGGGCCTGCTCGACCAGCCCCCCGGCGACGCCATCCTGGTCGTGACACCCGCGCGCCGGTTACTCGATCTGTTCCGGCGCCCGCGGGCCCCGCTGCAGCAGGTCGTGGAGGTCACGTTACCGCATGGCTAAGCGAGTCTTGCTCGCCACGCGCGACCTGTTGTTCCGCTCGAAGCTCGGCGGCGTGGTGGCAGCAGCCGGGGCGGAGGTGTCCAGGGACGAGGCTGCGTGTGATCTCGCGGTGCTGGAGCTCGATGGGCCGGCAGCGGCGGCGCGGATCAGCGACCTCGTAGGGCGCGGGATTCCGGTGCTCGCCTACGGCTCTCACGTCCACGCAGAGCTGCTGCGCGCCGCGCGCGAAGCCGGTGCCGCGGCGGTGCCCAACTCGCAGGTGGAAGCGCGGCTACGCGATCTCCTCAATACATAGGGGCGCAGCACCCTGCGCCCCTATACGACGTCCGGGTCTGGTGCCGCGTTACTTCGACGCGACCTGCACTTCGATCTGCCGCGGCTTGGCCTTCTCCGCCTTGGGAAGAGTCACGGTCAGCACGCCGTGCTCGTAGGACGCCTTGATGCTGGTCGCGTCCACGGTCGCGGGCAGCGTAAAGCTGCGCTCGAAAGTGCCGTAGGTCCGCTCGTAGCGGTGCACCCGCTCGGTGCGCTCCTGGGCGACCTGCTGCTTCGAGCCGCGGATCGTGAGGACGTTGTCCTCGAGTGAGATCTTCACGTCTTCGGGTTTGACACCAGGCACCTCGGCGATGATCCGAATCCCCTCGGCGTCTTCGAAGATGTCCACCGGCGGTACCCACGAGGTCTCTGGGCTCTCGCCGTCGAGGCTGCCCAGCACGTCGAAGATCCGGTTGATCACCGGGTCTCTCTGAAGGGAACGAGTGGTGACGAACATGGTCGATCCTCCTTCTATCTATTGGCGGTCGTGACTGGAAATGCTTCGGCCGCGCCCTTCGCAACCGGCGTGCCGGTCTCGCCCGGTCCCAGTCAGTCAACTTGACAAGCCGGACGTTCAACCTGGCACCGAGGGCTGTCAGCTTTGCGGAGGCCGGCGCCGCGTCTATCTTTCCGGGCCATGACGCACTCCACCACCGTCACGCTGCCACCCCAAGAGGTGCTTGAGCGCGCGAAGCGGTTCTTCGCGGAGCGGGTGCCCCACGCGGCCGCCTTCGTAGAGAAGGAAGGGCCGGGGTTCCTGGTGCTGCGCGGGCAGGGTGGCGCGGAGATCGCGCTCCACGTCTGGGTGGATGGGACGGGGACGACGCGCGTGCGGGCTTCGACGCTCTTCTTCGATCAGGTCCTGGATCGCTTCTTCTCGACGCTCCCGCTCGAGTCGGGAGTGGAGGTCGCGTGACGGCGGTCGGCGAGCGGTTCGCCGTCCGCGTGATGGTGACCGACGCCTGGGATCAGATATTCCTCGCGGTCGAACCCACCACTACGGTAGCAGAGCTCAAGCGACAGGCGCTGTCGCAAGCGCTGAGGCGCGCCCAGATCCCCCTCGGGGACTACGTCGTGAAGTTTCTCGGCGCCCAGGTGTTGAACGAGGCCACAACCGTTGCGGCGCTTGGCGCGGTGCCCAACTCCCCCTTCATCGTCCTGCCGGCGCGGCGCAGGGCGGTCCGTTGATGCCCGCGTCTCGAACGCTCACCACCTTCACCGTCGGCTTCCTGCTGCTCGATGGCGTGCTGCTCGGGTACAGCGGGCTCGCCCTTGGCAGGCGGATGCTGGTTTTCTGGGGTGTCGTCTGTCTCCTCGCCTCGGCGCTGGTCGTCGTCGGGTGGCGGCGGTATCGTCGGGCGATGTCGGAGCTGGAGCGCGCCCGCCGGGAGATGCGGTCCGAGGTGGAGTCCCTTCGGGAGTTACTGCAGGACAAGCATCTCAACAATTGAAGTCCGTTCCGGTCATTCACAACCCGACCTGCGCCCTGCATGATCCGGGCGCCGGCCACCCCGAGCGTCCCGAACGGATGGCCGCGGTCCTCGCCGCGTTGGGGGGAGGGGGGGGGCCCGAGCTGACATCCGTCGTGGAGTTTCTGGAGGCACGCCCCGCGACCCGCGCGCAGCTCGAGCGGGTCCACGCGGCGCGTTACCTCGACGCGCTGGAGGGTGTGGCGCGGATGGGCGGTGGCGCGCTCGACGCCGACACGGTGATGAGCCGGGACAGCTGGGACGCCGCGATCGCGGCGGCGGGCGTGGCCATCGGCGCGGTCGACGAAGGCATCGGGCGCGGGTCGGCCTTCGGGGTCACGCGTCCCCCCGGACACCACGCCCTGGCCGACCGCGCCATGGGGTTCTGCCTCATCAATAACGTCGTGGTGGCAGCGCGGCACGCGCAGACGCTGGGGAAGGCGCGCGTCCTCATTGTGGATTGGGACGTGCACCACGGGAACGGCACGCAGGCCCTGGTCGAGCGCGATCCGTCGATCCGCTACGTGTCGATGCACCAGTATCCCTGGTACCCGGGGACGGGCGCCGAGGGGGACCGCGGGGTGGGCAACGTGTTCAACGTGCCCCGGCCGCCGGGGCTGCCGCGCGCCACCTACGTGCGCGATCTGCTTGCCGCCGTCGAGCGCGCGCTCACGGGGTGGAGCCCGGATCTGGTCCTCGTCTCCGCCGGGTTCGACTCGCTCTCCGGCGATCCGCTGGGTGGATTCACGCTCGAGCCGGATGACATGACGCACTGGACGAAGGAGCTGCGCGCCCGCGTCGCGCCGGCGCCGGTGGTCGGTGTACTCGAGGGGGGGTACCGGCTCGACCTGCTCGGCGCCGGTGCGCGCGCGCACGTGCGCGCGCTTGCCTGACACCTTCGTTCCTCCGATACTTTGCGTATGGCCACGACTGCCACGGCGCCGCAGGTCTCCAAACACTGGCCTGCCAGTATCTATCGTCGCCCGGACGGCGGGATCGAGCAGTTTCTCTCTCCGACCCGGATGCTCGAGGTCATCCGGTCCGGCGAAGGCGAGCTGTGGGTGGATATCGACAGCACGGACATGCACCAGCACGCGCTGCTCGAGAAGGTGTTCGAGTTCCACCCACTGGCCGTGGAGGACACGCTTTCGCCCCGGACCCGCGTCAAGCTCGAGGAGTACGACCGCTACGTGTTCGTGGTCATGGCGGGCATCCGGTTCGATCATACGACGCGCGATCCCTACGATATCGAGACCTACAACCTCTACTACTTCCTCGGCAAGAACTTCCTCGTCACGGTGCACGCGGTGACGGCGGTCGGATGCGAGGCGGTGCGCGAGCGGTTGCAGCGCAGCGCTGACCTCCTGGCCCGGGGCGCCGAGGCCACGATGCACGCCATCATCGACCAGGCTGTGGACGCGTACTTCCCGCTGGTCGAGCAGATGAACGCCCTTGTCGATCGTCTCGAGGAACGCCTGTTCGAGGACTTCGACGAGGGTTTGATTCACGAAATCTTCAAGTCGAAGCGCGCGGCATTCGCGTTCCGCCGGCACATCGGGCCGCTGCGCGAAGTGCTCAACATTCTCACCAACCGTCCCTCGACCTACATTCGGGCCGAGACGCAGCTCTACTACCGGGACGTCTACGACCACACGATCCGCATCATGGAATCGGTGGACACCACACGCGACCTGCTCGCCGGCGTGCTCGAGACCTACCTGTCGCAGACGTCGAACCGGATGAACCGGGTGATGAAGCAGCTGTCCATCGTCGCGACGATCGCGCTTCCGCTCATCGTGCTGGGTGGCATCTTCGGCATGAACTTCAGCCGCATGCCGCTGGTGCACGACCCATTGGGGTTCTGGGCCGCTCTCGCCGCGATGGGCGTCGTGTCGGCGGGGATCGTGTGGTGGCTGCACCGCCGCAGATGGCTCTAAGGCTCGTCGCCGAAGTCATCACGCTCAAGACCAAGCACCCGTTCGTCATCGCGCGGGGCGGCGATGACGACACGCGCGTCGTGTGGGTGCGCCTCACGGACGGGGACGGCCTGGAAGGGTGGGGGGAAGCCGATCCGTCGCGTTACTACGGCGAGACGGCGGACACCGTGCTGGGCGCGCTCAAGCGGCTGGAGCCGCATCTTCCCGCGGACCCGTTCGATCTCGATGCGACTGAGGCGAAGTTCGCCCAGGTGGTGCCGAAGAATGGCGCGGCGCGCGTGGCGTTGTCCGCCGCACTGCACGATCTGGTCGGCAAACGCCTGAATCAGCCGGTGTGGCGCCTATGGGGGCTCGACCCGGCCCGCGCACCGCGCTCCTCGTTCACCATCGGCCTCGATACGCCCGAGAAGATTCGCCAGAAGGTGCAGGAAGCCTCGGCCTACCCGATCCTCAAGATCAAACTTGGGACCGACCGCGACGAAGCGATTCTCCGGACGGTGCGGGACGCGACCGACAAGCCGCTCCGGGTGGACGCGAACGCGGGGTGGACGCGCGAGCGCGCCCTCCACATGCTCCCCATTCTCAAGGAGTTCGGTGTCGAGTTCGTGGAGCAGCCTCTCCCCCCCGACGATCTCGAGGGGCTGGCCGCCGTGCGCCGTCGGGGCATTCTGCCCGTGGTGGTCGACGAGAGCTGCATTGTCGCGACCGACATCCCGCGGCTCGCAGGCGCGGTGGACGGCATCAATATCAAGCTCGCGAAGTGTGGCTCGTTGCGGGAAGCCCTGCGCATGATTGCGACGGCGCGGGCGCACGGCATGCTCGTCATGGTGGGGTGCATGATCGAATCGTCGCTCGGCATCACTGCGGCGGCTCACTTCACGCCTCTGGTGGACGCCGCCGACCTGGACGGCGCGGCCCTGACCGTGAACGACCCCTTCCTCGGTGCCACCATCGAGGGCGGGCAGATTCGGTTGCCCACCGGACCGGGACTAGGCGTCCGGCGGCGGTCGGACCACACTCCGTGAGCGCTCTTGAGCACGAGTGAACTCGCGGCTCGGCGTCTGCCGCTGATAGCGGCTTCAGCCGTAGGCGCCGAGCCGCGGCTGCAGCCGCGGTACGCCGAAGTCGTCCTCCCCGTCCCCGTTTCGCGCAATTACACCTACCAGATCCCCTTCGAGCTCGAGGATCGCGTCGTGCCAGGCGCGCGCGTCATCGTGCCGCTGCAGCGGCGGCAGGTGGTGGGAATCGTCGCTGCAGTCGACGCACCGGCGCCCGCTGTGGCGACGAAGCCAATCCTGCGCGCGCCCGACGCGGAGCCGGCCATCACACCAGCCCTGTTCGCGCTCGGCGTGTGGATCAGCCGTTACTATGGAACGCCGCTCGGCCTGGCCCTGCGCGCCCTGCTGCCGGGCGGCCTGTGGAGCGCGCGCCGGCCGGAAGGGCCTGGCGAGTCGACGGAGCGGGTGCTGGTGCTGACGGCGACACTGCCGTCGCTGCTCGAGCGGGAGCGCGTATTCAAGCGCGCGCCCAAGCGCCGGGTTGCCTACGAGACGCTGGAGGCGATCGGCGGCTCCGCGCCGGTCCGACACCTGATCGACCGTCTGGGGCTTTCGGCGGCGGCGCTCCAAGGGGTCGTCGACCAGGGGCTCGGGCGCTACGACCACGTGCCGAAGGCGCGTGACCCGTTTGCCGGCCTGTCGTCGCCGCCGCCTCCCGAACTCACCGCCGACCAGCGTCGCGTGGTGCAAGGGATCCTCGCGACTCCCGTCGAGACGCCTGTCCTGCTCCAGGGTGTCACCGGGTCGGGGAAGACGTTGGTGTATCTCGAGGTTTTGCGGAGCCTGGTGGCCGCCGGACAGGGGGCGATCGTCCTCGTACCGGAGATTGCGCTCACGCCCCAGACGGTCGCGCGGGTGCGCGGAGTCTTCGGTGACCAGGTGGCGGTCTTGCATTCCGGATTGTCGGACGGCGAGCGGGCCGACGCCTGGCGTGCCCTGCGCCGCGGCGAGCGACGGGTCGCGGTGGGACCGCGCTCGGCGGTGTTCGCCCCGGTGGTGCGGCTCGGCGCGATCGTGGTGGACGAGGAGCATGAAGCGAGCTACAAACAGGGAACCGCGCCGCGCTATCATGCCCGCGACGTCGCGCTCGAGCGGGCGCGGCTCGAGGGTGGAGGGGGGGGTGGAGCACGAGTCATTCTCGGCAGCGCCACCCCATCGCTGGAGGCGCTGCACCTCGCGGCCGCCGGCAGAGCCGTGCGCTTCGATCTGCCGGAGCGGATCGGCGCGCGACCCTTACCGCCGGTCGAAGTCGTGGATCTGCGCGTCGCCGAGCGCGTCCCCGAGTCGCGCGGGGTCCCGTGGACCGAGGTGCTCGACCAGGCCGTGCGTGGCGCCCTCGCGCGACAAGAGCAGGTGATTCTGCTGCTGAATCGCCGTGGCTTCGCCACGTTCCTGCAGTGCCCTGCCTGCGGCACCGTGCGTGACTGCCCCCGTTGCGCGATCGCCCTCACCGTGCACCAGACCCCAGCCGCCCTGCGGTGCCATTACTGCGGCCATGAGGAGCCGATTCCCGCAGCGTGCAGCGTGTGCGGCAAGGAGACGCAGCGCATGCGGGGGCTCGGGACCCAGCAGCTCGAGCATTTCCTGGCCCTGCGCTTTCCCGAGTCGCGCATCGTCCGGATGGATCTGGACACGACGAGCACGAAGTGGGCCCACCACCGCGTGCTCGAGCGCATGGCAGGGGGCCAGGTCGACATCCTGCTCGGGACCCAGATGATCGCGAAGGGGCTGGACTTCCCGAACGTGACCGTGGTCGGCGTCGTGGATGCGGACACCGGGCTGCATCTCCCCGACTTTCGCGCCGCGGAGCGGACCTTCCAGCTCGTGGCTCAGGTCGCGGGCCGGGCCGGACGCGGGCCTAAGGGTGGCCGGGTGTACGTCCAGACCCGGGCGCCCGACCATTACGCGATCCGCGCCGCGGCGGTGCATTCCGTGGCGCAGTTCGCCGCCAGCGAGCTGCCGCTGCGCGCCCCGCCACACCCCCTGTACCCGCCTCACGTCCGCCTGGCGCGCTTCGTAGCCGCGCATGAAGACGCGGAGCGGGCCCGGCGCACAGCCGAACGCGTCGCCACATGGCTGGCGCGAGCGAACACCGAGCGGCTCGGGGGCGCCCTCACCGTGCTCGGCCCGGCCCCCTGCCCGATCGAGCGGATCAAGGGACGCTGGCGCTGGCACGTGCTGGTGAAGGCGGTCGAGCCGCGCGCCATCGGGCGCGTCGTGCGGGCGTTAGGTGCGCGAGCGCGGGGGGTGGTGGTGGATCGGGATCCGGTGGCGCTGCTGTGAAACGCGGAACAGGCGAGGCGATCACGGTGCCGATGTTCCGCGTTCCGCCTTCCCACTTCCGCGTTCGCGGCGTTCCGCATTCCGCGTTCCGCATTAGGTTTCTCTCCCTGTGACGACCCGTCCCCCGTTTCAATACCGGCCGCCCAACTTTAACGCGCCGCCGCTCGCGGAGGCTCCGGATGCACGGTTCGAGCCGGCGCCGTCCGACGGCGTACTCCCGGACGGCTTTTTCTCGACCACCAACCTGCCCACGTACGTCAAGACGGGGGGTATCTGGCGCCGGCCCCGGCTCCCCCGGATGGATTGCGTCATCGTGCGCCAGTCGGCGAGCGACCTGGTGGCGACCGAGCCCCGCAAGGTGCGCAAGGGCGACGCAGTGGCCGCCGGTACCGAGGAAGACGGCAGCCAGGGCATCCTCGTGCACGCCGAAGGGTTCCTCGGCGGCAGCCACAGCGCCAACGAGTTCGGTTTCATGCAGACGGAGGTGTCGCGCGAGCGGCCCGCCGACTACGCGGTCTTGGCGCAGCTGCTCGGGGAGGAAAAGCAGCGCGGGGGAAAGATCCTCTGGGTCGTGGGGCCCGCGCTGGTGCACGCCCGAGCGCGCGACGACATGATCTGGTTCATCAGGAACGGCTACGTCCAGGCATTCCTCGGCGGAAACGCCGTCGCCGTGCACGATCTCGAGGCTGCAATCTTCGGCACCACGCTCGGGATGACGAGCTCGGGGCAGGGCGTGGAAGGCGGCCATGCGCTCCATATGCGGGCCATCAACCAGATCCGGCGTGCCGGCGGAATCGCCGCCGCCGTGCGACAGGGCCTCGTATCCTCAGGGATCATGCATGCTCTGGTGTCCAAGGGCGTGCCGTTCGTGCTCGCCGGCTCGATCCGCGACGACGGACCCCTTCCCGAAGTGCTCTCGGACACGCTCGCTGCCCAGGACGCGATGCGGGAGTTCACGGCGCAGGCGACGTTCGCTGTCTTCGTGGCCACGGCACTGCACGCGATCGCGGTCGGGAACATGCTCCCCGCGTTCGTGGACGCGCCCAACCCCGACGACCTGCGGCCGCTCACCACGATTTGCGTCGATCAGACCGAGTTCGTGGTGACCAAGCTGCGGGACCGCGGCACACATCAGGCCTATGGCGTGGTGACCAACGCCCAGGACTTCATGCACGTGCTGCGGTTTTACGTGGAGCGATGGGAGCAGGCGCAGACCCCGGCGCCCGTTCTCCGCTAGAGCCGGGCCGGGCGGGCCGGGGGCCGGGATGGGCGAAGCTCGCCGAGGCCGTGGCGCTGCGCGTGCCCCCTTCCGAGATCGAGACCATCTACCTGTTCCGGCCCTGGAAGCGCGAGGGCCGAGAATGGGGCACGGCGGTGGTCGCCTGTCGGGCGACCGAGGGCGGCGGACGGTTGCGCGTGTTCACCGGACGCTACATGCTGATCGTGCGCGGCAAGGAGCGCGGCCAGAGCCGGGTCGAGGTGGAGGAGACGGCGCTCTCCCCCGCCGATGTGATCGCCCGCGTGATTCAGTCGGCCGCCGAGCGGACGGGGGACACGGAGCCCCCGGTGGCGGTCGGACCGGCGGTGTGGTATGAAAGTTGACGGCACGAAGCTGCTCGAAGAGTTCCGCCGCCACCTGGCGGACCACAACCTCCCGGCCACGCAGCAGCGCCTGGCGGTTGCGGAGGCGGTGTTCTTCGCGGGGGAGCACCTGTCTGCCGAGGAGGTGAGCCGGCGAGTCGCGAAGCGGGTCGCGGTCGGGACGGCCACGATCTACCGGACGCTGGATCTCCTGGTCCGCGCCGGGCTCGCCAAGGAGCACGATTTCGGCGAGGGATTCAAGCGCTACGAGCCGCTGGCGCCGGGCCAGGCCCACGAGCATTGCATCTGCTCGTCGTGCGGGCGCGTGACGGAGTTCGCCAACGATCGTCTGGAGCGGATGATTGCCCTGCTCGCGGAGGAGGTGGAGTTTCGGCCCCACCATCACCGGCTGGAGGTCTACGGGCTGTGCCGGAGCTGTCAGCAGGCGAACCCTTTAGCACGGGCGAGGTGACGAGTTGATCGAATCGCGAATGTTCGTGCCCACCAAGGCCTTTTTGACGAAGGGCGTCGGTCGGCACAAGGAAAAACTCACCAGCTTCGAGATGGCGTTGCGGGACGCGCACCTCGCCAACTTCAACCTCGTGCGGGTGAGCTCGATCTTCCCGCCTCACTGCGAGCTGGTGGACCGCGAGGAAGGGCTCTCGCTCATGAAGCCCGGGCAGGTGGTGTTTGCGGTGATCGCCGAGTCGTCCACCAACGAGCCGAGCCGCTTGGTGGCGGCGTCGATCGGCGTCGCGATGCCAGCCGATCCCACGCACCACGGCTACATCTCCGAGCATCACAGCTACGGCCAGAACGAAATGACGTCGGGGGAGTACGCCGAAGACCTCGCGGCCTCGATGCTCGCCACCGTGCTGGGCGTGCCGTTCGATAGCGACAAAGCGTGGGACGAGCGCCGCGAGCAGTGGCTCCTGTCTGGCGAGATCGTGCGGACCATGAACATCACATCGACCGCCGAGTGCGGGGACGACGGGCGCTGGACGACCGTGGTGTCGGCCGTCTGCTTTTGCGGGTGACACCCTCCTTCGCGCTCGCGTTTCTCGCCGGCCTGCTGAGCTTCCTCTCTCCCTGCACGTTGCCGCTCATCCCGAGCTACGTGGGGTTTCTCACCGGGCTGTCCGGTGAGGAGCTGCAGGTCCGTCGCGCCTTCTCGTTGCGGCATGCGCTCGCCTTCGTCGCCGGGTTCTCTGCCATCTTCATCGGCCTGGGCGTGAGCGCCTCGGTCCTGGGTGTGCTCCTGCTCCGTTGGCAGGTGTGGATCGGCCGGGTCGGTGGGATCGTGGTCATCATCTTCGGGCTTTATCTGCTCCGCGTCTTCCAGCCCGCCTGGCTCACGCGGGACCTTCGCGTGCAGCTGGCCAACAAACCACTCGGCTACGTGGGGTCGGCCTTCGTCGGCCTCACCTTCGGCGCCGCGTGGACTCCCTGCATCGGCCCCATTCTGGGCGCGATTCTCACGCTCGCCGCGGCCCAGGGGAGCGTGGGCCGGGGCGCCGGGCTCCTCACCGCCTACGCGCTCGGCCTCGCCGTGCCGTTCCTGGTGGCCGCCGTCGCCCTGGACCGCTTCTTCGTCTGGTTCCAGCGATTTCGACCCTACCTGGCCTGGGTCGAGCGCACCGCTGGCATCCTCCTGATCATCCTCGGCCTGTTGCTCGTGACCGACCGGTTCACCCTCATCGCGAGCTGGCTGCAGGGGCTGACTCCGGACGCCCTGAAGAGCCGCCTTTAGAAAGCACGGTCGGACGGTCGGACGAACGTGCGCTGTATCACAGTCCGCCGAGGACGCGGTTCTAGTTTGGAACTTCTTGGCGTCCCAGTCCCTATATTAGGCGCGCGAATATCTAGTCAGAGAGGGATTCACATGGTCCGGAGTGCGTTGATGCCCGTTGCCGCCGTTGCGGCGCTGGCGCTGATCGGATGTGTGCGGGGTGAGCAGGCGAGCCAATCGGCCGACTCCACGGCGCGCAACCTGACCCTCGCGCCGACCGAAAGTACCGCGGCCCTGAAGGACGTCCCCGCGCGGTCGACTGAGGCCGCGAAGACCGCCCCCGAGAAGAAACAGCCGGTAAAGAAGCCGGCTCCACCGAAGCCGGCGCCGCTCATGCTGGCCGCCGGCACTCGTGTCCCCCTCACGGCCAGCGACACGATCAGCACTCGTCATGCCAAGGCGGGTGACTCCTTCAGCGCGATGGTGAGTGAGGACGTGAGGGACGCGACCGGGCGGGTCGTCATTCCAGCGGGCGCAAGGGTGTCCGGGACGATCACCGCGGCCGACCCCGCGCCCAATCCCAACTCCGCTGGGAAGATCGAGCTCGCGGTCAGCAACGTGACGGTCCGCGGGGTGAGCTACGCGATCGACGCGTCGGTGGTGGCCAAGGACACGGTGATGAAGGGCCGGGGGGTGACGGGAGCGGACGCCGCGAAGGTCGGAGCGGGCGCCGCGGCGGGCGCGATTCTCGGCAAGCTGATCGGCAAGAACTCGAAGGGCACCGTGATCGGGGGGGTCGCCGGTGCTGCTGCGGGTGCCGCGGCCGCCCGGGCGTCGCGCGATATCGACGTGGTGATTCCGAAGGGTGCGGCGATCACGATCAAGCTGAACGCGCCGCTAACGGTGAAGACGGCCTAACTTCAGTACCCCGCCGCGCTACCGCCGCGCCTGGGATCGGCGACGCCGACCCAGCCCGCGGCGGTGCGCGCTACCGCGTTCACTTCGGTCTTGTAACTCCACACACTCACGTTGTGCCCCATCGCCACAAGCGAGTCGATCGACGGCTGCACGAACCCGTCGCGCTCGAGGTACAGGGTGTCCGGCAACGCCTGGTGATGCAACCGGGGCGCCGCTACGGCACTCGCGAGCGGCATCCCCTGGTCGACCATGTCGCTCAGTACCTGATACACGGCGGTCGGAATGCGTGAGCCCCCGGGGCTTCCCAGCACGAGGAACAACCGGCCGGCCGTATCGAGGACGATCGACGGCGTCATGGCCGAGAGCATCCGTTTCCCGGGGGCGATCGTGTTCGGCTCACCCTGAACCAGGCCGAACAGATTCGGCCGCCCCGGGGCGGTGCTGAAATCGTCCATCTCGTCGTTCAGCAGGAATCCCGCGCCCGTGACGGTGACGGCGCTGCCGAAATCGTTATTGAGCGTGGTCGTGCACGACACGGCGTTCCCGTCCGCGTCCACGATCGAGAAGTGCGTGGTCTCCGTTCCCTCCGAGCGCATGACGGCCACCGGGGCCGTCGGCGTCGCGTGCTCCGGATCGATGCCTGCCCGCAACGTGCGGGCGTACCACTTGGCAAGCAGGCGACCGAGCGGCATGCTCACGAAATCCGGGTCGCCGAGGAACGCGTTACGATCGACGTAGGCGCGCCGCAAGGCCTCCGTCTGCAGGTGCATCAGCGGTGCGCTGCCGAACGGCGGCGGCGCGTATCCCTCCATCACATTGAGAATCTCGGCCAGGGTCACGCCTCCGCCCGAGGGGGGCGGCATGGTGTAGATCGTGTAGCCGCGGTAGAAGATCTCGATCGGATCGCGCCATTTCGCGCGATAGCGGGCGAGGTCCTGTCGCGTGATCAGTCCACCTCCCCGCTTCATCTCCTGCACGATCAAGTCGGCGATGCTGCCGTGGTAGAACACGGCGGCACCACTGTCGGCGACCAGCTCGAGCGTGCGGGCCAGATCGGGCTGCACGAATCGGGTTTCGGGTGCGGGCGCCACGCCGTCCACGAGGAATTGCGCGTGCGAGGCGGGGAATCGGGCGAGCCGCTCCGCCTCGCGTGCGATTTGACGGCTGCGTGGCCCATCCAGGACGTGCCCGTCCCGCGCCAGGTGGATGGCCGGTGCCAAGAGGTCCCGCCACGGTAACCGTCCCAGCCTGCGGTGCGCCTCGTACAGCCCCGCGACGCTTCCCGGGACACCGACCGCGAGGTGGCCGGTCAGGGAGGACTGCATGACGGTGCCTGCCGAGTCGACGTACATGTCGCGCGTTGCGGCGGCGGGCGCCACCTCGCGGAAGTCGAGCGCGTGGACGGTCCCGGCGTGCTGCCGGACCATCATGAATCCGCCGCCTCCGATGTTTCCGGCGACGGGATGGACCACCGCGAGCGCGAACGCCACGGCCACGGCTGCGTCGACGGCGTTGCCGCCGCGATGCAGGACGTCCACACCCACTTCGCTCGCGAGCGGATGCGACGTGAGCAGGCTCGCCTGAGATCGCCGGCAGGTCTGGGATGGGCGTGGAGGGCACGCCCACGGCGACCGTGTCGGGGTTGATCTCCGGCACCTTGAGACTGCCGCTGCAGGCGACAAGGAATGACAGACCAAGAGCACCGACCGCGCGCATGCCGAATTGTGCACGTCGACCGGACCTCGGGTCAACAGCGCATCGTCTTGGCTCGGTCAGGGTGCGCTCGCGTGATCGAGGACCTCGCGAACCTTGTGCGCCAGGGCCTCAGGGTCGAAGGGCTTCTGAAGAAACGCGACGCCTGGTTCGAGCGTGTCGGGCCGGACGTGGCCCGACACGTACAGGACGCGCAGCCGCGGTCGCTCCATCGCGAGGCGACGGGCCAGCTCGCGACCGTTCATTCCCGGCATCACGAGGTCGGTAATCAGCAAATGGATCGGCTTGCCGTGTCGGGCGGCAAGGTCGAGGGCTTCGGGACCGTTCCCAGCGGCGAGCACGGCGTACCCGCGCCCTTCCAGCGCGCGCTGGATCAGAAGCCGCACGGTTTCTTGGTCTTCCGCCAGCAACACCGTCTCCGACCCCCCCACGGCGCTCGCGGCGGGCACGTGTGCCTGTGCAATCTTCGGCGTGCCTTCGGCCCGCGGCAGGTAGATCTTGAACGTCGTGCCCTGACCGAGCTCGCTGTAGACCCAGACGTAGCCGCCGCTTTGCTTGACGATGCCGTAGACCGTGGCGAGACCGAGTCCCGTGCCTCGTCCCGGCTCCTTGGTGGTAAAGAAGGGCTCAAACAGATGCACCTTGGTCGCCGGGTCCATGCCCACGCCCGTGTCGCTGACCGCGATCAGAACGTAGGGCCCGGGTTTGACCGGAACGTGCGCCTCCACGTACTGCGCATCGAGGGCGACGTTCACTGTTTCGATCACCAGGCGACCGCCCTGCGGCATGGCATCCCGGGCGTTCACCACGAGGTTCACGATGGCATGCTCGAGCTGGCCGGGGTCAGCCCGCACTGACCAGAGGTCGGCCGCCAGCGAGGTGCGCAGCTTGACGTCTTCCCCAATGAGTCGGAGTAGCATCCGCTCGAGGTCGGTCACCAGCACGTTGAGGTTGAGCACCTGAGGCTCGAGCAGCTGTTGCCGGCTGAACGCGAGGAGCTGGCGTGTGAGCCCGGCCGCGCGCCTGGCGGCCTGCGCAATTTCCTGGACGTCGAGCCGCGTCGGTGCATCGGGGCCGAGGTCTTCAAGCAAGGACGAGGTCGTTACCAGGATCGCCGTCAGCACGTTGTTGAAGTCGTGCGCGATGCCTCCCGCGAGTCGCCCCACGGCCTCCATCTTTTGCGCGTGCCGGTATTGCGTCTCCAGTCGCTGCATTTCGGTCAGATCGGCTGCCACCGACAGCATTCCGGCCACCTTCCCGGTGGCATCGTAGAGGGGGGCGACCGAGAGATTGACCGTCACCGGGGTCCCATCCTTCTTCTCGCCGGTGATCTCGACGCCCTTCAAGGCCTCGCCGCGCATCACGCGGTCCCGCACGGCGGCATAGTCCTCGACGTTGCGGGCGAGCAAGGGGAGCGGGCGGCCGATGACCTCGTCGGCACCCCAGCCGTACATGGCTTCGGCCGCGGGATTCCAGCTCCGGACAATCTGTGCGGCGTCGAGCGCGTACATGGCGAGGGGAGAGCTCTGAAAGGCGGCGCGGAGCCGCTCGTTGGCGTCTTGCAGCGCCCTGTCGGCCCGGCGCTGACGCGCGGCGACAGCGCTGAGTATCAGGCCAGTGCCGGCGAGGATGCCGACGTACACGAGGAGCGCGGCCGCGGTGTCGGGGACCGTTTGCATCACGAACGGACCGCCGCCCCGGGCGGTGTATCCCACTGCCAGCGCCGCCACGGTGAGCGTCGTGAGCGACGCTCCCCGCGTGCCGAAGCGGAGGGCTGCCGCAATGACGACCGGGAACAGCAGGTAGGGATAGTCAGCGGGCTGGAGGAACGACGCCGGGAACAGGCCTCCGAAAACGAGCGCAGTGGCGAAGACGGCGCCGCCCACCATCAACCCGAGCTCCGCCGCCTGACGTCGCACGGGGCGCGGCTCCGGCGACGCGACCCAGGCGAGCACGACGGGGGTGAAGACCAGCGCGCCAAGATAATCCCCGGCCCACCACAGGCCCCACGCCGACCAGAGCGCGTCCGGGGGCACCACGTGCGCCAACACGAGCGTCGTGACTCCCACACTCGCGCTGGCGAGCGCGCCGACCGGCGCTGCCACGCCGGCGAGCGTGCGTACCGCGTGCAGGTCGTCGAGCGCGGGATACTGCCCCGCGCGCGAGCGCATGAGGTACGCGGCCAGGAGCGCCTCCGCCGCGTTGCCGCAGGCAATACCGCCTGCGGCGAGGACCGGGATACCCGTGGTCGCGTTGGCGAGAAACGCCCCCAGCAGAATGGCGGGCCAGTAGCGCAGACCGCCCAGGACCAGCGCCGCGAGGGCGACGCCGGTGGGTGGCCAGACGGGCGAGATGGATGGACCGATCGTCGCGTAGCGCAGTCCGAGCTTCGCGACGATGAAGTAGACGACCGTGAGTGTGGCAGCGCGCACCGACCAGCGCAGTGCGCTACGCCAGGCTTCGCGGGAAGGTGTCAATGGCCCGACCGAATCTATCGCCGGCGGCCGGAGGCACCAAGCCCGGTGCGGCCAGAATCTGTTAACTTGGGGGCCACCCGACACCCTTCATGACCGGTTCCGACTACCGCGACCCGCGGCTCACCGAGCAGCGCAACCCCCGCACCCAGCGTATCGACGTCGCCTCGTCGCTCGAAATCGTCGATCTCATGAACGCCGAGGACGCGACCGTGGCGCCGGCGGTGCACGCGGTGCGCGACGAGCTGGCCCGCGCCATCGATCTCGTGGTCACCGCGTTCCAGCGGGGCGGGCGATTGATCTACGTGGGAGCCGGGACGTCGGGCCGACTCGGCGTGCTCGACGCGAGCGAATGCCCGCCCACCTTCGGGACGCCGCCCGAGATGGTGATCGGGGTGATCGCCGGCGGCTACACGGCGCTCGTGAAGAGCAGCGAAGGCGCCGAGGACGACGTAAACGCGGGGATGGCGGCAATGGACCAGGCCCGCGTCGCGGCGGCCGATTTCGTGCTCGGCATCGCCGCGAGCGGCACGACGCCGTACGTCCGCGGGGCGTTGTCGCGCGCCCAGACGATCGGTGCGACCACCGGGCTCGTCTCGTGCTCCGATCCGCCACGCGTGCTCGTGGAAACGTGTGACGTGCTGATTCTGCCCAAGGTCGGGCCCGAGGCGCTCACGGGCTCGACCCGCCTCAAGGCGGGCACGGCCACGAAGCTGGTCCTCAACACCATCTCGACCGGCGCCATGATCCGTCTGGGGCGCGCCTACGGCAACCTCATGGTGGACCTCAGGGCGATGAGCGACAAGCTGCGTGACCGCGGCGAGCGGATCGTGATGGAGTGTTCCGGCGTGGACCGCGTGACGGCGCGCCGCGCGATCGAGCACGCGGACGGGAGCGTAAAACTCGCCATCGTGATGACGAAACGCGGCGTCGGTAAGGCCGAGGCCGAGCGGTTGCTCGCGGAGGCGGGCGGCTTCGTGCGCCGGGCCGCGGGAGACCCGCCGCCGGTGCGCTCCGCGTGACGAGCGCGCTCGCGGTCGGCGTGATGTCCGGGACGTCGCTCGACGGCGTGTCGACGGCGCTGGTGCGCCTCGCCGATGATCCGCCGGCGCTGGACGCGCAGCTCGTCGCCTTCCGTCAAGACGCGTACACCGCGCCCGAGCGCGGACAGATCATCGAGACCATCGCGCGCGGCAGCTCGAAGGATCTGGCGCTGCTGCATGTTGCCCTGGGGGAGCGCTTCGCCGGCGCGGTGCTGCAGCTCTTGGCGCACGCGAAGGTCGCGCCGCGGGATCTTTCATTCGTCGCGTCGCACGGACAGACGATCTGGCACGAGCCCGGTCGGGCCACGCTGCAGCTCGGCGACGCCGCGGTGATGGCCGAACGCCTCGGCGTGCGCGTGGTGAGCGACTTCCGCTCGCGCGACGTCGCGGCGGGAGGGCAGGGCGCGCCCCTCGTCCCGCTCGCGGACGTGCTCCTGTTCGGGCACCCGGAGCGCGGGCGCCTGCTGCTCAACATCGGGGGCATGGCCAACGTGACCTTCGTTCCGCGCCGCGGAGTCACCGGCGGAGCGGTGGCGTTCGACACGGGTCCGGGTGTCGCAGTCGTGGACGCCGTGACCCGGCGGATCGATCCGGCGGCGGCGTTCGACGCGGGCGGCGAGCGCGCCCGCCGCGGGAAACCATCCCGCAAGGTTCTCGACTCCCTGCTCGCCGACGAGTATTTCACGACGCCGCCCCCCAAGAGCACCGGTCGCGAGCACTTCGGCCCGGACTATGCGGCCCGGCTGGTGGCTGCGGTGCGGCAGGGCGAGGGGGACGGGGGGGGCAGGGGGGGCAGGGGGGGCAGGGGGGGCGGGGGCGGCTCCGACAACGACGCCGTAGCCACCGCGACCGTGCTCACCGTGGAAACGATCGCGCGGGGCATCGAGCGCTGGACGCCCGCGCGGCCCGACGACGAGCTCGTGATCTCCGGCGGCGGCGCGCGCAATCCGCGGCTGGTCGAGCTGCTTGCGGAGCGCGTCGCCCCCCGGCCGGTCGTGCCGTTCGATCGGCTGTTCTTCGACGGGGAAGCGAAGGAGGCCCTCGTGTTCGCGTTCCTCGGCTTCCTCACGATTCGCGGGGCGCCGGGGAACCTGCCGGCGGCCACCGGCGCCCGGGGACCTCGAGTGCTGGGCCATATCACGCCGGCGTGACCGCTCCCCGTTCCCTGTCGCTCGCGCGCCACATGTTTCCCGCGCTGCGCTGGCGGCGCGAGAGTTTCGACCACGAGCGGGCCAAGATCGACGCGGCGCTCGCCGCAGGCGTGGGCGGATTCATCGTGTTCGGGGGGACGCGCGAAGCGGTGTCGGCCCTCACGCGCGAGCTCCAACAGCAGGCCGGGCGCCCGCTCCTCATCGGCGCCGATCTCGAGCGGGGTCCCGCACAACAGGTACGGGGGCTCACCGAGCTGCCGTCCGCCGCGGCGCTAGGCTGGCTCGACGATCTCGATGCCACGAGCACCTGTGGCATGGTCACCGCGACCGAGGCTCGTTCGGTCGGGATCAACTGGGCGTTCGGGCCGGTGTGCGACCTCGATCTCGAGCCGAAGAACCCCATCGTCCAGACGCGCTCCTTCGGCACCGACCCCGTGCGGGTCGGCGAGCACGCGGCCGTGTGGCTCCGCGCCCTCCAGGAGCATGGCGTTCAGGGCTCCGCCAAGCACTATCCCGGTCACGGGCGCACGATACAGGATTCTCACGCGATGCTGCCACGGGTGGGCGCTTCCGTGGCCGACCTGGAGCAGGTGGACGGCGTGCCGTTCGAGTACGCGATTCGGGCGGGCGTGGGCAGCGTGATGAGCGCGTTCGTGGCGTATCCCGAATGGGATCCTTCGGGGCGCGCGGCGAGCTTCTCGAGCACGATCCTGGGTTATCTGCGCTCGACGCTCAATTTTTCGGGACTGGTCGTGACCGACGCGCTGATCATGGCGGGCGCGAGCGCGGCCCAGCCGGTCCCCGCGGCCACGGTACAGGCCGTCGCCGCCGGGTGCGACGCGCTGCTGTACCCGGACCGCTTCGACCGGGTGGTTGCCGCGCTCGACGGCGCGGTCGGCGCCGAGATCACCTCCGCGCGGGCGGACGAAGCGCTGGCGCATTACAGCGCTGCCCTGGTCGCCTGGGGCGCAGGGGCGGGGAAGGAGGGGGGCAGCGCGCCCGACCAGGGCGAGCCCGACCTCGCGGGTCATGCGGTTGTGGCGGCCCGGCTTGCGGACCGGGCCACCCACCTCGTGCGTGGCGACGTGCAGCGGATCACGACGCCCGTCGCGGTCTCGATCGTGGACGACGACGTCGGCGGCCCGTACACGATTCCGCCGCGCGACGTGTTTCACCAGACGTTACGCGAGGCGGGCGTGGCGATCGTGCAGCGCGCCACCGCCGCCCGGCAACGCGTCATCCTGGTGTACTCGGAGCCGCGATCGTGGAAGGGTCGAGCCGATCTCGGCCCCGCCTCCCGCGACGCCCTGCGCCGCCTCGTGCCCGGCGCTCAGCTGGTCGTGCTGTTCGGGCACCCGCGACTCGCGGCGCAGATCCCGGGCAAGGCGCCGATCCTGTTGGCGTGGCACGGGCAGGCGCTTATGCAGAAGGCAGCTGGGAAATGGGTGGTAACTCGGTCGCGATAATCACTTGCCGGACTTGAGCTGGTTCAGGTATGCGATGACTTGAGTCGCAGGAACGGCATAAACGATCTTCCCCTGCGATTGCTGGTTCCCGCCGTACAACACTGCAGCGACCCGGCCGGTGCGGTCGAAGACGGGGCTTCCCGACGACCCGGGCGCTCCGTATCCGTCCACCTGAACCACCTCGGCGAGCGCCTTGCTGACGGTGCCCACCGTGAGAGTCGGATCCGCGACGACGCCGGTCTCGCCGCTGCGCTCCATGGGAAGATCCTCACCCAGCGGGTATCCGATGATCGCGACGGGATCGCCGCGCGCCAGCGGATCGCGGGCGAAGCCTGCCACGCGCGGAGTGCCGCCGAGAATGTCGACCTTCACCACGGCCACGTCGGCGGAGTCGGCGACGCCGACGAGGCGACCCGCGAACCACTGGCGGCTTCCCGAGAACTTGATCGCGATGCGCACGGGCCGGCGAGTGCCATCCGTGCCGGTCAGGACGTGCCGGTTGCTGACGAGGGTGCCTTGGGAGTCGGTGGCGAAGGCCGTGCCGCTGAAAATCTCGCTGTCCGAGAACTGGACGGCGAGCAACGCCACCGCGTCCTGGTTCGTGAGCGAGATCGCGCGGTAATCCATCGCCACCGCGCCGGCGAGGGCCCGCTGGCGCGTCTCGGCCGCGTCGAGCGCGGTGCGAAGTCGGGCCACGGTGCCCGCGTCGGCTCGCGTGCCCGTGGTGGCGAGCGCGCGACGCAGCTTCTCCACTTCGGCCTGCGACTGGCGTAGCTCGTCGCGCACGCTCGCCAACTCGCTCTGGAGCCCCGTCAGTCGCTGTTGGGCTTCGGACCCGAGGCTGTCAGCGCGGGCCTGCAGGCGGGCCACGGCGCGCGCGTCACGGGCGCTCTGCCATTGCAGCCAGGCGAATGCCGCCAGCACGACGCCGAGCAAGGCGATCAACCCCTTCGTGGTGCGGCGCAGTGCGGCAAGTCGGATGGCGGTGCTCGAGCGCCGCTGGGCGGGTGCTGCGGCCACGGCGGCCTGGTGCGCTCGTGGCGAGGACCCCCGCTCGACCACCGTCTGCGTCGCGTCCGACATCGTGTCCGGCACGTCGTCGCCCGGCAGGATGTGGAACTCCACGGCCGGACCGTGCTGTCCCAGGCGGATGACGTCGCCGTCTGCGAGAATCGCATCGCCCGAGACGCGCGTGCCGTTTACGAATGTCCCGTTGGTGCTGCCCAGATCCCGCACGATGAAACTGTCGCCGTGGCGCACGATCCCGGCATGGCGGGAAGACACGTCCAAATCCCGCTCGACGTCGAACCGGACGTCGGAGAGGGGGTGACGGCCCAGGCCGATGTAGGTCTTCCGGAAGCTCTCGATCTGCCCGATGCGAGCGCCCGAGAGAAAGGTGAACTGGGCGGTCACGGGCTCCCGTTGACCATGTACAGGGCGACGGCGGCCGCCACCGCGAGCAAGAGCAACGCGATCAGGCGCCGGCGGTTGTGCGCCGCGGGCTCCGGCGGCCGGCTTCCCCGATACACGGGCACGGGCTCGGTGCTGGTCTCGGTATCGATGAGCGGGTAGACCTGGTGTCCCACCTCGCCGCTGTCCCCGGGGAGGCGCAGGCCGTCGCCGTCGAACCGGGCGATCACGACCGTGATGTTGTCGGGCCCGCCTCGCTCGTTGGCGAGCGCGATCAGCCCGTCGCACGCGGCCGCCAGATCCCGCTCCCGGGTCACGACGGCGATCTCTTCCTTCTTTACCTGGCTCGACAGGCCGTCGGAACACAGCACCAGAATGTCCCCCTTGCGGACCTCCTGGTGCGTCAGATCGACCTTCACGCGGGCGTCCGGTC
Source organism: Gemmatimonadota bacterium (assembly GCA_003222035.1). Taxonomy (GTDB): domain Bacteria; phylum Gemmatimonadota; class Gemmatimonadetes; order Gemmatimonadales; family GWC2-71-9; genus AG41. The sequence continues at coordinate 35,251 of QHUS01000073.1, read as the reverse complement.
CCAGGGCCTGGAGGATGATGTTGCGGCGCTCGCTCCGCGCGGCTTCTTCCTCGGTCAGCTCGCCGGCCTCGACCAGGCGCTGCATCAGCGACTGATCCTTCGTGAGCTGGACCGCTGCGCCGTTGCGGATCAGATAGGCGCGACTGTCGCCCACCTGGCTCAGAAAGAAGTGGTCGCCCAGCACGCCGACGGCCGTGGTGGTCGTCCCCATTCCGCGCACTTCGGGGTGGGTCGCAGCGTATCCGTGGATGTGCTCGTTGGCCACCTCGACGGCCTCTTTGAGGCGGAAGGCGAAGCGCTGCAGGGTCGTCTCCGGCTCCGCGCCCCAGACGCGCACCATCTGCTGGTAGATCGTGTCCGTTGCCATCTGGCTGGCGAGCTCGCCTGCGGCCGCGCCGCCCATGCCGTCGGCGACGACGAACAGCGACCCGCGCTCGCCGATCACGTGGGTGCGCACCGCCGGCTGGAGCGACGCCTCGCGCCGGCTCAAGTCCGCGACGAGGAACCGATCCTCGTTGTGGTCGCGCGTCTTCCCCAGATCGGTCTTGGCGAAGACCTCGACCTTGATCGACTTGGGAGCTGGGCGGCCGAACATCATCAGGGCGAGCACTGGGTAAGGATTCGGGAATACGTCGAGTCCCTGGGATGAAGCTCAGTCGCGATCCTCACCCACGCACATCCCCCCGGACGGTCGAGGAGCGGCGGCTGGAAGGAAGCGATGCCTGCGACGAAAGCCGCGTAGGCCTTGTCCCTTTCTGAGATGCCTGGTGCGTCATATATGTGCCGGGCGGAGTCGCGCACCATAACCGCGTTCCTGGGCTGCAGAATGTCGACGAGATGGTCCAGCAGGCTCCGTGCCTGGGCGACGTCGATGCGGGGCCGAGCGACGACCGGCGGCTTGCGAGTCCCGCGCCGCGGCGGCGTGGCGATCGAGTCACGCCGCGCCGGTGCCACAGGCTCGGACGGGGGAGCGACGACTCGCACCGTCGTGTCGCCGGAAAGCGGCGGCAGGGACGTCGCAGCGCCGGCGTTCGGCTTGACGTTGCGGCCGATCATGGCCGCGGCACCCGCCGCGCCGAGCGCGACGACCACGCCGGCCGCGATCAGCGGCAGGCGCGAGCGCCTCCTGCGGCGCACCGGCTCCACGAGCTCCGTCTCCTCGTCCGCCCACGTGGAAGGTACGGGAGCACCCGCGCTCGCCCGCAGCCCGACGACAGCGGCGACATCGTGCGCGAACTTGGCCGCCGATTGATAGCGATCGAGGGGGCTGCGGGCGAGTGCTGTGTCGAGCACTTCCTGGAGCCCCGGGGGAAACGACCGATCGGGGCGGACGTCGGCCAACGCAGCCGGCTCGTCGGTCAGGCGTTTCACCATCGCCTCCTGCGCGGAGTCGGCGGGGAAGGGGAGCGTCCCGGTGAGCATGTTGAAGAACACCAGCGCCAGCGAGTAGATGTCGCTCCGGCCGTCGAGCACATCGCCCGCGAGCTGCTCGGGACTCATGAACTCGGGCGTCCCTATCACCAGCCCGGTCTTCGTTACCTTCTGGCTGCTGCCTGCGCCACCCCCTCCCACGGCCTTGGCGATCCCGAAGTCCACGACCTTCACCCCATCCGTCCCATCGCGACCGCGGGTCAACATGACGTTATCCGGCTTCAGGTCGCGGTGCACGATGCCGAGGTCGTGCGCCGCCTGGAGCGCGGCTGCCACCTGAACGCAAATGTCCGCCGCCCGCGTGACGGGCAGCGCCCCCTCGCGCGCCAACACGTCGGTGAGCGGCTCGCCCTCGACGAACTCCATGGCGAGATAGATCAGTCCGTCGGGCGTCTCCCCGAAGTCGTAGATCGCGCAGATGTTCGGGTGACTGATCCGGCTCGCGTTCGCAGCCTCGCGGTTGAAGCGCGCCACCGCGTCGGGATCGTGCACCATCGACGGGTTCAGCACCTTGATGGCGCTGCGCCGCCCCATCTTGACGTGCTCCGCCAGGTACACCTGCCCCATTCCGCCCTCGCCCAGCTTCTTCATCACGTGGTAGCGGTCGGCGACCACCTGGCCTACGAGATCCCGTCCCGGCGACGACGAGCGCAGCGTCTGCCCATCCTTGGGGCAGAAGCGTATGTCATCGGGATACTCGCTCGAGCAAACCGGACAGACCTTCACGTGGGAATCTCGATCCGGAGCAGCTTGTCCCCCACCAGGATACGCGACTGATCGCGCAGCGCCATGTCGCCCCGCGCGGCGAGCGCGATGCCGTTGCGGCTGTTCGCATCCACCACCACGAAATCCGCGTCCTCCGAGCGCACGAGGGCGTGGCGCGCGCTCATCGACGGATCGTACGGGAACATCCAGTCGCCTTGCTCCCGCCCGATCGTGACGTCGCGGCCGGGCGACAGCTGGATCACGTCGCGCGGGCTCCCATCGGAGCGCAGCTGGGTGAGGCTCGCGATGTCGGCGCTCGGAATGAGGCTGCCCATGCGCTTCGTGGCGTCGGCGTCGGGCGGGTGCGGCCCGGGATAGCCGAGGCGCCGGAACCGGATCACCTGGGAGCCGATCAACAACAGGTCGCCGTCGAGCAGCCGGTACGGCTCCTCGAGAAACACCCAGGTACCGTTGCGGCTGCCGAGATCGCGCACGACCAGCGTGTCGTGCTCCCACGCGAGCTTGGCGTGCAAAGGGGACAAAAACACATCATCGGGGAAGCGAATGTCGCCGTCCTGGCGACCGATGGTCGTGTCGGGGCTCTTGCGCTCGAAACGCTGTACGGGGGCGCCCTGGTCGTCCAGCTGTACCAGGGCGATGGTCGTTCCCACACGCGAGGGTCCTGCGGGGAACCGTCGCGCCGATCCCACGTCGACCAGGGTGGAGCCGCACGTAGCACAGAACTGGGCCCCACGCGCCACGGACGACGCACACCGGGGACAGATAGGCCCTGACGCGGGAGCCGTGAGCCGGCGGCCGCAGTGCGGGCAGAACGGCTGCCGCTCGCTCGCGCGACTCCCGCAAAACGGGCACGCGATTGCCTCGCCCGCCTCCTGATCCCCCGCGTTCGTCGAGGGCGTCACCACTCGGGTGTCCGTCACGGTGGTCCCCCCCCCCTCCCTCCTGGCCCCGCTCGTTCCGCTGACGCCCCCCCCTGCTCCCCCTGCCCCCCCTGTCCCCCCTGTCCCCCCTCCCCCCCCGACTTTCCCCATCCCCTCCGCCGGAGTCGCAGCCGCCTTCCGGCCCGAGGCCCCGGCCATCGGCTTGCCGCAATCGATGCAAAACTGCGCGCCGGGATCGTTCGCACGGCCGCAGTACGGGCAGGCGGTCACTGGTGGAGGTACTCCACTGAGCACAGAAGTTATGCCGTGCCAATCTATTGCAGAAATTGACTGCTTGAAAGTCCCGATGCTACCTTGCGCGACCGTGCCCAGCTCCGGCCCCGTCCCCACCCCCTACGGAGTCGTTCCGCATTGCCGTCGTCTACCCCGCCGCGACGGACGTCATCCAGTCACATGACTCGGCGTTCCTGTTCGGCGCGGTGCGGGGCGCGCGCGGGCCCGTCCACCTCGGCATCAACGGACAGTCGATCCCCGTCCTTCCGAACGGGGCGTGGATCGCATGGCTCCCGCTCCCGGACGACACCGTCGCGCAGTTCCTTTTTGCCGCGACGGCGGGGCCCGACTCGAGCCGGTTCGTCTTCACGGCCCGCATCGCGCCGCAATTCCGGCCGCCGGCTGGGCGTGCGGCGTGGATCGACACCACGAGCTTCACACCGGCGGGCAGCCTGGCGCTGCCCCTCGGGGAGGGCATTCCCCTGAGCGTCCACGCGGCCTCCAACGCGACCGTGCGACTGCTGCTACCGTGGGGCTCGAGCGTGCCTCTCGTTCCGGACTCGTCGCCCCCCGCGTTACCCGGGGGCCTTCGGGCGTTCACGATCGACACGGCGCCGCGCCGACTCGCGCCGGGTGAGCCCGGCCGGCGGTACGTGGGATGGCTTCCCGCAGCGGCATTGTGCGTCGATGGCCGCACGGCGTGCGCGACGCTGGTCGTCACGGTCGAGAACGACTCCGCGACGGCTCGCTGGCCGCTGGCCGTGAGTCTCGAGGACATGGCGTTCCCGACCGTGGTGGTACTGGATGATGACACGGCACGCAGCGGCACTACCGACAGCCTCACGCCGGGCCGCGCCGTGCCGCACGGGACGTACAACTGGTTTTTCCCGACCGGCACCGTAGCCGTCGAGTCAGGCCGTTGGAGCGACCAGGTGCGCCTGGCGCTGTCGCGTACGGCCGTCGCATGGGTGAACGCGGGGGACGTGGTTCCGCTGCCTACCGGCACCCCACCTCCAGGAGGGGTCGTCAGCTCCGTGCGCCTCACTTCCGGGCCGAAGTCGGTGACCCTGCGCGTGCCGCTGCCCGCCCGCCTCCCCTATCAGGTCACGGAGCGCGAGCGTAGCCTCACGCTGCGCCTTTATGGTGGCGCGTCCGACATCAACTGGATGCAGTACGGGGCGAGCGGCACCACGGGTACGGACCCACTGGTCACGCGCATGAGCTATGCGCAACCGGCGGCCGACGAGCTCACCATCACGCTCGAGCTGGCCAGGCGCGTGTGGGGCTATCGGGTTCGCTTCGATGGCCGCGACCTGCTGCTCGAAGTGCGCCGTCCTCCGGTGGTGGATCCCGCGCGCCCACTGCGGGGGCGGACCATCGCGCTCGACCCCGGGCACCCGCCGCTCGGTGCCAGGGGACCGACAGGCCTGTGGGAGCCCGTGGCAACCCTCGCCGTCGCACTCAAGGCGAAGACGCTGCTCGAGCGTTCCGGGGCGAGCGTTCTTCTCACCCGCACCGACACGACAGCGGTCGAGCTCTACCCCCGCACGCGGTTCGCCGAGCTGCACGACGCCGACATCCTCGTTTCGATCCACGCCAACGCGCTCCCCGACGGGATCAACCCATTCACCAACTCAGGCACGAGCGTGTACTACTTCCACCCGCGGAGCACGCGGCTCGCGCGCGAGCTCGACCGCGCCCTCGTGGCCGAGCTCGGCGTGCGGGACCTGGGCATCGGACGCGGCGACTATGCCCTGGCGCGTCCGACCTGGATGCCCGCGGCGCTTACGGAGGCGTTGTTCATCATGCTGCCCGATCAAGAGGCGATGCTGGCGAGCGAAGACGGACAGTGGCGGTATGCGAGGGGCGTGGTGAACGGGATCGAGAACTTCTTGAGGGAGCGGGCGAGGGAGCCTTGACAACGCGGAACGCGGAACGCGGAACGCGGAACATCAAAGAGAGGTCGAGCCGCGGCAAGGAGCCTGCCCGGTTGTTCCGCGTTCCGACTTCCGCGTTCCGCCTTCTTCTTTTCGCATTGCTCGCCGGCCGAGCGGAAGCTCAGGTGGATCCGTCAGGGGGCTGGCGCACCCTGCACACGCCCCATTTCCGCATCCACTTTCGCCCGGCCTATCGCGCCGTCGCGCTCACCGAGGCGCGCGAGGCCGAACGGTCGTACCGGCTGCTCGCGACCGAGCTGCACCCCCCGCGAGGCGTGGTGGACATCACAGTCGCCGACGATATCGATGCGTCGAACGGGTTCACGACCGTCGTTCCTTCGAACCGGATCACGATCTTCGCGGCACCGCCGGCGGGGGATCATGGCCTGCTGTTCTTCGACAGCTGGCTTCGGCTCGTCACCACGCACGAGCTGGCGCACGTCTTCCACCTCGATCGCACCAAGGGGATCTGGGGTCCGCTCCAGTACGTGTTCGGGCGCGCCCCCGCCCTGTTTCCCAACGAGTATCAGCCCAGCTGGGTGATCGAAGGGCTGGCGACCTACTACGAATCCCGGTTCACGAACGGCGGGCGCGTCCGAGGAAGCTTTCACACGCAGCTCCTCGAGGCGGACGCGGCCGGACAGGCCTCGCGATCACCGTGGGACGCGATGCTGTTCTCGCGCTGGTCCGGCGGGCTCGCCCCGTATGCGTATGGCAGCCGCTTCCTTCACTCTCTCGCAGGGACCGCGGGCGATTCCGTCGTGCCGCGATTCACAGAGGCGACGGCGGCGCAACTGATCCCCTTTCGGGTTGGTCGTCAGATTTCCCGGGTCACCGGGGGTCACTCGCTCGCGGACGAATGGCGGCGCGGCACGGAGCCGGCGCCGCAGACGGATGCCGCAGCGGTGCAGCCGCGCGTGATCGACTCCGTGCTCCGCACGGAGCCGATCCCCCGCGTATCCCCGGACGGCCACCGTGTGGCGTACGTACGGGACGACGGCAAGGGCGCGAGAGAGGTAAGAGTGCTCGACGCCGCAACGTTTCGGACGCTCGCGACCCATCTGGTCAACGGGGGCGCGGACTACGACTGGGTGGGTGACACGCTGGCGGTGACGCAGCTCGATTACACGTCCCGGTGGCGGATCCGCAGCGACTTGTATCACTGGCTGCCCGCCGCTGGTGAGTGGCGACGGGTGACTCGTGGCGCCCGCCTGGTGGCGCCCGCGGGCGGCGGCGGGCGGCTCGCGGCGATCACCCTCGGGCCGGCCTCCGGGCGACCCACGGTGCCGGCCCCCTCGTCCCCGGACTCCGGCGACGCCCTGTGGACCGACCTGGCGCCGTCGCCGGATGGGCGTTGGGTGGCCGGTGTCCGCTGCGCGGATGGACGGTGGTCGCTGGTGCTGTGGCCCGCCACATCCCCCGCCGACGCCGTAGCGTTGGTCGAGACGCGGGGGAGCATCGACGACGTGGTCTGGACGCCCGACCGGGACCTGTGGTTCGTGGCGGATCCGACCGGGCTCCCCCAAGTGTACCGCTGGAGCGATTCCGCGGGCGTCCAGGCCCTCACGGCTGAGCCGCTCGGCGCCCGCGCCCCGGCGCCACTCGCGGACGGCGCCATGCTGTACGCCGGGCTGACCGCGCGCGGCTGGGAGCTGCGGCGGACGAGCGCATCGGGGCGCGCCGAACCTGCGACCTTCCCGGAGCCCCTGCCGTTCGATTCCGCGCCGGCCGTGTCGGTGCACGAAACCGGCTATGCCTCGTGGCCGTCGCTGCGCCCGCATTTCTGGCTCCCCCTGTTCCAAGACGAGGGACCCACCGGCCGGTTCGGAGGGGCGCTCACCGCCGGCGCAGACGCCGTGGGGCGTTACTCGTATGCTGCCGATCTGCTGTTCTCTCCTCAACAGTCACGGCTGGCGGGCGACTTCGCGCTCGTCGTCGCCGCATTCGGCAACCCCCTCTTCGACTTGTCGGCGTCGAGCTCGTGGGGCGATCTCGGACCGCTCGCCGTTCCAGCTGTCACGCTTTCGGAGCTCGACCAGTCCGCGGCGCTCGGCGCATCGTTCCTCATCCCCCGGTGGCGCGGTATCACCGGGGTGCGCGTCGCCGCCGAGGTCGAGCGTACCGATTTCGCCTCCACTCCGGACTCGGCGCTCGCGACGGTCTGTTCAGGGTGTAGCCGGCAGGATCTGTTTGGCGGATCGGCAACGCTCACGCTGACGCGTCTGGTGACGGGGGCAGTGTCGGTGTCGCCAGAGGACGGGTTCGCCTGGTCCGCGACCTATCGGCGGCGCGAGGAGCGGGGGACGACGCGCTGGTCGAACGAGCTGCGGACCCGTCTCGCGCTCTACGCGCACGTGCCTGGGGTCGGCGGGTTCGCCCATCACGTCCTCGCGCTGCGGCTGCTCGCCGGTGCCACGAACGGACCGCTCGGCACGCTGTTCCGAGTCGGCGGGGTGACGCCACAGGGTGTCAACCTCTTCTTCCCTCCGTCGCTGAGCGCGACGCGGGCGTTTCCCGTCCGGGGATACGCCGACGACGAGGTCCGAGGCGAGCGCGCGGTCACCGGCAGCCTCGAGTATCGCCTGCCCGTGGCACTCGTCGGCCGCGGGATCGGTCATCTGCCATTCGGAATCGACAGACTCTGGATGAACATTTTCACCGATGCAGGCGACGCGTGGGCGCCCGGCGCGTCGCCCCGGCTCACGCGCCTCTGGTCCGCCGGAGGGGAGCTCGCGGGCGTCGTGACGGTGTTCTATGACTACCCGCTGTCCGTCCGGCTCGGCATCGCCCAGCCGCTCGCCGAGCCGCCGTCCGGCGCCGAGCAGCGCCCGCAGGTGTACGTCGCACTCTCCTCCGACTTCTGAGCGCGCTGAACCACGCCGCGAGTTGACACCCACTCCGGGAAATCCCTAAGTTTCCGCGACCCTTCGGAGAATTGATGTACTGTCCTCGCTGCGGCACTCAGAACGACGACGCCAGCAAGTTCTGCCGGTCCTGCGGACTCGACCTGTTGGCCACGACGCCGGTCGCCGCTGTTCGCGACCACCAAGGGGAGGTCACCGAGGTCGAGCTGGTGCGGGACCAGTTGAAGGACGAGTACGAGATCCTCGAAGAGCTCGGCCGCGGGGGCATGGCGATCGTGTTCAAGGCACGCGAGCGCCAGCTGGAGCGGGACGTGGCGATCAAGGTGCTGCCGTTCTCACTCGCGTTCGACAAGGAATTCGTCGAGCGGTTCCAGCGCGAAGCCCGCACCTCGGCCAAGCTCGAGCACCCCAGCATCATCCCGATCTACCGCGTCGGCAAGTCCGGCCGGGTGATCTACTTCGTCATGAAGTTTCTGCGCGGCAAGCCGCTGTCGTCCGTGCTCGCCGCGCGCGGCACGCTTCCCCCGGGCGAGATCCGCCAGGTCCTGGTCCAGGTAGCCCGCGCCCTCGCGTACGCGCACAAGAGCGGCATCGTGCACCGCGATATCAAGCCTGACAACATCATGTTCGACGAGCATGGGCTGGCGGTCGTCACCGATTTCGGGATCGCCAAAGCGGCGTCGGGCGGCAAGCTCACGGGCACAGGCATGTCCATCGGCACGCCGCACTACATGAGTCCGGAGCAGGCGCGCGCGCAGGCGCTGGACGGACGGTCCGACATCTACTCGCTCGGGGTCGTCGCGTTCCAATGCCTCACCGGCCGCGTGCCGTTCGACGGTGAGGACTCGTTCTCGATCGGCTACAAGCACATCATGGAGGAAATCCCCACACCGCCGCTCGAGACGTACGATCAGCGCACGGTGTTCGAGATCGTCCGGAAGACGATGGCGAAAGCGCCGGACGACCGGTTCCAAAGCGCGGACGACCTCGTGCAGGCGCTCGAGGCGGGGGGCGGCTTCGCGGCCGTCGGGCTCGCCACCGCGCCCACCGCGGCCATCCCGTCGCTCGCGGGCGTGCGCCTGGCCGCAGCTCCCACCACGCCGCTGCCCCGCGTGGGCGCCAGGCTCGCCGCGGACCACCACAAGCGCTCTGTGGCGACGGGGATCGGGCTCTGGATCGTGATCCTGGCGGTCGGCCTGGGTGCGCCTGGACTGTACGCCTACAAGAAGGGACTGCTCTTCTTCGCGCGCGCGGCCACGCCCGACTCCGCCGCGGGCGCGCCGCGCGACTCGCTCGCGCAGCGCCTGCTGGGTGACACGGGCAGGGCGGTCGCGGCGGAGAGCGCTGCCACCCCGGCGGCGGCCGACACGACGCGTGCCCGCGAGGTGCCTGCCGGGACGCCAGGACGCCTGACGCTACAGGGGCTGCCCGCGGGTGCGCGGGTGACTCTCAACGGCATGCCGTTCCGCGGCGCGCAACAGGACGTCGCGCCGGGCACCTACACCCTGGCGGTACGGGCCAATGGATTCGCGCCATACGACCGTCAGGTCGTCGTGCTCCCGGGCGCGCCCTCCACCGTCAAACTCGACCTGCAGCTTCTCACGGTCGCGCGGCAGGACGGCCAGAGCGGCCCGTGCGATCAATACGGCCCCGCCTACAATCAGGACAACCTCTGCTTCGACACGCGGCCGGTCCCGCTGTCCCCCACGCGAATCCCGATAGCTCCCGACGCCACGATGGTTCCGCGCCAGGCGATCCTCCTGATTCTCGTGTCCCGCGAGGGGACGACGCTCGAGGCGCGCGTGTTCGGCCCATCCAACCTCGAGACGTTCAACAACGAGGCGCTGGACATGGCCAAGAATCTTCGCTGGAATCCGGCCCAGAAGAACGGCGAGCCGGTGGACGCGTGGGTCCAATGGCCGTTCCAGCCGATGAGGCCGTAGCATCAACATCCACCCGACGGTGTTCATCGCGCCCGGAGCGGTGGTGCTGGGCGACGTGACCCTGGGCGCGCAGGCCAGCGTATGGTACGGCGCGGTGCTGCGCGGCGACGTCGACGCGATCGTGATCGGCGAGAAGACCAACCTCCAGGACGGAACGATCGTGCACGTGGACACGGGGCACCCGGCGCGCATCGGCGCGCGCGTGGGCGTCGGGCATCGCGCCATCCTGCACGGGTGCACGGTCGAGGACGACTGCCTGATCGGGATGGGGAGCGTACTCCTGAATGGTGCCCACATCGGGACCGGCAGTGTCGTGGCAGCGGGTGCAGTCGTGCCGGAAGACACCCGCGTCCCGCCGGGGTCGCTCGTGGTGGGAGTGCCGGCTCGGGTCACGCGCCGGGTCGATGACGCGCTGCGCGCGCGCATCCGGGACACCTGGGAGCACTACGTGGCTGAAGCGGCGCGGCATCGCGCCGGCGCGTTCCCGCTCGCACGAACAAGTTTGTGATGTGAATTGTTGAATGTGTCGCGGTGCCGCGGCTGTTGCGAGGTGTTGCACGGACGCCCCGGCCGATCTACCTTGACCATCCGCGCCGTTTGTGGTCCGCGCGTTGTTAAATTTCACTCATAGCAGACGTTTGGGTGAGCAAGCCTCACGTCCGAGGGGGACGAGCCCGCATGACCGCTTCTAGCCGCACCAGCAAGCTCGACCTGACCGCCAACGCCGTGACCGTGCTCGAGCGACGCTACCTGATCAAGGACGACCAGGGGCGGCCGGCCGAGCGACCCGAAGACTTGTTCTGGCGGGTGGCGCGCACCGTCGCCGAGCCGGACGCACGGTACGGCGCCTCGGAGAAGGCCGTGGAGGGTCTGGCGGAGACGTTCTACGAGCTCATGGCCACCCGCGTCTGGATGCCCAACTCACCCACGCTCATGAACGCCGGCCGGCCCCTGGGCCAGCTCTCCGCCTGCTTCGTGCTCCCGATCGACGACGCCCTGTCCAACGACCACAGTGGGATCTACGATACCCTGAGGGCCATGGCGCTGGTGCACCAGTCGGGAGGCGGGACCGGCTTCTCGTTCTCACGGCTGCGCCCCAAGAACGACGTGGTGCGGTCCACGATGGGCGTCGCCTCGGGCCCCGTGTCGTTCATGAAGCTGTACGACGCCTCCACCGACGTGGTGAAACAGGGGGGCACGCGCCGGGGCGCCAACATGGGCATCCTGCGCGTCGATCACCCCGACATCCTGGAGTTCATCACTTGCAAGGACGACCTCACGCAGGTGACCAACTTCAACATCTCGGTCGCGGTGACCGACGCCTTCATGCGAGCGGTGGAGGAGGGGACCCGCTACGATCTGATCCATCCGCGCACCGGCGGCGTCGTGGGCCAGCTCGACGCGCGAGAAGTGTTCCGCAAGATCGTGCACGGCGCCTGGAAGACGGGCGAGCCCGGGGTCTACTTCATCGATCGGGCCAACTACTACAACCCCGTCCCGCACCTCGGCTCCTACGAGGCCACGAACCCATGCGGGGAGCAGCCCCTGCTGCCGTACGACGTGTGCAACCTCGGCTCGGTCAATGTCGGACTCTTCGTGAAGGATGAGGAGGTCGACTGGGACCGGCTGCGAACGGCCGTGCACCTCTGCACGCACTTTCTTGACAACGTCATCGACGCGAACCGATACCCGCTCTCGGAGATCGACGACCTCGCCAAGCGCATCCGCCGCGTCGGCCTCGGCATCATGGGCTGGGCGGACTTGCTGGTGCGCCTCGGGATCCCGTACAACTCGGACGAAGGCGTGGCGCTGGGCCGCAAGGTGATGGAGTTCGTGGATGAGGAGGCCAAGGCGGCCTCGGAGAAGCTGGCGGAGCAGCGCGGCGTGTTCGCGGAGTGGGAGGGGTCGATCTGGGGGCCCGATGCCACGTGCGCCCGCGGCCCCAAGGGGGAGCGGATCCGTCCGATGCGCCGGTTGCGGAACTGCAATCTCACGACGGTCGCCCCTACCGGCACGATCTCGATCATCGCCGGGTGCTCGTCGGGCATCGAGCCGCTCTTCGCGGTCGCGTTCATGCGGAATCAGGCGGGCGTCCTCATGCCCGACGTGAATGAAGCGTTCATCGCGATCGCCAGGGAGGAGAAGTGGTATTCGGACGCCCTGATTCAGCAGATCGCCGAAGCGGGGCACATCCACTTCGACCAGGTACCGGCGAAGTGGCAGCGTGTGTTCGTGACGGCGCACGACGTCACCCCCGAATGGCACATCCAGATGCAGGCGGCGTTCCAGGACTTCACCGACTCGGCGATCTCCAAGACGTGCAACTTCTCGAACGACGCGACCGAGGAGTACGTCGAGAAGATCTACCGGTATGCGTACAAGCTGGAGTGCAAGGGCGTGACGGTGTACCGCGACGGCGCCCGCGAGATGCAGGTGCTCTCCACGGGATCGACGGCCAAGAAAGTGCAGGAGCAGGCGGCCGGGGCGGGCAAGGACGTCCTGGCCGAGGCGCTCGGACGCATCGCGGAGCTCGACGCCGAGCTCGCCCGTACGCGCGACAAGCTGCACGAGGCGGAGGCCGAGAACCTGCAGCGGCGCGCGAAGCGGTCGCGTCCCGACCTGCTCAAAGGCGCCACGCGCCGCGTCGAGACGCCGCTCGGCACCATGTACGTGAACATCACCGAGGACGACAAAGGTCAGCCGTTCGAGGTCTTCATCTCGCTCGGCAAGGCCGGCGGCGCGCTGATGGCCGACGTCGAGGCGATCGGGCGCCTCATCTCGCTCGCCCTGCGCTCGGGGATCCCGCTGCGCGAGGTGTACCGCCAGCTGCGCGGCATCTCGTCGGATCGCGTGGTCGGGCTCGGCCCGAACAAGGTGCTTTCGGTGCCGGATGCGATCGGCATCGCGATCGAAAAGTGGATGCAGGAGAAGCAGGGGGTCCAGCAGGACCTGCTGGTGGGTGCCGCCGACACGGACGGCCCGGCCGCGGTGGTCCCGGCCAACTTCATCGGCGCCTGCCCCGACTGCGGCTCCCAGCTCGCGTTCGCCGAGGGCTGCGCCAAGTGCCACGTCTGCGGGTTCTCGGAGTGCGGGTGAGGTCGGGGTCGGGTGAGGTGGGTTCCGGTGCGGTCGGGGAGGGGGAGGCCATGCGCGGCCGTGATGCCTTTGGTGCGCGCGAGAGCTAGCCGCACGGGTCACTCGTCACATGGCGCGCGGCGAAGGCCCTGTGACGGCTGTCACGACTGTCGAGCCCGCGACCGTGTTATTCTGTTCGCGTGAGCGCTCCGTTCCGCCCCATGTCGCCGACGCGGCTGCAGGCCAAGGGCTGGGCCAGGGTCGGCAGACCCGGCGCCCATCTCCTGCGGCGCGGCGCGTGGTATCCTGTCGTTCGGATCTCCTCGAGCCACATCGTCGTCCTGGATGTGAACCGCCGGAACGTTCCGGTTGACCGCCGTTTTCTCGAGATCCGCTACCATCCCCCCGAGCGCTGGAGCATCGTCCGCTGCGAGGCGCGCGAGATCCAGCGGGTCGGTCGCCTGTTCCCCCTCACGTACGCCGTGTGTCCCGCATGCCGCCACCGGCAGGGGTTCGAGTCGGACGTGAAGGAGTTGATCTGCGAGCGCTGCAAGAAGGTCGGCGCGCTGGCGTGGGATGAACTAAGCTAAAGACGGGGACGGGGGAAGAGGGACGGGGGACGGGTCGCGTCGGAGCGCACCCGTCCCCCGTTTCTCATCACCCGTCCCTCTCGAGGACTGCCATCCGATCTCCCACCGACACGATCCCCGACCCCACCCCGCGGCAGTAATATCCCCGCGTCCCGCCCTCCAGGAACTGCAAGGTCTCCTTCAGCACGTGCGACTCCACGACGCCCCCTAACGCCCACCCGCTGAACGGGCGGCAGGGCTCCGCGAACTGAAGCACCTCGAGACGCACGAGCTCGCCCCCGTCGCTCCCCACCAGCACGACGCCGCGCTCGATGTCTTCCAGGGTGATCCGGCGGTCGGCTTCGACGATGACGTTCTCGCCGGCACATCCGATGGTGATGTGGGCGCCGAAGCGCTCCGTCATCAAGGCGTAGTGGGACGTGAACCCGATCGACACGCCGTGCGCCCCGTCCGCATTCTTGGTGTGGGGGTGCGCCCGGTGGTGTACGTCCACGAGCCAGGTTCCGTCGGGCCCGAGCCCGAGCGCCCCGTCCGGGCCGAGTGACAGGCGGTCGACCGCGAGGAGTGGCGCGGGGTCGTACACCCGGTTGGGTTTCTCACCGGTCTTCAGTGTCGAGCGTTGGATTTGGAGACGGGCGATGCGGCCGAGGTCGCGCATAACGGAATCTAGCAAAACGTAGTATCATGTGGGTCGGTCGACCCATGCGCGTCACGCTCGGCTGGGCCCGGTGTGCGGACAACGTGGCGGACATTCTCCGCCGCGGCGCTTGGTATCCCATCGTCGAGGAGTCGGCGGACGGCCACGTCGTCGTCGAAGTACGCCAGCAGCGCGTACGGCTGTCCCGGACCGACGTGACGATCCGGAAAGAGGTCCCCGATCACTGGAGTGTCGTGGTCCGCACGGGGGTGCTGCGGCCCACCATGGGAGGGCGGGGCAGTGACGTGGTCACGACCTACGCCGTCTGTCCCCTGTGTCATTACCGCCAGGACGTCGCCGGCAAACCGGCGAGCGTGAAGTGCGTTCGTTGCGGAGCCAATTCGCCGGTCGATTGGACGGAAACATGCTAAAACGTCGTCCGTCCCCCGCCGCGAGCCGCCCTTGCCCCCCGGATAGTAATTAGTATGTTAATCATCAACATATTAACTTTATCCCACAGCGGATTACGCGCGACGGACAACGGATGACGACGACCAGATGAGCGACCGTTCGTCGCTTGCCCTCCAGCTCACCGGTGCCATCGTCGCCGCCAAGGCGGCGGCGGAGCGGGCCGGTGACCGCGCGTTCCGCACCTACGGCCTGTCGCACCGTGCCCAGGCGGCCCTCGTGGCCGTGGACGCGGGTGGCCCGGACGGCGCGCGGCCCAAGGATGTCGCGGAGCAGCTCCGCGTGTCCCGGGCGGCTGCGACGACGTTCATCCAGCGACTGGAGACCAAGGGGCTGGTCGAAACCACCCCCGACCCGGAAGACGACCGCGGTGTACGGGTGGCCCTCACCCGGCGCGGGATCGAAGTCCTGCTCCGCGCCGGCCAGCTGGAGCGCCGGCTCGCGGCCCGGGCCATCGAGGGTCTACCGGCTTCGAGCATCGCTCGCGCCGTCCACCTGCTCGGGGCATTCACGCAGCGGCTCGAGGAGAAGCAGATTGGCGTCGTGCGTTAGGAGGCAGGGCGCCTTACATATGTGCGTATCTTTATGCAGTCGGGTTCCCCGACCCGCGCGGCTCGACCGATGTGAGAGATCACTTGAGGTCCACCGGCTACTTGGCTGCTTAGTAGCCACTTAACCCATCCCGCGCGAGCGTTTCCGCAACGGATCGCGCGACGCTCGCGAACGGCTCTCGCCGGGCGGTTTTCCACAACTAGCGGGTCCACCTGGAATGTTGAAAACTCACGCTGGACCACTCACGGAGGAACGAGTCTGATCCGTCGCACCAAGATCGTGGCTACGCTGGGTCCTGCCACGGGGACGCCGGACGGGATCGCCGGCTTGATCGGGGCCGGGGCGAACGTCATCCGGGTGAACGCGTCGCATGGCACGCCCGAGATGCGCGCCAGCTGGATCGCCGAGGTGCGCCGGGCGGCCGCCGCAGCCGACGTCGCCGTGGCGGTCCTTGTGGACCTGCAGGGGCCGCGTATCCGCGTCGGCAACCTCTCGACGCCGCGCGTGCTGCACGCCGGCGAAACGGTGGTGTTCGCGCCAGAGGAGCTGGCGGGCGACGATGAGTTGCCGACGACCTACGCCGACCTCGCTGCCGACGTGCGTCCCGGGGCCCGCATCCTGCTCGACGACGGGCTGCTGTCGCTCGAGGTCACGAAGATCGCGGCGCCCCGGGTCGAGGGTCGGGTGGTGGACGGCGGCACGCTCACCGCGCACAAGGGGATGAACCTCCCGGGTCTGCACGTGTCCGCTCCGGCGCTCACGGACAAGGATCGCGAGGACGCCGCGCATGCCGTCGCCGCCGGCGCCGACTTCCTCGCCCTCTCGTTTGTCCGGCGGGCCGAGGACATGGGGGAGTTGCGGGCGCTCGTGCCACCCGAGGTGAAGCTCATCTCGAAGATCGAGAAGGCCACCGCGCTCGAGGATCTGGCGCGTATCCTCGAGGCGTCGGATGCGGTAATGGTGGCTCGCGGCGATCTGGGGGTCGAGCTCCCGTTTGAAGAGGTGCCGGTGGTGCAGAAGCGCCTGATCCGCGAGGCGAGCCGGTTCGGCAAGCCGGTGATCACGGCCACCCAGATGCTCGAGTCCATGGTGCACAACCCGCGGCCCACGCGCGCCGAGGCGTCGGATGTGGCGAATGCCATCCTCGACGGCACGGATGCCGTCATGCTCTCGGCCGAGACGGCGGTGGGGAAGTATCCGTTCGAATCTGTCCGGGCCATGGATCGCATCATCCGGGAGATGGAGCGTCAGGGGCCTCAGGCGGGGCCAGGGCTTGGCAGCCGGGACGAGCGTCGCGTCGCGCCCACCGAGACAGTCTCGGCGGAGGACGCGATCGCAATCGGCACAAGCGCGGTGGCGCGCATGCTCCGCACGCCGCTCATCGTGACGCTCACGAGCGGGGGCTTCACCTCCCGGAAAGTCGCCGCCCTGCGCACGCCGGTGCCGATTCTCGCCGTCACCACGCAGCCCGCGACCTACCGGCAGCTCGCCCTGGTCTGGGGGGTGACCCCCGTCTTGGTAGATCGCGTGCCGGGCTACGATGCCATGCTGGCGGTCGTGCGCGACCTGATTCTCAAGCGTGGGTACGCGCGCGCGGGCGATCGCATCGTCATGACGGCGGGCCTGCCGTGGGAGGTGTCGGGCACGACCAATCTGCTCAAGGTCGAGGTCGTGTGAAGTGAAGCTCGTGTTCCTCGGCTCAGGCACGTCATATGGGGTCCCGCAGATCGGCTGTGCCTGCCGCACGTGCTCGTCGCCGGATCCCCGCGACCGGCGCACGCGCTCCGCCGCGCTCATCAAGTCGGGCGACCGGCGCATCCTGATCGACACCCCGCCCGAGCTGCGGCTGCAGCTCGTCACGGCCGGGGTCGGATGCGTGGATGCCGTGCTGTTCACGCATGCGCATGCCGACCATGTCCATGGCATCGACGACCTGCGCGCCGTCTCGGCCCGCCGGGGGGCACCGCTCGACGTGTACGGCGCCGCTGGCACGCTGGCTGAGCTCGAGCGGCGCTTCCCCTACATTTTCGACCACGCGCCCGCGGCCCCGGGGACGAGCAAGCCCGAGCTTGCCGCGCACGTCCTGGTGCCGGATGCCGCCGTGGAGATTGCGGGGATGCCGGTGCGCGCGCTCGCACTCCCGCACGGCGACCGGACGGTGTTTGGCTACCGCGTGGGGCCGATCGCATATCTCACCGATGCGAAGACGATTCCCCCCGCCGCGCTCGCCCGCCTGGACGGGTTGGAGGTATTGGTGCTCAACGCGCTCCTCCCGCGTCCGCATCCCCTGCACCTGTCGATTCCCGAGGCCGTCGCGGCGGCGCAGCAGATCGGCGCGCGGCGGACCTTCCTCACGCACCTCACGCACGACTCGACTCACGCCGATCTCGCGGCGCGCCTCCCGGCCGGCATCGCTCCGGCCTACGATGGGCTGGTGATCGACGTGGGCGCGGTCTAGATTCGACGCGAGGAGGTCGGTGCGTGATGGCGACACCCGACGCGACGCTACGACGATTTCAGAGCCCTGCCGTACGCCAGAGCCCCGCGCTGGACGAGCTGGTGCGCCAGGCCGTGTTCGGCGCGCCGGACGAGCGCGACCAGGCCCGGTGGCTGATCTGGGAGATCGGGCAGCAGGCGGGAGTGCGGCCCGCGTCGATCCACGAGCTGTACCTCGCGCGCGGGCGCGGCGCGGTGCGGCCGTTCACTACCCCGGCGATCAACATCCGCGTGCTTGCCTACGACTCTGGGCGCGCCGTATTCCGCGCCGCCAAACGGCTCGACGTGGGCGCGGTGATCTGCGAGATCGCCCGCTCGGAGATCGGATACACCGACCAGCGGCCCGCCGAGTATGTTGCCGTGATGACGGCTGCGGCGCTGCGTGAGGGCTTCACCGGGCCGCTGTTCATCCAGGGCGACCACGTTCAAGTGAATGCCAAGAAGTACGCCGCCGACGCCGATGCCGAGCTGCAGGCCGTGCGGCTGCTCGTGGAAGAGGAGTTGCAGGCCGGCTTCTACAACATCGATATCGACACCTCCACGCTGGTGGACCTCTCCCAGAAGACGCTCGACGCGCAGCAGCGCGTCAATTACGAGCGTGCCGCCGAGCTCACGAAATTCATCCGGGATCGCGAGCCCGACGGCGTGACGGTGTCCGTGGGCGCGGAGATCGGCGAGGTGGGCGGCAAGAACTCCGACGTACACGAGCTCAAGGCGTTCATGGACGGGTACGTGCGTGCGCTGGCGCGCCAGCCGGGGGCGGGGGGCCCATACGCGGGGATCAGCAAGATCTCCGTCCAGACCGGCACGAGCCACGGTGGCGTGGTGCTCCCCGACGGCTCGATCGCCAAGGTGCAGCTCGATCTGGACGCGTTGCAGGCGTTGTCTGCCGACGCGCGCAGCAAGTACGGGCTGGGCGGCGCCGTCCAACACGGCGCGTCCACACTGCCCCCCGATGCGTTCGGCAACTTCCCCGCGTGCGAGGCGATCGAGATCCACCTCGCCACCAACTTCCAAACGATCGTGTTCGATCACCCGAAGTTGCCGGCCGAGCTGCGCCGCGAGCTCAAGGAGTGGGTCAAGGCCGAATGCAAGGACGAATGGAAGAAGGGGGACACGGAGGAGCAGTTCTACTACAAGAGCCGGAAGAAAGCGATCGGTCCGTTCAAGCGGCGGCTGTGGGACCTGCCCGACGAGGCCCGCAGCGCGATCGGGGTCGACCTCGAGAAGACGTTCGCCTTCCTGTTCGAGCAGCTGCGCGTGACCGGCACGCGCGCCATCACGGACCGCTTCGTCCGGCCGCCGCTCCAGTCGCACGCGCAGCCCCGGCCCGTGGCGGTGGCGGCTCCCGACGACCTGGAGGCGGGTGAGTGAGCGAGCGCGGCTCGGGGTTCGGCACGTTCCTGCTGGGCGTGGGCGTGGGCGCGGTGTTGGGCTTCCTCTTCGCGCCCGAGCCGGGCATGGCGTCGCGCACCAAACTGTCGCGCAAACTCCGCGACCTGCGCGATCTCGCGACCGAAAAAGCCGGTGAGTTGGGCGAGCTGCTGGACGCCGCCGACGAGGAAGGCGATGAGCCTCCGGCCCGTGTGGCCATCGAGCGGCGTCTGACGGAGGCCAAGCGCCGTCGTCGGGGCGGGCGCGTCGAGGAGGAGGACGAGCCCGTCGCGTGAAGGCCGACGCCGGCTGGCATCGGTCCGTCGCCGGGATCGCGCGCCGCACCTTCGAGGCGGCCTTCGAAGACAATATTCCTTTCCTGGCGAGCGCGCTGTCGTTCGACTTGCTGCTCACCATGATCCCGTTCGTCGCACTCCTCCTCGCAGCGCTCGGGTACCTCGTCCAACATCAGGTCACGACGCAGCAGGTCGATTTGCACGAGCTCCTGGCCCGCTTGGTGCCGTCCACCGTGGGTGGGGCGACTGATGCGGCATTTCAGCAGGTGGAGCGCGTCCTCGCCGGCATCGTGCGGCAGCGCGTCCGCCTGACTGCGGTGGGGCTGCCGTTGTTTCTGTGGTTCTCCACCCGGCTGTTCGGCGGCTTGCGCGCCGCGCTCAACGAGGTATTCGACACCGACGAGCGGCGCCCCTGGCCTACGGCCAAGCTGCTGGACCTCTGCATGGTGCTCGGCACGGGCACGCTGCTGGTGTTAAGCACCCTCCTGGCCACATGGGAAGCGCGCGGGGCCGCCAGCATGAGCCGCGGTTTCGCGGTCGACTGGCTGTGGCGGTTCAGTCTCGAGCTGACATCCTTCGCCCTCGGCGTGGTGCTGTTCTTCATCATCTTCAAGTTCCTGCCCAGCCGGCGCATCGTGTGGCGTACCGCCCTCGTCGCCGCCGTGTTCTGCGCGCTCGGTTTCGAGGTGGCGCGGCGGCTGTACGCGCTGTACGTCACCCGCTTCGCCACCCTCGACCGCGTCGCGTCGGACGCCAACATCGTGGCGCTGTTCCTGTTCCTCCTGTGGATCTACTACACGGCCTACCTGTTCCTGCTCGGCGGCGAGGTCGCCGAGACATACGACCTCGTGCACATGCGGCGCTCGCAGCGGGTGCAGCTCGGCTGACCTCCACCGTCCTCTCCCCCCCCCCGGGCGTTATCTTCGGGCGATGACGAACACCGCTCCGCTCCACCAGCCGATACCTGTCGACCGCTCGATCCTATGGGGCCCCGTCGACAGCACCGAGGAGAGCGGGGGAGGAAGCGCTGCCAAGCGACCGGGGCACATACCGTTTCCGGTCTTCCTGTCGCAGGCCGCCATCACGGCGATCAACGAGCACCTCGCGACGCCGACGCGCCCCGGGCAAGGCATCCTCGGTTTCCTGCTCGGCGACGTGTGCGAGTGCCCCAACACCAACGTTTCCTACCTGGTGATCGACGCCGCCCTCCGACTCACCCAGGCGATCTACGGCGACCGCACGCGCGACGTCGTGACCCGGTTGTGGGATCGCATCCAGGAACAGCTCGAAGCGCAGAAGGCGCATCTCATCGGTTGGTATCACACGCACCCGCCGCTCCCGCTCAGCCTGACGGACCACGACGTCGAGACGCACGAGCACTACTTCGGTGAAGCGTGGCAGGTGGCCCTGCTGCTCGCCACGGCTCCGGCTGAGCCCGCCGGAGCGCTGTTTCGCTCCGGGGCCGACGCTCAGTGGGTCGCCACCCCGCTGCCGTTCTACGAGCTCCTCGCTCCCGAGTCGATCCGTCCCGACGGAAAGAAGCGCTCGTTCATCACGTGGAAGAACCATCGCGCGTACAACCCGACGACGCCGGCCGCGGCGCCCACGTTACGCACCCCGGCTGCCAAGCGGCCTTCGGAGCCAAAATTCACTCCCGCTCCTGCTGGTGCGCCGCCCCCGCCCCCCCCCCCCCCCCCCCCCCCCCCCCCCCCCCCCCCC
>QHUS01000073.1:0-13949 GCA_003222035.1 Gemmatimonadota bacterium | reverse complement strand
CCGCGACCGGCAACACCTCCCCCCCCCCCCCCGCCGCCGCGGCAGCACGCGCCTCCGCCACGCCCGGCGCCCCCACCGCCGCCCGTTCCGACGCGCGAGCCGGAGCCCGAGCCCGAGCCTGAGGCTGAGCCGGAAGAAGAACCCGTGCCTGCAGCGGAGGCGGCATGGCCCGACGAGTTCGAAGAGCCTTCTGGGGCGGAGGAGGTGCTGGACGCTCCCGAGCCACCGCCCCGGCGCCCACGCCGCCGCTGGCGACCGAGTCGCCGGTTCTGGCGGACTCTCGCCGTGCTGTTGATCGTCGGCGGGGCTGCGGGGGCCTACTGGTGGTTCCAGCCGGAGGTACCGCTTCCAACCTGGTCCTCTGTGACTGCCAGGTGGTCGGGGCTGACGAGCAAGGCGTCGGCGTTCGCCGCTCGCACGATGACGGCCGTCAAGGCAAAGTTCCGGCGCACGCCTGCGACGCCGGCACGGCCGCAGCCCAAACCAGCGGTGCGCCAGACGACGCGACCCGCCGCGCCGGCCGCGAGCGGTGGGTCACCCCCGCCGCCGCCTCCGGGACGAGTCCAGCCGTCGCCGCCGACGCGCCTCGACGCGCTCGCCGACTCGCTCACGGCTGCGGTGCGGACGTTCGGGGAGCGGTCGACGCAGTTTGCGCGGGGCCAGCTCCTCTGCGCCGGTCTGGGAACCGCGCTGAAGATGGTGGAGAGCCGGTGGACCGCGTACAGCGCGGCACGCCGCAGTGCCGGTGCCCTTGAGGCGGCGCAGGCGGCCCGCGATCAGACGCTGTACGCGGGCGTCGACTCGGTGGAGCGTCGGTTCGAGCAAACGGGTTGTGCGCGGCCGTAGCCCTACGACTGTTCTCCCGTTGCCTGCTTCACTAGCTTTCAGAGCCCCAGGTCCGCAGGTCGTCCACTCGTGAACCGCGTCAGGCCCTCGCAGGGAGCAGCGCTAAACGAGCCGTGACGTCGCTGCGGGGTGCCTGGGGCATTTCACAGCACACGCGGAAGTGGGAACGCGGAACGCGGAACAGAGCGGGAGCCCTCGTGCCGCGCGACGGTAGCCTTGATGTTCCGCGTTCCGCGTTCCGCGTTCCGACTTCCGCGTTAGATTGCCTCCCATGATCGCACTCGCTCGCAGGTACCGTCCCAAGAAATTCGCCGATCTCATCGTCCAGGAGCACGTCGGCGCCGCGCTACGTGGGGCGGTGGCCGGGGGACGGGTGGCGCACGGGTATTTATTCGCGGGCCCGCGCGGAGTGGGCAAGACGACGGCCGCGCGCATTCTGGCGATGGCGCTGAATTGCGAGCGGCGGCAGTCCTCGGGCGAGCCCTGCGGCGAATGCGACTCGTGCACGCGCGTGTGGAACGGGTCCGTGAACCTGGACGTCGTCGAGCTGGATGCCGCCTCGAACCGCGGCGTAGACGACGCGCGCGACTTGCGCGAACGGGCCATGTATGCCGCGTCGGCCGAAGGTCGTCACAAGGTGTACATCGTGGACGAGGCGCACATGCTCACGCGCGAGGCGTGGAATGCGCTCCTCAAGATTCTCGAAGAGCCGCCGCCACGCGTCGTGTTCGTGTTCGCCACGACGGAGCCCCAGAAGATCGCGCAGAGCGCCGCGCCGATCCTGTCGCGGCTGCAGCGGTTCGATTTTCGGCGGATCGGTCCCCACGCGATCGTCGACCGCCTTCGCCATGTCGTCGCCGCCGAGGGTCTGACGGCCGACGACGACGCACTCCAATTGATCGCCAAGAGTGCGGACGGCGGGATGCGCGACGGGCTGTCCATCCTCGATCAGGTCGTCTCGTTTAGTGCGGGGCCGGTCACGGCCGCCCGCGTGCGCGAGGTGCTCGGCCTCATCCCGGATGACGTGTACGGCGAGCTACTCCGGCTCGTGTCCGAGCGCGACCCGAAGGCCGTCTTCCCACTGGTCGAGCGGCTGGTGGATGGGGGGGCCGACCTTGGCGAGTTCGTGGCCGGAGCGGGGGAGACCCTCCGCGCCGTACTCCTCGCGAATCTTGACGGCACGCCAGAGGGCCTAACCGAGGCGATGCAGGAGCTGATCGCGAGGTACCGGCCCCTGCTCCCCGCTCCCGATGTGGTGCGCCTGCTGGCGGTGCTCCCCGAGCTCGAGCCCCAGCTCCGCGCGAGTGGCAACGCCCGCCTCGTCGTCGAGCTCCTGCTCCTCCGGTGGGCGATGATGGCGCGGACTGTGGAGCTCGGGCAAGTCCTCGATGCTCTCGGGAAACGGGAACCGGGAAGCGGGATGCGGGATGCGGGAAGTGGCCCCACCGCCCCGCCCGTCATGCGCGATGCTGGCTCCGCCACGGCTCACGCGCATCCCGCATCACGCATCTCGCCTCCCGACGTATCGGAAACGGGTCCACTGACTGTCGAACGGTTGCGGGGTCTGTGGAGCCGGGTCATCGACGACGCGCGCGCGAAGAGCCCGATGCTGGGCGCGCTCTTGCAGGTCGCGGAAGTCGTCGCAGTGGACGGCGGGACGGTCGTGATCCGGCTGCTCGACACGAATCCGGTGCACGCGGAGGGGCTCGAGCGACAGCGTGAGGCGTTGGCCCAGCTGGTCGGGCGTTACGTGGTGGACCCGGTGCGCATCAAGTTGGAGGGAGCGGGGAGCGGGCAGCGCTCGGCTCCGCGACCGCAACGGCTCACCGAGGAAGGCGCGCGCGCGGAGCGCCTCAAGTCGCTGCGCGCCCAGGACCCCGGGCTCAGCGCGGCGGTAGACGCGTTAGATTTGGAGCTTCTGGAGTAGCTTGCCACCCGTTTCGGCGAGGGGTAACTTTCGACGTATGGCGGATTTATCCAACCTGCTCCAGTTGGGGCAGCAGATGCAGTTTCGGTTGTCGGAAATCCAGTCTCAACTGGCTCAGCAGACGGTGACCTGCACGGCGGGTGGCGGCATGGTCGCCGCCACGGCCGACGGGCGGGGTCAGATTCGCTCCATTAAGATCGATCCCCAGGCCATCGCGCAGGGGGACGTGGAGATGCTCGAAGATCTCGTGCTCGCCGCGGTCTCGCAGGCGCAGCAGCGCGCCGCCGAGCTGTACCAGGCGGAAGTGAAGAAGCTCGCCTCGGGCCTGCCGTTCCCGTTTCCGCTGCCGCTTTAATCCGCCGTGTCGGCTATCGAAGATCTCGTGACGGAGCTGGCGAAGCTCCCCGGGATCGGACGGAAGACGGCGCAGCGGCTCACGTTCCATCTGTTGAAGCAGCCGCCGGATGCCGCCCTGCGTTTGGCGGACGCGATCCGCACCGTCCGCGAGCGGATCACGGCCTGCGGCGTGTGCGGCACGCTCACGGACGAGGACCCGTGTGCCATCTGCCGGGACCCACGCCGCGACGCGAGCCTCCTGTGCGTGGTGGAAGAGGCCTCGGACGTCACGGCCATCGAGCGTGCGGGACGGTTTCGGGGGCGCTACCATGTGCTGGGGGGACGGCTGTCCCCGCTCGAAGGGGTGGGCCCCGAGGCCCTGCACCTCGATCGACTGATGGAGCGCGTCGCGAACGGGGCGGGGGTTCGGGAGGTCATCATCGCGACCAATCCGTCGATGGAAGGCGAGGTTACAGCGACGTACCTGCAGCAACTGCTCAAGCCGACGGGCCTCCGCGTGACCCGCATCGCGCGCGGGCTCCCCGTGGGCGGAGATCTCGAGTACGCCGACGGCGTGACGATCGCCCAGGCGCTCCTGGCACGACGGGACATGGCCGAGTCCGATAGACCCGAGGGAACCTGATGGCGGGTGCGGCGAGCTGGTCGTTCTCGGAGAGTGACTTCAAACAGATTCAGCAGCACCTGTTGGCGTTCTTGCGGGACTCGAACGCCCGCTGCGCCCTGCTGGTCGACCGGGCGGGGCAGCTCGTCGCCACGGCGGGCGAGACCCCGCAATTCGACGCCACCGCTTTCGCATCCCTTACCGCCGCCGACTTCAGCGCCAACGACCAGCTCGCCAAAATGATCGGAGAGCACGAGTTCGCCTCCCTGGTGCACCAGGGCGAGAAGGAGTCCATGTTCCTCGCCGACGTGGCGAAGCGCGTCATCCTCGTCGTGCTGTTCGACCAGCGCGCGACCCTCGGCCTCGTGAAGCTGAAGGCGAAAGGTGCGGTGGAGAAGCTCAACAAAGTCTTCGCGGACATGTTCAATCGGGTGGGGGCGGGTCCGACGGCACCGGAGAAGGGTGTGCTCGAGGGGGCGGAAGACGAAATTGACAAGCTCTTCGGTTGAGAGGACGCGCGTCCCATGTCGATGATCAACTACGCGTCCCGCGAGATCAACTGTAAGCTGGTGTACTACGGTCCCGGCCTCGGCGGCAAAACGACGAACCTCGAGCACATTTACAGCAAGGTCTCCCCCAACACGCGCGGCAAGATGATCTCGCTCGCGACTGAGACCGAGCGCACGCTGTTCTTCGATTTCCTGCCCGTCGACCTGGGGACGATCCGGGGCTTCAAGACCCGCTTCCACCTGTACACGGTCCCGGGGCAGGTGTATTACAACGCGAGCCGGAAGCTCATTCTCAAGGGGGTGGACGGCCTCGTGTTCGTGGGGGACAGCCAGATCGAGCGCATGGAGGCGAACGTCGAGTCGATGCAGAATCTGTACGACAACATGTCAGAATACGGCTATGACCTGACCAAGATCCCGTTCATCATCCAGTACAACAAGCGCGACCTCCCCAATGCCGCGCCCGTCCGTGACCTCCAGGCGTCCCTCAATCCCGGCTGGCCCATCGAAGATGGCGCGCAGCAGAAGGTCACGGCGGACCCGTCGCACCCCGGTGAGAACCTCGTCGAGAAAGTCAACAACCAGTGGATCGGCCGGGCACCCTACCTGGAGGCCGTGGCGGTCCGCGGAGACGGCGTATTCGACACCTTGAAGACGGTGAGCAAGCTGGTCCTGAAGACGCTGAGCTAGGGAGGCGCATGCGCTGGACCCTCCCGAATATCCTCACGCTCGCGCGCATCTGCCTGACGCCGGTCATCGCGCTGCTCCCGTTCATCCAGGGATATTGGCCCAAGGTCATCGCGTTTCTGATCTTCCTGGCCGCGGGGGCATCCGATGTGGTGGACGGCTATCTGGCGCGCCGGCGCAACGAGGTGAGCGAGCTGGGCCAGCTGCTCGACCCGATCGCCGACAAGCTGCTCCTCTTCGCGACGCTCATCCCGATCTTCTGGCTCACGCGGCACCCGACGATTCTCGTCGACTACCGCATTCCCTGGTGGGGCAGCTTGCCCGTGTGGGTGGCGTTGCTGCTCGTCGGCCGCGAGCTGCTGATCACGGCGTTCCGGTTCTTCGCGAAACGGCGCGGGGTCGTGATTCCGGCCATGGCGGCGGGCAAGGCCAAGGCGGTGGTGCAGAACGTCTTCATCGGGGCGACGCTGTTCTGGTTCGCGTGGAAGGACGCGCTCGCCACCCATCCGTGGGCCGGCTGGTTCCGCAACTTCTGGGATCAATTCCATGGCGCCGTGGTCGCGCTGACCCTGGCGGGCGCCATTCTCCTCACCGTGTACTCGCTCGTCGTGTATCTGTACCGATACCGCCAGCTGTTGAAGTGAAGCTGGAAGTCCTCACCATCGGCACCGAGCTGCTGCTGGGCTACACCGTCGACACGAACGCCGCCGAGCTGGGCCGGGCGCTCGCCGCCGCGGGGGCCGAGGTGGCGCGCCGCGCGACGGTGCCCGATCGGCCCGACGCGATCCGCACGGCGGTCGTGGAGGCGCTGGACCGGACCGGCTTCGTGATCGCCACGGGAGGCCTCGGACCAACTCGGGACGACCTGACCAAGACTGTGGTCGCCGACCTGATGAAGCGGCGCCTGGTGCTCGACGAGGAGCTCCTCGCGGGTATCGAGGCGCGCTTCAAGCGGATGGGCCGACCCATGCCCGCGATCAACCGAACGCAGGCGGAAGTCCCCGAGGGCGCTACCGTGCTCCCGAACCCCCGCGGCACCGCACCGGGGCTCTGGGTGGAGGACGCACGCGGCCGCGTGGTCGTGCTGCTCCCGGGCGTGCCGAGGGAGATGCGCGGCCTCCTGGTCGAGCAGGTGCTGCCGCGCATCGTGGAGCGCCAGGGCGCGGCGCGGCGCGTCGTGTCGTCGCGGACTGTGCGCACCACGGGAGTCTCGGAGTCGGCGCTGGCGGAGCGCGTCGGCCCGATCGAGCCCGACATCGCGCCCCTCACGCTGGCGTACTTGCCGTCGGTCGACGGCGTGGATCTCCGCGTCACCGCGTGGGACCTCGATCCCACAGACGCGGAGGCCCGCCTCGCGGGCGCCGTGGAGCGCCTTGTGACCGCGGTCGGCGAGCACGGCTATGGCGTCGACGACGCGGATCTCGCCGCGGTCGTGCTCGACGCGTTGCGGCGCGGACGTCACCGCCTGGGTGTGGCGGAGTCGTGCACGGGCGGTATGATCGCGGAGCGCGTCACCAATATCCCCGGGGCGTCGGACACGTTCATCGGAGGCGTGGTGGCGTACGCGGACGTCATCAAGACCGCGGCCCTCAAGGTCCCGCTCGAGACGCTCGAGGCATACGGCGCGGTTTCGGAAGAAACGGTCCGCGCCATGGCCGAGGGCGCGCAGCGCCTCTTCTCGGCGGACTCGAGCATCGCCGTCACGGGGATTGCCGGTCCGGGCGGCGGCACGCCCGAAAAACCCGTCGGAACCGTCTGGCTCGCGGCGCGCGTGCACACGACGACGCGCGCGATCAAACGTGTCCTCCCGGGCGATCGGGACGACGTTCGCCGCCGCGCGGCGCAGGCCTCCCTGGACCTGCTGCGTCGCTTGCTCGCGGAGGCGTAGATGTCGACGCTCACGGCACCCGACGGCACCACCCTCGTGTACGACGAATACGAGGCCGCCGCGCCGCGCGGTGTTGTGCTCGCGCTGCACGGTTGGTCCGATCACGCGGGCCGCTGGCGCGACGTGGGCGAGCGGCTGCGCGACGCGGGTTATTCGAGCTACCTGCTCGAGCTACGGGGGCACGGGCGCTCCGGGGGCCGACGGGGTCACCTGGCGCGCTTTAGCCAACTGCTCGGCGACCTCCAGGCGTTTCGGCGCGTCGTGCGTCGGCGGACCGATCGCCCGCAGTTGCTGCTGGGGACGTCGTTCGGCGCGCTCGTGGCGTTGCGCTATCTCGAGACCCAGCCCAGCGATCCGATTGCCGGGGCCGCGATCGTGTCGCCATGGTTCGGGCTGGCGTTCCGGCCGCCCCGCTGGAAGCGGCTGCTGGGCCGGGCGCTCGCCGACTTGTGGCCGACGCTGCCGATTCCTGCCCGTCTCGATGCCGACGCGATCAGTCGCGACCCGGCGGTGAACGCGGCGTACGCCGTCGATGGGGCGGTGCATGGCTTGATGACCCCCGGAGCCTGGCGCGAGATCCAGTGGGCCCAGCGCGCCGTGCCTGCCGACGGACATCGCATCGAAACCCCCCTGTTGTTCCAGTTGGCCGGTGAAGATCGGGTGGTCGATGCGCACCTGGCGCGGGCCTTCGCCGACAGCCTGAAGGGCGCGGTCCGCGTCCGCTGGTATCCGGAGATGTATCACGAGGTGCTGCACGACCCGCAGCGCGAGGCGGCCTTCGGCGACTTGCTCGCATTCTTCGCCGCCGGGCTGTAAGATCGCGCCATGCTCGACACCACCCAACGCACCGGCTATCTTGTTGTCTGATGGCTATTTCCGAACTCTGCACCCCGTGAAGCCGGCCAAAACGGCGCATCACGTGCGGCATACCGATTGCTAGTGAAGCGCCCGACCATGAAAGACAAGCCAGAAGAGACGCCGCGACCGGAGCCGCAGGCGGACCGGTCCCCCGAGCAGGGCGCGCTGATCGAGCTTCCCGAGGAGGCGGTTGTCCGTCTCGAAGGCGAAGTCGCGGACTCGAAGGACAGATACCTCCGGCTGGCCGCCGAGTACGACAACTTCAAGAAGCGCGCGCTGAGAGAGCGCACGGAGGCGTGGCAACGAGCCCAGGCCGATCTCGTGCAGCGCCTGGTGGACGGGCTGGACGATCTGGCGCGGTTCGCCCACGTGGACCCGGCACAGACCGATGCCAAGACGATCCACGACGGCGTGGACATGGTCGAGCGGAAGCTGTGGAAGGCGCTCGATGCGGCGGGGGTCACGCGCATCGATGCGATCGGCATGCCGTTCGATCCCCACGTGCACGAAGCCGTGAGCACCCAACCCACCGATGACCGGGCCAAGGATCACACGGTGGCAGCGGTGCTGCAGCCTGGGTACCAGATGGGGAGCACGCTGCTCCGGCCGGCGCGAGTGGTGGTGCTCACGTGGACAGAGGGAGGGGGGGAGGACGAGGGAAGGGGGAAGAGGGAAGCGTAGATGGCATCTCAGCGGGATTACTATCAGATCCTCGGCGTCGCCGAGACCGCGACGACCGACGAGATCAAGAAAGCGTTCCGCCGGCTCGCCAAGCAATACCACCCCGATCGCAACCCGAACAAGCCGCAGGCCGCCGAGCGCTTCAAGGAGATCAACGAAGCGCACGACGTGTTGAGCGACGCGGACAAGCGAAAGAAGTACGATCAGCTACGTCGCTATGGCGCGTTCGCAGGCGCGGGTCGGGGAACCGGGTTCGGCGGTGGCGGATCGTCGCAGGGTCCGGATGTCGACTTCGACGTCTCCGATCTTGGCTCGTTGGGCGGCCTGGGAGACCTGTTTTCGTCGATCTTCGGGCGCCGGGGCGGCAGCGAGACCCGCGTCGAAGACGAGGACGAGATCGAGACGGCTATCTCGATCCCGTTCCGCGTCGCGGCTCTCGGGGGCAAGGTCCCCGTGACTCTGACCCTTCCGGAAGTCTGCCCCACGTGCGGTGGCTCTGGGGGCGCGCCCGGAGCGACTTTCTCCACCTGCCCCGAGTGCCGGGGGCGGGGGACGATCTCATTCGGCCAGGGCGGCTTCGCGGTGCAGCGCCCGTGCCCGGTGTGCCGGGGGCGGGGCAAAGTGCCGTCGGAACGCTGCCCCACCTGCCAGGGGGCGGGCGAGGTTCGTCAGGAGAAGCGGCTGACAATCACGATTCCGGCCGGCACGGAAGACGGAACGCGTCTTCGCCTGCGCGGGCAGGGCGCGAAGGGTCGCGGTGACGTCGTGGTCGTCGTTCAGGTCGAGCCCGACACGTTCTTCCGGCGGGAGGGCCTCGATGTGATCGGGGTAGTGCCGATCAACCTCGCCCAGGCGTTATTGGGCTCGAAGATCAAGGTCCGAACGCTCGACGGGAAGCGCGTCGTGCTCAGAGTGCCTCCGGGCACGCAGCACGGTCAGAAGTTCCGCATCCCGGGACAGGGGATCGAGCGCAACGGCCGGCGGGGCGATCAGTACGTCGAGATGCACGTGGAGATCCCGGAGAAGCTCACCCCCGAGCAGGAAGCGGCGGCCAAGGCGTTCGCGGAAAAGACGGGAATGAAACACTAGCGGCCCGACGCTGTCTCATCGCACCGCGAGCCCGACCCGCAGCATATGAGCATTGACGCCTGGGTTGACGCGCCCCAAGTCGGCATTGGAAATGTGTTGAAACCGGTAGCGCACCTCGAATGCGCGTGCGCCCCCCAAGGCGAGCCGAACACCGACGTCGCCGGCGATGCTGAAGTTCAGACGTGAGGCCAAAGGATCGGGCATCGGCCGTGTGAAGAACAAGGCACCGACCGCCGCCCCGGCCACGACCTGGACACCACGGTAGTGAGGCACGTAGCGAAGTTCGAGGCCCGCCGGGGAGAGGCCGAACCCATATACGCTGCCCATACGGGCGACCTGCCGTGCGCAGAGGGGCACAATAGTGTCGCTCGGGGCCGGTCGGCTGTGGCAGGACCTTTCATCGTATTCGAGCGGAGTGGCGGTGCTCACGGCGAGGGGCACAGCGTCGACGGTATGATAGAGCTCCACGCCGCCGCTACGCGCCAGCGGGCGTTCCACTCGAACACCCAACACGTAGACGTCGTGATGTCTTGAGCCCATGCGCGT
This sequence comes from Gemmatimonadota bacterium, assembly GCA_003222035.1. Taxonomy (GTDB): domain Bacteria; phylum Gemmatimonadota; class Gemmatimonadetes; order Gemmatimonadales; family GWC2-71-9; genus AG41. The sequence continues at coordinate 3,960 of QHUS01000073.1, read as the reverse complement.
GAGAAACGAGGCGTTCGGGCCCAGGGCAAGCCAGGCACCCACAATCCGCCACCGGGCACTCCCCGTCTCCTGCCCGCAGGCGACGCGCGAGGCCGCTGCCAGGCAGAGCGACACGGAGCACGCGACGTGCAGCCCGCGCACGCTCACGAAGCCAGCCCCGCTCGCATGACCAGAGCGCTCTTCGGACACGCCGTGCGGAACTCGTCCGACGCGAGCACCGCCGGCTCCACGTCGGCGCGCGCGATGGGCTTGAATCCGAACCTCGGAAAGAACGCGCCCGCGGTCTCGGTGAGGAGATAAACGGTGCGCGCGCCGCGCCGGCGCGCGAGCTCGAGGGCCGCGTGGGTGAGCGCCTGGCCCAGCCCCCGCCCGCGCAGCCGGGTCGCCACCGCGACGGAGCGGAGCAGGGCGGCGCTACCGTACAGCTCGAGCGCCGCGGTGCCTACGAGCTCCGAGGCGTCGCGGGCTACGAGGGTCGTCGCGAGATGCCGCTCGAGGCCGGCGCGCGGCAGCCGGCTCGCGTCGAGCAGCTCGAAGATGGCCGGCACGTCGGCTGGCGCGGCGCTCGTGATGTCGGGACTCATGTGATACAGCCCTCTTGCTCGGCTGGGGGGCCCATGCTACTGTCTAAGTCCTATGCGCACGTTGGCTGGTCTGGGCGCGAATCGCAACCGCAACCCTGATCGGGGGGCCCTCGCGGCGTAGCGTGCATTGACGGTGAGCGCGAGCCCCCGGCACCGAGCGGTCCCGGGGGCGTTTGATTCCCCGCTCACTCAAACTGTTTACCGCTGTGCGTCTGTGCGTCTGGTAGCGGGTAGCTGTTGACGGTGCGGGGTTGGGTGGCGGTGGTATTGGGGTGTAGGTCAACTGGCAGACCGCCCGGCTGTTAACCGGGAAGTTGGAGGTTCGAGTCCTCCCGCCCCAGTTATCGTAACTCGTGCTTTCCTTCCGCGACGCCCTCCGAGCTCAGCGATTCCTCGTCCCGGAGCTCGCGCTCGCCGCGGCGATTCTCCTCGCCGGGTTCGCCGGGATGCTGCCGTTCAGCGCCACACCGTATCTGGTCGTCTTCGGCGTCCTCTCCCTGTGGCTCCGGGGCGAGCGGGCGAGCGCGGCCGGACTGGGGCGGCCGGCCGCCTGGGGCCGCACGTGGGTCCTGGGCATCGGCGCCGGCCTTGGCTACCAGTCATTGAGCATCTACGTGCTCGAGCCCGCGATCGCGCGGTTCACCGGCCGGCTCCCCGACGTCAGCTCGTTCGCGGCGCTCGAAGGCAATGTGCGCCTCTTGCTTGTTTCACTCCTGGTAGCCTGGACCCTCGCTGCCGTGGGGGAGGAGTTCGTGTTTCGCGGCTACCTGCTCACGCGCCTTGCTCAGGTCCTCGGCGGGACGCCGCGCGCCTGGCTCGCAGGTGTGCTCCTGACCAGCGCCGCGTTCGGACTGGGCCACGTGTATCAGGGCGCCTCGGGTGTCATTACCGCCGGGTTGAGCGGCCTCGTGTTCGGCATGCTGTACCTGAGGGCGGGGCGCAACCTCTGGGTGCCGATGATCGCGCATGGCACGGTGGACACGGTCGGGTTCACGCTGCTCTTCTTGGGGCGGTACCCGGGCGTCTGACGTCCCTCTTGACGCAGCGGGTCGTCACGTGGTGAGATTGCCTGCATGAAGACTCGATGCCTACCCGGTCTGCTCGCCCTCCCAGCGTCGGACTCGACATTGCGACGGTGACAGCCGAGCGGACCGACCTCGTCTTAGTGTTTCAATCCGGGGACCCCATCGCGCTGGCGCTCGCCAAGGGAGCGCTCGAATCCGCGGAGATTGCCTTCGTGACGCAAGGGGAGGGCCTGCAGGACCTGATCGGGCTCGGGCGATTTCCCGGCGGCTTCAACGTCGTGACCGGCCCGGTGAAGATCCTGGTCGATGCCGGCGACGCCGACCGTGCGCACGACGCGTTGACGGACATCGAGAGCCGTTGAGCATCCTCCGGATGTGCTGCGGTCGGGGATACCATTGTCCCCATGCGGGTGTATCAGCGGTTGGAGTTCCGGATACGGTAGGCCTTGACGGCCGACCAAAGCGCGCGGTTACTATTTAAGAACGGTAGTGAGCATGATCCTGTCGCTCGTGGTTGCCCTCCTGCAGACCGCCCCCGCCTCCTCGGGGGACGCGAGACCCGTACGTGTCTGGCTCGGTTCGAGCGGGGGGTTGGTGCGCGGTGCGTCCGTCCGGGTGTACGTCCAGACGACACGAGACGGCAACCTGATCGTCCTGCACCGCCGCACGGATGGGCGGATCGACGTGCTGTTCCCCGGCAAACCGAGCGAAGACGTGTTCGTTCGCGCCGGGACGTACGAGATCCAGGCGACCTCCGATCACGTGGCGTTCGTGGTCGCGGAGCCCGATGGCTCCGGGCTGGTGCTGGCCGCACTCGCCCCCAGGGCCTATCGGTTCGACGAGTTCGTGCGCGCCGCGGCATGGAACCCCGAGGCGCTCGCGCCGGCCTGGAACGGCTCCGACGGCGAGGGGGTCCTCTCGGACATCGTGCAGCGGATGCTGGGCGACGGCTATTTCAACTACGACATCGCAAGCTACTCCGTGGCGCCCCCGATGTACGCGGCGCAGCAGGACACAGGCGTCCCCCTCCCCTACCCGGTGTACCCGACGTGCACGGATTGCACGTTCATCGGATATCAGGAGAACTACTACGGGTACGGGTCTGATCTCACGTGTGATCCGTACTACTGGGACTGCTTCGCGGACGTGTGGTATCCCGGCAGGCCGTTCAAGAATGACAGGTTCACTGCCGAACCGACCCGCACGATCGCGCTCGCAATGCGGACGCCATCCAGCGCGCCGGTGATTCCGCGGGATGGCAGGGTCGGGGTGGATGCGCGCAACCCCAGGCCGGCAACCCCCGGCTCCGACGGCGCACCCATCGGGTTCCGCAACCGCGCGAGCCCGCTCAGCGGCGGGCGACCCACCGTCGGGCGCGCGCCCGTGGATGCCACGGTGCGGCGAGGTGGCTCGGTGACGCCTTCTCCCGTTTCGACACGCGCCGTGCCGCTCGGCCCTGGACGACCAATCGTCGCGCGCACGCCCGCGAACGCGATGCTCCGGCGCAGCGTTGGTTCGGCGACTCCTGCCCCGACGGCGCCGGTGCAACTGGTGCGGCTATCCCTATCACCCACGCGGCTACGGGAGGAGCCCCAGGACGTGCCGCGGGACGCTCAACCGGTCGCGCTCACCGGAGTGGCGGCCATTCCGCCACCACGTGCGGCCCCGCGCTCCGGGCTGGCGATGTCACGGCCGCGGTCGGAGACGATGGCGGCGAGCGCGACCATGGCGCCCCGGCCACGGGCCGTGGCCGTGGCCGGAGGGAGCGGGGCCGCGATGGCGGTGCCGTCAGCACCGGGGGCGGCGGGGGGGGCTGGGGCGGCCGCAGCGCCGGCAGCGCGGGAAGGGGTAGGGGGGGGCCGCACGATGGCGCTTCCCCCGGCGGTGTTCCACGGAGCCCAAGCGCGCATGCCCGTCGCGGGCATGGGAGTGCGGCGCCGCTGACGCGGGCCCGACCGCAGGCAGGAATCCCCTCAAGCACACCTCGCGGAGCCCGTGCCGGTTGACTGGAATGCCATCCGGACCGAGCCAGGTCGGGTGGCGGGACTGACCTAATACGACGCTACGACGCCACGACGCCACGTTGCAGGAGCCCGCGTGGCGAGCTCCGTGCAACGTGGCGTCATGCGTCGTGTGACGGTTATTGACCGACCGTGAAGTCGATGCGCTTCAGCGTCGTGCCCGCCGCGTCCTTTACTTCCACGTGCCAGGCTCCCGTCCAATCGGCCGGCACCGTCTTGCGGCTCCAGGTCCGCCAGGGCGACCCGCCGACCTGCAGCTCGACGTCGCCGACCTGCGTGTCCCCGTGGAACCAGACGTGGTGGATGCTCGCCCCGCCGGCACCCTCGACC
>QHUS01000072.1 GCA_003222035.1 Gemmatimonadota bacterium | reverse complement strand
GGCAGCAGCCCTACACGTTCGAGGATGCAAATGGAGACGGCATCATCACCGCGAGTGAGATCCACGTGGCGGACAGCGCCGTATTCGTGGGATACGCCAATCCGCGCTGGGAAGTGGTCTATGTCCCAGGATTCGACTTGTTCAACAAGCAGCTGCGCATCCAGGGGTTGTTCGACCACAAGAGCGGGTACTACCAGCTCAACGGTACCGAGCGGATCCGCTGCGAGTCGCGGCTCAACTGCGATGGCCTGGTGGATCCAAACGCCCCCTTGTGGAAGCAGGCGCGTGTGGTGGCGCTGCGAGAGACACCGTCACGCACACAGTGGGGATTCATCGAGAAGGCGACGTTTGTTCGGCTGCGGGAGGTTTCCGCATCGTACGAGCTACCGGCGGCGTGGGCCCGATCGTTCCGGGCGACACGGGCGAGCTTCACCATCGCGGCCCGTAACCTCTGGAAGGGGACCGGGTTCAGCGGCATCGACCCGGAAGCCAACTACTTCGAAGGGGCGACCGGGATCGTCAGCAACTTCCAGACGGCGCCACCGCCGACCTATTGGATTTTCCGTCTCAACGTGGGCTTCTGAGGACTCGGCCATGATGCGCGACCGGAGAACGACCGTGAGGGGGTTCTTCACCCATGACTAGATACCTGTTGCTCCGGCAGCTGCGGAGGCCGCTGGTCCTCGCGTGCCTCGTGGTGCCGCCTGCGTTGGCATGCACCGACACCCTGCTGAATGTCACCGATCCCGACATCATCCTAGGCGCCAATTCGGCTTCGTCGGCGATCGGCCTGTCGAACGGAGCCGTCTTGCGGCTCGCCCAGGCGGTGAGCGGTACCCAGGGGCCGGACGCGCTGTTCGTGTTCGGCGGACTGCTCACCGACGAGTGGCGGTCGGGGGACACGTTCATCCAGCGGAACACGATGGATCAACGCATCTGGGATCCCACGAACACCTTCAACGCCGGGCCGTTCCGTAACCTGAACCGGGTACGCACTCAAGCCCTGCTGGCCATCGACGGGCTGCGGGCGTACCAGCCGGATTCCGTCGCCACCATCGCGCGGATGTTCGACTTCCTCGCGTACACACAAGTCCTTTTGGGAGAGCATTACTGCAACGGCATCCCGCTGAGCGGCGTGTCGGGCACCGAGGTGATCTTCGGGGAACCGATCAGCAATGACTCCCTGTTCACGCTCGGGATCGCGAACGCTGATTCCGCGCTGGCGATCGCCGGCGGTGACACCGCGAGCCCTCGGGTGAAGGCCGCGAGGTTCGCGATGGTCATCAAGGGACGGGCCCTGGTGGACCGGGCGGACTTTACCGCCGCCGCCGCCGCCGTGGCGACGGTTCCGGACACGTTCCGCTACGACGTGACCCACTCGCTCAACGTCAACGACAACCAGATGTGGGCGCTCAACGCCAGCGCGCGTCGGTACACCATGGGCGACGTGGAGGGAAAGAACGGCCTCCCGTACGTGACGGCGAACGACCCTCGGATTCCGAGACGTATTGGGACGAGTCTTAAAGACGACGGGATCTTCGATAGCGCCTTCCCCATCCTGGTCATCAGGGAAGGCATTTGGGGCCGCACGAGCGCGGTGACGATCGCGAGCGGGATTGAAGCGCGCCTGATCGCGGCCGAGGAGCGGCTGCGCGCGGGCGACTACGCGACATGGATCTCGATCATCAACACCTTGCGAACGACCACGACACTCTATCCGCCGATCCAGTCGGGGTTCACGCGGGGCCCCGCGCTGACAGCACTCACCGACCCTGGCACCACGCCGGATACCGCCGCGCGCACGAACCTCATGTTCTATGAGCGCGCGTTCTGGTTGTTCAGCACCGGACACCGACTGGGCGACATGCGGCGGTTGCTCCGCCAATATCAGCACCCCGATAGCATCGTGTACCCGACTGGTGTCTGGTTCAAGGGCGGGCCCTACGGTGACGCCATTCAGATGGTGCTCCCGGTGGAAGAGTTGAACAACACGAACTTCCACGGATGCGCCGACCGCAAGCCGTGACGCTTGTAGGGAAGTGATGTAATCTCGGGGGCGGCCCGAACGGCGCCCCCGCGCTGCTTCAGGGACGGCCGTTCTTCGTGCTGATAACGATGACGCCGGTGGTGGAACCACCACCATACTGGGTCGTCGCGTCCAGTCCCGAGAGGACCTCGATCGTGAGGATGTCGGACGCGGCGACCTGCTTCAGGACCTGGAGGTCGTCGACCGGCAGGTGGTCGAGCATCACCCGGACCTGATCCTCCTGGTAGATGCTCGCCCGGCCGCGCCGCTGGATGCGCGCCGGCTGCCCGTGGACCTCCCGCAGCTGCACGTTCGGCACCGTCAGCCTGACCGCGTCCCACGCCGTCTTCGCATGGGACCTGGTGATGGTTTCGGCAGTAATCACCCGCCCGTCGCTCGGCGCATTCGACTGCGCGACCCCCGCCTGCGCGCCTCCTGCGGCCGCGACGCAGACGAGCACTGCGCCCCCCCGCCAAAAACAACGCGAGGGGCGCAGCACGCTGCGCCCCTCGGCTTCTCCGTCCATCCGCCGCCGGTCAGTCCACGATCGCATCGGGCATGACGTACTTCATCGGGTCCACCGGCTTGCGGTTCACCCATACCTCATAGTGCAGGTGCGGCCCGGTCGAGAGCCCGGTCGAGCCGACGAGCGCGATCTTCTGACCGCGCTTCACCCGCTGGCCCCGGACCACCAGGATCTTTGAGCAGTGCGCGAAGCGGGTCACCAGACCGTACCCGTGGTCCATGGTGATCATATTGCCGTAGCCCTCTTCCCACCGCACTTCGGTCACGATCCCCGCCGCCGGCGCCTCGATCTCCGCGCCCATCGGCGCGGTCACATCGATGCCCTCGTGTGGCCGGGCGAGGTGGAGGATCGGATGGATCCGCTCGCGCGCGAACGCGCTCGTCAACCAGCCCTTGGTCGGCATGATCGACGGCGTCGCGGCCATGAGCGCCCGGTTCTTGGACAGCGAGTCGTACGCTTCGTTCAGCGACCGCACCAGGATGTTGGCGCGGCGGGCGAGCGCATCGACATCGAGCCGCGCGGCGAGGGCCTGCTGCCCGCTGGGGCCGAGCGCCTTGAGGCTATCCCGCTCCGACCACGTTCCAGCCGGCCCGCCGATCCCCGCCTGCTGCACGCTCGTGTCGGTCGGCACGAGGCCGGCCAGCAGGCGTAGCTCTTGCTCGCGCTCGCTGAACCGATGGAGTGTGTCACGCAGCCCGGACATGCGCTCGCGCATGCGCTGGATCTCGTCGGCGAGGATGCGGTTCTCGTTCTCGAGGGCGCGGCTGTGCGTGATGTTCACCCCGCGCGAGATGGCGGCGACGCCCAGCACCAGGAACGCCAGCACCAACACGCTGCCGATCCCCAAGAGGGCTTTGACGAACGTCTGGGACACCTCCACCGCGCGGGACGAACCCGAGCCGTGGGGCACCACCATGACGGTCCAGCGTCGCTCTGCCTTCTTGCTCATCTAGTCGCGCCGACCTCGCATCGAAACCAATCAGGCCCGGCGCAACCGCGCCGGTCCATTTGGACCTGCCGTAGGGAGAGTCCGGACAGGGCGTGGGGTCCGGTCCCCGAGTGGACCAGTAAAGTACGGCTTGGCGAGGAAGGCGTCAACACGGCCGAAGGTGACCCAAATCACCTTCTCCTAGGCACTTAGACACTGGCCAATCGCGGTTTGGGGAACAGGATAGGCGCTTTCCCTACGGGTCGCCCTTCCACACCGCCCACGGCATCCTCGAGCGACGTTCGTGCCAGGCTCAATCCTGGGCATACGAGCTCCCAAACGGCCTCCGCCTTATCGGGGATAAAAGGGTAGGCGAGGATCGCGAGACGCACCACGGTCCGGGCCAGGTTGGCGAGGACCAGGTCGAGTTCGCGCTGTTTTCCCTGCTTCGCGAGCTGCCACGGCGCCTGCTCCTCGATGTAACGGTTGGCGGCCCCTGCGACGCTGATGAACTGGCGCGCTCCCTCCTGCAGCCGATGGCCAGCCATCCACTCGTCATAGGTCGCCACCCCATCCCTCACGGCCTTGTCGAATGGTGAGTTGGTGCTTCCCTCGGCACGCGGCACGGTGCCTTCCCGATAGCGGTGGATCATGGTGAGCACGCGCGACACCAGGTTGCCGAAGGTATCCGCGAGCTCCGCGTTGTAACGCACGTCGAACCGTTCCCACGTGAAATCGCCGTCGTTGTCGAAGCCGACCTCGCGGAGCAGGAAGTAGCGGAGCGCATCGGCGCCGTACCGATCGATCGCTTCGCCGAGCGTCACGACCGTCCCGGCGGTCTTGCTCATCTTGGCGCCCGACCACTGCACGTAGCCGTGTGCCCACACCGCGCGGGGAAGCTCGATCTCGGCCGCGAGGAGCATCGCGGGCCAGATGATGCAATGGAAGCGCGTGATCCCTTTGCCAACGACATGCAGGTCGGCGGGCCACAACCGCTCGTAGCCGAGCTCGGGAAACCCGGTCGCCGAGAGGTAGTTGATCAGCGCGTCGAACCACACGTAGACCGTCTGCTGCGCGTCACCGGGAAACGGAATGCCCCAGGGCTGGCGCTGCCGCGAGATCGAGATGTCCTGGAGGCCCGCCTCGAGCAGTCGCAGCACCTCGTTGCGACGGATCTCGGGCTGCACGCTCAGGGCGCCCGAGCGGATGCGGTCGAGTACGGCGTCGCGATACGCGCTCAGCCGGAAGAAGTGGTTCCGCTCCTTGGTCGGGATCAGCTCGAGCGTGGGATGCTCGATGCAGTGCCCATCGACGATCTGCGAGCCGGTTTTGAACTCCTCGCACCCGGTGCAGTACAGCCCCTCGTACTCCGCCTCAAACAGATCTGCGGGGTGGCGCTGCTGGATGCGCTCGAGCAGGGCCGCCACCGCGCGGGCGTGTCGCGGCTCCGTGGTGCGAATCCAGTCGTCGTTCGAACAATGGAGGCGGTGCCAGTAGTCGGCGAACGTGGTCGCCATGCGGTCGACCCATGCCTGCGGCGTCACGCCGGCGCGGGCGGCGGCCTGGATCACCGACTGGCTGTGCTCGTCCATCCCCATCAGGAAGTGGACGTCGTCGCCGCGCAACCGGTGATACCGGGCGATGCAGTCGGCGCCGATCTTCTCCAGGGCGTGCCCGAGGTGCGGCTCGCCGTTGGAATAGTCGATCGCCGTGGTGAGGTAAAACTTCGGGGCAGGCATTCCTACGGGATTACGTCGTCCTTCAGCTTTTCCAGTGCCACCACGCGGGTGTCGCCCGCCTCGGCGCGCAGGGTCACGGTCTCGCGGAACACGTCGACCGCGAGGACGCGCTCCGCCCCCAGGCGTGTCTGCAGCACGCGGCCTTCCTTGGGAAAGCGCTTGCGCGTCTGGACGTAGAAGTCGTGCTCGTAGCGGAGGCAGCAGAGCAGCCGCCCGCACCCTCCGGAGATCTGCGAGGGATTGAGGGACAGGTGCTGGTCTTTGGCGAGCGCGAGGCTCACGGGCCGCAGCTCGGGGAGCCAGCTCGAGCAGCAGTACTGGCGACCGCAGCGGCCCACGCCGTCGAGGCGCTTGGCCTCGTCGCGCGCCCCGATCTGACGCAGCTCGATGCGCGTGTGGAACAGGCTCGCGAGGTCACGCACCAGGGCCCGAAAGTCCACCCGCTGCTCGGCCGTGAAATAAACGGTGAGCTTCTTACGGTCCCATTGCCACTCGGCGTCGGTGACTTTCATCGGAAGGGTGTGGACCCGGACCCGATCCATCACGCGGCGGCGCACGTCGTCCTCCTCGCGGTGCAGCTGCTCGGCGATCGCCGCGTCGTCCGGGGTGGCGCGGCGCAGCACGCGGCGCTGGATCGCAGCTCCGGACTGCTCCTCGCCGGGAGGAGATGCGGACGGCTGGGTAGGACCCGCCAGACTGCACCCGCTGCACCCGCCTCCGCATTTCTTCGCGGCGACCGGGCCCACGGCCGACACGCGGCCGAGATCCTGCCCCCGATCGACCTCCACGATCACGGGATCGTGCAGGGCGAGCGGCTCCGCGGACGGCCAGGTGAAGAATTCTTTCCGGTTGCCTTTGAACCGGACCTCGACGACGTCGTTCAACTCACTTCTCGCTCAACGCGCCCATCGAAAGGTACTTCTCTTCGCGGCGTTTGAGGAGCTTTTCGATCCTGACCTTGCGCAGGTGACGCGTGTGGCGCCGCAATGTGTCGCCCAGCGCCGCGGCCGTGGCCTCGGGATCGGCGTGCGCGCCGCCCGGCGGCTCCGCGATGATCTCGTCGATCACCCCGAGCTCGAGCAGATCCTCGGCCGTGATCTTGAGGGCTTCCGCGGCCCGTTCCCGCAGGCTCGCGTCCTTCCAGAGGATGGCGGCGCATCCTTCCGGGGAAATCACTGAGTACACGGAGTTCTCGAGCATCAGGACGCGGTCGGCGAGCCCGACCGCCAGGGCGCCCCCCGATCCGCCCTCGCCGATCACCGCGGTGATGATGGGCGTGCGCAGCGTCGCCATCTCGACCAGGTTCCGAGCGATCGCCTCGGCCTGGCCCCGCTCCTCAGCGCCCAGCCCGGGGTACGCGCCCGGCGTGTCGACCAGCGTGATCACCGGAGCGTGGAACTGCTCCGCCAGACGCATGAGACGGAGCGCCTTGCGATAGCCCTCGGGGTGGGCCATGCCGAAGTTCCGCCGCAGGTTCTCCTTGGTGTCGCGCCCCTTCTGGTGTCCGATCACCATGACGCTCATCCCGTCGAGCCGCGCCCACCCCCCCACGATCGCCGGATCGTCGCGGAACAGCCGGTCGCCGTGCAGCTCCACGAAATCGGTGAACACCGTGCTGAGATAGTCGAGCGTGTACGGTCGCCTGGGGTGCCGCGCGACCTGTACGCGTTGCATCGGCGTGAGGTTCCGATAGATCTCGCCCCGGAGCTCGGCGAGTCGCTTCTCGAGCGGGGCGATCTCCTTCGCGACATCCACGGAGCCTTCGCCCGCGACGCGCTTCATCTCCTCGATTTGGCGCTCCAGCTCGAGCAGCGGCCGCTCGAAGTCGAGTGTGTGGGTCGCCATCGGTCAGGTCTTGACCAGGTGCACGTGCTCGGGCCCGAGGAGCGCGCGCAGCGCCACGACCAGCTCGTCGTCCACTGCCACGCGCAGCGAACGACTACGAAGACGAGCGGCCGGAGTGCTGACGCCGGGGACAGGTCCGGGGACAGCCTCACCGCCGTTCTCTCCATCTTCCTTCCACTCCACCAGCACCGGGGCCGGCCCCGGGTGCGCCGCGCACAAGGCGGCCGCGGCGCGCGTCGCATCGGGGGGCGGGGGCGCGGTGGGCGACCACCGCAATGCCACGCCGATCGCGCCGCTGGGCTTCAGCTCGTCGAGCGCTTGCGCGGATTCGATGACGAACGGCGCCTGCTCGTCGTCCCGGTCGCGCGCGCTGTAGCCGCCCACGAGCAGGAGCGCGCGATCCGTCTGGATCGTCTCGCTGAGCTTGGCCCACGCCTCCGGGAACACCAGCGCCTCCGCGGTGCCGTGGAAGTCCTCGAGCGTCACGCGCGCGTATTCGGCGCCCGTCTTCTTCGAGACTTGCCGCTTGACCATCGTTGCCACCGCCGCGATTCGCACACGTTGGTCGCTCCGCTGCCCCAGGGTCGCGGTCGTCCGCGTCCCGAAAAGCTCCACCTCGACGCGGTACGGCGCGAGGGGGTGCCCCGAAATGAAAAAGCCCAGCACGGCCTTCTCCCGTGCCAGGCGATCGTGCTCGGACCAGGGGGGTACGTCGGGGAGCAGGGAGCGGGGAGCGGGGAGCGGGGCATGCTCGCCGAACAAAGCCACCTGGCCGGATTCGCGCTCTCCCTGCCGCGCCTGGGCTTCCCCAAAGGATGCGTCAAGCGCCGCCACAAGCTGGGCGCGATGGCCGCCCAGGGAATCGCACGCGCCGGCGTCGATCAGGGCCTCGATCACGCGCTTGTTGCAGAGCCGCAGGTCGATCCGCTCGCACAGGTCCACGAGCGAGCGGTACGGTCCGCTGGCCCTCCGCCCCGCGAGGATCGACTCGATCGCGCCGGCCCCGACGTTCTTGATCGCGCCGAGCCCGAACCGGATCCGGCGGTCGGCCACGACGGTGAACTTGAACCCCGACTCGTTCACGTCGGGCGGCAGGACTTCGAGGCCCAGCTCGCGCGCCTCGTTGATGTAGCGCACGACGTTGTCGGTGTCGCCGATTTCCGACGACAGCAGTGCCGCCAGAAACTCGGCAGGGTAGTGGGCCTTGAGCCAGGCGGTCTGGTACGACAGGACGGAGTACGCCACGGCGTGCGACTTGTTGAATCCATATCGCCCGAAGGTCTCGATCTGCCGTGCGATGTCCTCGACTATCCGACGCTCGTGACCGAGCGCGACCGCACGCTCCACGAAGCGACCGAGCTCACGCTCGATCAGCTCCTGGTCCTTCTTGCCGACGGCCTTGCGCAGCACGTCGGCCTCGGCGAGCGAGAAGCCGGCGAGCAAGTTGGCGATGCGCATCACCTGCTCCTGATAGGTGATGACGCCGTACGTGGGTTGCAGGATCTCGGCGAGGGCCGGATGCGGGTAGCGCACGGGCTCGCGGCCGAGCTTCCGGTTGATGAACACCAGATGCATGCCGGTGTCGAGCGGGCCCGGACGCAGCAGGGCGTTGGTGGCCACGAGGTCGTCGAACCGGTCGCACTTCATGCTGCGCAGGCAGTCCGTGGCGAGCGGCGACTCGAACTGGAAGACGCCGGCGGTGCGGCCCGACCCGAGCAGCCGGTAGGTCTCCGGGTCGTCGAGCGGGAGCTCCTTCATGTCGAGCGTGACGCCGTGGCGCTCGGCCACCATCCGCACCGCGTCATGGATGACCGTCAGGGTCCGCAGGCCGAGGATGTCGATCTTCAGCATGCCGACCTGCTCGAGCGCGACCATGTCATACTGCGTGATGATGGCGTCGGCCTCTTGCGGCGCGAGGCAGACCGGGACGTAGTCGGTGAGCGGACCCGGGGCGATCACCACTCCTGCGGCGTGCACGGACGCGTGGCGGGCCAGCCCCTCGATCCGTGAGCCGAGATCGAGGATCTTGCGGACGCGCTCGTCGTGGCGCGCCAGCTGCCGCAGCTCGGGAGATTTCTCCGGCGCATCGGTCAAGGTGACGGTGACCCCCGGCCCGGCGGGGATCATCTTCGTGAAGCGGTCCACCTCGCCCGGCTCGATCCGCAACGTGCGCGCCACGTCCCGGAAAGCAGCGCGTGCCTTGAGGGTTCCGAACGTGATGATCTGCCCGACCGAATCCCGGCCATAGCGCTCGCGCACGTACTGGATGACCTCGCCGCGCCGCTCGAAGCAGAAGTCGAGGTCGATGTCGGGCATCGAGATACGCTCGGGATTCAGGAACCGCTCGAACAGCAGGTCGAACGAGAGGGGATCGATGTCCGTGATCCCGAGGGCGTACGCAACCAGCGATCCCGCCGCGGAGCCGCGCCCCGGCCCCACTGGGATGCCTCGATCTTTCGCCGCCTTCACGATGTCGTACACGATCAGGAAGTAGCCCGCGTACCCCGTGTGCGAGATGACTCGCAGCTCGTAGTCGAGCCGCTCCTGCGCGGCCGGGGGCAGGGGATCGCCGTACCGCGCGACTGCGCCCGCGCGCGCCAGATGCACGAGCAGGTCGTTGTCGGACGCGAATTCCGCGGGGCGCGGGTACTGCGGCAGGAAGTAGCGCTTCTCGAAGTCGAACTCGCACAGCTCGGCGACCCGTTGGGTCTCGGCGACGACCTCCGGGTGATCCGGAAACAGCGCGCGCATTTCCTGCTCGGCCTTGACGTAGCTCTCCTGCCCGAAGAAGCGGAATCGGGTGGGGTCATCGAGGTCCTTGCCCGTACCGATCGCGAGCAGTACGTCGTGCGCTTCGGCGTCTTCTTTCCTTAGATAGTGCGCGTCGTTGGTCGTGACCACCGGGAGGCCGAGCTCCGCGGCGAGCTGAAACATGCCCGCGCCCACCGCCTTCTCGTCCTCGAGGCCATGGTCCTGCACCTCGAGCCAGAAGCCGTTCGAACCGAATACGCGGCCGAAGTATTGGGCACTCGCCTTGGCCGCTTCGTAGTTCCCTTGCCGCAGATACAGCGCGATTTCACCCGAGAGACAGGCGGCGAGCCCGATCACGCCCTCGGCGAATTGCTCGAGCACCTCGCGGTCGATGCGTGGGCGCCGGTAAAAGCCTTCCAGGAATCCGATCGACGAGAGCTTGATGAGGTGGTGGTAGCCGGTGCGGTTCTTCGCGAGCAGCACGAGATGGGAGTACGGGCCGGGAGCGTCCGCCGGTCGCTCGCGCTTGCGGCGGTCGCCGAACGCCAGGTACGCCTCGAAGCCCAGGATCGGGCGGACCTTCCTGGCCCGGGCTTCGGCGTAGAACTGCCACGCCCCGTGCAGGTTGCCGTGGTCCGTGATGGCGAGCGAGTCCATGCCCAGCGCCTGGACCCGATCGAGCAAATCGGGGATCCGGTTGGCGCCGTCGAGGAGGGAGTACTCGCTGTGGGTGTGGAGGTGGACAAACGCCATACGGCTACGGGAAGATATCGGCGCTCCGGCGCATTGTCAAAAGCGCGGCCCCGCCGGATATTTTCGGCGGATGCGCCCCGCACGCGCGATCGCGAGTCTGCTCGCACTGGGCCTGATGATGGCCTTTTTTCATCGCGTGACGGCGGGGAGTCCGCTCGAAGCCCGCGCGACGCTGTCCTTCGGTTTTCTCTTGCTCACGGCCTACCTCGGCGGTGCGCTCGCGCGGCGCGCACGCCTGCCGCGTCTCACCGGTTATCTCCTCATCGGCTTCGCCGTCGGCCCGGCGTGGCTCGGGCTCATCCGGCGCGAAGAAGTCGACGCGCTCCAGTTCATCGCGGACGCCGCCGTGGCGCTGATCGCGCTCGCCGCCGGCTCCGAGCTGGCGCTCGATGCGCTGCGCCAGGGTCGCGTGGCGCTCAGCCGGCTCACGATCGGCGCGATCGCCTTTCCCTTCACCGTGGTCACGCTCGTCATGCTGTCGGTCACACCGTGGCTCCCGGTCACGCGGCATCAGCCGTTCCACGATGCGGTCGTCGTAGCGCTCGTGTTGGGCACGGTGGCGGCGGCGTCGTCTCCGGTCCTCACGCTGGCCATGACGAGCGAGCTCGACGCCCGCGGTCCGCTCGCCCGCGCCCTGCTCGCCATTACCGTGGGGCAGGATCTCGTGGTCCTGGTCCTGTTCGCGGTGGTGCTGGGCGTGGGGCGGGCGCTCGCGAGCGCGGGAGGCCTCAACGGCGCCGTCGCAGGGGCCGCGCTCCTGCACCTCGGCGGCTCTGCAGCGGCGGGCGCGCTCCTCGGTTATGCCCTGGGTCGCTACTGCGTGCTCGCGGGACGCGACACCACGCTGTTACTCGTTGCGACGGCATTCGGCACCGCCGCAGTGGCGCGGCTCGCGGGACTCGACACGCTGATCATGGCGCTCGCGGCGGGGTTCTACATCAGGAACTTCGCGCCAGTCGCGACCGAGCAGCTCCGTACCGAACTGCAACGAGAGGGGGGGGGCGCGGGGGGCGCAGGGTCGCCGGTGTACGTCGTCTTCTTTGCGCTGACAGGCGCGGGCATGCGCGTCGGCGCCCTTGCGGAGCTGTGGCCGTGGATGTTGTTGCTGGTGGGCCTCCGGGTCGTGAGCTTGCGCTACGGCACGCTCTGGGCGGCGCGGCATCCGAGCGTAGGGCCCCCCCTGGCGCGGTACGGCTGGCTCGGCCTCGTCTCGCAGGCCGGCGTTGCGCTGAGCCTCGCCCAGCTGTCCCGCAAGGCCTTCCCGGAGTGGGGGGTCTCCCTCGAAAGCCTGATCGTAGCGATGATTGGTGTTCAGTCACTTCTCGTGGCGGCTTGTAGCTCCAGCGGTACGACAAATCCGCCGCTGCCCCCGTGCACCGCGTCGAGCGGCGGGCATCTGACGCTCGCGATTGCCGCCTACACGGCGGTAGACCCCACCCAAACGATGGGGTGTGCAGTCTTCCCTTCCAACGCTGCGGGGCCCACTGTCGAGTACCTGGTGGTGCCGCAGTCGGGCAGCACCACTCCGAATGACTCGGAGCCGTTCAGGCTCGGCGGGACGCTCCTGGCCGCGCCGCCGATGTCCCGTGCTCTGCTGGCGCCTCGATCCGGATCGAGCGCGGCCCAGGAGTTCGATCTTCACCTGCGCCGGGCCGAGCGGGAGCTGGCTGCTCAAGTGCCCGGGCCGCTGCGGGCGCCCCCCCCCCCGCGCGTTGTGACCGCGTCCATCCCCGTCGACTCGGGCGACGTGCGGACGTTCAAGGTGTGCAACGTGGCGACGTGTGATCCCCGCAAGCCCAGCACGCTCTCATCGGTGACCGCAACGGCCCTCAAGGTGGGAACGCACATCGCGATCTACGTGGACAACGCGGCGCCGGTGCCCGGCCTGACACAATCGGATCTCGATGATCTGCGCGCCGTGTTCGACACGCTCCTGTACGAAACGGACACGCTGGCGTTCGGCCACGAGTCGGATATCGACCAGAACGGGCAGGTGATCGTGCTCATGACGGGGAAGGTGAACTCGCTCGTGACTGCGTCGGACTGTGTCAACAAGGGGTACATCGCCGGATACTTCTTCGGCGCCGATCTGATAACGTCCGGCCAGTTCTCGACAGGGAACAACGGGGAAATCTTCTATTCGATCGTTCCGGATGTCGTCGGTACGTTGAGCTGCGCGCATTCGGTTTCGGAGGTCAAGCAGGTCGTGCCTTCGACCTTCGTCCACGAATTCCAGCACATGATCAGCTTCAACCAGCATTCCCTGCTGCGTCCGGGCTTCCCCGAGGATCTGTGGCTCAACGAGGGGCTGTCGCACTACGCGGAAGAGAACGCGGCGCGGCGGTTCCTGCGCACGGCACCGCCGGACAGCGCGACGTTCTGCAACTACGTCTACGGCGACCTGCACAACGCGGGCGATTATCTCGCGGCTGCGCAGGACCATTTCCTCGTGGACACGGCGGGGATCGGAGGACTCGCCGAGCGCGGAGCGTACTGGCTGTTCGTGCGCTACCTGGTGGACCAGTTCGCCACGGACACGAGCGCGGCGGCGGCGAACGCGTTCACTCGCAGGCTGGTCGCGACGACGCAGATCGGCGCGGCGAACGCCGCGGCAGCGACCGGCACACCGTTTCGCACGCTCGTCGAGCAGTGGGGCCTGACGAACTACGTGTCCGACCTGCCGGGGTTCTCACCACCTACCGAGCTGCAGTACGTCAAGTGGCGGTTCCGCTCGGACTTTCCCAACCTCCGCGCGAGGTGCCCAAACCCCCGCACCGGCGTTCCCCCCAACCCGAACATCCCGGCGGCCTACACGCTGGTCCCACCGGTGTTGGACGGCAGCTCGCTGCAGGTCCAGGGGGTGCTGCGCGCAGGCTCGGGCGGCTACTACCGTCTGCAGCAGGCGCCGGGCGGCGGGCAATTCACGCTCCTGTTCTCGAACAGCACCGGAATCGCGTTGCGCACGTCCTTGGTCCCTATGCTCAGCGTGATCCGGATTCAATGACCAGACGGCGTCGCGAACGCCTGCTCGTGACGATCCTCTGCAACGTCTTCATCGTGTCGGCCCTGCCAGCACAGTCTCCCGGAAGTCTCGACACCATGGTCAATTCCACAAGGGCGTCCGGGATGGGCGGCGCCGGCGCCGCCATTGTGGGTGACGCGGGCGCCATCTTCGCGAATCCGGCGGGGCTCGCCACGATACGTCACCTCGCGGTGGAGGGCATGTACGAGTCGTATCCATCGGGGGTCACGCTCTCGGCGGGAGCGCTGGCGCTGCGCGTCGGTCGCTTCACGTGGGGTGCCGGCGCCGCGGCGGCAGGGCCGAACTATTCATCCGCCGATCTGCTCGGTGCCTCCTCGCTGGTGTTTCGCACCGGGCTGGTGGCCCTCGGCACCACGGCGAAGTATGTCCGCGAGACAATCGAGGGGGCTCGCGTCGACGCCTGGGCCGGCGACGCGGGGCTGGCGATCGCCGTGTTCGACCTGATGGCGCTCGGCGTGAGCGTACAAGACATCGGCGGCGACTTGGGGAACGGTGTGCACCTGCCACGCCGCACGCGCGCCGGCTTCACGCTCAACTACGTCGACCCGCAGGGCACGCTGCGGCTCCTGACGACGGTCGAGGGCCAATGGCCGTCGGAGGGGAACGCCTATGTCATCGCGGGACTGGAGGGCGGTGCGGTGACACGCGCGATGGGCGTGCTCGCCCGCGTGGGCTATGCGGGCCACTCCGCGGCGACGAGCGCGTCGCCGTGGACTGCGGGCGCGAGCGTCGAGTTGGGGGGGGGCCGCCTGCATCTGGATTACGCGTACCGGGCGGACGACGCGCTCGGGGCGCGTCACCGCCTGGGGCTGCGATGGACGACCTAGTCGAGCGCCGTCCGCCGAACTGGGGCCGGGTGGCGCGCCGCCTGCTGGCGTGGGTGCTGATCGGCATCCCATCGGTACTCGTCCTGGCGCTCGCGGTCAGCGCCGACGCGCGCTACCTCGCGCGCGCCGGGGTCGCCGAAGCACGGATTCTCCTCAAGCGGCGCGCCATCGCGAAGCTCGTCGCCGACCCGAAGACCGCCCCGGTCCTGCGGCAGCGCCTGCAGCTCGTCCTCGCCGCCCGCGCGTATGCGGCCGACTCGCTCGGCCTGCTCGTCGGCGAGACGTACACGACCTACGTGGACGTGGGACGAGACACCCTGGTCTTGGTGCTCTCCGCCTCCCGCCGCGATCGCTTGCGCGAGTACACCTGGAACTTCCCGATCGTGGGCGCGGTGCCGTACAAAGGGTTCTTCGATTTCACCACGGCCCGCGCCGCCGCCGCCGACCTCGAGCGGACCGGACTCGACACCTACCTCCGCCCCGCCGGCGCCTTCTCGACATTGGGGTACTTTTCGGACCCGCTGCTCTCCACGGTCATGGAGCGCGACACGATGGAGCTCGTGGCCACGGTGATCCACGAGTTGGCGCACAATACCCTCTACCTCAAGAGTCAGACGCCCTTCAACGAAAGCTTCGCGAGCTTCGTGGGCTACCGTGGCGCCCAGGCCTTCTTTCGCTCCCGCGGGGACTCGCTCGACGCGAAGCGCGCGGTGGCACGCTGGCGCGACGAGCGCACCCTGGATGCGCTGTACGCCGAGCTCGCCCGTCGCCTCGACTCGGCCTATGCGGAGGGGCCGACGGGGCTGGCCCTCGAGCGGACGCGGACCACGCTGTTCGGGTGGGCGCGCGCCCAGCTCACGGGAACGGTGGGGCAGTCGCTCGAAACGTACGACTGGCGCTGGTTTGCCCGCGCGCCGCTCAACAATGCTGTCGTGATCGCCCAGCGGCTGTACCGCATGAACCTGAACTTGTTCGAAGAAGTGTACGTCCACTCGAACGCCGATCTCAGAGAGACGATCCGCGCGATTCAGGTCCGCGTGTTCACGCAGCCGGGAGATCCCTATCAGGCGCTGTATTCGAGGGGTGGATAAACGAGCGCCCCTGGCGGAACGGGGCCAGGGGCGCTCTAGGGGTGGCTCTCTCTTCGCCGGCTCCTACTTGGTTGCGCTGAACGTCCCGCGGACAGTGCCCCTGCCCTTGGTGGGCCGCGTGGCCACGAATATGGCCCATTGGGCCGTGCCGTCCATCGAGTTACCGCTCACCAGTCCGAGCTGTAACTCTCGGGCTGCGGTGGAGTTATCGAGGGAGAACGAGAGGCTGCCGCTACCCATGTTCCCGTTATGGATCGAATCCGCGGGCGTCGTCACGGCCTGTCCGACGAACACCGAATCGGCGCCCGAGTGCTTTAGGAGATGCGATCTGCACGTGCGCGTGATGGCGTAGGTACCCTTCACGTAGGCGACGGGCGTCCCCTGCGCCAGCGTGAGAGTGCCCGTTCCCGTGCAGGTGTCCCTCACGGTGCGCGTCACGATCGAGTCCTGGTTCAGACTGTTCTTGAGGGTATCCGGGTACGTGTTCGTCCCGACCAGCGGCGCCCAGGTCGCGGTCCAGGAACCCGTCACGTCCCCGCCCGGGCTCGGCGAGCCCGCGACTTTCTCCTGCGGCAGGTCCTCACTGGCGCAAGCCACGAGTGCCACCACCACGCAAGCTACGAACAAGGAAATTCCGCGTCGCATTTGCCGGCCCCTGTGTGATGTTCGCTGCCAGAATACATCCGATCGTGGCAGACCGCTAGGTCGAGCAGGATTGGCGCTCAACCTGCGACTGTTCCATTATGAAACAGTCAGTTACCTCGTAGGCGCTCCGCCTCCGCCACCCGCTGCAGCGCGATCGCGTAGGCCGCCGTCCGGAACGTCACGCCCCTCTGTTTCGCGAGGTCCCGCACCCCCACGTAGGCTTTCGTGATCGTCGCCTTGAGCTCGCGGTTGACCTGCTCGTGGGTCCAGCGGTACTGCTGGAGGTTCTGGGCCCACTCGTAATAGCTCACGGTCACGCCCCCGGCGTTCGCGAGGAAGTCGGGGATCACGGGGATGCCACGCTGCTCGAGGATCAGATCGGCGGTAGGGGTGGTGGGCTCGTTCGCGCCCTCGACCACGACCTTGCAAGCGATCGTGTGCGCGTTGGTTTCCTTGTTGATCACGCCGCCGAGCGCCGCCGGCACCAGCCAGTCGCAGGGGATGGTCCAGAGCTGCTCGTTGCTGATCGCCGTACCTCCAGGCCACTCGGACACGGGCTTCCGGGCCGCTGCGTGGGCGAGCAGTCCGGGGATGTCGAGGCCGCCCTCGTTCATGACCCCGCCCGACACGTCCGAGATCGCGACGATCTTCGCTCCCGCTTCGGCGCTGAGCAGCCGGGCCAGGTGGCCGCCCACGTTGCCGAACCCCTGGATCACGACCCGACTGCCCTGCAGCGGAATGCCGAAGTCGCGCGCGTATTCCATCATCACGTACATGACGCCCCGGCCGGTTGCCTCCTCGCGTCCGAGGGAGCCGCCGAGCGAGATCGGCTTGCCGGTGACGGCGGCCGGCGTGTAGCCATGGCGACTCGAGTACTCGTCGAGAATCCAGGCCATCACCTGGGCGTTCGTGGCGACGTCGGGTGCCGGTATGTCGCGATAGGGACCGAGCACGATGGAGATGCGCTGCGTGAAGCGGCGGGTGAGCCGCTCGAGCTCGAGCTTGGAGAGCCGCTTGGGGTCTACCGCGACGCCGCCCTTGGCGCCGCCGAACGGAATGTCCATGAGCGCGGTCTTCCACGTCATGATCGTCGCCAGGCCGAGCACCTCGTCATGGTCTGCATCGGGGTGGTAGCGGATCCCTCCCTTGCACGGGCCTCGCGCGCCGTTGTGCTGGATGCGGTAGCCGGTAAAGACCTCGATGCGCCCGTCGTCCATGCGGACCGGCACCTCCACCTGCACCTCGCGAAATGGTCGCATGAGGATATGCCGCATGTACTGGTCGAGGTTGATCAGGTTGGCAGCGCGCTCGAACTGGCTGTCGACGATCGACTTCCCCGTCATGATGCGCGTGGGTCGTCCGGGGGCGGTCATGGGAGGCTCCGCGGCGCGGCTAAAGCCGCGGCTCGGCACTGCCGCCCCAGCGGCACCGTGCACGCCCGTTTGCGGGCAGCGCCCAGCCGCGCGTTCACTCGCGAACGAGACGCCGGTTCGCCAACCGCCCGGCGGGGTGCTGGGCCTCGGACAGTGCGTGGGCGACGTTCACCTTGCGCGCCCGCCGCCCGCCGGAATCGACGAGCACCCCGATAACGTCTGCTCCCGGCGCGGCGGTGGCCGCCTCGGTCCCGGGGGGGGGGGGGGGGGGGGGGGGGGGGGGGGGGGGGGGGGGGGGGGGGGGGACGCTGCGCGACGACCAGTGGGCACGTCGCCGGGTCGAATCCGGTGGACGCGACCAGAGGGGCTCCGAGCGCGTCCGCCAGCGTACGCCACATGGGCAGCGGCGGGAGAGGTCCCAGGGTGACGACCTGGCCAAACCGCCAGCCCGAGTCGCGCGCCAGTTCGAGGAATCCGGCAGTCAGCGTAGCATTGTCGGGTGGGGCGGCCTCTGGCGCCTCATCCGAGGCGAGCACGACGGTACCCGTCTCCGCGAACCAGCGCTCGGCGGGGGTCAGCCCGTCGGGGCGCCGCGGGGCGTAGAACGCATAGCGCCGCGTGATCGCGATTTCCTGCTCGGCGGCCGCGCGCTGCTCCCGATGCTCGGCAGCCTGGGCGGCGCCTTCATAGGCAACTTCCGCTGCCTGATACCGTCCGGCGTCGCGCAGGATCCGACCGCGTAACCGCAGCGTCTCGATGTGGGGCTCGAGGGCGAACGCCCGGTCCAGGGCCAGCAGGGCGCGATTACGGTCGCCGAGCCGGAACGCCGCGTAGCCCAGCTCGTGCCACACGAGCGCCAGGTCGGGATCGAATTCGACTGCCTGCTCCAACGTACCCAGCGCCTCGCGGTAGCGCGCCAACTCGATCAGCGCCGCTCCCTTGAGCGCGAGCGAAAACGCCGAATCGCCGAACTGGGCCCGCGCGGCCTCCGCGAGCCGCAGCGCGTCATCGGAGCGCCCCTGGCCGCGCAACAGCTCGAAGCACTCCGCCCAGCCGAGCTTCAGATCGGGATGTTCCGCCAGGACGTCACGGTAGGCTTTCTCCGCGTCGGCGACGCGACCTTCGCGGGCGAGATAGCGGGCGCGAGCGATCGCGCGCTCGCTCGGTGCGTCGGGAAACAACTCGTATGACGCAGTCGTCCGCATGGCGAGCGAATATACCCGCTCTCCAGTCAGAGGCTAGCCGCGCTTTTCCTGGGCGTCTAGATTGTGCGCGCCATGGACACCGACCGACTGTTGCGCGAGCTCAAGGACTTTCTCCGGATTCCGTCGGTGTCGACGAATCCGTTACACAATGCTGACTGCCGCGCGGCGGCGGAATGGGTCGCCGGCGAGCTGCGCCGGCTCGGCTGCCACGAGGTGCAGTTCCTCGCGAGCGGGACCCATCCGGTCGTCTGGGGCGTCGGGCCCGAAGTGCCGGGCGCGCCCACACTCCTCGTCTACGGCCACTACGACGTGCAACCGCCCGATCCGCTCGACGAGTGGACCACGCCGCCGTTCGAGCCCACGGTGCGGGATGGCAAGCTGTTCGCGCGCGGGGCTGCGGACGACAAGGGGCAAGTCTTCTGCCTGCTCAAAGCGATCGAGGCGAACGGCCGGCCACGCGTGAACTTGCGGTTTCTCATCGAGGGAGAAGAGGAATACGGAAGCCGGGTGTTGTTCGACCTGCTGCGACGCGAGCCCGAGCGCACGCGGGCCGACGTCGTGCTGGTCGCCGACATGGCCTACATCGCGCCGCGCTGGCCGGCGGTGTACACGACGTTGCGCGGGCTGTGCTACGCGGAGATCACGGTGCGCACCGCCAAGTCGGATCTGCACTCCGGGGAATTCGGGGGCGCGGCGCCCAACGCGCACGAGGAGCTCGCCCGCCTGCTCGGCCGGCTGAAGACCCCCGATGGCAAGATCCACATCCCCGGGCTGTACGCCTCCGTCAAGCGTCCATCCCAGCTCGAGCTCGCCACCTGGAAGCGGTTGCCGTTCAAGGAAGGTGAGTTCCTGAAGCATCGCGTGCAGGCGAAGGCCCTCACGGGACTGAAAGCGTACTCGGTCCTCGAGCGGCTGTGGGCGCTCCCCACCTTCGAGATCCACGGTATCATGGGAGGCTTCACGGGGGAGGGGGCGAAGACCGTGATCCCCGCGGAAGCTACCGCGAAGGTGAGCCTCCGGCTGGTGCCCAATCAGAGGTTGAAGGTGGTGGAGCGTCAGCTCGCCGCGGCGATCCGCCGCCTCGCGCCGAAGCACGTCCACGCGAGCGTGAAGTTTCTCCACGGGGCGGATCCGGCCACCGTGAAGGTGACGCATCCGGCGTTCAAAGTCCTCGATCAGGCGTTTCGCGAGGTCGTGGGGCGGGGCACCGTCCCCGCGCGCGCGGGCGGCTCGATCCCCGTCGTGCCGGCCCTGGGGAGAGGCGGCGCACCGGTGATCCTCACCGGCATCGGCCTCCCCGACGACCGGCTGCACGCGCCGAACGAGAAGCTCGATGTAAAGCAGCTGTGGGACGGCATACGTGTGTTCGGCCGGTTCTACGAGCTGCTCGGGGCGGCTCGTATGTGACCCTGTGCACAGTCCTCCCGCCCGACCGTCTTCTATAATGATCGGGCCATGCATCGTTCCCTGTATCTCCTCGGCGCCGGCTATCTCGCGATCTGCGGCGTGCTGGTGCTCCGACACCAGGCGCGGCGGTCCCGCGGCGTCGAGCCCGGCCCGACGTCCGTTCAGATCGACGGGTCGGGGAGCGCGTGGTTCGCCGGGATCAAGTCGCACTGCAACGTGGTGGAGGTCGAGCTCGCCCAGCGCGGCACACCGGCGCCGGCCGCGCTCGACGGCCAGGCGTTCAGCGCTGCCTGCTACGCACTGGGTGGCAAACTCGATTCTGCGCGCGCGGTGATCGACCGCCTGCCGGCGGACGACCGCTACAAGGCGGCGGGGATCGTGTTCGACGTGGCGCACCCCGTCGCCGACGCGGGAGACGATCGCTCGGCGGGCCCGATCATGGAGCTCGTCGTCGAGTACTGGCCCAATCATTACATGGCGCTGTACCACGCCGGGATGGCGGAGTACGCACTCGGGCAGCGGGGACTCGCCCGCACGCACCTCGAGTCTTTCCTTTCTCTTTACCACGCGAACGACGGCTGGACGAGCAGCGCGCGGGATGCGCTCGCGCATCTCCAGTAGGTAGCGACGCAGCGACCATGCCCGAGCCTACCTACCTCGCTCCGGGCGTCGTCCTACAGGACCGCTACGAGATCGCCGACGAGATCGGGCGCGGCGGGTTTTCCATTGTATACCGCGCCCGCGACCGTCGCGTCGGCGCCGATATCGCGCTCAAGCTCCTGGTGCCGCCACCCGCGGCGGCGCGCCTCGCGCGCGAGCGGCTGCGTCGCGAAGTGCAGGCCGTCCGGCAGCTCAGCCACCCCAACATCGTCGGTGTGTACGACGTGGTCGACGACGGCCCGTGGAGCTTTGTCGTGATGGAGTACGTCCCGGGTCCGGACCTCGCCGTGCGGGTGCGCCAGCGTGGCCCGCTCGATCCCGACGCCACGGCGCGTCTGGGACGTGAGATCACCGCCGCGCTCGCCGCGGCCCACCGACTGGGCATCGTCCATCGGGACGTCAAGCCGCAGAACATCCTGCTCGCCCCCGATGGCCGCGCCCGTCTCACCGATTTCGGCTCGGCGCGGTTGGCGGGCCAGGAGACCGTGACCCAGACCGGCGGCCTGGTCGGCACCGTCGACTACGCGGCGCCCGAGCAGCTCGCCGGCGCCCGCGGCGACGCGCGGGTGGACGAGTACGCGCTCGGGGTGACGCTGTACTACGCACTCACCGGCGAGCTGCCTCCCCGTCCCCGGCCCGCCGCCCGCGCACGTGCCCACGCCGCTGATGGCCACCACCCACGGGGGCGGCGCCCGGAGATCCCCGCTTGGCTGGACGCGGTGGTTGCCCGGGCGACGATGCCGAATCCTGACGATCGGTTTCCGGCCATCGGCCTCGTGGCGGAGGCGCTCTCCCGACGTGACGACGTCGCGGAGTACCAACCAGCGTCCGGCAGATCCAATCGCTGCGCGCTGTGCGGGGCGCCAGAGCCGTTCGGCGTCGGCGTGTGTCCCCGCTGCGCGCGTCGCACGGGCGGAAGAGGCGAGGTGTTGGTCTTCCTCGAGCGGACCACGCCGGGGCCTGCCCGCCGGGCCGTGCGGGAGGCTCTGGAAGATCGGATCGGAGCGTTGGTCTCAGGGGCCGGACTCGACGCCGCCACCGCCGGCCAGCGACCGCTGCTCCGCGTGCCCGCGGAAGCGGAAGCTCGCGTGTTGGAGCTGCTGGACGCGCAAGATCTGCCGGCGCGAGCGGAATCTCGCGTGGCCGGATGGTCCGCCACGGTCCCGCCGCCCATCGCCGCGCTCGCGGGTCTGGTGGCGCTTGTGGGCGCCGCTGCCGGAGTGGCCGCCGCCACTCCTGTGCTCCTGGTCACGAGTCCCGCGATGGCAGTCGCTCTGGTGACCCTGGCCGCCGCGCTGCGCCGGGCGCCGGTGTGGGATCCATCGTCCACGCGACGCTCGACGCTGCCGCCGGACGCCGAGCGCGCGGCCGTTCAAGCGCTCGCAGCGTTGCCGGCCGGAGCGGCTCGCGCCCTGTTGATCGACCTCCTGCGTCGGGCCGACGGGGCGGCGACCAGTAGCCAGGCAGCGGGTGGCCCGCGGCTCGATCAGCTCGTCATTGCGGCGTGCGAGGCGGCACGCGACTTGGCGTCCCTGGAGCGGCAGCTCGCCGCGTTCGACGCGCAACGTGATCGGCTCGCGGACGCCCCACCGGGGTGGCTCGATGCCCTCAACCGCTGCGAGCGCGGCCGCGATCTCCTGACCCAGCGGCTATTGGAGGCGAGTGCGGCGCTCAGCAGCTGGCGGGCCGGTGCTGCGGGCGCGGACGGATCGGAGACGCTCGCCGAGCTGGCGCGGGACCTGGAAGACGAAGGTCGCCGGCAGGAACAAGCGGCCCGCGAGGTGGCGGAACTGCTGGCCTAGGGCCCCGGATCCTAGAACCGCGAAGCGGTGAGCGTCACGTCGGTGCCCGCCCATGCTCGGGCGAATCGGGCGTCGACCTTCACCGCCTCGGCTTCCTTCCCCTGGGCGCGGAGCGCCTGGGCCAGACCGAACAGCGACCAGCCGTTCTCGGGGAACCGCTTGAGATCCTCGCGATACAACTGCTCGGCTTCCGCCGGGCGTCCCGCCCGGAGCAGCAACGGGCCAAGGGAGTGTCGAATCGGATAATACCAGTCGGGCGGCTCGGTATAGAGCTGGTCATCCTCGATCGTCATCGCCGCCCGGAAATGACCGATTCCCTCTTCCAGCCTGCCTTGCCGCGCCGCGATTTCGCCTTTGAGCGCATGCGTCGCGATCTGCAGGTTCGTGCCGGGCGTCGTCCACCCCGTGGACGCGAACGCGACGCCACGCGCGTACTGAGCCATGCCCCGCGAATACGTCAGGTCGGCGGGGGGAAGCGGCAGCGCGAGCAGCTCGTCCCAATGGCCGAACGTGACGAGCGTCAGGTAGGGATACTGCAGGTACGGCTCGGCGAGCGGGACCTGCCGCGCAACTTCTACGGGCGTCGTCGCCGCCGTGCGCTTCGCGGCGGCGATGGCGAGCGAGCTCCGGCCCGCGAGGGTAGCCGCGAACGCGAGGAAGTGATGGTTGTGCGGGTAGTACCCGATCGGGTAGAGCCCCTGTGGCTTCTGTCCCTCGATGTAGACCTGGTCGGCATGGACGGCGTGCTCGTTGGCCGTGATGGCGTCGGCGTAGCGCCCCACCCGGATGTAAACGTGCGCGGGCATGTGCACGAGGTGCCCCGCGCCGGGCATGAGCGCGGCGAGCCGCTCGGCGCAGGGGAGGGCTTTCTCCGGCGCCACGGCCTCGACCGCGTGGATGTAGTAGTGGCATGCCCCGGGATGACGCGGGTTCGACCGTAGCACGCGCTCGAGCTGGCCGACCAGCTCAGGCGTTCCGGGATACGGCGCGCCGGTCTTCTTGTCCCAATAGTTCCACGGCCGGAGGTCCATCAGGGCTTCGGCGTACAGCACGGCGGCATCGAGGTCGTCGGGGTACCGTCGAACGACCTCGCCCATGGCAGCCGCGTACGCGGAGTCCAGATGCGCGCGGTCGACGGGTGGAACGGGCGCATAGCGTTTCGCGAGCGCGCCAATATAAGCCTGCTCGCGCGGGCTCGCGTAGCGAAGGCGCGAGCGGGCCTCCTGCACGGCCTTATAGGCGGCCACTCCCGCGGCGGAGTCCATCCCCCCGTTGACATGGGGCCCGTACGCGTACGCCGTGCCCCACAGGCATATCGCGCAGCGCGAGTCCAGGCGCGCTGCCTCGTTGAACGCCCGGATGGCCTCGCCGTGATTGAAGCCGTACAGCAGGCGCATGCCCTGGTCGAAGTATCGTTGCGCGAGCGGCACGCGGGTGGTGATGGCGATGTGGTGGTCGCCCAGGTCCGCGTACAGCGGGACCGAGTCCTTCGCCCAGCCGCTCAGCGCGGCCAGCGCGACGAGCGTCGCAAAGATTCAGACCTTCTTCTTGCTGAGGCTGCGCAGTCGGTTGATGTCGTGTTGCGTGAGCCCGCGCCCGCCGTACCGCTCTTCCTTCCACGGATCGCCCCGCATGTGATAACCATTTTGCTCCCAGAATCCGGGCACGTCCATGTCCAGCAGCGTAAATCCCCGGACCCATTTCGCGCTCTTCCACAGGTATAGATGGGGCACGAGCAGCCGGGCCGGCCAGCCATGCTCCGGCGCCAGCCACTCACCGCTCCACTTGAGCGCGAGGAGGTTCTCCGGCCGGTCGAGATCAGTCAGGGGCAGGTTGGTCGTGAAGCCCTGCTCGGCGGACACCAGGCAGTACTTGGCCTCGGGCTTCACGCCCGCCCGCTCCAGGAGCAGCTGCACCGCGCCGCCCTCGAAGGTATTGTCGAGCCTGCTCCAGCGAGTGACGCAGTGTATGTCACAGTTGACGGTCTTCCGCGGCAAGGCGAGCAGGTCGTCATAGGTCAGGGTGAATGGTCGCTCGACGAGCCCCGAGACCTCGAACCTCCAGGTGCTCGTGTCGACCTTCGGAACGTCGCCGTAATGCAAAACGGGCCATTTCGTGGTGACGACTTGACCAGGGGGGAGGCGGTCCTCACCCACGGGAGAGCGTTTCCGCAGCCCGTCCAAGAACTTCGTCACGGATGACCGCCTTGACGCCGAATACACTTTCGAAGCCGCAGATGACCGCACCGATGGCCGCTGCCCAATTCCCGTTTCCCGATTCCCGTTCGACCGACGTCATCTCGACGCCCGGAATCCCGCACGGCACGATCCGCTCGAACTGGGTGAGGTCGTTCGTGACGTTCAGAGCGAACCCATGCCACGTTACCCACTGCTTCACGTGGATCCCGATGCTCGCGATCTTGCGGCCGCGCGTCCACACGCCGGTATAGCCCGGGTTCCGCTCGGCCGCAATGCCAAGCCGGCCGAGCGCGTCGATGAGGGCCTGCTCCAGGGTGCGGAGGTACCAGTGCAGGTCCGGTTTGTGACCGGTCAGATCGACGATCGGGTAGCCGACGAGCTGGCCGGGAGCGTGGAGGGTCACGTCGCCGCCGCGCTCGATCTCGAAAACCTCGACCCCCTGCGGCTCGAGCACATGACCCGCGTGGGCGTTGCGGCCCAACGTCACGACCGCCGGATGCTCGAGCAGGAGCAGGACGTCGTGCGCCAACCGACCGTCGATGCGGTCCTGCGCCAGGGCGCGTTGCCATGCGAGCGCCTCGGCGTACGGGACGAGACCGGCGTTCAGGACTTCCAGTTGGCGCTGCGCCATTCAACCTACTCCCTCAGGGCGTCATCTCGGCTGCCCTTCAGCGCCCACGCGCTGCCGGTGCCGCCGATGATGAAGCTCGCGACCGCCCACACGATCAAACCGGGGATGTGCAGGAGTCGATCGACCGGCCACCCGATGAAGGCCACCAGCACCGCTCCGACCGCCGACATCGCTCCGATGACGCCCCGTTGCCAGAGGTTGTCCAGCGGGGCCGTGCGGCGCCAGCTGAACGTCGCGGCGACCGCGAGGCCGGCGAGCGTGGCGACGATCACAGGATCCCCGGCGATCTCTTCGTAGCTGGCCGCGCTCACGTGGCGCTCCAACGACCGGACGAGGGCGAGCCCGGTGACGATCGTGCCGCCCCCGAGCCCGGTGCCGCAGGTGAGCGCGCCCAGGCCGATCGCGAGCGGGTCTTTCACATGTCTATCACGCGGCCGAGCGAGTCGAGCGCGGCTTGCGCCACGGCTTCGGACATCGTCGGGTGTGCGTGGATGGCGAGCTCGATCTCTTCCACCGTGTATTCGTTCTCCCGCGCGACGGCGAGCTCGTGGATCAACTCCGACGCCGGTGTGCCCACGATGTGCGCGCCCAGAATCTCACCGTACTTCTTCTCCCGGAGAATCTTCACGAACCCTTCGGTCTCACCGGTCCCGCGGCCGCGGCCGCTGGCGGAGAAGGGGAACCGGCCGGGCACGTACTCGAGCTTGCGCTCCTTGCATTGGTCTTCGGTGAGCCCGATGCTCGCCACTTCGGGGTGGCAGTACGTCACGCTCGGCACGTTGTCGTACCTGATCGGGTGGGGCTTCTTGCCGGCGAGCAGCTCGGTCACGTACACGCCCTCGCGCATGCCCTTGTGGGCGAGCATCGGGGGACCCGCCACGTCTCCGATGGAGTAGTAGCCCGGCGCGGTGGTCTGGAGGTTCTGGTCGACCTTGATGAAGCCGCGCTCGTTGACCTGCACGCCGCACTCCGCGAGGCCGATGTTCTCGGTGTTCACCGCGCGGCCGGCCGCCATGAGGACGGTCGCCACCTCGAGCGTCTGCGCCGCGCCACCGGCCTCGACTTCGATGCTGACCTTGTCCTTCCGCGGCGTTCCCTTTTTGACCTTGGCCCCCGCGATCACCTCGATGCCGCGCTTCCTGTAACTCTTGGTGAGGGTATCGGATGCTTCGGCGTCCTCGAGTGGAAGGATTCGGGGCAGAGCCTCGATCAGCGTCACCTTGGTGCCGAAGGCATGAAAGATGTTGGCGAACTCCATCCCGACCGCGCCCGCGCCGATGATCGCCATCGAGGCGGGAGCCTTCTCGAGGAACAGGGCCTCGTCCGAGGAGATCACCGTGGTCTTGTTGATCTCGAGCCCGATTTGCGGCAGGCCTTTCACCCGCGAGCCGGTGGCGATGAGCACGGCCTTCTTGGCTTCGTACACGTCGCCCCCGACCTTCACCTTGCGGCCGGGCTGCAGGACGCCGGCGCCTTTGACCACCGTGACCTTGTTCTTCTTCATCAGGAACTCGACGCCCTTGGAATTCTGGTCGCTCACCTTGCGAGAGCGTTGCATGGCGACGCCGTAGTCGGTCTTGACCGTGCCTGGCTCGACGCCGAATTCCTTGGCGTGTCCCAGCAGGCTCGCGATATACGCGGAGTGGAGCAGGGCCTTCGTGGGAATGCAGCCGATGTTGACGCATACGCCCCCGAGCTTGTCCTTCTCGACGAGCGCGGTGCTCATGCCGAGCTGCGCAGCCCGAATGGCGCCGACGTAGCCCGCGGGACCCCCACCCAGAATGATGACGTCAAATTGACTGGCCAATTTCCCCCCTCCCCAACGCGCAAGTCGGAACGCGGAACGCGGAACAGGCGGCCCGACGCTCGTACTGCTGTTCCGCGTTCCGCCTTTCGCGTTCCGCGTTCACAAGAGCATCGCCAGTGGGTTCTCCAGCATCTGTTTCAAGGTCCGCAGGAACGCCGCGCCCGTGGCGCCGTCGATCACGCGATGGTCGCAGCTCATGGTGATCCGCATGCGCCGCCCGGGGGCGAGGTGCCCATCCACGACCACCGCCTTCTGAACGATCGAGCCGATGGCAATGATCCCCGCTTCCGGCGGGTTGATCACCGCGGTGAACTGGTCGATGTCGAACATTCCCAGATTCGAGATCGAAAACGTCGCGCCGGTATACTCGTTCGGCTGCAGGCGCCTGTTGCGCGCCTTGTCCGCGAGCTCACGTGCCTCGCGGCCGATCTCGGTGAGCGACTTGCGATCCGCGTGGCGGATCACCGGCGTGATGAGCCCATCCTCGACCGCCACCGCCATCCCGATGTGCACCTCGTTCCAGTAACGGATGTGGTCTTCCTGGAACCAGGCGTTGCACGCGCGGTGCCTCGCGAGGGCGAGCGCCGTCGCCTTGATGATCAGATCGTTGAACGAAACCTTCCCCTCGCCCTGATCGCCCAGCTGCTTGTTCAGCGCTTCCCGCGCCTCGGCCGCGCGCTCCATGTCCACTTCGGTCGTGAGGAAGAAATGGGGGATGGGACCGAGTGACGTGACGAGCCGCTTGGCGATGGTCTTGCGGATCTGCGTGAGGGGGACGTCTTCGTACGCGGTTCCGGTGCGCTCGGGAAGCGGGACACGGGAAACGGGAGACAGCGGAGCGGCCGGCGCGGCTGCCGCCGCGGGCGCGGCTTGGTTGGGGGCGCGCTCGACGTCCTTCTTGACAACGCGGCCGCCCGGCCCAGAGCCCGTCACGAGCTTCAGGTCCACCCCCGCCTCCTTCGCCATCCGCCGGGCAAGAGGGGAAGCCTTTACCCGCGTCGCGTCCGCCGGAGCAACGGCCGGCGGGGTGGCAACAGCCACCGGGGCGGGCGCCGTCGCCACGTTTCCCGTGTCCCGTTTCCCGCTTCCCGAAGGTTTCGTCTGCGCTGCGGAGGTGGGCGTTTCGCCGGCGGCCTCGCCGGGCGCGGCGATCACGGCCACCACACTCCCCACCGGAATCGTCTGACCCTCCGGGGCAGCGACCTGCCGCAGCACCCCGTCCGCCCGGGCCACGAGATCCATCACCGCCTTGTCCGTCTCGATCTCCGCCAGCGTCTCGCCGGTCTTCACCGGATCGCCGTCCTTCTTGTGCCACTTCACGACGCGTCCCTCCTCCATGGTGGGGGAGAGCGCTTCCATGTAGACGTTGGTGGCCACGGGGCTTGAGGAGAGAGGTCAGTCGAGGTAGAGCACGCGGCGCGCGGCGGCGACGACCCGTTCGGGGCTGGGCTTCGCCAGACGCTCCAGTTGCCTGTTATACGGCATCGGTACGTCGGCTTGCGTGACGCGGAGGACCGGCGCATCCAGGTGATCGAAGGCTTCGCGCTGAATCACATCCACCACCTGGGCACCGATGCCGGCCTGAGGCCAGCCCTCTTCGACGACGACGGCCCGGTTGGTGCGTGTCACCGAGCCCACGATCGCTTCCTCGTCGAGGGGGCGCAGCGACCGCAGATCGAGCACCTCGGCCGACGCGCCTTCGTGCTCGGCCAGCTGCTCGGCGGCCTTCAAAGCGACTGTCACCGTCTTCGAGTGACAGATCAACGTCACGTCCCGTCCTGCCCGTTTGATGTCCGCCCGGCCGATCGGCACGACGTGCTCGCCCTCCGGCACCTCCCCCTTCACGTTGTACAGCATCTCGCCTTCGAGTACGATCACGGGGTTGTTGTCCCGGATCGCCGATTTGAGTAGGCCTTTCGCATCGGCCGGCGTGGCCGGCGCCACGACCTTGAGCCCCGGGATGTGGGACACCCAGGACTCCCATGCCTGCGAATGCTGCGCCGCGAGCTGCAGCGCCGCGCCGTTGGGCCCGCGAAACACGATCGGGACCGGGATCTGGCCACCCGACTCGTACAGGATCTTCGCGGCCGAGTTGACGATCTGGTCCAGAGCGAGGACGGCGAAGTTCCACGTCATGAACTCGATCACCGGACGCAGGCCCCCCATCGCCGCTCCCACGCCGATACCGGCGAAGCCGAGCTCGGCAATCGGCGTGTCGACGACCCGCATCGAACCGAACTCCTCGAGCAGCCCCCGGCTGACCTTGTAGGCGCCCTGGTAGACTCCCACCTCCTCCCCCATCAGGAGCACGTTGGGGTCGCGCTGCATCTCTTCGCGCAGCGCCTGATTGAGGGCGTCGCGATATGTGAGGGTCGGCATCAGTCGGCGAGCACGTGGGCCGTGAGCTCGGCCGGCTCGGGGTCGGGGCTCTGGTCGGCGAAACGCACGGCCTCCTCCACCTCCGCGCGCACTTCGGCGTCGAGCGCGTCGAGCCCGGCGTCGCTCAGCGCGCCCTCGTCCTTGAGCTTGCCGGCCAGCTGTGCGATGGGATCGCGTTTGCGCTGCTCCTCGACCTCTTCCTTGGTGCGGTACACGCCATGCAGGGGGTCCGACATGGAATGCCCCATGAAGCGGTACGTGCGAACCTCGAGCAGAGTCGGGTGACCTCCACCCGTCTTGCGCGCGCGATCCGCGGCCCGCCGGGTCGCCTCGTAGACCGCGAGGACATCCATCCCGTTCACCAGCTCCGCCGCCATGTCGTAACTGCAGGCGTGCTCCACCACGTCCGTCACGGCTGCCACACGCTCGAACGCCGTTCCCATGCCGTAGCGATTGTTCTCGCAACAGAAAATGACCGGCAGCTTGTAAACCGACGCCATGTTCAGCGTCTCGTGGAACGCGCCGATGTTGACCGCCGCCTCGCCGAAATAGCAGATGCAGAGGCCGTCTTCCCCGCGATAGCGGATCGCGAAGCCGAGCCCCGCCGCGAGCGGGATGTGACCGCCGACGATCCCATGTCCGCCCATGAACCGCTTCGCGGCGTCGAACAGGTGCATCGAGCCGCCCTTTCCCTTCGAGCACCCGGTCGCCTTTCCGAACAGCTCGGCCATGATCGCCGTTGCGGGCATGCCCCGGGCCAGCGCTTGCCCGTGCTCGCGATACGAGGAGATCACATAGTCGTCGTCCCGGAGCGCCGCGAGCGAGCCGACCGCCACCGCCTCCTGGCCGATGTACAGGTGACAGAAGCCGCCGATCTTGCCGAGCGCATAGGCCTCCGCCGCCTTCTCCTCGAACCGCCGGATCAGCAGCATCTGGCGCAACATGCGACGCTCCAGCTCGCGCTGGGGAGGCTTGCCGGTGGTCTGGGCGGTCGCGGTGGCCATTAGCGGGTCGCCGTGGCGCGCTCCACCTGCTCCCACGCGTGATAACTGGAACGCACCAGCGGGCCGGCTTCCACGTGACGGTAGCCCATCTCCTGGCCAGCCCGGCGCAGCAGCACGAACTCGTCCGGCGTGTAGTAGCGGGCGATCGGGAGATGCTGGCTCGAGGGCCGGAGGTATTGGCCGAGCGTCAGGATGTCCACGTGCTGCGCACGCAGGTCCCGCATCGCGCCGAGCAGCTCGTCCCACTCCTCCCCGAGCCCGCAGATGATCCCCGACTTGGTGAGCATGCTCGAGTCCATCGCCTTCGCCCGCCCGAGCAGCTCGAGCGCGCGCTGGTAGCGGCCGCCGGGTCGCGCCAGCCGGTACAAACGCTCGATCGTCTCGAGGTTGTGGTTCAGGATGTCCGGTCGTGCCTCGACCACGATGCCGAGCGCCCGTTCGTTGCCCTTGAAATCCGGGATCAGAACCTCGACCGACGTCTCCGGGGTCCGGCGCCGGATTTCCGCGATCGCGGCCGCGAAGATTTCGGCGCCGCCGTTCGGCAGGTCGTCTCGATCCACACTCGTGATCACGACGTGCCGCAGCGCCATCTGCTGCACGGCGGCGGCCAGGCGGGCCGGCTCGTCGGTGTCGAGGGGAGCGGGCGTGCCGTGAGCTACCGCGCAGTAGGCGCAATTGCGGGTGCACACGTCGCCCAGGATCATGAAGGTGGCCGCGCGATGCTCCCAGCACTCCCCGATATTGGGACAGTGGGCTTCCTCACATACCGTGTGAAGCCGCAAGTCTCGCATCAGGTGCTTGAGCGCGAGGTAGTTAGGCCCGCCTGGGGCCGGCACCTTGAGCCACGCAGGCTTGCGCTCGCTTGCAGGCGCCGCGACAGGAGGACGGCGGCCACTCAACTGAACCAGCGGACGGGGACGGGAAGGGGAGGGGAGGGGGACGGTCATAGCTAGGCCAAAATAGCGGGTTTATGAGGGGGCTGGTAGCCGCGCGATCGAAATTTCAACCGAGCGGTTGATTCGCCCGGCCAGCAGGTTACTGGGATTCGCCGTCTTGACCCAACTGTTTCCTGATGCGGTTGAGTTCTTGGTCGAGCAGGGGATCAGAGCTGAGCGTGCCGTCCGCGATCTCGGCGATTTCTTCGGCTTCCTTCCATTGCCGCTCGAGCTCTTCGATTTCCAGTCGCTCGTCGACGGCCATCTCGAGCGCGAGCCGGCGCTCGCCAGCGAGACTTCGCAACGTGAGCGCGCGGCGAGCCACATCGGCGATCAGTTGGTCCGGTCCGCCGGCGCTTTCGACCAGGCGCGCCGCCTCCTCGACCCGTTGCTGGCGGCCGCGGGCGAGCGCCAGGTACGTGAGCCCCTGGCGCAGCGCGGCCTCGGCTTCGTGGCCCACGAGCATCGCCCCTTCGGTATGGCAGCTGGGACAGCTGAGGATGAGCCCGACGTCCTGCTGCGTTTGCCGGACGACGCGCGCGTACGCCACATGCTTCGCCCGGAGCTGCAGCACCGTGCCACAGCGCTCGCAAATCGGCGGTTCGACCAGCGTCACGCGACGCCGGCCGACCATGCCGGTGTACAGCATGCGCGCGATGTTGGGCATGTTCCAGACGAACACGCCCACCGACCCGCCCGCGGCCACGTTTACGGCGACCGCGAGCCCGACGGCGGCGACCGTGACCGGCAGCACGAACTTGAGCTGCTCGCGGCGCCGCGCACGCAGCCGCTCGCCGTAACGCCAGGTCGCGAACTCGAGGCGCCGGGGCTTGCCGACCCGGACCAGGTCGTAGGTCTGCCAGCGAATGAGAGCGACCTGCTCCGTGGCTGCGGCGACGCGGCCCTCGCCGGCCGCGCGGGCCAGCGCCTCGATGCGCTCCAGCCGGTCGTCGAGCGGGGCGAGATTCCAGCGGGAGCACTTCGGGCAGATCACCCAGAGGCGGCCCTTCCACTCGTCGAACGCAAGTCGCCGTCCGACGCCGAGCCCTGAGGGTCCGCCGTCGCCGTCGAGCTTGCCGTTACAGAAGGCGCACGTACGGTACATGACTACGATGCCTTGCCCTACTGTTGGAATCTATCTACCCGGAACGGACCGATGTCGACGTCGGTGACGCCGCTGGTAAGAAGGTCAGCCATGATTTCGCCCGTCAACGCCGCGTGCAGAATACCGTTGCGGCCGTGCCCCGTGGCGTACCACAGGCGCTCCGTGTCCGGGTCGCGTCCCATGATCGGCAGGCCGTCGGGCGTGGCGGGGCGGAGCCCGGCCCACATCCGCTGCACCGGTTGCGTGACGAGGGCGGGCAGGAGCCGTACCGCGCCGCGAAAGATCTGGGCGAGGCCCTCGTTGGTGACGCGCGCATCGAATCCGGCACGCTCCATCGTGCTGCCGAGCACGGCGTCGGGACCGCGTGCGAGCACGTATCCGTGATCGTGGTAGAGGATCGCCCGCGCAGTGTCGTGGGGCCAGGCGGTGGCGGCCATCTGACCCCGCATCGGCTCGACCGGGAGCGCGCGCGGGAGGCCGCCGATCTGCTGCGACCACACACCGGCGGCGAGCAGCACGTGCTCCGCGGGCGCGGTGCCGCGGGCGGTCACGACCCCGCGCACCCGGCCCTCCGCGCTCGCGAGGGCGTCGACCTTCTCGGCGTGGAGCGTCGCGCCGAGGCGGCGTGCATCCGCCAGGCAGGCCCGTGTCAGCGCTTCCGGATCCAGCGCCCCGTCTTCGGGGGCGAACAGTGCGCCCCGGCAGTCGGGTGCGGCGCCGGGCCAGCGCTCCCGCATGTCGTCGGGCTCCAGCCAATCGCACCGCAGGCCGGCCTGGCGTTGCCGGGCGACCTCGTCCTTGAGGCGATCCGCGGCGGGGTCATCGAACGCGACGGCGGCTATGCCTGCGCGCCAGAAGCCGATATCGATCCCCGTCGTCTCCAGGAGCGCCGGGGCGAGGGGCTCGTAGAGATCGCGAGAGCGCACCGAGAGGGCGACGAGCGTCTCGGCGCCGGGCTCGACTTGCGCCGCCAGCATCCCGGCCGAGGCGGGTGAGGCGGCGGCGGGGTCCGGGCCGGGCTCGAAGATGGCGACCTCCAGCCCCCGCAGAGCCACCGCGCGAGCGCACGCGGCCCCCACGGCGCCTCCCCCGACGATCGCAACGTCCACCGCTTTCACCGGCTGGCGCCTTCCTGAAACCAGCGACTAGATTGCATCGTAGGGCCCCGCCGTCGGGGTTTCACGGAGGTATACCCCATGTTTCGCAGCATTCTCGGGTTCGCGCTGTTCGCCGTCGTGGCGTTTCTGGCGCTCAAACTCGTCCTCGGTCTCTTCGGCATCGTCATCGGCTTGGCGATGACGCTCCTGGTCTGGGCGGCGTTCGGCTTCCTGATCTATCTCGGGATCCGCATCGTCAGCCCGAGCACGGCGGAGAAGATCCGCGAGATGGTCAAAGGCCGCCCCGCCGACGCCTAGCGGTCCCAGGGCAGCACCTGGCTGGAGTGCACGTGCACGATCCTCCAGCCCTTCGGTTTCTGCTCGCAGATGAACGTAGCGCGGCCGGCTTCCGCCAGGCCGCGCTCCGCGTTTATCCACCGATAGTCTACCAGCACCCACGCGAAGCGGCTCTCCAGTGTCACGCTCGCGGTCGCCACGGTCACACGGCCCCCGTACCCGACGCCGGCGAAGCGCGGACTCGCGAGGCGCAGGTGGGCGTTCGCGACGACCAGCGCCTCCGGGGCGTACAGCGTGTCGGCGGCGTGGTCTCCGCTCGCATCGAGCAGCAGGGCTTGCCGCGCCACCGCTTGGATCATGTCCGGCGTCCCGAGGGCCGATGTCGGGCTCGTGGGGGCAACGCGCCGCGTGCTGGTGGTGCACGAGGCGACGAGCGCCGTCGCGACGAGCAGGGCGCGACCCCCGCTAGCGCCCATCGAGCTCGCGCAGCACCCCCCACGCGATGAGTGGGATCAGGAGCTCGTGGTGGCCCGTGAGCTGGACGCCACGGCCGCCGGCGAGCGTCGGTCGCTCGACGACGTTGACGCGGGGACGGTAGTGCCGTTGCATGTCACAGTCGCAAGCCATGAATCCCGTCGGCTTGCCGCCGCTCAGGTTGCGCGCGACGGTGAGGGCCTTGAGGAAGACCTCGGGCATCACCACCGCGCTGCCGAGATTCAGCACGATCCCGCCGTCGTGGAGCGTGGGGAGCGA
Organism: Gemmatimonadota bacterium; assembly: GCA_003222035.1. Taxonomy (GTDB): domain Bacteria; phylum Gemmatimonadota; class Gemmatimonadetes; order Gemmatimonadales; family GWC2-71-9; genus AG41. The sequence continues at coordinate 73,950 of QHUS01000072.1, read as the reverse complement.
TGCGGCGAGCCGCTTGAAATCGCGGTGGCTCGTGGCGCCGAGCGCCGCGCCATCGGCCGTGGGATGCTGGTGGATGATGTCGGCGCCGAGCGCGGCGTGCACCGTGACCGGGATGCCCCAGTCGGCCGCGCCCAGTAACACGGACACGTCGGGCGCCGCGAGCTTGGAGCGTCCCTTGAGGGCGTGGGCGAGGGCCTCGCCCAGCCCCTGCGCGGCAACCGCGCCCGCGGCGACGGCGGCGTTCATGTCGCGCCCGGTCTCTTCCGCCATGCCGAAGGTGCCGTCGGCGAGACCCGCCGCGACGTCCTCGCTCGTCCCGCCGTACGCGGCGAGCTCGAAATCGTGGATGGCGGCGCTCCCGTTGAGCGCGAGGTGGGTGATCACCCCGCGTCGCATCAGCTCGCGCAACAGCGGTCCCAGCCCGACCTTGATGACGTGCCCGCCCAGCATCGCCACGACGCCGCGCCGGCCCGCGGCTTGCGCGAGCTGCCGGATGACGGCCCGGAGGTCTTTCGCGGCCAGGACATCGGGAAGGGAATCCAGGAAGGCGCTGAAGCGCGGATCGTCGCCGGGGGGGTGCGGGTAGGCGAGGAGCGACGGGTCGACTTTGTTGGGGCGCTGCGCGATGGGGACCGTCTTCAGCCGGGAGAAGTCCGCCTCGCGGTAATCGGTCATTGGTGCTCCGAACGGGGAGTGTCGGAGTACTCCTTGAGCTTGAGCGTGACCTGGCCGAACGAGAACTTCGACTGCAGCGCGAGCATGATGCGCCGGGTGTCGTCGGAGAGCCACATCCGGGCGTCGGCTTTCTCGGCGAAGATGCCACCGCCATTGGGAATGCGCGGGCGCACCACGATCGCATCCCATTTCTTGCCCGCCACGCTCACCTTCTCACGCTTCAGGACTTCGACGATCACGGGGTTCCGCTCAAGGCGGAAATAGCGGCGGTACTCGTACCGCTTGCCGACCTCGAGCGGCACCGTACGGATCCAGTAGAGAAAGGCGGCGTCGTCCAGCGGATCCGGCACGGTGGCGATCGTCGTATCGCGCCCGACTTCGCGATAGAAGCCCGAATCAGGAAAGATCTCGAACGTCCGTTCCCAGGAGCGTCCCTTCTCCTCGGTCTGATTCAGGAACCGGCGCGAGTGGAAGTCGTGCAGTCCCACCCACGACTCGAGGTTCTGGTGGATGTGATACCACAGCGCGCCCCCGTCGATCAGGAATACGAAGTGGACCGCTTCCACACCGCGCACCGTGTCGATCCCCGCGACCTGCATCGTGGCGGTGCCGACGCTGAAGGGTCCGTAGCGCGCTCCGTACACCAGTCGCTCGCCGATCGGGAACGGCACCGCTACGGGCTTTACGATGGCCATGTCCTGCGGAGAAGAGAAGGTGGCTGAATCGGTTCGTGCCGAGTCAGTGTGTGCGCTGTCCGACTGGGCGTGCAGGGCGCCCCCCATCATGAGGACGAGCAAGGCGACCGCGGTGCGGGCGGCGCGAAGGACGGGTCGGGCGCGCCATGCGGCGAGCAGCTGGCGCCAGGGCCGCACGCGCGACGGGCGCTGTGCGAGATCGTACCGGGCGGCCGTCGGCACGGTGTCGAGCCGGCGCGCATGGGGGGCCAATCGTGCGACCAACTCGGCGCTGGCGCACACACCCTCGGTCTCGAGGAAGCGCGCCGCGTCCCGCCGCAGCGCCTGTCGCAGCACTACCAAACGCAACGCGAGGAAACCGGAGACGCTGTCCCGCAGCCCGGGCACCCGAAGCAGCCGGGGGGTCCAGCGGCGGGTGAGCCGCAGGACGCGGGGGACGCGCCCCGCGCTCCGCTGTTCCACGAGCTCCCCGACGACCAGGTCGGCCCCGGACTCGAGGTGTTTCACCATCTCCTCCATGCTCTCCGGCGAATGGGTGAAGTCCGCGTGGAGGGTGATCGCGCAGTCGCGCTTCGGCCGGTCGGTCCGCTGCAGCGCCAGCCGCAGCAGCTCTTCCAGGCTGCTCGCATAGCCGCGGCGATCGCGGTGCGTGACGATCGTCATCGGCAGCACTTTGGCGTACGCCGCCAGCACCTCCCCCGTGTCGTCGGTCGAGGCGTCGTCCAGGACCAGCAGCTGGTATTCGCGGGGAAACGCCGTGAATACCTGGCGCACCTTCCACAGCACCAGGCCGGCCGTCCGAGCCTCGTTGTGGGCGGGGATGCAGACGTAGATCATGGCCCTGCAATCTAGACGAGCGACCGATACGCGGCCAAGACACCCGCGGCCATCGCCGCAGCCGTGAACCGCGGGGGAAGGGGGAACGGCGTGGGGTGCTGCAGCGCGTCGATGACCTTCTCGGCTAGCGCGGTGGCATCGCCGACCGGCACGAGGCCCTCTGCGGGCACGATGTCGACCGGACCACCTCCGGCGGTGGCGACCACCGGCTTACCCAGCGCCAGGGCGTGCAGCAGCACGGTGCCCAGTCCCTCCGCGCGCGACGACAGGACGACGACATCGCTCTCCCGCAGCAGCGCGTCCGCCTGCTGAACGTGGCCGAGCAGGTGGACACGATTGGCGAGGTCGAGCCGCTGCACTTCGGCCGCGAGGGCACTGTGGCTCGGACCGTCGCCGGCAATCACCCAATGGAGGTCGGGGCGCGTCCCCCGAGCCGCGTGTGCCGCGCGGATCAACGTCTCCTGATCCTTTCCGGGCTCGAGCGCCGCGACGTTCACGGCCACCGGCGTGCGGTCGGCGACACCGAGCCTCGACCGGAGGTCGAACGGTACCGCGGCCGCACGACGCACCTCGTCGGGATCGACTCCGGAGGGGACGACCTTCACCTCTCCCGCCGGGAACCTCGCCGCCAACAAGGTCGCACGCACGGCCTCGGAGATTGCGACGACGATATCCACGCGCCGCAAGGCGCTGGCGCGGCGCACCGGGAATACGACCCGGCGCGTGGCGACGAGGCGGGGTGGCGAGCCGGTGTACCTCAAGAATCCGCGAGCCCAAACGGCGAGGGTGACGGCGTGACTGTTGTGCGCGTGGATGATGTCGGGCCGCCAGGCGAGCGCCTCGACCACGATGCGCCAGCAGGCGCGAGGGTCCAGCCCGAGGGTCCAGGGGACGTCGCGAACGAGGACCCCGGCGGCCGTCACGCGACGCGACAGCTCGCTGCCCCGCCTGGTGATGACCCGCTGTTGGACGTCGGCCTGCCGGGCCAGCTCGCGAGTCAGCAGGCGGACCTGGTTCTGGCCCCCCCGGTATTCCCGGCCGGAGTCGACGTGGAGCACGCGCATGAGCGCTCAGGCCGGCTGCTTGGCGGCATGACCGAGCGCCGCGCGCAGCTCGGCCAGGGTGAACGGCTTGCGCAGGTACGGCCGACCGAGCGCTTCGAGGAACTGCAGCGTGTCACCCCGCACCGTATCGCCCGTGGCGAAGATGATCCGTTCGGCGACGCGCGGGTCCTCGCGGGCGAGCTTCGTGTACATGTCGCGGCCGGAGAGGTGTGGCATGCGCAGGTCGCAAATGATGACGTCGAACGGGCCTGCCAGCGCGCGTTCCAGCGCGTACGTGCCATCGCTCGCGACCTCGACTTTGTGCCCCCAGCTCTCGAGCGTGGCGCGCATGTAATGCAGGATGTGCGGCTCGTCGTCCACGACGAGGATGCTGAGCGGTTTCACGTCGCCGGGGGGGAGGGGCGCGGCCTCGGCCCGCGTCAGGGGAACGCTGATCGGCAGCTCCACCGTGAAGGTGGCCCCGCTCCCGGGCCGGGTGTCGAGCGTGATCCGCCCCCCATGTTCCTTCATGATTCCCTGGCTGATCGACAGCCCGAGCCCCGTGCCTTGTCCTTCCGGCTTGGTCGTGAAGAACGGCTCGAACACGCGAGCCGCGACGTCTTCGAATATGCCCGGGCCCGAGTCCGTGACGCTCACGGCGACCGCATCGTGCACTCGTCGCGCGTTGATCCAGATCCGCCCGGATGGCGCGTCACTCGCGATCGCCTGGCACGCGTTGTTGATCAGGTTCACGAACACCTGCTTGATCTGGTTCGCGTTGATCAGCACCTCCGGCAGACCCGCCTCGACTTCCACCGTGGCCTCGACCTTGTGGGCCATCAGCTGATTGCGCAGCAGCACGAGCGTCGAATCGAGGAGTGTCCGGATCGGCTGCCGGATGCGCTCGCCCTCCTGACTGCGGGCGAAGGACAACAGGTTCTTGACGATCGTGGCCGCCCGCTCGGCCTCCTGGCGGATCACTTGCAGGGGCTCCTGGAGCGACGCCGGGATCTCCCCGGCCTCGACCAGGAAGTCGCTGAAGCCGACCACCGAGGCCAGAGGGTTGTTCAAATCGTGCGCCACACCGGCGATCAGTTGACCGATCGCCGACATTTTCTCAGACTGTATAAGCTGCTCCTGCAGGCGGCGCCGATCGGTCTGGTCCTCGAAGACGAGCACCGCCGATCCCGGCTCCGCCATGGGAATCGCGGTCAGCAGAAGCACTCGCTCGCCGCTGCGGATCTCGACCGTGTTCGCGGACGGTTCGGCGATGGCGCGCGCCACGGGGTCCGCCCAGGGGGGAGGGAAGAGGCCCAGCCAGGGTCGTCCGGGAATCGCGGTCACGGCCGTTTGGATGAGGTCGGCGAACACGCGGTTGGCGCGGCGGACCGTGCCATGCGCGTCGACGATGCAGATCGCCTGGGAGATGGCGTCGACGGTCTTCTCCCACTCACGCTTGGCGGAGGACAAGAGCTCCACCAGACGGGCGTTCTCGAGTGCGATGGCGGCCTGGGCGAGCACGGCCGAGACGAGTGTGAGCTCGGCTTCGCCGAGCACCCCAGGGCGGTCGCTGGAAAGGGATACGGCGCCCATGGTGCGGGCTCCGGCGATGAGCGGGGCTCCGAGCCAGGAGCCGGGCACGGCGTCCCGCAGCTCTGCGCCACGCCGCCGGGCTTCTTCCTGCACCTCCCTGGGGAAGGCGAGCGGCCCACGCCGCAACGCCAGCTGAAGCAACGGGTCGTCGGTGCGGGCCGGCACGGGGTACGTGTCGTACGTCACCGCCAGCCGGTTCGACTCGGCGTCAAGTAGGATGACGGAAACCCGGTCGGGCTGGAGCAGCTCGCCGAGTGCGCGCGCGACGACCTCGACGACCGTCGATGGACGGAACGCCCCCGCCAGCTCCTGGGCGAGCGTCGTCAGCCGCGCCAGCAACTCGGGTGCAAGCCAAGGGGTAGTAGCGTTAGAGGGAGGCTTGGGCATGATTCTGGCCAACGTGCGGGGTCGTCTGCGGGCGCAGGACTTGCTGGTCGTCGCGCTCGCCCTGGCGCGCGGCGACGCAGCCCGCCGCTCGCGCCTGGAGCGCGTCATGCTCGAGGAAGGGCCCGATCGGTTGCTCGACGATCCCGACCTGCTGGAGGCGCTGGTGGCGCTGCGGACGCTCGTCGTGCCGTCGCCGGCGCTGTTCGCTTACGTGGCGGTGCGCCACACATTGCGCATCGCCGGGGTCGACGACCGCATGTTGGCCGACTATCTGGCCGCGCTCGTGCTGGAGTTCGGCGATCATGACCGGGCCGCTCGCATCCGCCGCACCGACGACGAGACCTACCGCTACCTGGTGGACATGGTGGAAGACCTCACTGCGCTCGACGACGCCGGCGAACGAGCCTTCCTGCTCCGGGTGCATCTCGGCAACTACAGTCTCTGGCTCGCTGGCCTGTTTCCCGACTACATCGCGGCCCGGCGCTCGCGCCGGGGCGGGCCCGATCTGCCGTACTACGACGCGCTCGGACGGCAGGGCTATCGGCTCGCCGCCGAGCACCGGCTCGCCGACCATTTCGGCGTTGCCCCCATCTACCGTACAGCGGCCGAGCGGTTCCCCACGCTGCGCGTCGCGTTCAATCGCCTGAGCGACCGGGTGTTCTTTCCGAACGTCCGCACGACGGAAAAGATACTGCGAAATCTATAGTCGGACTGTGGGACGGTCGGACGGATGAGCGTTCACAGTCCGACCGTCCGACCGTCCTTTCTCATTCGTCCAAGAATCTCGTGGGCACCGTCGTCGCGGACTCGACCAGCTGCTCAGCCGATTTCACGAACCGCACGACGATCGGCAGCGAGCCCTTGAGCAGGAGCTTGCGCTGCATAATGCCCGCGATCGGCCCCAGCTCCTTGCGAATGACGCGTTTCCACTGGGCGTAGTCGGCGGTAATCACGAACGGCGCCCCGTCGGCCTCCTGTTGTGACACTACCTTCGCCTCCCGGCACACGCCGCGATCCAGATCGAGCCAGATCCCCAGTGGCTCGGCGATGCCGATGTCGGGCTGTGGGTTGACCACGAGCGCGACGGCCCCGAAGGTCCATTCGAGCGACGCTGCCTTGTAGACGCTGTTCGCGTTGATCGCCGCACCATACGCGCGCACCCACTCGGGGGACGGAAACGGGATGCTCACGCGATCGCCTGGGCGAAGCCGCGGAACAGCGCTCCCTCCACGTCGTCCTCCGGGTGCCATTGAACCGCCAGGACCAACGGCCCCTCCCCGTCCGTCCGCTCGACTGCCTCGATCACGCCGTCCTCAGCCCAGGCCGTCGCGCGCAGCACCGGCGCCAGCGCGCGGATCGCCTGGTGATGTCGAGTGTTCACGCTCACGGTCACGATCTGCAGCGTGCGCTGCGCCAGGCTGCCCGGCTCGAGACGTAGTCCGTGCCGGGTGTGGGAATCAGCGTGGTCGATGGGTCCGGGGCGCTCGCTCGCGAGGTCCTGGTAGAGCGTCCCCCCCCACGCGACGTTGAGAATCTGAATACCTCTGCAGATGGCGAGGATCGGGAGGCGCCGCCGCTCGGCGCCGTGAATCAAGGCGACTTCGACGGCGTCCCGGGCCGCATCGGTTTCGCCCAGCTTGGGGTGGGGCGCCGCGCCGTAGCGGCCGGGCTCCACATCCTCCCCTCCGGTGAGGACCAGACCCTGCACCCTGTCGAGCGCCGCACAGGCCGTCTCCGGCTCGAGCATGGGAGGCACGACGAGCGGGATGAGCCCCGCCCGCGTCAGCGCCTGCACGTACGCGGTATTCAGGGCGACACGCTCGCGCCCCGCGTCCACGCGGCGCGTGGCGGTCACCGCCACGATCTTCGTCACTGCGACGGTGGCGCAGGCGCAGTGGTGGAAAGGGGGGGCGCGCCGAGCAGCGGGCATTTCGGGTTCGAAACGCTCGCCCATTCCACGCGCACGCCGTACAACGGGACGCTCTCGCCCTGGGCGGTGAGGGTGCCGATGCTCGGGTACCCCGGCGGCGGCCGCTGCGACTCGTAGATCAGGACGCCCTCGGCCCGCTGCGTGGAATCGTCCACCACCAGGAGCGCATAGCCAGTGCTATCGCTCATCGATCCGCGTGGGAATCCGGCACCCTGGTATTCCATCGTCAAGCCACCCCTGGCATCGGTCACGACAACGGTGCTCTGCTGTGCCACGCCGGCGACGCGAACCGGAAGGGTGCCGGGAAGACCGCGCGGAGGGCCGGTCAAGACGAAGGGCAGGTGTCTGAGCTGGTCCTGGATCAGGGAGGGCCCAATGAGCTGCGCCATGCCGCATGTGGGAGAGCGGGAGCGATCACCGCTGCAAAAGAGAAATACCGTCACGCAGAACGGCGTCACGCGGACGACGTCACGAGGAATCGTCATCGGGCGGTTACCACTTCAACGACGCTCGCGGGATATGGGGCATCGGCGGTCACCCGCCGCAGCTCCAGGCTGTCGGCGTCGGGCACGAGGGGGGTGCCGAGACGCAGCGTGTCCCCGACGAGCCACGCCGCGGTGCGTGCCCGCGTCCAGGCGGGTTTCTCGAGCTCGACCCCGATGATCCAGCGGCCGGTACCGCGCAGCGGCCCCGCTTCCACTTTGCTTCCGTCGGGCTCGCCGTGATAGCGCCGATACAATCGGCCGGAAATCCAGTCTCCGACGTGGGTCTCGAGCGTGATGCGGACGAAGACGGTGGAATCGATGGGCACGGAGCGCGAGGTGGGGGACGCCCCTGCGCGGAAAATGCGCGTCAGGTCCCACGTGCCGTCGAGCGGGTGCGCCTGTATGCCGTGCAGCAGGAGTATGGCGGCGAGGCTACAGGGTCCGATCATCGCCCCCAATCTAATAAGTCCAGGTCAAAACGACCGAAAGGGTGCGCACCTGCTCGAGCGTGCGTGGGACCAAATTGTACATGTAGTTGAGCGCGTTCGCGACCAGCACCCGCATCCCCAGGGATTCGTGTTGCCAGCCGGCGCGGAGGTCGAGCACCTTGGCGGACACGCGTGGGTCTCCCCCGAACACCGGCTCGAGCTCGATCCGTTCGATCCGGCTCGTATAGCGGAACTCGGCACCCACTGAGAGCGTCCGCCATTGGTAGTCGGCGCCGAGCGTGACCATGTGTTTGGGGCGGAAGGACAGGACCGAGTCGGTCGCGAGGTCCCGCGCGTCGAGGAACAGGTAGGCGACCGAGGACGTCAGGCCGCGCACCAGCGACGCGGTTGTGAGCGACGCGTCCAGGCCCCGTATCCGGGCACGCGAGATATTCTGAATCTGGATCTTCTGGACGCCGGCATCGAGCACAAACGTGGGCTCGAGCAGGTCAGAGGCCTCGGTCCAGAACAGGGCGGCGTCGAGGCGCCCCCAAGAGGCAACGGGGGCCCCGTTGCCGAGCTCGAACGACCAGGCAGTCTCGGGATCGAGCGCCGGGTTGGGAATGACCTCGAAGCCTAAGGCGCGGGTGGTGACGTATCGCTCGGCGAGCGTCGGCGCCCGGAAGCCGCGGCCGACGGACGCGCGCCACGTGCCGACCCCGGACCGGAGAGCGGCGCCGATGCGGGGGCTCAGCACGGTCGCCGTCCCGGCGCCGTCTACGGCGATGTCATCGAGACGCAGGCCTGCCGTCAGCCGGAGGCGGCCCACGCGCTGCTCCGCCTGGCCGTATGGCCCCAACGCGACTTCGGAGTGATCGCCGAAAATGTCGCTCGTGACATCCGTGTGCGCCGCTTCCAGGCCGAACGTGACCACGCGATCGTCACCGCCCGCGGCGTGCAGGATGCCCCGCAGCTCGGCACCGAGCCGATCGGAGACCGACCAGTCGTCGGGGTTGTAGTCGGTGAAGTGGCTGCGGAGCCAGGAGCCGCGTGCCTGCCAGGCGAACGCGCCGGACACCGCGCGATCGAGCGTCGCGGCGACATACCCCTTGTCCGAGCGAGTGTAGCTGCCGCGTCCGGACGTGTCGATCATAAAGGGCTGGTACGCTTGTCCCCGGCTGTCGTCGCACCCGCCGGGGACGCACCACGTGGGGAAAACTTGGTACTGGTGACTGGTCCACGCCCCCGACGCGCTGATCCGGGTGCCGGGCCCCGGCAGCCACTCGGCCCGGCCGGCGGTTTCCCATTGATCGCTGCGATCCTGCTCGCGGAAGCCGTCCGAGTGCCGCCCGCCGAGCGTGAGGCTGCCGCGCAGCGTCTCGGTGCCGTAGGAGCCCCTGACGTCCAGGCCGCCCAGCCCGCCGGTGTAGTCGCGGAACGTCCAGACGTCCGAGGGAGGGTTGGCGTAGGCCCCACCGGTGGCGCGCACGCGCCCATGCCACCCGGTTGGAATGTCGTAGGTGAGCAGATTGACCACGCCGCCGAAGGCGGCGGAGCCGTAGAGCGACGACCCCGCGCCCTTCACCACTTCGACCCGCTCCACGTCCGCGAGCGGCACCATGTCCCAGTCGATCCCACCGGGTCGCCCTGGTTGGCGGGCACGCCGTCCACCAGCAGCAGCACGCGCGACCCCAGGCCCTCGACGAAGCCGCTCGATCCCCGGATGTTGACCTGGCCATTCAGGAACAGCACGCCCGGCGCCCGATTGACGGCCTCGTCCACCGTGGACACCGCCCGCCGCGCGAGATCGGTGTCGCTCATGACCGCGACACTGGCGGCCGATTGATCCAGGAGCTGGGAGTGCTTGGCCGCCGTGACGACGGTGGGCTGCAGCTCCACGGGTGCTGCCTCGAGTCGATAGTCACGCTCCAGCGAGTCGCCCGGGGCGACGGTCACGGTGTCCGTGACGGCGGCATACCCGATGTGCGCGACCCGGAGCACGGTCGTCCCGGCTCGAACGACCAGGCGATAGCGCCCTTGCGCGTCGGCGGCGGCGTCGCGACCGCTCGCGACATCCCGCACGATTGCGCGGAGTGGCTGGCCGAGGGTGCTCGTCACGGACCCGTACAGGACGGCTGTGTCCTGCGCGGCGGCCGTGGCGGTGAGGGAGGTCGCCAGCACGGCGAGCATTGCGGGGTGTGTCATGGGGGGCACGGCGGGAAGTAATCGCAGATCCGATGCATGTTGGTGAAGTCGATCGCGAAGTTGATCGAGTCTGCGCCCGCGCCGGTCACGTGCACGCGCCCGCTGCCCTGGGGGGTTGCGTCGGCGGGATTGCGGTAGAATCCGACCTCACGGAGCAGGGAATCCGCGTTCTGCACGCTGAGTGGTGTACGGCTCTTTTTTTCCCAGACCGCGAGGACCCACTCATATGTCCCCTGGGGCACTTGCAGGACGTAGCGGCGCGGAGGCCCGCCGGTGTCGACGGTGGTGGTCGCCGCGAAATTGAAGAGGTCCGACGCCGTCTGCGGGAACGTGGCGAACGCCACGACGAGCACCGTTGCCGTGCTGTCCTTCAGGCTGTCGGGGAGCGAGCCCTCGTATGTCACCGTGCCGCAGATCCCGGAGCAGGCCGTAGTGGGTTGCAGCCCCCCATTACAGGAGAGGGCGGCCGTGCACAGCGCCGTACGCCACAGGCGACTCCGCATGGACGCAATCATCGGCGCGCCGGGGCCGAGCGTCAACTTGACCGCTGTTTGAGCGGGGAATAACGTAAACTCCGCCATGCCGATCTACGAATACCGTTGCACGAAATGCGACGCGCGCTTCGCCCAGCAGGAGGGGATCGAGGAGCACGGTGGCGAGCCGCCGGCCTGTCCCGCGTGCAAGTCGAAGGCGGTGGAACAGGTGTTCTCGTCGTTTTTCGCGAAGACAGTCCGGAAAAGCTAGCGTCGCGTGTTCGAGCGCCTGCGGGACGCGTTGGGCGCCGCGCTCGATGCGGCGACGCCGCCGGGTGATCTGCGTGATCTGGCGCGGCAGATGCGGGAGGCGGTGGTCGAGGCGAAGCTGGCCGTCGGTGAGACGCGCGACGCCGTGACGCGCACCGAACGGGACCTCGCGCAGGAGCGGCAGCGGCTCGCCGATGCGGAGCGCCGCGGCCGGCTCGCCGCCGAGATCCAGGACCGCGAAACGGTCGACGTCGCGGATCGCTTCGCGGGGAAGCACCGTGAGCGCGTCGGGGTGCTCGAGCGGAAGCTGGTCGCCCTGCAGGCCGAGCTGGCGCTCTACGAGCGGGAGCTGGGGGACATGCAGGCGCAGCTGGGTCGGGCCGAGCGCGATCGGCCGCTCACGGAGGCGGAGCGCTCCGCGGAGCGGGCGTGGCGCGATCTCCAATCCGCCGGGGGCGCGCGTCCCGGCACCGACGCGGCGGACGAGCTGCTCAAGTCCCAGCTCGATCACGCCGCCCGCGAGGCCGCCGCCGATCGCCAGCTCCGGGAGCTCAAGAAGAAAATGAAGAAGGACTAGTCATGAGCCTGATCCGCGACGTGCTCGCCTGGTTCCGCGACGCTTTTGAGTCCGGTGGGGGGCCACGCAACGCGGACGGGCGGCGCGGAGGCAGCATGGACATCAAGCGCGACCGCATGGTCTTCCTCGGCTACGGCAAGTACTGGCGCTCGGACGGCATTGTGGGGCTGATGCCGATCGAGGAGGAGCGCGGCCCCAAACGGCGCACCAACGTTTTCGTGCAGGGGCGCCCGGACCCGATCGTGGCGTCCCGCACCGAGCAGAGCATTCTCGAGGACATGGGCGCGGCGGGAGGCGGCGTCTCGGCACAGGCGCTGCGCGAGGCGGTCACCGACTTGCTCGCGGCCTTTCACGAGTTCTCACCGGCGCTGCGAAGCACGTTGCAGAGCGAGCACCACTTCGACGCGGAGCAGTGGGAGCAGCGGCTGGGCGAAACGCTGCGCGCCCCGCCACCGTCGGAGCCCGTCGAGCAGAACGAACTCTTCGACTGAGACGACCGCGTGACCTCGGGCGTCACGACCTCCACGCCAGCCGGGACATGGTTCGGCCACCCCGGCGGGCTGTCGACGCTGTTCTTCACCGAGATGTGGGAGCGCTTCAGCTATTACGGGATGCGGGGGTTCCTGATCCTGTACATGGTCAAGGCGCTCGGCTTCACGGATGTGCATGCTGGATCGGTGTACGGCAATTATGTCGGCAGTGTCTGGCTGGCCGCGATCTTCGGCGGGGTCATCGCGGACCGGTGGCTCGGCCATTACCGGAGCGTGCTCATCGGCGGCGCGATCATCGCCCTGGGCCATTTCACGCTCGCGTTTCACGCCCTGTCGTTCTTTTACGCCGGCCTCATCCTCATCGTCGTCGGCACCGGCCTCCTCAAGCCCAACGTCAGCACGCTGGTCGGCTCGTTGTACGAGCAGGGCGACGAGCGGCGGGACGCCGGGTTCTCGATCTTCTACATGGGGATCAACCTCGGCGCGTTCCTGGGGCCGATCATCGCGGGCAAGCTCGCCGAGAGTGTGGACTGGCACCTCGGGTTCGCCTGCGCGGGTGTCGGCATGACCCTGGGACTCGTGCAGTACGTCGTGGGGCGCAACCGCCTCCAGCCCGCAATCGAGCGCCTCGCCGCCCGACCGAAACGGATGGCAGCCGCCGCCCCTGGGGCAGATCCCCCATTCACCGTCGAGGACTGGAAACGGATGGCGGCCGTGGTCGTGTTCTTCGCGTTCGCCTCGCTCTTCTGGGGCGCATACGAGCAGGCCGGATCCACGCTCAATCTGTTCGCGGATCGCTACGTCCACCTCGAGCTCCTGGGGATCAGGCTGTACGCCTCCTGGTTCGTGTCCATCCAGGCGGCGTTCGTGATCTTGTTGTCGCCGGTCTTCGCCTGGCTCTGGGTGAAGCTCGGGACGCGGCAGCCGTCTTCACCGGCGAAGTTCGCGCTGGCGCTGCTGTTCGTCGGGCTTGCGTTCGTGCTGCTGATCCCCGCGGGATCGATCGCGCAGGGGGGCATCAAGATCAGTCCGCTGTGGCTGGTCGGCGTCTATTTCATCGAGGAGCTCGGCGAACTGTGCCTCAGCCCGGTGGGGCTCTCCGTCGTGACCAAGCTCGCGCCGACAAGGGTGGTTGGGCTGTTGATGGGCGTCTTCTTTCTCTCCAACGCACTGGGGAACAAGCTGGCCGGGTGGTCCGCGGGGTTCATCAGCACGACTCCCTTGCCGGTGTTGTTCGGTGTGACGGCGGCGGTGACGCTAGGTGCGGCGGTCGTGATGTTCGTGCTCATCAAGCCGGTGCAGCGGCTGATGGGCGGGGTGCGCTAGGGCCAGATCATCCCTCACTAATGCGGGCGCGTGTCCCTCAGCGCCCCAGCCACTTCCGGAAGAACTCGGCCGCGGCCTCGTATGCCGCGACCCAATCCGCGTGCGTCAGAAAATCGTGGATTTCGTCGGGAAGGATCAGCTGGTCGACTTTCACGCCTCTGGCTCGCAGCGCTGTCGCGAGCTGGACCGTCTGGCTGAACTGGACGTTGCGATCGTCGTCCCCGTGAATCAGCAGCACCGGCGAGCGCCAGTCCTTCACATAGGCGATCGGAGAAGACTCGTACGCGAGCTTGGCGGCGTCGGCCTGTTTCGAGGGATCGTAGCTCGGGACCCAGTTCTGGATCTCGACGTTCCAGTCGTGCACGCCGTGCAGGTCGACGCCCGCGGCGAACAGGTCGGACGCACGCGCGAGGCCCATGGCGGTGAGAAAGCCGCCGTACGAGCCGCCCCACAATCCGATCCGCTTGGCGTCGACGTCAGGGCGTGTTCCCAGGTAGAGCCCGGCGCCCAGCACGTCGTTGAACTCACTCGCCCCCTGGGCGCCGTAGTGCAGCGCCTCGCGGAATTCCATCCCGTAGGCGATCCCGCTGCGGTAGTTCACGGACAGCACCACGTACCCGCGGCTCGCGAGGTACTGGTTCAGCGCGTAGGCATTGCGGTAGTAATAGAAGTAGTGCCACCCGAGCAGCATTTGCCGGCGGGAGCCGCCGTGAAAGAAGATCACGGCGGGTCGCCGTTCTCCTCCCTTAAGGCCGCGGGGCAGGAACAGCTGTCCGTGCACGGGCAAGCCGTCCACCCCCGGAAACACCACGGGCTGCGGATCGACCAGCGCCGCTTCCGGGAAGTCCGCCGGGACCACGCCGGGCGCGAGGTCGCGCGGTGTGCCGCCGCCGACCTGGAGGACAGGATGCGGAGGCGTGCGCGTTCCGGCTTGAATGAACGCGATCGCGCGGCCGTCCCCGGTCATCATCGGTGTCCACTCGAGACCGGTCCCGCGCGTCAGCCGCGTGGGCTGGCCCCCGGCCACGGGAACCGTCCAGATGTGCCGCCGCTCGATGTCGTCCTGGTTCGAGCTGAACACGACCGTGGCCCGGTCCGGGCTCAAGGTCACATGCTCCACTTCGAACCCACCCGGCGTCAGCAGGGTCGCGCGGCCGCCCGCGAGGGGAACCGAGTAGAGGTGCGTCCACCCGTCCTTCTCCCAGGGGAACACAATGCGATCACCGGCGCCCCAGAGGATTTGGTTGGCGGCCACGATCTCCCGGAACACGCTTCCCCGTCCCGAGTCCGCGACCCAGACTTCCCGTCCTGCCCCCGCCCCCGCCCCCGCCCCCGTGGCCACGTCGACCACGCGGATCGACCACGGCTGGCCGCTGCGCTGGGGCGTGAACGGCATGCCTTCCGCGCCCGCCGGAATGCGCAGAAATGCGATGCGCCGGCCATCGGGCGACCACGCGGGCTCACCGTCCGAGTCGACGCTCGGGTCGAGATAGCGCAACGTCTTGGTCACTACGTCGTACAGTGCGACGAACGCGTGGTCGCCGCGGTCGCTTACGAAGGCCAGCTTCGAGCCGTCGGGGGACCAGCGCAGCGAGCGGGCCGTGCCCCGCGCGCGAATCAGCTGGTCGGTCGCCGTCGAGTCGGTGAACGATCCCCACCACACCTGGCCATGGCTGATGAACGCCACCCGGTCGCCCTTGGGGGAGACCGCCGGCCCGTGCCCCTCGCCGATGCGCCGTGGGGCGCCGCCGGAAGCCAGCACGACCCACACCGCCTGCTCGACCCGGGTCACCAGACTGTGGGGATTCGGGTACTCACCCTTGTCGTTCGCGTCGCCGCCGCGGACGTACACGATGGCCCGCGCGTCCGGAGTGCAGCGCAGCTCGGCGATCTCCTGTCCGTCGTCGCTCGTGTATGCCGTGACTGCCCGCCCGACATAGTCAGGCGGGGCGGCGACCCAGATGTTCCGCACGCCCCGCACGTTGGACACCCAGGCGACAGCGCCGCTCGTGGGAGCGGGCGCGGCGGTGAGCTCGTCGGGAAACGGCGCGCTCATCACCTGCTCGATGGTGAAGCCGGACTGTTGCGCGGGGAGTGCCGCGGGTGCGAGCGGCGCCAAGGTCACCAACGCGAGATACCGAAGGGGTGGGGTCATGCCGAGAAGGTACCAGGGTCAGTTGAATCGCGTAGTCCGCCAGAGCAGCCAACCTGTTCCGAAGAGCAGCACGAGCATGGCGAGTGTGAGCGGCACGACCCATCCCCAGCTCAGGGCCAGGTTGGGAACGCGGGCGATGAACCCGAACGCCACGAACACCGCCGTGGCGCCGACTACCAGTGTCCAGTCGAGCCAGGTTCGCTGCCGCGAGGGGCCGCCCGTGCCTTCGCCGGCGAGCGCGGCCCGGACGTACGCGGGGTCGATGCCGTAGCGCGCCCTCTCTCGCTCCGCGGCTTCCTGCCAGCGGATATGCTCGGCGCCCGTGGCCGACGCCAGCGCGATCGCCACCGCTCCGAGCGCCATCAAGAGCGAGCCGCCGATCACCTGGCCGTACGTCGCTGCCGCGTGGCCGCGCAACTCTCCGAACACCAGCAACCCCCACGCAAGTCCCCAGAGTTGATTGGTGTTCGACAACGGGATCCCGCGACTGATGCCCACATATTTTGCCGCGTATTGCTGGAACAGGTCGCCCAGGACCCACACGAAGCCGCCGAGCATCAACCAGAACAACACGTCGCGGGCGGCGGAGAGCTGCGTGACCAGCCCGGAGAGACCACCGCTCCCGCCGAGGGCGAGCGACAGCATCATTCCCAGCTCGCCCACCGTGAAGAACGTGACGAACGCCAGGGGATTCATGCCGCTGAGATAGGCCTTGCGGTAGGGGATGTACATCGTGCCCCAGAGCGCGCCCGCGGCGAGCGCCGCCGCGACGCCGCGCGCAGCGTGTCCGGCGGGCGCCTGCGTGGACGATGCTACCGCGAGCAGCGTAGCGCCCGCGAACATCACGGCCGCGCCCCCCAGGACGCCGAGCAACCGCGTCCAGGCGGCGCCGCGCAATTCGTTGAAGAAGACCGCGCCCCACAGGATGCCGAGCAGGCTGTTCGCGTTCCACAGCGGGAACGCGATGCTCAGCCCGATGTCTCTGATCGCGTAGACCGTGAGCGTGTTGGCGACGGCCCACAGGCAGCCGGCGAGCACCGCCCACACGATGAGATGCGGCGCCTGCCGCACATCCGCGCGAATCGCCGACGTTCCCCGGAGCAGCGCCGGGAGGCTCCAGCGCGCGAGAAACACGCCCACGACCATCGCCAGGGAGATGACGACCGGTGAGAGGCCCAGGGTGACCATCTTGGTAGGCGCCTCGGCAGCGCCCAGCCACGCGCCGGCGGTGAAGCCGCTCGCGATGCCGGCGAGCTGGAGGCGGCGCAGCCGCCCCGCGTCTAGCGGATCCACCAGAGAACCAGCAAACCCGCCACCAGGACGGCGACCGGTACCCAGAACTGCGCGTCTTTGAGCACGGCGCTCAGGCGCGGGTTCGTCACAGCGGGTCCTCGGCGAAGTGGCAGGCCGCGAGCTGCCCCGGCGCGATTTCGCGCAGGGGCGGAGGGTCGGTCCGGCAGCGGTCGTTCTTCCGGGGGTGCGGGCAGCGCGGGTGAAACGGGCAGCCGGATGGCGGGTGCGCCGGCGACGGTACCTCGCCCACCAGCACGATGCGCTCGTGCTGGGCCTTGGGGTCCGGGACCGGCACGGCGGAAAGCAACGACGTCGTGTAGGGGTGCCGCGGCCTGGCGTACAACGCGGGCGCCGGCGCGCGCTCGATGATCTTGCCGAGATACATCACCGCCACGTGGTCCGCGATGTGCTTCACGACGGCGAGGTCGTGCGCGATGAACAGGTAAGTGAGCCGCCGCCGCTGCTGCAGGTCGGTCAGCAGGTTCAACACCTGCGCCTGGACCGACACGTCGAGCGCACTGACCGGCTCGTCGAGCACCAGGAATTGCGGCTCGACCGATAGCGCGCGGGCGATCCCCACGCGCTGCCGCTGGCCTCCAGAGAGCTCGTGGGCGTAGCTCGCCGCGAAGCTCGGATCGAGGCCGACCTCCTCGAGCAGCGCCGCAACGCGCTGCCCGGCATCGGCGCCCCGCGCGATGCCATGGATCGCAAGCGGCTCGGCGAGCATCTGTCGGACCGTCATGCGCGGGTTGAGGGAGCCGTACGGATCCTGGAACACGATCTGCATGCGGCGCCGCAACGCGCGCAGCGCGCGGGCCTTGAGCGCCCCGACGTCCTGGCCGTCGATTGTGACGCGGCCGCGGTCGGGCTCGATCAGGCGCAGCATGGTGCGGCCCACGGTGGACTTGCCGCACCCCGACTCGCCCACGAGTCCCAGCGTTTGTCCGGGCGCGATCGCGAACGAGACGCCATCCACCGCCCGCACGGCCGCACGCGGGCGGCCCAAGCCGAACAGCCCCCGTTCGCCCGGGAAATGCTTGACCAATCCCTGCACGTCGACCAGCGGGGACGGGGCGGGGGCGGGGGCGGACGCCGTCATCTATGGGTGCGGCGTGCGGCGCCGCGGGTCGGTCAGCAGCCAGCAGCGCACGGCGTGGGTGCCGGGCTCACCGCCGGCGTCGAGCAGCGGTGGCTCTTCCGCCCGGCAGCGGTCCCAGGCGTAGGGGCAGCGCGGGTGGAAGCGGCATCCCTCCGGCCAGGCGGTGGCCGCGGGCACCTGGCCCGGGATGCTGCGCAGGCGGCCGCGCGCGCGGGCGGGCGGCGCGTCGAGACGCGGCACCGAAGCGAGCAAGCCCTCGGTGTACGGGTGCAGGGGCCGCGCGAACAAGGTAGCCGTCGGCGCCTGCTCCACGACCTGGCCCGCGTACATCACCACCACTCGATCGGCGCTCCCGGCCACGATTCCCAGATCGTGCGTGATGAGCAGGACCGCCATGCCGAGCTCGGCCTGGAGCCGGTCGATCAACTCGAGGATCTGCGCCTGAATCGTCACGTCGAGCGCGGTGGTCGGCTCGTCGGCGATGAGCAGCTGGGGCCGGCATACGAGCGCCATGGCGATCATCACGCGCTGGCGCATGCCACCGCTCATCTGGTGGGGATAATGGTCGACGCGCTCGTCGGGGTCCGGGATGCCGACGAGCCGGAGCATCTCGATGGCGCGGCTCCGGGCCGCCCGGCGCGACACCTGGTGGTGGACGATCGCGGCCTCGGCGATCTGGTCGCCCACGGTGAACACGGGATTGAGCGACGTCATCGGCTCCTGGAAGATCATCGCGATCCGATTGCCGCGGATGGCGCGCAGCTCGCGCGGGTCGAGCGTCAGGAGGTTGCGTCCTTCGAACTCGATGAAGCTTCCGGGGAGGATGTGGCCGGGCGGCTCGGGGATGAGCCGGAGAATCGACAGCGACGTGACCGTCTTGCCGCACCCCGACTCGCCCACGATGCCGAGCGTCTCGCCGGGCAGCACGTCGAAGGTGACCCCGTCTACCGCGCGCGCCGTCCCGCTGCCGTGCTCGGTGACGAAGTACGTCTTGAGATCCCGGACGCGAAGCAACGGTTCGGTCATGCCGCGCCCCCCCCCTCCCCTCCCTCTTCTCCCGCTCGCCGGGGGTCGAGCGCGTCGCGCAGCGCGTCACCGAGCGCGTTGAACGCCATCACGACGAGAGAGATTGCGAGCCCCGGAAACGTGGACGCCCACCAGGCGACCGTCATCTTGTGCCATCCATCGGCGATCATGTTCCCCCAGCTGGGCGCGGGCGGGGGCACGCCGAGCCCGAGGAACGAGAGCCCGGCTTCGAGCAGCACCGACCCCGCGCCCGCCGCCCGCGCCGCGACGACGAAGTCGCGCTCGCGCAGGCTCAGCACTTCCGCTCGCACCAGGCGGCTGGTGCCGAACCACCCCGTGAGCCCGATGAGCAGCACGAGGACCCACAGGGCGATGTGCTCCCACAGCGCGACTGCCATCAGGAGGACGAAGATGCGCGGCATCGCGAGACCGACGTCCACGAGCCGCATGAGCGCCGTGTCCACCCAGCGGCGGAAATATCCCGCGACCGCGCCCACCGCGGTGCCGATCGTCGCCGCGACGAGCATGGCCACCGCGCCGATCCCAAGGGACACGCGCGCTCCGTACACCAGCCGACTCCACACATCGCGGCTGTACGGGTCGGTGCCGAGCAGGAACTGCGTGGAGGGCGGCAGATCCGGGTTGGTGATGTCGATCTGAAAGTACGGTGGGTACGGTGCGACAACGGGCGCGGCGATGGCGATCGTCACGAAAAAGGCGAGCACGAAGAGGCCCGGCACCGCCGTCGGGTGCCGAAAGAAGCGTCGCCCGGACGCCGTGGCCGTGATGCGGCGCCGCAGTGCCGCGACCGCGGCCAGCGCGACGATCGCGGCCCCGCCGAGCGCGAGCCAATTGCCGACGTTCACGCCGTCTCACTCCGTACTCGGATGCGCGGATCGGCCACGGCGTACAGCACGTCCGCGATCAAGTTCCCCAGGACCACCATCGCACTCGTGAGCAGCGCGGCGCCGGTCACCACGGGGTAATCGCGTTGGAAGATGGCGTTCACGGCGAGCCGTCCCATGCCGGGCCAGGCGAATACCGTCTCGACCAGGACCGCGCCGGTGAACAGAAACGGAAAGGCCAACCCGAAGAGCGTGATGACCGGCAGCAAGGCGTTCCTGAGGGCGTGGACCAGCAGCACCCGTCGTTCCCGCAGCCCCTTGGCGCGAGCGGTCCGCACGAAATCCTGACGGATGACCTCGAGCATCGCCGCGCGCTGGTAGCGCGCCGTGCTGGCTGCGCCCACGAGCCCGAGCGTGAGGGCCGGCAGGGTGAGGTGCCAGAGGAAGTCGAGCCCGCAGGCCGGCGAGTCGAGCCGGGGACACAGGACGGGGTTGCTGAGCCCGCCCACGGGGGCCCACCGCAGCCACTGACCGAACACCAGCAACAACACGAGCCCGAGCCAGAAGACCGGCATCGAGTTGACGAGGAGCGCCCCGTTCCCCGACACGACATCGCCGACCCGGCCGGCTCGCACCGCCTGATAGATGCCGAGCGCGAGACCGAGCGCGAAGTCGATGATCAGGGCTGCGAGCGCGAGGGTGAAGGTGTTGGGGATCGCGTCGGCCAGCGCGTCGGCCACGGGGCGGCGCAGCGCGAACGACTGGCCCAGGTTGCCTCGCACGACGTTCCGGAGGAACAGCAGGTACTGCTCGGGCAGCGACCGGTCGAGTCCGAATTCGGTGCTGAGGCGCCTGAGTGTCTCGGGCGTCAGATGCTGGCTCTCTGCGGGGAGAAACGGCGATCCCGGCGCCGCGTGAATGACGAAGAACGTGATGGTGACGACCGCGAACACGATGGCGATCGACGCTGCGAGGCGCCGTACCAACCACGTCGCCACCTAGTGCTCCACGCGGTCTCGATCCGTCAGTCGATCAGCGGGGACGCGCCAGGTGGCGAGTTGTGCGAGCCAGGAATCGGGCCGGATCGTCACATCCGCAAACCGTTTGTGAAAGGCGGCCACGTTGGACGTGGCAAAGAGCATGATTCCGGGTGCGTCGCGGTTCAGGGTCTCGATGGCCGCGCGCCAGGCGCGTCGCGCCTGATCGCGGCTCCCCGCCGAAACGACCGCCTGGTCCACGAGCCGGTCCACGTCCGGATTGTCGTACCGGCCGTAATTGGAGCGCCCGAAGCCTCCGCGGGTCCACGTCTGGGTGAACCCCGACGAGGGCGTCGGGTCCGAGTTCCACACGGCAATGAGGGCGTCGAATCGGCCCGTGCGGGCGCGCTCGGTGAACACGCTGAAATCGACCTCGTCGATCTGCACGTCCACGCCGGCGGTTCGGAACTGCTCCTGCAGCAGCCGTGCGTAGGTGCGGCGAACCGCGCTGGTGGTCGGAACCAGCAAGCGGAATGAAAGCGGATGGCCGTCCTTGTCCCGGATTCCGTCGCCGTCCGAATCGATCCAGCCGCTGCGCGTGAGGAGTCGGGCCGCCTGGCCGCTGTCGTCCGGCAGTCCCCGGATCTCCGGGTCCCAGATCCACCACAACTGCGGCATCGGACCGGGCGGAACCTTGGCCAGGTCGCCGAACACATTGTGCAGCAGGCGTTCGCGGTCCGTGGCCATGACGAGCGCGCGCCGCAGGTCGCGGTCACCGAACAGCGGGTGCGGTTTGGATGTGTCGCCCTGGGCCGCGAGGTTGAACGCCACGTATCCGTACGCCGCCCCCTTGTAGGGATAACAGGCGAGCTGGGGCTCGGCGCAGGCACGCTGCACGTTGTCGGGCGAGACGAGCACCTCGACCGCGTCCGCGTCTCCCGCGATCAGCTGCGTCACGGCGACCGTCTGGTCCGGCGTGAAGCGCCAGATGACGCGGCGGATGTGCGGGCGCCCGCGAAAGAACGTGGAATCCGCGGCGATCTCGATGCTCTCGCCCGCCTTCCAGGCGACGAACCGGTAGGGCCCGTCCCCGACCGGTGCGCGCCCGAATGGTGCGCTGTGCCACTGCGTCCGCGGCAGCTCGCGCAGCAGATGGGCGGGCAGAATCCGCAGGTGGTACACCGCGTCGTAAAACATCTCGGGATAGCGCTGCCGGAACCGGAACACCACCGTGAGCGAGTCCCGTGTCGTCACGGCCGCTATCTGGCGAAGTGACGGCCGGAACGGCGAGTTGACGAGCGTGTCCGTGTAGGCGTCGTACGTGAACGCCACGTCCGCCGCGGTGACCGGCTGGCCATCTTGCCACCGGGCCCGCGGATCGAGGTGAAACACGAGCGTGGTCGGGGCGTCCCACTCCCACCGTTCCGCCAGCTGGGGCTGAAAGTCCTCGTCGCCGCTCGTGTTCCCCGAGGGCCCCACGTCCGCGAGCTTGAGAAACAGCCGATCGGCCACGTCGCGCGTCACCGAGAACTCGCTCACGACCGGCAGCAGGATATCCGGCTCCCCCGCGGTGGCGATCACCAGCGTGCCGCAGTAGTCGCCAGTGCAGCCGACGGGCCGCTCGCACGCCGTGAGCCACGCGAGGGCGGCCAACGCGAGCGTGGCGATTCGGCGGTCGGACAGTCGCGTGCGGGGCGTCGGCATGGCGCCTAAGATTTCACCGCCGCGGCCAGCGGCGCCAGGTCCAACAACGAGGGGGTGGAGGTCGCCCCAGCGTCCCACGCCGCGACGATTGCGTCCGCGACTTCGTCGAAACTCACGTGTCGTCGCAATTCGCTCGACAGCGTCGTTTCGCGACTGACGACGGACGACCCACGACTGACCAGGCTCACGATCTCCTGCGAGCCGTCGAGCAGAATCGACCCGTGCTGCAAGAATGCGTTCCGCTTCCGGACCTGCGCCGAACCCACCAGCTTGCGACCGGCGACGAGTACCTCGCCGCCGACCGGAGTCGCAAAGCAGGGACCCGGGCGGTGGAAGGCGGGGGAGGGCAGGCGAGGGCGGGCGAGGGCGAGCGTCGCATCGACACCCAGCGACTGGAGGGCCGCGGAGAGCCGGGTGTGAATCGCACGGTAGGCTTCGCGCAGGCCGCCGAATGTCGCAATCGGGGCCGCGACCGCATAGGTGACCTCGTGCTCGTGCCACACGGCGCAGCCGCCCGTCGGCCGCCGCACCACGTCCAGGGCCAGCCGGGCGATCGCGCTGCGATCGTAGCGCGCGGTCGGCTCGTTGCGACCCAATGACAGGCACGGCGGGTCGAACCGGTACAGCCGCAGGAAGGCCTCTCCCATGCAGTCGGCGCGGTCGAGCAGCGCCGCGTCGAGGGCCATGTTCTCGGCGCCGGAGCGGCCATGCGGTTCGAGGAGGAGTTTCCAGGACAGACCGTCCGCCTCAATCAGCCGCAAGCGCATACGCCTCCATCGGCGGACAGACGCACACGAGATTCCGGTCCCCGTACGCGCCGTCGACGCGGCTCACCGACGGCCACACCTTGTGCGCCCGGGTCCACACGGCCGGGAAGGCGGCGCGCTCGCGGGGGTACGGGCGGTCCCAGGTATCCGCGATCACGTCCTCCAGCGTATGGGGGGCGTTCGTGAGCAGGTTGTTGCCGCGCGGCTGAGTCCCCTGTTCGACTTCGCGGATCTCCTGCCGGATCGCGATCAGCGCGTCGCAGAAGCGGTCCAGCTCTTCCTTCGACTCGCTCTCGGTCGGCTCGATCATCAGAGTACCGGCGACCGGGAACGAGACGGTCGGCGGATGGAAGCCGTAATCGATGATGCGCTTGGCGATGTCTTCGACCTCGATCCCCGCCGATGCTTTGAACGGCCGGCAATCGATGATGCACTCGTGCGCGACGAGGCCGTTCTGTCCGGTATAGAGCGGCGGATAGTCCTTGGCGAGGCGACGCGCCACGTAGTTGGCGTTGAGGATCGCCATCTTGGTGGCCTCCACCAATCCTTCGCGTCCCATCAACGCGACGTATGCCCAGGAGATCGGCAGGATCCACGCGCTGCCCCACGGCGCGGCCGCGACAGTGCCGCACGGCTGCTGCTGGCGCAACGGCACCACCGGATGGTCCGGCAGGAACGGCCCCAGGTGCTCCGCCACGCAGATCGGCCCCATCCCCGGGCCGCCGCCCCCGTGTGGGATGCAAAACGTCTTGTGGAGGTTCAGGTGGCACACGTCCGCTCCGATGTCGGCCGGCCGGACCAACCCCACCTGCGCGTTCATGTTGGCACCGTCCATGTACACCTGTCCGCCGTGCGCGTGAATGATCTCGCAAATTTGGCGGATGGAGGTCTCGAACACGCCATGCGTCGACGGATAGGTCACCATCAATGCCGCGAGCGTGTCCTTGTACTCGACGGCTTTGGCCCGAAGGTCCGCGACGTCGATGTTGCCGCGGGCGTCCGACTGGACGGGCACGACTCGCAGGCCGGCCATCACGGCGCTCGCGGGATTGGTGCCGTGCGCCGAGTTCGGGATCAGGCACGTGGTCCGGTGGCCCTCCCCGCGAGAGCGGTGATACGCCTTGATCACGAGCAGCCCGGTGAACTCACCCTGCGCGCCCGAGTTCGGCTGCAACGAGACCTTCGGGAAGCCGGTGATTTCTGCAAGCATGTCCTCGAGCTGGCGGAACAGCGTGCGGTACCCGGTGGCTTGCTCTCGCGGCGCGAACGGATGCAGCCGGTTGAACTCACGCCACGACAGCGGGACCATCTCGGTCGTGGCGTTCAGCTTCATGGTGCACGACCCAAGGGGAATCATGGCGGAGGTAAGGGACAGGTCGCGCGCTTCGAGCCGCTTGATATAGCGGAGCATCTCGGTCTCGGAGCGGTACCGATGAAACACAGGATGCGTCAGGTAGGATGACGTGCGGTGCAGGGCCGTCGGGATCGAGGGATCGGCCTTGGCACCCAGGTCCTCGACCATGAAGGGCAGCACCTCGTTGAGCGAGAACGCGGTGACCAGGTCCGCAAGGTCGCCGAGCGTGGTGCCTTCGTCCAGCGCGACGCCCACGCGCGTGGGCGAGATGACTCGCAGGTTGATGCGCCGCGCGCGCGCCGCATCGAGCAGGCGCGGCAGGGCCCACGCCTCGACGTCCACGCCCAGCGTATCGAAGAACGACGTATGCACCACGCGGTAGCCGAGGCGCGTAAGCGCCTGCGCCAGCAGCACGGCGAGCGTGTGCACCCGCTCGGCGATGCGTCGCAGCCCCTCGGGGCCGTGATATACCGCGTACATGCTCGCCATCACGGCGAGCAGGACCTGCGCGGTGCAGATGTTGCTGGTCGCTTTCTCGCGGCGGATGTGCTGCTCGCGCGTCTGCAGCGCCATGCGGAGCGCGGGGCGGCCGGCGGCGTCGCGCGACACGCCGATGATGCGGCCCGGGACGTGACGCCGGTGGGCCTCGCGCGTGGCGAAGAACGCCGCGTGCGGGCCGCCGTACCCCATGGGCACGCCGAACCGCTGGGAGTTCCCGACCGCGATGTCCGCGCCCCACTCGCCCGGAGGCGTCAGCAGGGTGAGGGCGAGCAGGTCCGTGGCCACCGTGACGAGCGCGCCGACAGCATGCGCCCGGTCGCAGCACGCACGGTAGTCTTCGATCTTGCCTTCGGTGGTGGGATACTGGAGCAGCGCGCCGATGACGCCGGGCCTGAACTCGAAGCTTCCGGGGTCCGCCATCACCGTCTGCACGCCGCGCGCCTCCGCACGGGTCCGCACGACCGCGATCGTCTGCGGGTGGCATCCCTCTGCGATCATGAACATCGGCGTCGTGCCCGCGGGCACGTTCGCCACTGCTTCGGTCAGGTGCATCGCTTCGGCGGCGGCGGTGGCTTCATCGAGGAGAGAGGCGTTGGCGATCGGCAGGGCGGTGAGGTCGGCGACCATCGTCTGGAAGTTGAGCAGTGCCTCGAGCCGGCCCTGCGCGACCTCCGGTTGGTACGGCGTGTACGCCGTGTACCAACCGGGGTTCTCCACGATGTTGCGCTGGATGACCTGCGGCGTGAACGAGTGGTGGTATCCCATCCCGATGTACGAGCGATACAGCTGGTTCTGCGCCGCGAGCCCGCGCAGCGCCTGCAGCACTTCGCGCTCCGTTCGCCCCGGCGGCAACGCCAGCGGGCGGCCGAGCCGGATGTCCTTGGGAACCACGGCGTCGACGAAGGCGTCGAGCGAGTCATATCCCAGCGTGGCCAGCATGCCCCGCGTCTCGTCGGGACTGGGCCCGATGTGGCGGGTCACGAAGCGATCGGCGGGGGCGAGGGAAGCGCGTACGGTCGGCATGGTCAGGAGAATGTGTGCGTTTGGCCCGGCGCGAGCACCACGACCTGGGCGCGGTCTCCCACCTGCCGCTTGAATTGCCCCGGGTCGGCCCTGATCACGTCGAACGTGTTGTAGTGCATGGGAATCACGGTCCGGGGCCGTACGAACTCCACCGCGCGGACCGCGTCCTCGATGCCCATGGTATAGTTGTCGCCGATCGGCACGAGCATCGTGTCCACGCGTCCCGAGAGCAGCTGCATCTCGAGGGTGAGTGCCGTGTCGCCGCAATGGTACACGGACTTTCCGCCGATGGTCACCACCAGACCGCAGGGGCTGGTCGTGAACTGGCCCGCGGTGTCGCCTTCCACCCGGCCGCCGTGGAATGCCGGCACGAGCTTCACGTGCCCGAACGGGAAGCGGTGGCCGCCGCCGATGTGCATGGCGTGGGACGCCGCGCCCTGCGACGCACAGAACGCCGCCAGCTCGAACGTGGCGACGACCGTGGCTCCATCCCGCTTGGCGATCGGGATTGCATCCCCCAGGTGATCGCCGTGGCCGTGCGAGAGCAGCACCGCGTCGACCTTCGGGAGGCGGTCGACCGGGATGTCGGCCGCGGGATTGCCTGTGAGGAACGGGTCGATGATCACACGCCGGCCGTCGGCTTCGAGCGTGAAGCAGGCGTGGCCGTGAAACGTGATCGTCACCATCCGGCGCTACTGTCCGATTTTCTTCTTGTACGCGTCGCTACTCAGGAGCGCGTCGAGCTCGGGGGGGCTCTTCACCCGCAGCTTGATCATCCAGCCCGCCCCGTAGGGGTCACGGTTGACTAGGGCTGGATCGCCTTCGAGCGCCTGATTCACCTCGGTCACGGTACCGGAGGCGGGGGCGTACAGCTCCGATACGGCCTTGACGGCCTCGATCGTCCCGAACGCAGCGCCGCGCTGCAGCGCGGCACCGACTTTGGGCAGGTCGACGTAGACCACGTCGCCCAGCTCGCCCTGCGCGTAATCGGTGATCCCCACCTGCACGATGGCGGTGTCGCCGGTCTGCTTCACGTACTCGTGCTCCGCGGTGTAGCGCAGATCGGTCGGGATATTCGCCATGCAGGGTCGGGCTCCGGGACGTAGTGACGCGAGGTCGGGGCGAAGGTTACCGGCGCACCAAACCTCTGTCAAGGCAACGGGTTGGCAGATGGAAACAGGTCGGCCCGCGGCGCCAGGCCAGCGGCGCCCGGCTCGACCAGGCGCAATCGGTCGCCGCCCCAGGGGCGAAGGTCGAGGCGCACCGCGACGGGGTCGGGGTCCGCCGAGAGCGCCGCCAGCACGCCGGGTCGGCCCGCTCGCTCCCACGCCTGCTCCGCCGCGGACGCGGCTGCCGCCGTCGCGACGATCGCGTCGGGAGGCGCGCCACGACTCAACGCCTTCTCGATTGCCGCCGCGCTGCCCGACACGCGGCTGATCGCCACCCCGGCATCGGCGTAACGCGCCGCGATCGGGTTGAGCGTGCGTTGCTCGCGCGCCTGCGCGGCCGCGAGCAGCAGCGAGCGCGCCGGGCGACCGAGCGCGGCCACCACCGCCCGCCGGCGCAGCTCGTCGAACGCCGCCCGGGCCTGCCGCTCGAGCTCCGCGAGCGAGCCGTCGTTCTCGATCACGAAGTCGCTCCTCGAGCGCTTGCGCTCGGCGGGCATCTGCGCCGCGATCATGCGGTCCGCTTCTTCGTTCGCGAGGCCGCGCATCGCGCGGAGCCGCGTGCGCCGCAGCGCGGTGTTGGCGTCCACCAGGACGAGGGCGTCGAACTGTGCCGGGTCGAGCACCTCGAAGAGCAGCGGGATGTCGTTCACCACCAGCAAGTCGCCGTTCTCGCGCGCGGCGCGGAGCAGCTCCTCGCGACGCCGGCGCACCGCCGGGTGGACGATCTGGTTGAGCGCGTCGAGCGCCGCCTGGTCGCCCATGACCTTGCCGCGGAGCGCCGCCCGATCGAGCGAGCCGTCGGACGCCAGGACGTCCGCGCCGAACCGGTTCGCGATCGCCGCGAGCACCTCGCCGCCGGGTGCCTGGGCTTCGTGAGCGAGGGCGTCCGCGTCGATGATCGTGGCGCCCCACCGGCGGAACAGATTGACGACGGTAGTCTTCCCGGCAGCGATGTTGCCCGTGAGGCCGATGTTCAGCACGGCGGCCAGTGCACCCCGCACCTACAGAAGTGCCTGTTGATCTTCATCCGCCCTCGGCACCTTGTGGCAATGCCGGCACCGCGCCTCGTACGACTCCTGCCCCCCCACCATGATCGTCGGGCTGTCCCACAGCGCGGGCCGCCCGTTCACGAGCCGCTGGTTGCGGCTCGCCGGACCGCCGCACACGACACAGATCGCCTGCAGCTTGTCGACGATCTCGGCGATCGCGAGCAGCGTGGGCATCGGACCGAACGGACGCCCGCGGAAGTCCATATCGATTCCCGCGAGGACCACCCGGACGCCCCGATCGGCCAGGACGTTCGCCGCCGCCACGATGCCGTCGTCCAGGAATTGCACCTCATCGACCGCGACGACCTCGGTGTCGGGGCGGACGGCGCGCGCCGCTGCGTCGGCCGAGTCGACGGGCTCCGCTTCGACTGTGCCGCCATCGTGCGTGCTGACTGAGTAAAGCCCGGCGTAGCGGGCGTCGAGATGCGACTTGAAGACCTGGACGCGCTTGCGAGCGATCACGGCCCGCCGGACGCGCCGGACCAGCTCTTCGCTTTTTCCCGAAAACATCACGCCGGCAATGACTTCGATCCAACCGGGGCGGGTGCCGTGGAACATGAGAGGTGTCGCTGTCGGGTGTCGGGTGTCAGGGAGGGGGGGGCGGGGACCTGGCACCCGACACCCGGCACCTTTTTTACGCGCGGGGAAGGGTAGTTGGGGGGGTGGGCTCGGTCAAGGAAGATTACCCACTCCACGTCGTGGGTCGAGTATCAGGGGACGATCAATGGCCAAGCCATCTTTTGTCCGATTCATTTTTTCGGACATCACGCCCACCTCGTTCCGGCTCGAGCAGGCGTTCTCGGAGGATGGGGGAATGAGCCTCGGCCGGTGCCGGGGGGGGGCCAGAAAGTGGCCGAATCTTGCAGATTTCCGGGGGATACCCCCATATTGTGGCGGTTTTATGCGGGTTTTCGGATGTCCCCCCGCGAAACGGGCGTGTTTCCAAGGGTTTTCACTACCCTAGACCCTCACAAGGAGACGCCGTGAACAAAGCCGAGCTGACCGCAGCATTGGCCATGCGGACCAAGATGTCCAAGGCCGACGCCGGCCGGGCGATCGAAGCCCTGTTCGACGACAAGGGAATCATCGCCGGTGAGCTCAAGAAGGGCGCGAAAGTTCAGATTACCGGCTTCGGAAACTTCGAAGCCCGCAAGCGTGCCGCGCGCATGGGGCGCAATCCCAAGACGGGCGGCGTGATTCAGATCAAGGCGTCGATCGCCCCCGCCTTCCGGGCCGGCAAGCAGCTGAAGCAAGTGGTAAACAAGAAGTAGGGCAACGGTGGCCGCTGTTCACGGGCCGTCCCGCTGGACGGCCCGTTGGCGTTTCATAGCCACTCCGCGCCGACGGAGGTCAGGAGGGAAGGGACAGCCGCAGCCCGCGGTGGCACTGGCGGCACGTCACCGGCTGCGGCACGCGCCACCGCGCCGCGAGCTCGAGCACTTGGTCGGCGCCGCAATCGGGGCACGTCCCGCGGGCGTCGGTGGCGACCTCGGTCGTGCCCAGCCGTTGAAAGAACTGCCACCCGCCGTACGCCAGGAACGAGGGCACGAGGACAAAGTGCGCCACCGGGATGAAGACGGTGACCACGGCGACGCCCCACCATTTGCCGAGCCCCGTCACCGCGCGGCGGATGCGCTGCTCGCGGTCGAACGTCTGGATCGTGACCTTGCCCTGCGTCGGCTTGCCGTGGTAGCCGGTTAAGAGAAACGGCTGGATGCGTGTGGCTTCGGACGTCACGGGCGTTGTACCGCGCCCGGCTCACGGTCGTTCCAGCCCTACCGATCGCGGTCCAGCCGCGCAGCCACTCGCTTGCCGCGGATCGTGACGCCCGGCAGTCCGCGCACCGCTCGTTCGGCGATTCCCGACGCCACCTCGACGAGACTGAACGTCTCGCGCACTTCGATCCGGCCGATGTCTCCCTTTGCCACGCCCACCTCGCGGATCATCGCTCCCACCAGATCTTTCGCAGTGACGTGATCCTTTTTCCCAACGTTCACGAAAACCTTGACGCGCGCGGAGTCGGTCGGGACGGGCGGAAGGGCCTCGTCCCCCTTCCCCCATCCGTCCTCCCTCTGAATTGCGAGCACCGCCCCCGCAACCTCCGCCGGATCGAACCGCTCGAACAACGGACCGAGCAGCGCGAGCTCGGCGTCCACCTCGCCTGTCGTGAGCCGCCGGGTGATGCGCTCGCGGAGCACTTCGGCACGGTCGAGCGCCCGGTCTGCGCCGGACGGCAGCGCCAGGGGAGTGAGCGTGGCGATCGAGCGCAGATACGGGAGCTGTGAGGCTGAAATGAGGACCACGGGCTCCCCCTTGCCGAGGCGCGCGAGCGCCGCCAGCTCATCGCGCGTCGGAAGGTCGGTGCACAGCGCCACATCGGCGTTGAGCAGGTCGAGGGCCTCCCGCGCGGCAATTGAGCGACGGAACGACGGAACGATCGCGTAACGCGCTCGGCAGACGGGCGGGAGGGGGCGCGCATTCTCGTCCACAGGCAGCGAGCCAATGACCAGGGCGCGCCGGGCATGCCGCTCCAGGAAGTCGCCGAGCAGCGTGGGGTTCCAGCTGAGGATGATGCGGTGGGCGTCCCGGGCCTCGCCGAGCAGGGTGTCGAGGGGCGCCGCCGCGGCGCCGGAAACGAGAGCCTCGGGCCACGCGAGCACCACGCTCGTGATCAGCTCGACCTTGAGGGCAGACCGCTCGACCAGGGTCGCGAGGTCTTTGACGGCCCCCGCGAGGACTTGAGGAGGCTGATCCGTGAGAACGCGACTCGTGCGGGCGAAGCCGGTGACCGCGTGAACCCGCAGGCCGGCCGGCGCGGCGGCCGCCCATTCGGCCGCGGTGCCGTCGGGCACGGTGACAATGAGCGCGGTCGGGCCTGCCTGGGAAGGAATAGACAGGATCTCCCACAGGTCCCGAGCCTGCTGTACCGCAGGCGGTCGTATCAGCACGACCGGCCGGCCGCGCTCCAGCGCGGCCCTCGCGTCCACCACCGTCACACGATCCTCGGTTGTCAAAGGGCGAATGGTCGGGTGGGATGGTAAGGCCCGGAGAGCCAGAAGGCAACGGCCGCGCTTTTCCCACCCTGAAGAGTGGGGCCATCGCAGCACTGTCCTTAAGGACAGTGCGGGAACGGTTGCGCCAGAGGACGATTGGCGGCTATCGTCCCGCCCATGAGCTCCGGCTCCGGTCTTTCTCCCAACCTGCACCACCTCGAGACCTCGGCGACGATCGCCATCTCGCAGGAGGCGAAGCGGCGCAAGGCCGCGGGCGAGGACGTGATCGACCTGGGGGCGGGCGAGCCCGACTTCCCAACGCCGGCGATCCCCTCGGACTCAGGCGTTCGCGCCATTCGGGACGGCAAGACCCACTATCCGGCGAACGAGGGGATTCTCGAGCTGCGGGCCGCCGCCGCCAAGCACCTCTCGCTGCTCTCGGGCGGTCGCCCGGTGAACGCGGACAACATCGTCGTCTCGAACGGCTCCAAGCAATCGCTCTTCAACGCGTGCTTCTCGTTGTTCGGTCCCGGCGACGTGGTGGCGATCCCGGCGCCGGCATGGGTGTCCTATCCGCAGATCGTGCACCTGTCGCGTGCCCGGCCCGTGCTGGTGCCGGGGGAGGCCGAGTGGAGCCTCAAGGTAGCGGTGCGGGATCTCGATCGAGTGGTGCCCGGGGCGCGGGGCCTGATCCTGTGTTCCCCGTGCAACCCCACCGGCGCCGTCTACACCAACGCCGAGATCAAGGCGATCGCGATGTGGGCGCGGGACCGGAAGATCTGGGTCGTGGCGGACGAGATCTACCGCCGCATTCATTATGGGACCGGGGCGGCACCGTCGTTTCTCGATCTCCCGGACGAATTGCTCGAGCGCGTCGTCATCATCTACGGCGTCAGCAAGGCCTACGCAATGACGGGGTGGCGGATCGGGCTCGCGCTCGCGCCCGGCCCGATCGCCAAGGCGATGGCGGCGCTGCAGTCGCACACCACGACTGGTGCGAATCACCCTGCGCAGTTCGCCGCCGCGGCGGCGCTCTCCGATAACCGCGTCGAGCAGGACGTCACCCGGATGGTCGGGGAATTCCGCAAGCGGCGTGACGTGGTGGTCGGGCGGTTCCGCCAGGAGCTGCCTGGTGTGGAGTTCGTCGAGCCGCTGGGCGCCTTCTACTTCTTCTTCCGGGTGGATTCGCTTGGAGGGATCAGCGGGACGGAGTTCTGCACGCGCCTGATCACCACAACCGGCGTTGCGCTCGTGCCCGGTGCGGCATTCGGCGACGATCGCTACGTGCGGCTGTCGTACGCCGCCTCGACCGACAACATTCAGAAGGCTCTCGATCGGATCATCGGGTTCGCGGGAAAACTCTCAGACTAGGGACCCCCTAAAGCTTCGCCGCCCGCTGGCTGAGCACTTCCACGCCTCGGTCCGTCATGACACAATCATCTTCTATCCTGACCCCGAACTTCCCGAGCTGATAGATCCCGGGCTCGATCGTGAACACCATGCCTGGCTCGAGCGGCGTCATGTTGCCCTCCACCAGATAGGCGGGCTCGTGACCATCCATCCCCAGTCCATGGCCGAGACGGTGAGTGAAGAAGGATCCGTACCCGGCCGCGGTGATCACCTGCCGCGCGGCGCGATCCATCTGCTGACAGGGGGTGCCGGGGCGCCCCAGATCCATGGCGGCGGTCTGGGCGTCGTGGAGCACGTTGAACACTTTGCGGAACTCTGCGGAGGGCGAGCTTCCGAACCAGATGGTGCGGGTGATGTCCGACGTGTAGCCGGCCACGCGGCAGCCGCAGTCGATCAGGACGACCGTCTCGCGCTCGAGCGTGGGACCGGCCGGGCCGCCGTGGGGGAGCGCGCTCGACGGGCCGAACTGCACCAATCCGCCGCCAGGGGCCCCCCGTCGCTGCATCTCCTGCGACAGGACGCGCGCGACCTCGAGCTCACTGGCGCCCACCGCCAGTTGGGCGAACGTCGCGGCCATCGCGTCCTGGGTGATCGCGATCGCCCGGCGCAGCAGCGCGATCTCTTCGGGTGCCTTGATCACCCGCAGGCGCTCTGTCACGGGCGCGGCGTCCACGAGCTTCCAGCCCGGAAGCGCGGCCGCGAGCCGCAGCGACGTGTCATAAGCAGTCGATGATTCGAGGGCGAGCGTACCCTTGGTCCCGCCACTCGATCCTGTGCCGAGTCGTCGCACCGTCTCGCGCACCACGGCGAACGGATCCCCTTGCTCCTCCCAGCCGCGCAAATCGGCGATGACGCTGTGGCGCCGCATGCGCTCGACTTCGAACGAGGGACAGACCACGGCGGGCGTGCCGTCCACCGGGAGGAGCAGGGCGATGAGGCGCTCGCTGCGGCCCGGGTTGTAGCTCGTGAGGTACTCGAAGTTGGTGCTCGGCGTGGCGATCAAGAGGTCGAGCTTCCGGGCCTTGAGCTCGGCCTGCGCGCGCTGGAGACGACGCTGGAACACCTCCGGAGGCAGGGAGGGGTCAACTCGGAACGTGGAACGTGGAACGCGGAACAGATCGTCCGGGCCTCTGCTCCGCGTTCCGACTTCCGCGTTCCGCGTTAACAATGGTGCCGCCACCGCCCCCGCTACCGTGACAAACTCCCGCCGCTCCATCGTCCTAGCCCCTCTAGTAAGTGCGGCCTATATTACCCGCCCCTCGCGGACGCTGGAAGGTGGTGTTCCCGATGCACTTCGAGGCACGGATCGCCCCACTTCAAGGCAAGTTGCCCAAGGTCAGCTACCGGTGGGACCCCGAGACCGACATCCTCCCCGTGGCGTGCAAGGGCTCCGGGAAGTCGACCGGCCTCAACGGTACCGTGGATCTCGAGGGCAGCGATGGCTCGTTCGTGGTGATCGACGTCGCGGGCGGGGCCATGCGAGGGGTGGACGTCGTGACGTGGCCGGACGACATCCGGACGCGCGACGACCTCGCGGTGCCCGAGGCGGCCAAGGACGGTCGGGTGGTCTTCCCGAGCCGCAAGTCCCAGGCGGGCGTCGCCGCCGTGGAAGTCGACACGGCGCTCACCGTGGAAAAGAACCAGACCGAGTCCCTGCTCCACATCCGGGTCGGCCGGCCGCGCCCCGCGACCGTCGTTCGCGTGGGGGACCTGCTCCTGGTGGAAGTCGATAAGAGCTCACGGCTTGCGGGACTCTGGTTCCTGGACGTGCCCCCGTTCCCGAACGTGGAAGCGACCGCCTGAGCGGGAGGACGGTGGAGGTTGGTGGAAGTTAGGGCCAGCGCCCCGACGCACCCAATCTGACCCTCGACACTACCCGCACCTCCCTCGCGGGGTGGGGACTGCGCCTGCACCAACGCCTTAGATTTCTCGCGTGCCCGACCCTCTCCCCCGCCTCGGCGGGCTCCCGGAGCCCGAGAAATACGAGCGCCTCGTGGAGCGCGTGCCGGGCGTCTGGTGGAGCGACGCGGGGCCGTTCGCGGGGCTCCACGACTTGAACGCCGTCCGCGTGGAATACTTCCGCCACGTGTTCGGCGGGTTCGGTGGCAAGCGCGCGCTCGACATCGGATGCGGCGGCGGCATCCTCGCCGAGACGCTCGCCGCCGAGGGTGCCGCCGTCACGGGCATCGACCCGTCGGAGAAATCGCTGGCCGAGGCGCGAACGCACGCCAAGCGATCCGGACTCGCCATCGACTATCGGCTGGCGACCGCCGAAGACTTGGCGTCCGGCAGCTTCGCTGAACCCTTCGACCTCGTGTTCGCGGTGGACGTGCTGGAGCACGTCGACGACCTCGACGGCACCATCGCGGGGATTGCCCGCGTGCTGGCGCCGGGGGGCGGGTTCGGCTTCCTCACGCACAGCCGCACGATCGCCGGCTTCCTGCAGATCGTCTGGGAAGAGGAGTACGTGCAGCACACGATGCCCGAGGGGTTCCACGATTTCGTGCGGTTCATCACTCCCGCCGAGTTGACGGAGAAACTCGCCGGAAACGACATGGTCGTACAGGAGATGAAAGGCGTGGCGCGCGCGCGCGATGGGGGGGAAGGGGGGAAGGTGGGGACCGGTCGGCGGGTGCTCACGGACGAGCTGAGCGTCACCTACCTGGGCTGGGCGCTGCGAACCCGCTGATCGTGTCGCGCTCTTGGGTCGACGCGATCCTCGCCGCCGGAGTGGTGCCGGCCTCCTCCGTCCCCGAGGCGAGCCTCGGCCGCACGGACGTCGAGGAGTTCACCGGCGCCGACCTCGTGGAAGACCCCGAGCTCCGAATCCACCCCCTGGTGGGCGTGCGCCCGCTCGCGCCGGCGGCCGTCGCCTTTCTGGACGGAATCGAACACTGGCGGGTCGCCGGCTACGCCGGGGTTACGCCGATCGTGGAGGCGTACGTCGCGGCCGCCGTGCGGCGGCGCGGAGGCGATCGCCGCCTCCGCACCGTCGCCGAGCAGACGGAAGAGCTGGCGATCACGCGGCTCGACCGGTTGCCCGACGCCGTGCGGCGGGCGCTCGAGGGGACGGAGGTTCGCGTGGTCGAGATCCCTGCGGAGGACGCCGGGCTCCCCGCGCGCGCGTTACCGGCCGCGCGAGTCGCCATGCAGGCGGCGCGCGCCGCGCTCGAGCGCCGGTTGGCCGAGCGCCACGCGGCCGCCATGAGCGCCGAGGAGTGGCTGGTCGTGGACGGTGTGCTGTCCGATTCGGCCGCGCTGTCCGCGCACCCCCGGACGCTCGGCGTGGTGAAGAGCCACGGCGCGCAGTACTTCGAAGGCCCCGAGCTCGAACGCGCGCTCACGCTCCCGGTAAGTCACCGCACGAGCGTCTTCCGGCCGAGGACGCGCGGCGCCCGGCGCGACATCCACTCCTGGTACCTGCGGCTCTGGCCCTGGGAGGGCAAGGACCTGCTCTACGGGCTGCTGCGCGTCGAGGCACGGGCCCACGCCGACACCATCGCCCTCGCGTCCCGTGTCTCGGCCTGGCTCATGGACGAGCGCGCCCCGCTCGCCACCCCCGACCGGCGCTGGGATCGGTTACTTTATCCTATCCATGACGTGGAGACCTATTTGAGGGCACGCACCCCGCGAGAGCTGCTCGCGCCTCCCCCCCCCTCCCTCCCCTCACCGCTGCCGAGGACCGGATCGTGATCGAACGACGCGATCCCTCGCCCGTCCTCCCCCCTCCTCCCGTCGGTCGCGTGGTTGCCACCGAGCAAAAGCCCGCGACGCCGCACCAATTCCACTTCTGGACGGCGACGGAGACGAGCATCGGGATTGGAGCGATCGTCAGGGTCGAGGGGTCAGGTGGCGGGGCTCAGGTGTCCGGGCGCGTCGTCTACGGGGTCGTAACCGACGCCTTCGCTTACTCCGACCTCGTTACACCGCTGCACGATGTCGTGGGCGCCGAAGGAGACCCCGCGCGGGCAGCCGAGAACCCGACGGCGCGACAGGAGATTCGCCTCTGGACCGCGGCAGTGCTGCGCCAGATTCCCGCAGAGCCGCTGCAACCGGTCCCACTGGGCGACGTCCACGTCGCGACCGACGCGGACGTGGCGCAGGCGCTCCGCATGGACGCGTACCTTGGGAGGGGGGGGGCTCAACCCACGGCCATCCCCGTGGGCCTCTACACATCGGGCGGCCTCGAAGCGCCCGTGTACCTGGACGCGGACTTTCTGCTCGGCCCGGAGGCCGCGCATCTGAACATCTCCGGGGTGTCGGGACTCGCGACCAAAACGAGCGCGGTCGAGTTCCTGCTCTCCTCGATCTTTCAGCATTTCCCCGCCCACAGGGGTCGCGTCGCCGCGGTGTGCTTCAACGTGAAGGGACCGGATCTGTGCTTCCTGGATCGACCCGGAACCCTCGACGACGAGGACCGCCGCCGCTACGAGCGACTCGGCGTCGGGGCGCACCCGTTCGAGCGCGTATGCTATTACGCGCCCTTCAAGGCGGACGGCGTCAACCTGAACACGTTGCGGACGCACCCGGACCTGGTGGGGGACGTGGAGCCGCTCGTGTGGGGGTTGCGCGAAGTGCTTGACTACGCCGAGGTGCTGCTGAATCGCGACGACATCGATGCCAAGGCCGACGCGTTCATCGACTTCCTCTCCGATCGCGTGGTTGATCGGGAGTTCGACGACGGCTTCGGTGGCGCGCATCGTGTCGTGACGTTCGCCGATCTGGAGCGGCTGTTCCGATCGATCTTCGACGGCCTGGAGCTCGCCAGCCGAAGCGACACGTGGCGCACGCACCACATCGCGACCATTCGCAAGGTCCGCAACCGCCTGTCGAACATCTCGACGCGGTGCAAGGGTCTCGTGGCCGACGATGGGCCGTCGAACGATCTTCCATGGGGCCGCTTCGAGGACCGCGCGGTGTACGTGGTGGACGTCGCGAACGTCGACCCGCTGGGCCAGGACCTCGTGTTCGCGCGCGTCGTGTCGAAGCTGCGCGAGCACCTCGAGCGCCGGGACCTGGGCGTCGAGGCCGTCGTCGTGTTCGTGGACGAGCTGAACAAGTATGCGCCGGGCGATGGGCCCGAGACGTACGTGAAGAAAATGCTGCTCGATATCTCGGAGCGGGGGCGGTACCTCGGGCTCGTGCTGTTCGGCGCGGAGCAATTCCGCTCGCAGGTGCACCGGCGCGTCGTGGGGAACGCCGGGACGATCGTGTTCGGCCGCATGGACTCGGACGAGCTCGCAACGCCCGGCTACCAGGTGCTGTCGCCCGCCACCAAGATCAAGCTCGCGACGTTGCCCGTCGGCGAGCTGATGGTGCGCCACCCCCACTTCACACAGCCGATCTTCGTACGCTTCCCCCGACCCGCGGCGCTGCGCGGCAGAGACGGGGTGGAACGGTTTCCGCCCGCGGCGGACCTGTCGTTCGACGAGGCGGTGGTGCGGCAGCTCGTGAAGCTCGACCGCCGGGTGCGGCCGAACGCGGTCAAGGACCTGATCGCTGACCGCCGGGAGGAGGACGTGCGCCGCGCGCTGGCCCACACCCGCCAGGCGCGGCCCCAGGACGCGTTCGCGAACTTCAAGAAGGAACTCGGCCGCCGCGTGGCTCCCGCCATGGCCCCCGGCTCCCCCCTCGAGCGCCAGAGCGTACCGCCGCTCAGCCCAATCTCCGATGAACCTTACTGACCGGAGGAGCTTTCGATGACTGTCCGCGCGTTCAGGCTCACCGCGACCGGGCTGCTCGCCCTCGGCGCGTGCCGCGGCGGCTCGGGCGGCCCCAAGGTCACGCTGCGCTACCACCCGCGGGCCGGCACGGCGTACCACTACGCCCTGGATCAACAAAACACGATGAGCGTCGAAGGCGGTCCGATGGGTGCGCTCGGGGAGCAGGCGTTCCGCATGCGGCTGTTCTATACCCAGACCGTGGTCGGTCCAGCGCAGGGCGCCGAAGGTGGCGTCGCCGTGACGGTGACATTCGACTCCACAGCGATGGAGGCGTCCGGGATGGGGACGGGGGCCATGCAACCGGCGCTCGATCGGATGCGCGGCATGACGAGCAACCTCGTCTACGACGACCGGATGCGCGTGATCAGCGCCGCGTTCACCGGACCAGCCGGCGCCCCGTCACCGGTCACCGACCAGATGGCCTCGAGCCTCAAGTCCATGGCGTTCCCGTTGCCGGAAGGTCCGGTGGGCGTCGGCGACACGTGGGTCACGGAGCATGAGTTACCCCTGGGACGGCTGAGCCCGGGCCAGCCGATCAAGTCGCGCACGCGGCTCACCGTGAAGGAGATTCGGGTGGCGGGCGCCGATACGTCGGTGTTGTTCGCCGTGGAGACGACCGTGCCGGAGGATCCGATCGAGCTGTCGCAGATGGGGCAGCACGTCACCATGAAGCTCTCCGGTCATCTCGCCGGCGAGCAGGTCTACTCGCTCGTCCACAGCGCGCACGTGCGCTCGAGCATGGGCGGGACCATGAAGATCAACGTCGGCGCGATGACGATGTCGCTGAAGCAGCAGACCTCGCTCCAGCTCGCCGAGGCCGAGTGACGCGGTGAAGCTCGCGCACCTGGCCGACCTGCACCTCGGCTTCCGCCAATACGACCGCCAGACGCCGCGCGGGGGCAATCAGCGCGAAGCGGACATTGCGGAAGCATTCCGGCTGGCCGTGGATGACATCCTGGCGGAACGACCCGACTTGATCCTGTTCGCGGGCGACGTCTTCCACTCCGTGCGCCCGACCAACTCGGCGATCCTGTTCTGCTTTCAGCAGCTGCAGCGCCTGCGCGCCGGACTACCCGATTCACCCATCGTGGTAATCGCCGGCAACCACGATACCCCGCGCTCCACCGAGACGGGCACGATCCTCAGGTTGTACGAGGCGCTCGGTGTCGAGGTCGCGGTGGAGCACGCGCGCCGCATCGTGTTCTCCAGGCTCGACTGCTCCGTGCTCGCCGTGCCGCATCAGGCGTTGGTGGGGGACGAGCCGCCGGCGCTCCGCCCCGAGCGCGGCACGCGATTCAACGTCCTCGTTACCCATGGCCAGTTCCCCGGCCTCGGGGAAGATCGCGGCACGATGGAATACGGCGGGGCCCGCGTGACTCGTGAGCTCATCGCGCCGGCACAGTGGGATTACGTCGCGCTCGGCCACTATCACGTGGCGCATGAAGTCGAACCCAACGTCTGGTACGCGGGCAGCCTCGCCTACTTGAGCCCCAACCCCTGGGGCCAGCTGCAGGACGAGGCCGATCGCGGCCGGTCGGGGAAATGCTATCTGCTGGTGGACCTGCCAGCGGCACGGGTCACACCGCGGTCGATCCCGCAGGTGCGACGGCACCTCGAGCTCCCCACGATCGAGGGCAAGGGGCTCACCCCCAAGGAGCTCGACGAGCGCATCGCCGCAGCGGTGGCCCCGTCCAAACCGGCGATCGACGACCAGATCGTGCGGCAGCTCGTCTTCGATGTGTCGCGTGCCACCGCGCGCGACCTCGATCACGCCGCCATTCGCGCCTACAAGGCTCGCGCGTTGCATTATCAACTCGACCTGCGCCGGCCGGAGGTCCAGCGCGCCGTGACGTCGGGCGCGCCCGGTCGCCGGCAAACGCTGCCCGACACCGTACAGGAATTCCTCGAGCATCGACCGCTCGATGCCGATCTCGATCGCGCCGAATTCGTGCGCCTCGGCGTCGAATACGTCGCGGACGCGGGCCGCGGAGGGGAGGCGGACGGCTGATGCAGCTGCTCCGGCTCCGGCTCGTCAACTTCCGGCAGCACGCCGATACCGAGCTCGAGTTCGGTCCCGGGATCACCGGTATCTTCGGGCCCAACGGTGCCGGTAAGACGACTATCCTCGAAGCGATCGCGTGGGCGTTGTACGGTGCGCAGGCGGTGCGAGGCGATAAGGACTCGATCCGCCGCCTCGGGACCAAGGGCCGTGCCGGCGTCGAGGTGGAGCTCGAGTTCCGGCTCGGCGCTCACGAGTACCACGTGACGCGCGGGCTCACGGCGGCGACGTTGCGACAGGACGGCCAGGTCGTCGCGAATTCCCTCAAGGCGGTCACCGACCGGCTCGAGCGAGCGCTCGGAATGACGCACGACGAGTTCTTCAATACGTACTTCACCGGCCAGAAGGAGCTGTCGGTGATGGCGGCGCTCGGGAGAACCGAGCGCGCGGCGTTCCTGTCGCGCGTGCTCGGCTACGAGCGACTGCGCGACGCCCAGGAGCGCGTGCGCGAGGTCCGCAACGGCGTCGCGGCCGAGGTGCGTGGCCTCGAGGCCGGACTCCCCGACGGCGCGGTGCTCGCCGCCGAGCGCCAGGGCGCCGAGCAGCGGCTCGCGGGCGCCCGGACCGGGGCGCGGAAGGCCGACGCCGCGCGCCGCAGCGCGGAGCACGCGCTGGGCCGCGAAGAGCCGCGCTGGAACGAGTGGATCGCCCGGCGGGAGCGCACGCTGTCGCTCGACGGCGAGCGTCGCATGGCGGAGCAGGCGGTCGTCGCGGCGCGCCAGGAGTTCCAGCGGCTCGATAAGGAGCTCGCCGACGCGCTTGCCGCGGGCGAGCAGCTCCGCCAGCTCGGCGCTCAGCTCGAGCCCGTCGCTCGTCTCAAGCGGGAAGTCACGGCCCTCGAGCGCCTGCAACTCGAGGCGGCGGCCCGGCGGGCGGACGAAGCGCAGCTCGCGGAGGTCGGGCGCGCGGTGACGGCGCTGGAGCGCCGCCTCGGCGAGCTGCGTGACGTCGCGGACGCCCTCGCCCAGGCGGACGCCGCGGCAGGGGCGCTGCAGGAGCGGCTCGAGGCCGCCGAGCGCGCGGTGGAGCAGGAGCGCACCGTCTGGGTGCAGGATCGCCAATACGCCGAGACCAAGCGGACCGAGCTGCTCAGGCTCTACGAGGAGGTGAAAGAGCAACGCGATCAGATCGTGAAACTGGGCCCCGAGGGGACGTGTCCCACGTGCAAACGCCCGCTCGGGCAGGAGTACGCGAGCGTCCTCGGGTTGCTCGACTCACAGCTCGAGGTGATTACGGGCGACGGAAAGTACTTTCGGCAGCGGCTCGAGCAGCTGGCGCAGCAGCCCGCGAAGCTGCTCGACGCGGAGGTGGAGCGCGATCGGGTGGTGGAGGAGAGCCGGCGCGCCAGCGCGCGAGCGGGGGAGCTGCGGGCGCAGGTGGAGGAACGCGAGCGGGCGCACGCCGAACTCGCGGGCGCGCGCCGGCGCGCCGGCGATCTGGAGCGGCAGCTGACCGCCCGGCCCACCGGCTACGACCCGGCCCGGCACGACGCCGTGCGGGCCGCGCTCGCGAAGCTCGAGCCGGTAGCCCTCGAGGCCGCCGCGCTCGAAGAGCGCGCCCGGCGCGCGGAGCGGCTGGTGCACGACGCCGAAGGGGCGGAGCAGCAGCTCTCGGCCGGCGAGCGTCGAGTGCGGGAACTGACCGACGCCGTGCGCGCCGAAGGGTTTTCGGATGCTGCGTACCGGCAGGCCAAAGACCGCTACGACCGAGCGGTCGGCGCGCTCCGCGAGGCCGAGCTCGCGGTTGTCGAAGCGCGCGGCGAGCTGACGCGGGCGGAGGAGGACGTAGCGGAGGCGAAGCGTCGGGAGGCCGAGCGCGCCCAGCGCGAGCGCCACATCGCCGAGCGTAAGGCGCGCCAGCGACTGCACAACGAGCTGGACCGCGCGTTCTCCGACCTGCGCGGCGAGCTGAACGCGCGCATGCGCCCCGAGCTCGCCGAGCTGGCCTCCGGCTTCCTCGCCGACCTGACGGACGGGCGGTATGACGAGCTCGAGCTCACCGAAGACTACACGCTCACCATCCTCGAGGGCGGGGTTCCGAAACCGGTCATCTCCGGTGGCGAAGAGGACATCGCGAATCTCGTCCTGCGGCTGGCGATCTCGAACATGATCGCCGAGCGGGCCGGCCAGCCGCTGTCGCTGCTCGTGCTCGACGAGATCTTCGGCTCCCTCGACGAGGCCCGGCGCCTGCACGTCGTCGGCCTCCTGCGCCGGCTGGCCGATCGCTTCCCCCAGGTCGTGCTGATCACGCACATTGAGCAGGTGCGAGAAGGACTCGATCGCGTGATGCGTGTGGACTTCGACCCCGCCCGCGGGACCAGCGTGGTCCGGGACGACACCGCCACTCTAGGAGCCGCCGATGCGGGCGTGGCTGCCTGACCGTCAGGTCTACGGGCCCGAGCCGGCCGGCGAGCGCGATACCGAGGGGTTGAACAAGGTCTTCGCGGACGCATTCACCGATCGCTATCGGCGGGACGGGCTCGTCGGCGTGCGGGTCCCGCACCTGAACCCCCAGGTGTGGCGGTACGCGCTGCTGGACGCGG
This sequence comes from Gemmatimonadota bacterium, assembly GCA_003222035.1. Taxonomy (GTDB): domain Bacteria; phylum Gemmatimonadota; class Gemmatimonadetes; order Gemmatimonadales; family GWC2-71-9; genus AG41. The sequence goes on along the minus strand of QHUS01000072.1, from coordinate 30,846 downwards.
GCGCCGGCGCGATGTTGTGGCGCGACGAGGCGGGCCACGTCGTCGCCTTCAACATCGCGCACCGCTCGGGCCGCGAGGGGTGGATGGGCCCGCTCGCCGTGCGGCCCGACCGTCAGGGCGCCGGGCTCGGCAAGACCATCGTGCGGACCGCGGTGGACTGGCTCCTCGAGCAGGAGGTCGCCACGCTCGGTCTCGAGACCATGCCGCGCACCGTCGAGAACATCGGCTTCTACGCGCGGCTCGGATTCCTGCCGGGCCACCTCACCGTGACCATGACCAACGACATCGCCACGCGCGGGCATCCGGCGCCGGCGCTCCTGTCGCAACGCAAGAGCGGGGCCGGCGGCCAGGCGCTCGAGGCCGCACGCGATCTCGCGACCGCCCTCGCGCCGGGATATGACTTCACCCGCGAGATCCTGCTCACGGCGGAACTCGGCCTGGGCGATACCTCCCTCGTGGACGGTGACGACGGGTTGGACGCGTTGGTCCTCTGGCACACCGCCCCGCTCGCCGAGGGCCGGCCGAAAGACGAGGTGCGGGTCCTCAAGCTCGCGGCGCGCGATGCGCGGGCCTTCGATGCCGCGATCGCCGCGACGGAGGCCGCCGCGGCGCGCGTTGGGATCCGCCGCGTCGCCCTGCGCTGCCAGACCCGTTCCGAGGACGCCTTCCGGCGCCTGGTGGCCCGCGGTTACCGGGTCCGCTGGACCGACCTCCGGATGACCTATGAGGGCTACTCCGAGCCGCACCCGGACGGCGGCGTGCTGTTCTCGAATTGGGAGATCTAGAAACGCGGAACGCGGACGATTTGCTCCGCGTTCCGCGTTCCACGTTCCGCGTTCGCATGACCACCGGCCTCGTCATCTTCGCGGCGACCTATTTTCTCATCGCCGTCCAGCGGCTGCCGTTCGTGCATCTGAACCGGCCGGCGGCGAGCCTGCTCGGCGCGGTGGCGATGGTCGGATTCGGCGTGCTCCCGCTGCCCGCGGCCTACGCCGCGATCGATTTCGATGTCCTGGTGTTCCTGCTCGGCCTCATGCTCATCGTCGGCTATCTCGAGGTCGGTCGATTCTTCGAATGGACCGCCGAGTGGATTCTGCAGCGTGCGCTCAGCCCCGCGCGCCTGATGCTGGCGGTCGTGGTGGGCGGGGGCTTGCTGTCGGCGCTGTTCGTGAACGACACGATCTGCCTGGTGGTGACACCCGTGTTGCTCGCGGCCCTCGGCCCCCTGCGCGTCAGGCCGCACCCGTATCTGATCGGGCTCGCAATGGGCGCGAACGTCGGCTCGGTGCTCTCGATCACGGGCAACCCCCAGAACATGCTCGTGGGAATCTGGAGCGGCGCGTCGTTCGGCGGGTTTCTCGCCCACATGCTCCCCGTGGGCGTGGGCGGGCTTGCGATCACGTACGGCTATCTCCGGTGGGCGTATCGCGCCGACCTGCGGGAGCCGTTCCGGGAGCGGCTCGAGGCCGTGCCCGTGACGCTCGATCGTCCTCTCGTCCTGAAGGCCCTCGCGCTGTTCGGCGTCGCGGTGGTGGCGTGGCTCGCAGGCGGCTCGCTTCCGCTCGTCGCGATCACTGCGGGCGCGTGCATGGTCGCGATCGCCCAGCGCGACCCCGCCTACGCCATTGACCGGGTGGAGTGGTCGCTGCTGTTGTTCTTCGCGTCGCTGTTCGTCGTCATGCGCGGGTTCGAGCAGACTGGTGGCCCGCGGTTACCGGGTCCGCTGGACCGACCTCCGGATGACCTATGAGGGCTACTCCGAGCCGCACCCGGACGGCGGCGTGCTGTTCTCGAATTGGGAGATCTGACAATTGCGGATTGCGGATTGCGGATTGCGGATTTGAGGGACCAGAGCCGGTTGCACGAATCCGCACTCCGCAATCGACAATCCGCAATCTCATGACCACCGGCCTCGCCATCTTCGCGGCGACCTATTTTCTCATCGCCGTCCAGCGGCTGCCGTTCGTGCATCTGAACCGGCCGCCGGACTGTCCTACCGGCGACAGCCGATCCGCACCTTGGCGATGACCATGTCGTCGAACCAGACGCTCCCCACCATCGGGTCTGTGATATAGTTCTGCGGCCAGAACCAGTTCAGCTGCAGCGCGGCGCTGCTCCGGAGCTGGATGTCGAGCGGGCCGGGGGCGGTGGGGCTGTAGCGGCACTGCGCGCCGTCGGCGCCCGCCGGGCAGAAGTGGTCCTGCACGGAGAACCCGATTCCCGCGGTCTCCGGGAAGCGTTGGATGAGCGCGTCGTCTTTCCACACCTCGAGGACCGCACCGCCGGCTGAGCTCAGGTCCGTGTTGAGCTTGGCGTGCACCTCGAGACAGGCCCACGTGTTGTCCGCCGCGATGAACGCATCCCGGCTGATGAGGGCATTCCCCCAGTACGCGCCCCCGCAGTTCGTGCAGGTGTGCATCTTCATCCAGTAGTTGTAGAAATCGAAGCGCGGGTTCGGGCTGCCCACGCCCCACACGGGCTCCATCGCGAAAGACACCCGGTCGTCTCCGTTCGGCCGCGTCCCGGCCTGTGGGTTCGGCCACGCACTCGGCGGGTTGTAGCCGCCAACCCAGACGCCGGTATGGTGCCATGGGGCGCCGGCCTGGTATTTGGCATACCAGCGGACGTAGAGCTCGTCGTACCCGGCGTCGAAGCGCTTGTATAAGTCGGTGGCCGAGGTGCTACCGCCGGCGGTGAGCTGCATCGAGGCCGCCCCGCAGGTCCCAGGCGGCCTGTCGGCCACGAGCGCCATGCCGGAAGGGTTCTTGTAGTCGTTGTAGCGCGACGTCACTGCGGAAACCGATCCCTCTTCGAAGTTCTCATGCCACACGACGTCCGGATCGCCACCGATCCCTTGATCACAGGGGTATCGCGCGGCGAGGACTTGCTCGGAGCCACCCGGGGGCTGGGGCCTGGTGGCTTCCGCGCACGCCCCGAGCAGCAGTCCGACCGCGCACCATACGGGCTTCCCGGAGCACATGCGCCATCAATACGCGACGTCCTAACCCGGTGCCGGTGATACCGCTCACGCAACCGGGGGGCACACGCCTTTTTCGCAAGACGGCGAGGCGCTCGCGCTGTGGCTCGGGTGCCACGGCGTTGCGGCCGCTCATCTCTACCCGATCTCGCCGCCCCACAGGGTGCCTCCTCTCGAGCCGTTGCAGATCGGAATGGAATTTGCCCCTTCGGCCCGGCGGTCGTCCAACCGTCAGCGAGGTGTCACTATGCCAGCTCCCGCGCGCTTCTCTGCTCTCGCACTCCTGGTGGTGTTCGTGGCATGCGAGAGCGCTTCCAACCCAGCGCAACCAGCTTCGGAACTCATCGACCAGGCGACCGCCGGCGAGGCCGTGCCCGGTCAATACATCGTGGTGTTCCAGAACAGCGTCGCCGATCCGGCGAGCGTCGCCACCGAATTGGTCAACACCGCCGGTGGCTCGTTACTCCACGTCTACACCAGCGCGATCAAGGGCTTCGCGGCGCGGCTGCCGGCGCCCGCGGCGGACGCACTCGGCCGGAACCCGCTGGTCGCATCCGTCGAGGGCGATCAGGTCATGCGCGCTGATGTCACGCAATCCATGAACGCGAACGGCGATCCGTGGGGACTCGACCGCATCGACCAAAACGCCCTTCCGCTCTCCAGGACCTACACTTACACCTCGACCGGCGCCGGCGTCCATGCGTACATCATCGACACCGGAATCTGGACGCTGCACCCGGAGTTCGGCGGCCGGGCGACCAACGTCTTCGATGCCTATCACGCCACGGGCGAGGAGTGGGCGTCGGCCTCAACTCCGACGTGATCGCCGGCGTGGACTGGGTGACGGCGAACCACCTCACCCCCGCCGTGGCGAACATGTCGCTCGGGGGCGGCAAATCGCCGGCGCTCGACCAGGCGGTCACCAACCTCTGGAACTCCGGCGTGTTCCTCGCCGTCGCCGCCGGTAACGACAACGTCGACGCCTGCACGGAGTCGCCGTCCGGTGCCGCCAGCGTCTTTACGGTGGCCGCGTCGGAGAAAACCGACGCCAAGGCGTCGTATTCGAACTGGGGCACGTGCGTCGAGGCCTACGCGCCGGGGTCCGCGATCGTCTCGACCTACCTCGGCGGTACCACGATGAGCCTCAGTGGGACCTCGATGGCGACGCCCCACGTCGTCGGCGTCGCGGCGCTGTACAAGGCGACCTTCGGCGATCAGCCATCCGCGTCCGTCTCGAGTTGGATCATCAGCAACTCGACCTCAGGCGTGATCACGGGCAACGTCAGCGGGACCCCGAACCGGTTGCTCTTCAAGTCGACGCTGTAACGATTTCTCAACCCCGCGGGGCCCTGGCGCATGCTCGCCGGGGTCCCGCGTGCTTGCGTTGCCAAACCGATTGCCCAATCATGGAGGGCGCCCTCAACCCGAAGATTCACCGAAGGAGGAGCGTTCCAATGAACCGAGTTCTGCAGCTGGGCCTCACGCTCGTCGTGACGACAATGGCCGGTACAACGAGCGGCGCTGCTCAAGGCGCCAGCTTCGGTTTGGGCGGCGGCTTGACCATGCCTCTGAGCGACTACAGTCAGATCGATAACACCGGATGGCATCTGTTCGGCAAGGTCGACTTCGGCGTCCCGATGTCCCCGGTGACCTTCCGGGTCGACGGGATGTACGCACAGACGACGGCCCAGTCGACCACGCTGGCCACCACGACGAAGCTCGCCGGCGGTACCGCGGACATCGTCTATCACGTCCCGCTGGGTGTGCCGGGTCTCAAGCCGTATCTGATCGCCGGCGGGGGGCTGTACAACGTCAACCCCGGCGGCGGCTCTGAGACCAAGTTCACCTGGGGTGGTGGGCTCGGTACGGCCATCGGTCTTGGGCCCCTCCATGCGTTCGTCGAGGCTCGTTACCTGAGCGTTCAGCTCGATCCCACGCCGTTGAAGTTCGCGCCTGTGACGGCCGGCATCTCGTTCGGCGGGAAGTAAGTCGCAGCGACTGCAGACGGCGGCGTCGCCCGTACGCGGGCGGCGCCGCCTTTGCGTCCGGGGGCGCACGCTGTAGAATCTCCCACCTCACTCGCCTCCACGATCCATGCGCCGAACCACCACCGTCGTTCCAATGCTGCTCGTGCTCTGCGGCCGCGTCGGCTCCGCCCAGCGGCCCCCCCCCCGTGCCGCCACGCCCCGACCCGACTCGACCGCGCCGGCCAAAGACGCGCTCACCAGGTTCCTCGAAGGATTCACATATCGCAACCTGGGTCCGGCCGCCTACAGCGGACGCGTGACCTCGCTCGCGGTGCCGCGCGGCACGCCCTATCCCAAGACGATGTACGTCGGCGCAGCGGGTGGCGGCGTCTGGAAGACCGTCAACGGCGGCATCACGTGGCAGTCGGCGTCCGAGGGACTCGGCGTCCAAACCATCGGTGACCTGGCGGTCGCGCCTTCCGACTCCGGGGTCCTCTGGGTGGGGACCGGAGAGAAGAACAGTTTGCGCTCGCAGTGGTGGGGCGATGGCGTGTACAAGTCCACCGACGGCGGCAAGAAGTGGACTACCATGGGACTCGCCGATACGCGCTCGATCGGCCGCATCGTGATCCACCCGACGAACCCGGACATCGTCTACGTGGCCGCTCTCGGACACCTGTGGGGTCCGTCCCCGGAGCGCGGCGTGTACCGGACGGCCGACGGCGGCAAGACGTGGGCCAAGGTCCTCTTCGTCGACGATACGACCGGATTCGTCGACCTCGAGATGGAGCCCGGCAATCCGGAGGTGCTGTACGCCGCCGCCTGGCACCGGCTGCGATGGGGCGGCAGCCACATGCAGGGCGTGGGTCGCGGGAGCGGCATCTACAAGACGGCGGACGGCGGCAAGACGTGGACCAAGCTCAGCGATCCGTCCAGGAAGACGGGATTGCCGACCGATCGCATGGGGCGCATCGGCCTTGCGGTGGCACCGAGCAACCCGAAGGTCGTGTACGCCGTGATCCAGGTAGACCGCGGGGTCACGGATGACGAACAAGGGCGGTACGGCGGCGTCTTCCGCTCCAACGACGCGGGCGCGAGCTGGAGCCAGGTCAACGACCTCCAGGCGGTGCCGCACTACTACTACGACGCGATCCGGGTCGATCCGACCAACGCCGAGCACGTGTACGTGCTCTTCTCGCCATTGCTCGAGAGTAAGGACGGCGGCAAGACGTTTGCGCGGGACTCGCTCCACCTCGTGCACGTCGACAATCACGCCCTGTGGATCGACCCCGCGGACCCGAAGCATCTGCTGCTCGGCAACGACGGCGGCGTCTACCGCTCGTGGGACGGGGGGCGGGCGTGGGAGCACATGCAGCTCCCGATCGGCCAGTTCTACACGGTGATCGTGGACAGCTCGCAGGTGCCCTATCAGGTGTGCGGCGGGCTACAGGACAACGGGGTGTGGTGCGGGCCGAGCGCGACGCGCGACACGCTCGGGATCACCGACGCCGACTGGTACCCGGTGAACGGCGGCGATGGCATGTGGGTGCAGATCCCCGCGAACGATCCCTTCACGGTGTACTCCGGCTGGCAGTACGGCCACGTCTCACGACTCGACCTGCGCACCTGGACGCGGGTCGACATCACGCCGTTGGCGCTCGATGCGGGGCAGGACTCGGGCTATCCCTACAACTGGGGCTGGACCACGCCGATCCTCGTCTCGCAACATGATCCCACGGTGCTGTACATCGGCGCGAACCATCTCATCCGGCTGACGCAGCGCGGCGCCGACTGGGAGGTGCTCGGTCCCGACATGACGCGCGCCAACCGGGAGCATCCCGCGCCCGAGGTCGGTCACACGAGCTACCATGCCGTTTTTGCGATCGCGGAAAGCCCCCGCTCGAGCAACATCCTCTGGACCGGCTCGGACGACGGGTTGGTCTGGGTCACGCGCGACGGAGGCAAGGCGTGGAGCGACGTGACGGGAAACTTTCCCAAGGGCGCGCCCACGTCGTGCTGGGTCGGGGCGATCTTCGCCTCCGCCCACGCCGACGGGACGGCGTATCTGGTCTACGACTGTCACTTCCGTGACGACTACCAGCCGCACGTCTACCGGACTGACGACTTCGGGAAGACGTGGACGGACATCGGCCGCGGGTTGCCGCGCGCCCAGGGGAGCCTCACCGTTTTCGAGGACCCGCGCAACGCGCGTCTCGTGTGGGTGGGAACCGCGACCGGAGTGTACGTGACGACCGACGGCGGCAAGGCGTGGCGGCGATTCGGGAAAAACCTGCCGGCCACGCCGGTGGAGGGGATGGCGCTGTCGTACGCCCAGCGGGACCTCGTGGTCTCGACGCACGGCCGCGGTATCTGGATCACGAACGTGGCCCCGCTCGAGGAGGTGAGCGACTCGCTGTTCACCACGGCGGCGCATCTGTTCGGCGTGCCGCCCGCCTACCAGTACCGCCAGCGTGACACGCATCCCGACTTCGGCAGCCGGCCGTTCGTCGGGCCGAATCCGCCACGGGGCGCCGTGATCGCCTACTACCTGAAGAACCCCGAGCCCGACGGCATCAAGCTCGCCGTCACGACCGTGGCGGGCGACACGCTGCGCCGGCTGACCGGTCCCGGGTACGCCGGCGTGAACCGCGTGACCTGGGACCTGACGCGCGACAAGCCCCGGCCTCGCGAGCTCGGCGGACCGACATCAGCCGCGGACTTGAAGCGCGTGGAGCCCGGCGAATACGTCGTTCGGCTCACGCTGGCCGGGCGGACGCTCGAGCAACGCATCGTGGTGCACGACTGGCCCGCGGATCGCCTGGGTCGGATCCGCTAGGCGCCGCTGTCACGACAGAAACTTCGGCGCGCCCGTGATGATGCGCCGAGCGAACAGGATCGCGGATGCCGCGTACGAGAGCTGGACGGGTCCGCTGCCCAGGTGCATCGCGAACACCAGCACACCCCAGAGAACGAGGAGCGCGATTGCGGTAACGAGCGTCACATTCATGTCAACCCCCAACGGTTGCGGCGACGTGTTCGCGTGACGACGTCGCTTGACGTTGCTGGTCCATACTGTATTGTAGTCACAGGAACGGGGAGAAAAATTATTGAGCCAACAGGCTCGATAGTGGACCCAGATACTGTGACCGATGTCATGCCCCCGCGTGGGGAAGGCAGACGCCATGGTGAGGGACCTGTCATTACTCTCGGGCTTCAATAATCCTCCCCGTTCCGGCCGTTTCTGGTCGGACGGTCGGACAGTCGGACTGATGGTCGCCACGGGTTTTACCGTCCGACCGTCCGACCGTCCGACCGTTTGATTTGAACGACCTCCCAGAAGTACTTCGGCGCCAACAGGGCCTTCCCTCGGACCACGAAGCCGATCACCAGGATCACCATCCAGATCGCATAGGCCACCGCCACCTCCTCGCGCAGGTGCGGCTGCAGGAACTGCGTCAGCCAGAGCACGAAGATGATGGTCGCGTCGAGCCAGTCGAACTCCATGTTGGCGAGCAGTAGGACGCCGAGGCCGGTTTGGAGCAGCGTCAACAGGATCTCGAGCCGCTGCGCCTCATCGAAATGGAAATCCAGCCAGACCCCATGGTGGCGTAGACTGGAGTAGCCGTAGATCAGCGGGATCATGGCGGCGAGCACGGTCCATTGGTTGATATTGCTCGACACCATGTTCATGAGGGCCAGCGGGGCGTGTGTCACGCGCCGCGCCCAGTAGAACGCCGAGACCTTTTCCGGGAACTCGGACAGGAACGGCGCCACCCACTGGACCAGGACGAACTGGCTGACGCCCACGAGCCCGGCCAGCGCGAGCATCGATTCGAGAAACGGGTGCGCGGTGACATAGAGCAATGCGCCGCCGCCGCCGAACAGCGCCGCGACGGCGAGCGGCCGGCCCCAGCCGCGTCGACTGTATGCCCAGCGCGACACGGCGGGCACGTCCGCCAGGTTCTCGACGGCCCGCGCCGGATTGCGGAACAGCACCCAGAGGTATGCACAGTAGAGCGCCAGCAGCACGACGGCGTCGACCCAGCTGAAACGCTGTTTCAACAGGATCACGCCGAAGTAGAGCAGGGGAGGGACGAGTCCCATGACCTCCACGGCGTGCTCGCGCTCGAGCTGGATGACGGGAAGCAGGGGCCCCGCAGGCTGCGCCTTTCCCCGGGATTGCTTTCGGTTCGCGGCGGCGTACACACAATAGATCATCGGCCAGCCGAGGCCGAGCAGCAGGCGGATCGCCCCGGTGAGGTTCGCGATCGCGAGGTGCGATCGCGCCTGATCGCGGCCCGCATCCCACGCAATCACGCCTTCGACGGCGAACTCCGGCAGGGTTTGCAGCCAGGCGAGGATTGCGAGGGCGAGGCCCTGAGAGATGAGGAACTGCGCGGCTTCCGCTCCCCAGGCGACGAGAAATGCCGACGCGAGCATGCCCGGAAAGGTCCACAGCGCGGACAGCGCGGAGCCTCCCGCCGTGGACAAGAAAGCGAGTAGCTTTAGTTTCACGTGCGCCGAAGATAGTCCGGGCCCGGAGGCTCAACAAGCATGGGACGCGACAAGCTCAAATCAACCAGCCTGCACAGCTTCCACGACGAGCACACCGAGCCGCTTCCGCCCGTGCCCGCCGCAGGCGCGCGCACGCCGTTCGAGTCGTTGGTGCGCGAAATGCTCGAGCAGCTCGGCGAGGACCCGCGGCGCGAAGGCCTCCGCCAGACGCCGGCCCGGGTCGAGATGTCTCTCAAGTGGCTCACCCGCGGATATCACATGGCGGTGGCCGACGTCATCGGCGACGCGCTCTACAGCGAGCGGCACGAGAACCTCGTGTGCGTGCGCGACATCGAGATCTACTCCTTGTGCGAGCACCACCTGCTGCCGTTCTTCGGCCGGGCGCACGTCGCCTACTTGCCGAACGGCCGCCTCGTAGGCCTCTCGAAGATCCCGCGCGTGATCGAGGTGTTCGCCCGCCGGCTGCAGGTGCAGGAACGCCTGACCGACCAGGTCGCCGATGCGCTCATGGAGGTGCTCGACCCGCGCGGCGTGGGCGTGGTGATCGAAGCGTACCACCTGTGCATGATGATGCGGGGCGTCGAGAAGCAGAACTCCAAGACGGTCACGAGCGCCTTGCGCGGCGCGCTGCTCCAGGACGCGAAGACGCGGGACGAATTCCTGCGCCTGGTGCACGGCGGCCGGGGCCCGGATTGAGCGACCTACCGCTCGCCGGGAAGCTCGGCCTCGTCACCGGAGCCTCGCGCGGGATCGGGCACGCGGTGGCGGAGCAGCTGCACGCCGCGGGCGCACACGTCGTCCGTCTCGCCCGCAGCCTCGTGGACCGCACCACCGACGGTTGGACGGACCTGCGCTGCGACGTGACCGATCCCGCCGCCGTGGAGCGCGCTGTGGGTCGCGTGCTCGCCGAGCCGGGGCTCCCCGATATCGTCGTGAACAACGCCGGCATCTTCTTCATCAAGCCCGTCGAAGAGACCACACCCGCGGACTTCTCCCGGACCATCGCCGTCAACCTGACCGCGTCATTCCTCGTCACCCGCGCCCTCGTCCCGCACCTTGTCCGGCGTGGCGCCGGTCACTTCATCACGATCGGCTCGATCTCGGATCACGTCGCGTTCACGGGATCGACCGCCTACGCCGCGAGCAAGTTCGGCCTCCGCGGCATGCACGAGGTGCTCCGGGCGGAGCTCGCCCGGACGGGCGTCCGCACCACGCTCGTCTCGCCAGGCCCCGTCGATACGCCGATCTGGGACCCCGTCGATCCCGACGCGCGCCCGGGGTTCACGAAACGCAGCGCGATGCTGCGACCCGAGGACGTCGCCGAAGCAGTGCTCTTCGCCGTCACGCGGGCGTCGCGCGTCGACGTGACGGAAATTCGGTTGTTGCCGACGGTGTATTCGCCGAGAGGGTAAGCAATTGCGGATTGCGGATTGCGGAATGCGGATCGGCAAGCGGGAGTTCCGGGCTCGCAGCGCACCCTGGACCAACACGCGCGAATCCGCAATCGCAAATCCGCAATCCGCAATGTTCGCGGCTCTCATTCTGTTCGGGGCGCCGAGTCTCGTTGGCGCGCAAACCCTCCCCCCGCTCCCCGACACGACCGGCGCCGGTGTCCACGTGCTCGCCGTCGCCCGCGCGCCCGACAACGCGGTCTGGGTGGGCACGTATGGGCAGGGGATGTTCGTGCTCCGGCGGGGAGCCGGCAGCTGGGAGCAGTTGAGGCACACGGCCGACACGGCGTCGCGGTCGATCTCCTTCGACTACGTGCAGGCGTTCGGTTTCGGACCCAACGGCGAGATCTGGTACGGCACGGTGGGGAACGGCTGGGGCCTGTCGACCGACAGCGGCAAGACCTGGACGAACTGGGAGCTCAAGCAGCTCGGCCCCGAGTGGCAATACGTCACGCCCAACGGCATCGTGATCCGAGGCGACACGGTCTACGTGGCCACCGCCGACGGGATCAAGCTGTCGAGCGATCGCGGGGCGACGTGGGCCGAGATCACCGACTCGAGCGGCGCCGCCACGGCTCCCCACCTCTGGGGTCGGATCCGCAGCCAGTACGTATTGGCGATCACGCGGGGCGCCGATGGCAGCCTTTGGGTGGGTCACCTCAAAGGCCTCGCCCGCTCGACCGACGGCGGCCGGACGTGGACCGAGTATCCCACGCCGGCCACGTGCGCCGAGCCGCAGTGTGTGAATCGCGTGCGCACGCTCGCCCCCGACACGGGGAACCTGGTCTGGGTCGGCACCGAGCGTGGGCTCTACCGGCTCGACGCGGGTCGGAGTGCGTGGGTCGACAAGAAGGGCAAAGCGGCGTGCCCGGTCGGACCCGTCGTAAAGGGGTGTCGCGTGGATCTGCCGCCGGTGCAGGCCGTGGTCCGTACGGAGCCGGGGCACGCGTACGTCGCGACCCGCGACGGCGTGTTCGCGGAGGACGGCGATGCACTCAACGTCTGCGACTTGACGCGCAGCGTCTCCGCGCTCGTGCTCCTCGCTCCCGGCGTGTACGCCGCCGGGCGCCCGGACGGGCTCGGGACATGCCGTATCGACCAGCGTCTCACGCTCGTCGGCGTGACGTACCGCGAATACCCGGACACCGAGGCGCAGGGCCCCCGCCATACCTGGTTCGAGCGGCCGATCGCGGTCACCGACCAGCCGTACATCGACCAGACCTACCGTTACGGATCGACCATGGGAGGCAGTTTTCAGCCGCATCAGGGGGTCGAATTCAACAATCCCGAGGGCACGCCGGTGCACGCGATCGGCGACGGCGTGGTCGTGTTCGCGGGACTGGCGGAGCAGGGGTCGAATACGATCGCCATACGCCACGACCGCAAGCTCAAGGGGTTGTTCATCTTCTCGACGTACTACCACAATGCCCGGCTGCTCGTCTCCGTGGGCCAGCGGGTCAAAGCGGGTGACGTGATCGCGATCGTGGGCAACACCGGCCGCGCCACGAACGACAACCTGCACCTCGAGATCCATGCGGCCCCCGTCGACTCGGTGGCGCTCATCGTGGATCCCAACGAGCGCTACCCGAAGTACACGGTGAACCCGGAGCTCTGGATCCGTCCGCTCGCCGGGACGGGGATCGTGGCGGGCCGCGTCTGGGATGCGGCGGGGCGACCGGCGCAGCAGGTTCGCGTGTACGGGCTGATCAAAGCGGAGCCGCAGGAAACGCCGTATTCGTATGCCGAAACGTATGGCGAGCGCAATCATCCCGACCCCGAGTATGGCGAGCACTTCGCGGTGTCGGACGTCGACCCGGGCGAGTACACGATCGCGCTGGCGGTGGGCGGTCACCGCATGACGCGCCGCGTCCGCGTCGAGGCGAACCGCCTGACCTGGGTGGAGTTCGGGTCTCGTGCACATTGAGCTGACGGAGATGATGCGGTGCCCGGAGCGGCACGCGGAGGGGCACCTGGTGTTGTCCACGGGCGAGATGCGGGGACGGATGGTCCGCTCCGGCCTGCTCGCATGTCCCGCCTGCGGGCGGGAGTATCCCGTCGTGCGGGGAATCGTGAAATTCTCGGGAGGCGGGATGCGAGATGCGGGAGGCGTGACTCCCGATGCGCGAACGCATCCCGTTGAACCCGAGTCGCTCCAAGCGCTGCTGGATTTGGGCGGGCCCGGCGGCTACGTCGTGTTACTCGGCGCGGCGACGCGCCACGCGGTCGGCCTCGCTGGCCTCATGGGCGGCATCCACTTCGTGGGGGTGAACGCGCCCAGCGACCTCGAGGAGCTTCCGGCGCTGAGCCTCCTGGACTGCCAGACGATGATTCCGTTGCGGCAGACGGTGGCGCGGGCGGTGGTGGTAGGGGCGGATTCCCTGGGCGTCGAATGGCTCGCCGATGCGCGGCGCGTGGTGCTGCCCGGGAGGCGCGTGGTGATCGAGAGCGACCAGATCCCTGCGCCGGCCGGCCTGACCAGCCTGGCCCGGGAGAAGGGGCTGTTCGTCGGCGAGCGACGCTGATCAACCTTCAATGGTTGCAGTGGTGGGATCGACTTCCGCGTACACGCGATCGATCAGCGCCCGATAGTTCTTCTCGACCTGGCGCCGCTTCACCTTGAGCGACGGCGTCAGCTCGCCGGACTCGATTGTGAAGTCCCGCTCCAGCAGGACGATCTTCTTCGGCATTTCGAACTTCGCGAGGTCGCGCAGGCCACCCATCACTTCACGCTCCATCTTGGCCTGCACGTCCGCCAGCCGGATCAGCTCCCCCGGTGAGGCGTACGCGAGGTTGCGCTCCTTCGCCCACCGCTCGAGTTGCTCGAAGTTGGGCACGATCAGGATGATGGGGAACTTGCGCTGGTCGCCGAGCACCACGGCGCTCGCGACGAACTTGTTCAGCCGTACCGTGTTCTCGATCGGCTGCGGCGCGATGTACTTGCCGCCCGCCGTCTTCAACAGATCCTTCTTGCGGTCGGTGATCTTCAGGTAGCCGTCGGCGTCCACCTCGCCGATGTCGCCGGTGTGGAACCAACCCTCCGTGTCGATCGCCTCGCGGGTCTCCGCGGGCTTGTTGTAGTAGCCCTGCATGACGTTGGCGCCCTTCGCGAGGATCTCACCGTCGGCCGCGATCTTGATCTGCACCCCGGGGATCGCCTTGCCCACAGTGCCGAACTTGGGCCGCAGCAGCGGATTGAGCGTGAGGACGGGCGACGTTTCCGTCAGCCCGTAGCCCTCGATGACCGGCAACCGGGCGCTGTAGAAGAACCGTCCGATCTCGGCCGACAGCGGGGCGGAGCCCGACACGAACACCTTGATCCGGCCGCCCGTGCGCGCGCGCAGCTTCGCGAACACCAGGCGGTCCGCGATCGCGTGCGTGAGGCGCAGCCCCAGCGGCACGGGGAGCCCCGCGAGGCGGTACGCCGCCCAGCGCTCGCCCACCCGCTTGGCCCACTGGAAAATCCGGCGCTTCGCCGCGCCGCCCGTGAGGGCGTTCTCGAGCACTCGCGCGTACACCTTCTCGTACACCCGCGGCACGGCCGCGACCACGGTCGGTCGGACTTCCTGAAGATTCTGCGCGAACGCGTCGATCGATTCGGCGTAGTTGATGGTCACGCCGACGTGCAGGAAGTAGTACTCCACCATCCGCTCCAGGATATGCGAGAGGGGGAGCAACGCGAGGCAGCTGTCGTCCTCGCTCAGGCGCAGCGTCTCCACGCACGCGCGCACGTTCGAGCTGATGTTGTCGTGCGTCAGCATGACGCCCTTGGGTTGGCCCGTCGTGCCCGACGTGTATAGGAGAGTGGCAAGGTCGTCGGGTCGGACCGCGAGCGCTTCCTCCTTGAAGCGGGGGTACTTCGCGGCCGCCGCCCGGCCGCGCGCCTCCAACGCCGCCAGCGTGACGACACCCTCGCCCCCGCCCCCGCCCCCGCCCCCCCCTCCCGGCTCGAACACGATCACATGCCGCAGCGCGGGCAGCCCGCCGCGCACCGCGCGGATCTTGTCCACCTGGGCGGCCGTCGAGCACACGACGGCCACCGCCCCCGCGTCGCGCAGGATGTACTCCACCTGGTTGGCCGGGAGGGTCGGGTAGATGGGGACGTCGGTGGCGCGGGCGCACAGGCAGGCGTAATCGGTGAGCGCCCATTCGAGCCGCGTTTCCGCGAGGATGGCGACTCTGTCGCCCGGTTGCAGCCCCAGATCGCGCAGGCCGAGCGAGAGGGCCTGCACCCGCGCCGCCGCTTCGCGGTGGGGGACGGCCCGCCACGCGCCGTCGGCCTTGTAGCGGAACGCGGCGTCGTGAGTCCCGTAGCGCTCGACCGCGTCGAAGAACAGCTCGTTTAGGGTCCGGGGGGAGGGGGAGGGGGAGGGGGGGGGCGACGCGGAGGCGCTCATGGCTCGAACCTCACGACGAAGGTGACCGGTGAGCCGGGCACGGTGTCTCCCACGGCGCGCCGCGCGACGGCCTGGACCACGACGCTGTCGGGAATCGGCGGGCTCAGGAGCCGCACCTTGACGAACGCGATTCCCGAGGCCGCCGTCGTCACCGTGTCCGTCATGATCACGGTGTGCAGCGAGTCGAGCGTGACCGACCCGGGCGTAGTCGGTTCCGTGATCGCGTAGATGACGGGGCGCCCGGGCAGCGGGACCGTCAGTGAGTCACCGCCACTCGCCGATTCGATCGTGTCCGCCAGTTCCACCTTGAGAGAGTCGGAGACGGAATCGACCGCGAGGGTCACGATGTCGACAACTGTTCCGGCCGCGACCAGCGTATCGGCGGCCGCGAGCGTGCGGATCGACACCGGGTTGCTGACGAGTCCGGCGCCCTCGGCGAGCAGGCGTCCGGTGGCTCCCGCCTCATGCACCACGAGGCGCCCGGTGCCGGGGTCGAGCAGCGTGAGCGCGACACTGTCGGCGCTGTCCGGGAGGGACCAGCTGATCGTCGCCGCCACCAAGTCGCCGTGACCGTCGAGGACGCGGGCCTGCGGGGTCAGGGTGTCGAGCTCCTCGAGCGAGTCGGGGGCGGACACCTCAATAGCGATCACGCGGTTCAAGTCTCCCGGGCCGAAGGTGCCGCACGCGACCACACCCGCCACGAGCATCAGGACGACGCCGCGGCTCCGACCGTCCGTCAGGGCGCCTCCGCCGCGGCCGCCTGGGTGGGTCCGGAGGCGCCGAGGTCGCGCAACGCCTGGGTGGCGTGCTCGATCCATTTCTGGGCGTCGGGGCCTTTGGGCGGGTGAGCCAGGAAGGTTCGCAGATGCTGCGCCGCGCCGTCGGGATCGCCCCGCTTGAGGAGCAGGAACGCCAGCCCGTAGTGGGCGCCCGCCAGCTCGCGGTCGAGCTCCAGCGCCCGGCGGTAGTGCCGGATCGCTTCGTCGATACGTCGGGTCTTGGTGAGCGCGATCGCCATGTTCTGGAGAATGCGCGCGTCGTTCGGATGGTCGCGCAGCGCCAGGCGGTACGACGTGAGGGCCGCGTCGTAATCACCCTGACGTTCGAGGGCGAGTGCCTCGTTCAGATAGTCGAGGCGCTGCGGATTGAGCTCGTCCGTGCCCGAGCCGCCGAACAGGCGACGCCAGAAACCCATGGGCCGAAAATAGCTTGCGGTCTCGCGACTGTGCAATGTAGCTTCTCACGCCATGCCCGCAGCCGCCCCGCCGCCCGCGTCCCCCCCGCCGCCTCCGCCCCCCCGGCATCCGTCACAGCGGAACGCGCGGACCGGTCGCAAGAGCCCGCACGGCGTGCTCGAGGTGGACTGGCCCTTCTTCGGGGAGATGTGCCGAGCCCTGGCGCTCAAGGTCTTCCGGGAATACGACCCGGATGTGGTGATCGGTATCGCGCGGGCCGGCGTGATCCCGGGCGCGGTCGTCGCGACCATTCTGCAGCGGGACTTCGCCTCGATGGCCATTACGCGCACGGAGACCGGCGGGCGCCCCGCGGTGATTGCGGGCCCGCCGCGCATCGTGACCGGTCGCCGCGTGCTCATCGTCGATGAGACGTGCGACACCGGCGCCACGATGAAGCTGGCCCTCAACGCCGTGCGCGAGCTCCAGCCCGCGACCGTAAAGACGGCGGTCTCGTTCCGCACCGGTGACTTCCGGCCCGATTTCTACGCGCTCGAGACCGACAACTTCATCATCCTCCCCTGGGACCGCGAGGTCATCATCGATGGGGAGATCGTCATGCGGCCCGACTACGCCGCGAAGCTCAAGGAACTGGGCGGTTGATCGATCGGCTGGCCGCGGCGCTGCGCCGTTCCCGCGCCGACTACGTCGAAATCCGCGTCGAACGCACCTGGAGCACGGCCGTGACCTTCCGCGGCCGGCGCCTCGAGTCCGCCACCGCGAGCGAGGACCAGGGCGGTTTCGTGCGGGCGCTGCACGCGGGCGGGGGGGGCGGGGGTGGCGGCTGGGGCGTGGCTTCCTTCACGTCGCTCGACCGGCTCGACGCGATGGTGGACCGCGCCGGCGAGCTGTCCCGCGCGGTACGGGTGGACCCGCCCATTCGCCTCGCCGACGTCGCGCCGCATCACGCCGATGTCCAGCTCGACCTCGACGGCGACGTGCGCGGCGTGTCCCTCGCCGAGAAGAAACGGCTGCTCCAGGCGTACAACGGCGCCATGCTGGGCGTGAGCGATCGGATCGTGGACACCCTCGCAGTATACCGCGACGAGGTGAGCGAGTACTGGTACGTGAACTCGCAGGGGACCGTCCTGCACGAGCTGCGGCCCGAGGTCACCCTGTCGGGGACGGCGGTGGCGCGCCGTGACGGGACCATCGAGAAAGGGCTGGAATCGATCGGTCTGCGCCGCGGCTGGAAATCGGTTCAGGACAAGGCAGCGGGATTCCGCGAGGTCGCCGAGCGAGCGGTGCAGCTGCTCGACGCCCCCATGGTCACGGGCGGCACGTATCCGGTGATTCTCGACCCGGAGCTGGCCGGCGTGTTCATCCACGAAGCGTTCGGCCATCTCTCGGAGGCGGACTTCGTCTACGAGAATCCCCAGGCGCGCGAGATGATGACGGTCGGCCGCCGCTTCGGCAAGCCGGTGCTCAACGTGGGCGACAACGGCGCGGCTGCGGGGCTCCGCGGGACGCTGCCGTTCGACGACGAAGGCACGCCCACGCAAGACACGACGCTCATCAAGGACGGCATCCTGGTCGGCCGGCTGCACTCACGTGAGACCGCCGCTGCGATGGGGGAGCGGCCCACCGGCAACGCGCGCGCGATCTCGTTCCGGCACGCCCCGATCGTGCGGATGACCAACACCTACATCGCGGGCGGGCGCGGCGGCGAGACGTTCGAGGACCTGATCCGGGACGTGAAGCTGGGCGTGTACGCCTGCGGCGCGTTCGGCGGCCAGACGATGCTCGAGAACTTCTCGTTCACGGCGGCCTACGGTCGCATGATTCGCGACGGGCACGTGGCCGAGCTCGTGAAGGACGTCGTGCTCGCCGGCAACCTGTTTCAGACGCTCGACCGCATCGATCACATCGCCGCCGACTTCCGTTGGAACCAGATGGGCGGCGGCTGCGGTAAGGGCGGCCAGTACCCGCTTCCCGTCACCGAGGGCGCGCCCCACGTGCGCATCGAGGAGGCGCTGATCGGCGGAGACGTGCCCGGGTGATCGCGCGGCTCCTCGAGCTCGCGCAGCGCGGCGCGGATGGCGGCGCGGACGCCCTCTGGCGCCGGGTCGAGCGGACGACGGTGGCGTTCGAATGGGGACGGCTCAAGGCGGCTGCCTCCACGGAGGAAGCGGGCGTCAACCTGCGGGTGCGCCATCGCGGGCGGGTGGGCGTCGCGGGAACGACGGCAGTGGGCGGTGGCGATGCCGGTGCGCAGCATGCGGCGCCCCTCCTGGAGCGAGCCCTCGCGTCCGCCGAGCTGGGGGAGGAGGTGGACCTCGTGTTTCCACCGCCGGCCTCCCTTCCGCCGCTCACCACGTTCTTCGCCCGAGCGGCGGATGCGTCCCTCGATCACCTGATCGAGATCGGCGACTCGCTCCTGAACCGGCTCGCGCGCGAGGGCTGCCGGGTCAACGTCGCGATCGACCGCGAAACCACAGCGACGCGGGTCGCCAACACCGCGGGGGCGGCGGGGGAATACCGCGCCACGAGCGTGAGCGTGAGCGCGGACGTGTGGCGCATCGCCGGCGACGACGTCCTCGTGGTCTCGGACGGGCTCGACGGAGGCGACCTTCCGAGCGACGACGCGCTGGCGACCCTGGTCGCCTCGATCAATGCCCGGCTCGATCACGCGCTCCGCATCGTCGCTCCGCCCGACGGCGCCATGCCCGTCATCTTCACGCCCGCGGGCCTGTCGGCCCTGATGCTGCCGGTGACCCAGGCGCTCTCGGGGAAGGCGGTGCTGCAGGGAATCTCTCCGTTGGGCGCGAAGCGCGGGGAGCAGGTGTTCGACGCGCGGCTCTCGCTCACGGACGACGCGCTGCGCCTCGGGCGCCCGGGCTCCCGGCCGCTGGACGACGAATGTGCGCCCTCCCGGACGACGTGCCTCGTGGAACGCGGTGTCGTGCACCGCTTCATTTATGATCTCGAGACGGCAGCGCGCGCGCAGGCCCAGAGTACCGGGCACGGACAACGCGGGATCTTCGGTAAGCCCGTGCCGGCATACACGAACGTGATTCTGACCTCGGACTCCGATACGCAACGCGTAGGGGCGCCGCATGCCGCGCCCCTCCCATTGGGGGGCGGCCTCCTCGACGACATCAAAGACGGGCTGCTCGTGGATGAGCTGATCGGAGTCGGGCAGGGGAACGTGATCGGCGGGGCGTTCAGCCATCCCGTCGCGCTCGCCTACCGGATCGAGCGAGGCGAGATCACGGGGCGCGTCAAGGATGCGGCCGTCGCCGGGAATGCGTACGAGTTGTGGAAGCGGGTGGCGACGTTTGGTGCCGACGCGCGCTGGACGGGATCCCGCTGGGCGCCGTCGGTGCTATTTGACGGGGTAAGCGTCGCTCGACGATAAACCGCGGGTGCCAGGTCTCGGGTGTCAGGTGCCGGGGACCCTGACACCTGGAACCCGGCACCTGGCACCTCAGTATTCCAGCACGCCCGTCTGGGCGATCATCTTCCACTGCGTCCCCACCTGCGTGTACATCTTGCAGGTCCGCCCCTTCCAGTTCTGCTCGACGCCGGTCTGTTTATTCCGCCACAGCGTATCGATGTCCACCACCGCGAACGCCCCGTCCTCCTGCTCGGACACGACGATCTTTTTGATCTCGCGCCGATTGTGGACCAGGTCGTGCGTGTCGAACAACTCCTGCCATCCCCGCCGCCACCGCTCGGCGTCGAAGCGTCCCCACACCATGACCCATGTCATCGGGTCGTGCGATTGGGCGGTCGGAGGCCAGGGCCACACCATGGCCGGGTGAAAACACGAGACGAGGAGCTCGGCGTCCTGGGTATTCCAGGCGTGGGTCTCGCGGTAGATGAGGTCGCGGATGGCGGCTTCGGCGCTGCTCACTGAGGTGTCTTGCTCGCGCTCTCAGCGACACCAGTCACACCTGACACCCGGCACCCGACACCCGGCACCTACTGATTCAGTGCTTCAGCGTACGTACGACCTTGCGTCATCTGCTCGTAGACGCCGTTTAAGGTTTCCGGGGACGCGGACACGAAGCGGCAGCGGGCATCGTTTCTCGATCGGCACTCCACCTCCATGACGGCCACCGGCTCTCCGGAGAGTCGCCCGAAGAAATCCGCGAGCATGCCGGACGAGAAGAAGCACATCGGCTCCTGCGCGCTACCGGGAGCGGCCTCCGCCCAGTCGCTCGAATCCACCACGAGCGCGGCTTCCCCGAGTGGCGCAACGCTGACCGCGCCCCACCCCGTCACCCTGAAGAACGCCGACAGGACGTCGTTCAGGCGGCCAGCGTCGAGATCTTCCGGGCGGGCGACGCCGGTTTCCCCCGGGAGCCAGTCGCAGAACGCCTGGTACACGCCCGCGCCCGCGGCAAATCCGACTTCCTGAAGGATGGGAATCGTGAGATCCAGGGCGTCGCGCGAGAGGGCTTCGTGGAGCTGCCGCAGGCCGCCGCGGCCGATGGTCAGAGGGGCGCTCATCTGGGACGCCAAGTTAGGGTTTGGCGCGTGCGCGGCGCAAGAGTTCGGCTTCGTCGATGACCGGGATGCCGAGCGCCTTCGCCTTTTCGAGCTTCGAGCCGGCGTCGGCGCCCACGACGACGGCGGTCGTCTTCTTGGAGATGCTGTCCGTGACGTGGCCACCGGCCCCTTCGATGAGCTCCGCGGCCCGGGCGCGGGAGAGAGAGGGCAGGGTACCGGTGATCACGTAGACCTGACCGTCGAGCGGGCCCTGCGTTTGGGCTGCGGCGGGCTCCGTCATGTTGAGGTGCAGTTCTTCGAGGCGCTTGATCAGCTTCTGGTTCTGGGGGTCGGCGAAGAAACCGGCGACCGCCTCCGCGATCGCCGGTCCCACGCCCCGAATCTTGCCGATCTCCTCGGCCTTCGCCTTGGCGAGGGCTCGCATGGTGCCGAAGTGCCGACCCAGGAGCCGCGCCAGCTGGACGCCGACGTGCCGGATCCCGAGGGCGAAGAGCAGCGTGGAGAGCGGCTGCTCCCGCGATGCGTCGATGGCGTCGAGCAGCTGCTGCGCGGATTTCTCTGCGAACCCCTCCAGGGTGAGCAGGCTCATGAGGCTGACCCTCTTGCGATCGTAGAGGTCGGCCACCGTCTCGATCAGCTTGGCGTCGAGCAGGGCCTTCACTCGCTCGGGCCCGAGCCCCCGGATGTCCATCGCTCCTCGTGAGGCGAAGTGCACGATGCTCTCGAACACCCGCCCGGGACAGGAGACGTTCGGGCAGTACACCATGACTTCGTCCTGGGGGCGCTCGACCTTCGAGTTGCACACCGGGCAGCGCTCGGGGGGCGCATACCGCGATCCCCTGCGCACGCCCTTCTTGATCACGGGCCCCAACACCTGCGGAATCACTTCACCCGCGCGCGTCACTTCTACCCAATCGCCCACGCGGATGTCCTTCGCCTCGATGAGTTGGAAGTTGTGGAGGGTGGCGGTGGATACCGTGACGCCGCCGATCTCGACGGGCTCGAGCACCGCGTACGGGTTGAGCGCGCCGGTGCGCCCCACGTTGATGCGGATCTCCTTGAGCTTCGTCACCCGCACTTCGGGCGCGAACTTGCGCGCGATCGCCCAGCGCGGCTCGCGATTCCCGACCGTGCCCAGCTCCGTGTACAGTGCGAACGGGTTGACCTTCACCACCACGCCGTCGGCCCCGTAGTCGAGCGTCGGGAGAATTGCTTCGAGGCTCGCGATCTGCTGGTGCGCTTGTCCCAGATCGGGGACGAGCTTGTGGTTCGGCTCCACCGGGAATCCCCACTCGCCGAGCTGTTCCAGCAGTTCGTGTTGCGTGGCGATGGAAAGCGTGTGCCCGGGAGCCTCGACGTGGAAGCAAAAGATCCGGAGGCGCCGGCTGCGCGTGACCTTGGAGTCGAGCTGGCGGAGCGATCCGGCGGCCGAGTTGCGCGGGTTCGCGAACGGGGGCTCCCCTGCCTTCTCCCGCTCACGGTTGAGCTCGGCGAAGCGCGACTTCGAGAAATACACCTCGCCGCGCACCTCCATGAGCTTGGGCCAGGTCTTGCCCCTCCCCTTGAGACGCAGGGGGATGTCGTCGATCGTGCGCAGGTTGGCCGTCACGTCCTCGCCCTCGATGCCGTTGCCCCGGGTCGCGCCGACCGTGAAGACGCCGTCGCGGTAGGTGAGGCTCACGGCCGCGCCGTCGATCTTCACCTCGAGCGTGTATCCCGCCTTCCGGACCTCCGGGACCAGCCGGCCGTTCCGCTCCTCCCACTCCGCGAGTTCCGTCTCGTTGAAGGCGTTCCCGAGCGACAGCATGGGCACCAGATGGCGGTGCTTGCGGAACTTGTCGGCCGGCTCGGCGCCGATGCGGTGGGTGGGGCTGTCGGGGGTCCGGAGCTCGGGATGCTGCGTTTCGAGGTCCTGCAGCTCGCGAAACGCGCGGTCGTACTCGGCGTCGGAGATCTCGGGCTTGTCCAGTACGTAGTACGCGTGGTTGGCACGCTCCAGCAGCCGCCGGAGCTCGGCGGCGCGGGCGGCCGGGGATGGGCCCTTCACCGACCTTTGGCTTCTTCTTGAATGACGGCCATGGCGACGCCGACCAGCCGGTCGAGCTCGTCGGCCGAGGCGCGGGGCAGGAGGCCTTCGGCCCACGCGCCCTCGCGCTCGCCGAACGCCGCGAGCAGGCGCCGCAGGAACGACAGGAGCGCCACCCGCTCGAGCTCCATCCGGCGCATCGTATCGCCGGTCTCGTGCTGACGCTGGGCCAGCCGCTCGTAGCGGTGGGCATTGCGCAACGCCTGCGCGGTGATCGCGGCGACGACCTGCACGAAGCGGACATCTTCGTCGGAGAAGGGCGGGCCGTCACGGAACGTGCGCAGGAAAATCGCGCCGATCGCCACGCCGCGCCACGTGATCGGCACGACGGTGATCGACTTCACGCGGCGACTGATCATCTCCCCCTTCACGTGCTTCAAGCTGGGATCGGTCGCCGCGTCCGGGATGAACACCGTCTCGCCCCCCTGCATCGCCCGCTTCAGCTCCGGATAGCGCTCGAGGTCGACGACGTAGTTGCGAATCGTCGGGTCTTCGTACGAGGCCACCAGCCGCACCGATCGCCCGCCGCGCTCGGCCAGGAAGATCGAGCACCGATCGAGCCCGAACGCCTCTCCCAGCTTGCGCGCGATGGCTTGCAGGATGTCGATGAAGTGCAGCGACCGAGAGACTTCCTTGAGGATCTCGATGACGGCGAGCAGGTGCTTGCGCTCGCGTTCCAGCTCGGCGACCCGCGCCTCGAGTGTGGAGGGGAAAGTCATGGCATAGTTTGCCTGATTCGCAGACGCGGCGTCAAGTTGCCGCGCGCACACGCGCGCGATAGCTTCGGAGCCCATGCGATCGCTCTTGCTCGCCGCATTCGTCGTCGTCCGCGCCGCTGCCGCCCCCGCTTCTCTTGTCGCGCAAACTCGTCCCGCCGCCGTGCCGCCGCCGCTCGGCGTGTGGACAGCGGTGGCGGAGTTGCCCGGGATGGGGCGTTCCGTCGATACGGCCCGCGTGGCCGCGCGCCGGCGCGCCTTGCTCGCGCGGATCGGCCGCGGCGTCGTGCTCATTCCCGCCGCGCACGAGCGCGAGCTGGAGCGCGACTACGTCCAGGACAACGATTTCCGTCAGAACAACACGTTCTTCTATTTCACGGAGCTCGAGACGCAAGACGCCTGGTTGCTGCTCCGCGCCGGCGACGCCCCCGAGGCCGTGCTCTTCTTGCCCGACCGCGCTCCGGCCCAGGAGCGCTGGACCGGCCTCCGCCTGGGCCCCGACTCCACGGCCGTCCGGCTGAGCGGCATCTCCCGCGTGCTCCCCACCGACTCGCTCGATCCCGTGCTCGCCCTGGCGCTGGCGCGCGCCCGCGGACCCCTGTACCTGCCGCTCGACCCGACGACGCGCGACGAGCAACGGTTCCGCGACATCGTCTTCTCGGCGCGCGACGTCCGCAATGTGCGCCCCACCGTCGACTCGATGCGCCTCGTGAAGGACGGCGACGAGATCGCGCGCCTGCGGAAAGCGACCGACATCTCGGGGTTGGGGCACATCGCCGCCATGCAGGCCGCCCGCCCCGGCGCATGGGAGTACGAGATCGAGGCCGCGCTCGAGGCCGCGTTCCGTCGCAATGGCGCCGATCGCGTCGGGTATCCGTCGATCGTGGGCAGCGGGCCCAACACCACGACGCTCCACTACGATGTGAACCGGCGGCAGACCAGGGACGGCGATCTGGTCGTCGTGGATGCGGGTGCGGAATGGGGACAATACACCGCGGACGTGACCCGCACGTTCCCGGTCAACGGCAAGTTCACGTCGCGACAGAAGGCGATCTACGATCTGGTGCTGGCCACCCAGCAGGCGGCGTTCGATTCGACGCGCCCCGGCGTCACGATCGCCCAGCTCAACCGGATCGCGCGCGACTACATGCGCGGGCATTCGGGTACGCTGTGCGGGGCCGAGTCGTGCGACGGGTACTTCATTCACGGCCTGTCGCACTGGCTCGGGATGGACGTCCACGACGTGGGTGACTACGGCACGCCGCTGAAGCCCGGCATGGTGTTCACGATCGAGCCGGGCATCTACCTGCCGGCGGAAGGTCTGGGCGTGCGGATCGAGGACGACGTGCTGGTGACGGCCAACGGCGCGGAGTGGCTCTCCGCTCGGGCGCCCAAGACGACGGTCGAGATCGAGCGCCTCATGTCTTCTCGTCCTTCTCGCCCTTGATGTCGTCGAGGATCTGCTTGGCTTCCTTCTTGTATTGGGGGTCGAGCACGTCGGCAATGGGCAGGGGCTCGATCGCGTTGAACTGCTCCCGCGCCTTGGAATACTGGCCGAGGTCGACGTACACCTCGCCGAGCTCGAGGCGGTGGAAGATGTTCGACGGCTTCAGGGCGACGGCCTTCTGCAGGTATTTTTGCGCGTCCTCCCAGTTGCCCTTGTCGAGGAATCCGCCGCCGTACAGCGTCTTTGCGAAGAACTTCTCGAATCCCGACAGTCGTTTGACTTCCGCATGCCAGGCCCCGAGCAGATGGTAGCCGCCGTCGTGGGTCGAATCGAGCTCGATCGTCTTCATGCCTTCGTCGTAGATGATCTTCGCGAAGCGCACGCGCTCCTTGCCCCCCTTGGTGCGCGACAGCCGCCCCAGCGCCTGGCCGATCGTGAAGTGGCCGTCCGCTCCAGCGGGATTCACGCGCACGGCGGCGTCCCCGTACGCCCGGGCCTGGACGTACAGGGTGTCGCGCAGATGCTTGGACGAATCGTCCTTCCCCTCGATCTGTTTCGCAATGTCCACCAGCTCGCGCCCGGCTTTCCACAGGGCGGCGTAGTTCGTCGAATCGACGGCGAGCGCGGCGCGGTACTGTTCCAGGGCCTGCGGCGGCGCCAGGGCGGCGTGCGCGCTGTCGCCCCGCGCGATGTGCTCGGCGACCCCGGCCGGCGCCTGGGCGGCGAGCAGCATCGGAACGACGAGGGACAGAGCGAGGGACACGGGACCGCGCATCGACGACTCCGCACGCAAGGGGCGCGCTAATGTTGGTCGTGCCGCTTATCGAGCGCAAGCGCGACGGGGGCGCCCTCACGCCGGAAGAGTGGTCCGCGCTGGTCGCCGCGTACACGGCCGGGCGCATCCCCGACTACCAGATGTCGGCGCTGCTCATGGCGGTGCTGCTGCGCGGCCTCGAGCGTCAGGAGCTCGCCGCCCTCACCGACGCCATGCTCGCCTCGGGCCAGCGCCTGACATTCGACTCGTGGCCGACGCCGCGCGTGGACAAGCACTCGACCGGCGGCGTCGGTGACAAGGTGTCGCTCGTGCTCGCCCCGCTCGTGGCCGCGTGCGGCGTGGCGGTGCCGATGATGTCGGGCCGCGGTCTCGGCCACACCGGCGGCACGCTCGACAAGCTCGAGGCGATCCCCGGCTTCCGGACCGCGCTGTCGCTCGCCGAGATCAAGGGCCAGGTGACCAAGCTCGGCTGCGCGATGATCGGCCAGACGCCGGAGATCGCCCCCGCCGACCGCCGGTTGTACGCCCTGCGCGACGTCACGGGCACGGTCGAGGCGATTCCTCTCATCGCCGCGAGCATCATGTCGAAGAAGCTCGCGGAAGGCCTGAACGCGCTGGTGCTGGACGTGAAGCGGGGGAGCGGCGCGTTCCTCCAGAAGCTCGAGCAGAGCCTCGAGCTCGCCAGGACGATGATCGCGCTCGGCGAGGATCGCGGCTGCCCCACGGTGGCATTGCTCACGGCCATGGACCGCCCCCTGGGACGCGCCTGCGGCAACGTGCTCGAGACCGAAGAGGCGATCCTCGCGTTGCGGGGCGAGGGGCCCGAGGATCTAATGGAGGTGACGTACGCACTGGGCATCGAGATGCTCCTGGCCGCGGGCGTGGAGAAGACCTCGACAAAGGCGCGGCAGCGGCTGGAAAACGCCCTGGGGTCGGGGCTCGCCGCCGAGAAGTTCGAGCAGGTGATCGAGGCGCAGGGCGGGAATCCCAAGGTCGTCGAGGACGCCTCGGTGTTTCCCCAGGCCCAGGAAGTCGAGGTGTACAACGCGCCCCGCACCGGCGTGGTCCTGCGGGTCGAGCCGCGGACCATCGGCCGGGCCGTCGTGGCGATGGGCGGCGGCCGCCTCAAGGTCGAGGATACCGTAGATCCCACGGTGGGCTTCGTGATCACGGTGAAGCCCGGGGACAAGGTGCTGTCGGCCGAGCCGATCGCATCGGTGTTCGCGAAGGACCCACCGGGGATCGCGCTCGGATTCGAGGCGCTGCGCCAGGCGATTGTGATCGGCGACAAGCTGGCGGAAAAACCGTTGCCCCTCGTGTCGCATCGGGTCACGAAGGCCGGCGTCGAGGAGCTCACCCGGGAAACAGCAAAGGGGAAACGGGCGACGTAGCTCCCGTTTCCCCATTCCCGTTTCCCGATCTACACGTCCAGGTTCCGCACGAACTTGGCGTTCTCTTCGATGAATCTCCGCCGCGGCTCCACTTCGTCGCCCATGAGCGTCTCGAACAGCTGCGACGCCTCGAACGCGTCCTCCATGGTCACCTTGAGGAGCGTGCGGCGCGCTGGATCCATCGTGGTGTTGCGCAATTGGTCGGGATTCATTTCCCCGAGCCCTTTGTAGCGCTGGATCAGGGCGTTCCCGTGGCTCGCGCCGGCCTCGCCGTTCGTGAGCCGCTTCACGTACGCGTCCCGCTCCTTCTCGTCGTACGCGTAGAACTCTTCCTTGCCCTTGGCCACGCGATACAGGGGCGGCTGCGCGATGTAGACGTAGCCCGCGTCGATCAGGAACTTCATCTCCTTGTAGAAGAACGTGAGGAGCAAGGTGCGGATGTGGGCGCCGTCCACGTCGGCGTCGGTCATGATGATGATCTTGTGATAGCGCGCGTCGTCGAGCGTGTAGTCCTCGCCGACACCGGTCCCGATCGCCGTGATGATGGTGCGGATCTCCTCGTTCGAAAGGATCTTGTCGATCCGTGCCTTCTGAACGTTGAGGATCTTGCCCCGCAACGGGAGGATCGCCTGGAAGCTGCGGTCGCGACCCTGCTTGGCGGATCCGCCGGCGGAGTCGCCCTCGACGAGATACAGCTCCGTGAGCTTCGGATCCGAGACCGAGCAGTCGGCGAGCTTCCCCGGCAGGAGCCCGCCCTCGAGGCCGCTCTTCTTGCGGACCAGCTCGCGCGCCTTGCGCGCCGCCTCGCGCGCCCGCGCCGCGCTCACCGCCTTGGCGATGATGGTGCGGGCCACGCTCGGATTCTTGTCGAAGAACTCGCCCAGGGCGTCATTCACGACACTCTTCACGATGCCTTCGACTTCGGAGTTGCCGAGCTTGGTCTTGGTCTGCCCCTCGAATTGCGGGTCCTTCACCTTGACGTGCAGGACGGCGGTCAGGCCCTCGCGGATGTCGTCGCCCGTGAGCGTGAACTCCTCCTTCTTGAGGATGCCGTCCTTCTTCGCCCACTCGTTGATGGTGCGGGTGAGCGCCGCGCGGAACCCGGTGAGGTGCGTCCCCCCCTCGTGCGTGTTGATGTTGTTGACGAAGGAGAACGTGTTGTCGTTGTAGCCGTCGTCGTACTGGACTGCGCCTTCGACCTCGACGCCCTCGCGGGTCGCTTCGAACGTGATCGGGCGCTCGTCCTTCAGGTTGATCGTGAGCGCTTTGTTCAGGAACGCGAGCTCGCGCAGCCGGTTCGCGATCGTGGCGTAGTCGAAGCGCGTCTCCGTGAAGATCTTCGTGTCGGGCTTGAACCAAACGGTCGTCCCGGTGCCCTTTGCCTTGCCGATGACCTCCAGCTTCTTCGTGGTTTCGCCCCGCTCGAACGCCATGTGATGGCGCTTGCCGTCGCGGTCTACCCATACCTCGAGCTTCTCCGACAGCGCGTTCACGACCGAGACTCCGACGCCGTGCAGCCCGCCCGAGACTTTGTAGGTGCTCTTGTCGAACTTACCGCCGGCGTGTAGCACCGTGAGCGCCACCTCGACGCCGGGCTTCTTTTCCGTCTTGTGGATGTCGACCGGGATGCCGCGGCCGTTGTCGACGACCGTGATGGCGTTGTCGGCGTGGATCGTCACGTCGATCTGTTGGCAGAAGCCGGCGAGCGCCTCGTCCACGGAGTTGTCCACCACTTCGTAGACGAGGTGGTGAAGTCCGCGGCCCGAGACGGATCCGATATACATCGCGGGCCGCCGCCGTACCGCCTCCAGACCCTTCAGGACCTGGATCGCGTCGGCCTGGTAGTCGCCGTTACCCTTGTTCGCTTTGTCCTTCGAGGCTCGGGGTTTTGCCTTCGGCATAACGCTCTACTGTGAGAGAAGCCAGCGTATCGACCGGATCCGTCCACGGCGCGCCACGTTGAGCGCCGCCATGATCTGGGGCGTCATGAGCTGCAGCTCGGTCATCCAGGCGCTCGTGGCCACGCGAACGAACAGGATGCCGTCCGGCGTGACGCTTTCGGGCGCGGTCACCCCGGCGATCTGGGGACCCACGAGCGTGGGCCAATCCGGAATCACCTGCGCTTGCGCCAGCCGGGTACCGAGCCCCGACTTCGTGAGGTAGGCCCGGAGCGCTTCGCCCACCGGCGTGGGCCATCGCGCCCCCCTCCCCCCTCTCCCTCCGCGCGTCGGCTCGGCCATCGGTGTCCCCCTACAAACAAGGCGCCGCGGGTTCACCCCGTGGCGCCGCGCGGCGGGTCCGCGAGTGGCCCGGACAACCCACTAAAAATACCCAGAAGTTATTGTCGTGGCAATACTTACTCTCACCGGCCGCGGAATCGTGCCGGCCGCTTCTCGAGGAACGCCGTCAGCCCCTCCCTCATGTCCTGCGTGGCCGCCAGCAGCCCGAAGTGATTGGCCTCGAGCAGCAGTCCCTCGTCCAGGGTCATCTCGAGTCCCTGGTCCACCGCTTCGATCGCCAGGCGCACCGCGAGCGGGCCCATCGCGAGAATGCCCCGCAGCGTCTGCTCCGCCTTGGCGACCAGCTCGCCGGCGGGGACCACCTGGCTCACGAGGCCGATCCGGTGGGCCTCGGCGGCGTCGATCATCTCGCCCGTGAGGATGAGGTAGAGCGCGTTGCCCTTGCCCACGATGCGCGGCAGGCGCTGCGTTCCACCGTAGCCCGGTGCGATGCCGAGCTTGACCTCGGGTTGCCCAAACCTCGCGGTCTCGCTCGCGATCCGCAGGTGGCACGCCATCGCGAGCTCGCATCCCCCGCCCAGGGCGTAGCCGTTGATCGCGGCCACGACCGGCTTGCCGCACGTCTCGAAGCGTCGCAACATCGCCTGCCCGCGGAGCGCCCGCGCCTTGCCGTCGAAGGGGCCCTGGTTCGCCAGGTCCGCGATGTCGGCTCCCGCGACGAACGCCTTCTGCCCCGCGCCGGTCAACAGCACGCCCTTGATGTCGTCGTCGGTCGCGACCCGCTCGGCCGCGTCGGCGAGCTCGTTGACCACCTGGTCGTTGAGCGCGTTCAGCTTGTCCGGGCGGTTGATGGTGATGAAGGCGACGCCGTCGCGCACGTCGAATAAGAGAGTTTGGTATGTCATGGGGAGAACGGTACCATGTGATTGCGGATTGCGGAATGCGGATTGCGGATTTGCTGGAGTACCCTCGAGCCCCGACTCGACCTCCGAAGCGTGCCCGTCCAATCCGCAATCCGCAATCCGACATCCGCATTAGCTTCTTTCCATGACCGTCCAAGCGATCGCCTGGTCTCCCTCCGGCGCCGTGCGCATCGTCGACCAGCGGGCGCTCCCCGATGCGCGGATCGAACGCGACCTGGAGACCGCGGAGGCGGTAGCGGACGCGATTCGCACGCTCCAGGTTCGTGGCGCACCCCTG
>QHUS01000128.1 GCA_003222035.1 Gemmatimonadota bacterium | reverse complement strand
AGCGGTCGTTGCGGATGGTCGACGAGGCACTCGGCACGATTGGGGCACGGGTGCAGTTCCCGTGCGACGCGTTCGGGAAGCCACTGCCGTCGTGACGCCCGCCGTGACCGGTCGCCACAGGGTGGAGCTCGTCGCAACTGTGCTCCTCGCTATCGCCACCGTCGCGACGGCCTGGAGCGGCTACCAGTCGACCAGATGGAACGGAGAGCAAGCGAAGGCAGCGGCCCGCGCGAACGCGCTGCGGATCGAGTCAGCCAAGGCGGCGGGACTCGCGAACGCCCAAACCGAGATCGACGTGGCGAGCTTCACGCAGTGGGTCAACGCCTACGCCCAGAAGCAGACAGCGCTGGCGGATTTCTACTTCAAGCGATTTCGCAAGGAGTTCCGGCCTGCCGTCGACGCGTGGATTGCAACGAGGCCGCTCAAGAACGCGAACGCGCCTCTGACACCGTTCGCGATGCCGCAGTACCAGCTCGAGGCGCGCGCCGAGGCTGAGCGGCTCGACGCACAAGCAGAGGTCTACGCCGGGCAAGCGCGCCGGAACATCCAGCGCGCATCGAACTACGTGCTCGGCGTCGTCCTCTTCGCGTCGGCGCTGTTCTTCGCCGGCATGAGCACCAAGCTGACCTCACCGAAGCTGCGCGTCGCGATGCTCTCCATCGGCTGCGCCGTCTTCTTCGGCACCGCCCTATGGATCGCGACCTCCCCTGTCAGCGTCGCGGTCTGAGGGCCGCATCCCGCCGCCTTCGCCGAGCGTGGCGACCTTCTGCTTTGCCTGCTCGTCGTCGCCTGCGATCAGGACGTCGAGCGTTTGCCGGGCGGCCTTCCGGCGACGAGTGTAAACAGCACCGGGCGGTGGCGACCCGGTACGACAAGCTCGCCAGCCGCTACCGGGACACCATCACCAACGCCGCCATCAACGGCCGGCTCATACCCACCTTTTCAAATCGGCCCTAGTCATCCAGGAGGCACCGCGGCACCATCTTCGCCCATAAGGCATGACGCCGGGGAGAGGCGAAGGAGAGACGACATGACTCAGCAAACTGACGCCGACAGGTGGGGCGGGCCGCGACAGAGTTCGACGTGATCAAGCAGAGGGCGCTGGCGTAGCGGCCTTATTGTCCCTTTAGACAGGAAGGAGACGGCGTCTCGTGCGTATTGAGGACTATGGCTTGATTGGTGACATGGAGGCTGCTGCTCTGGTCGGTCGTGATGGAGCGGTGGACTGGTTGTGTCTCCCTCGCTTCGATTCGCCGTCGTGCTTTTCGGCTCTGCTGGGTGATGAGCGGCATGGGCGCTGGCGCCTCGCGCCGGCCGGCGATGTGCATGCGAGCTCTCGTCGCTACCGGCCGGGGACGCTCGTGCTCGAGAGCGATTTCGAGACAGCCGAGGGCGCGCGAGGGCTTGCGCGGCCGGGTTCCGATGCGGATGGAGCTTTCGCTGCGCCCGGATTACGCGTCGATCATTCCGTGGGTCGAGTCTGCGCCGGACGGGGTCATCGCCACCGCTGGGCCAGATGCGTTTCGGCTCAGCACGGTGCTGCCGCTCGAGATCGAGGACGGAACGGTAGGAGCGGACTTTGTTGCCGTCGAGGGAGCGCGCCAACGGCTTAGCCTCACTTGGCATCTTTCCTACGAGGAGTCGCCACCGGTCGAGGATGCCGACTCGGCGCTCGCCCGTACGGAGGCGTGGTGGCGAGAGTGGAGCGGGCGCTGCGCCTATCAGGGTCGCTATCGCGACGAGGTGTTGACCTCCTTGATCGCGATCAAGGCGATGACGTCGGAGACGACCGGCGCTGTGATCGCGGCGCCCACGACCTCGCTCCCGGAGGACATCGGCGGCGAGCGCAACTGGGACTACCGCTACTGCTGGCTGCGCGATTCGGTGCTCGCGCTCGAGGCGCTACTCGCCGCCGGCTACACCGAGGAGGCACTCGCGTTCCGCGACTTTCTGCTGCGAGTTGGCACAGGCGACCCGACGAAGATCCAGATCATGTACGGAATCAGGGGCGAGCGGCGCCTGACCGAGTTCGAGCTGGAGGAGCTTCCCGGTTACGAGCGCTCGAGGCCGGTCCGTATCGTCAACGCTGCCTCGGAGCAGTTCCAGCTCGATGTCTACGGTGAGGTCCTCGGAGTCGGGTTCCTTGGCACGAAGGTCGTCGGCAGAATCGAGAAAGAGCTCTGGCCCCGCTGGCGAACGATCGTCGAGTATGTCGAGACGATCTGGCGTCAGCCCGACGACGGCATCTGGGAGAGTCGTGGACCGCGGCGCCACTACACGTACTCCAAGGTGATGGCCTGGGTGGTGTTCGACCGTGCCGTTCGACTCGCCGAGCAGTTCGAACTCGAAGCGCCGCTGGATCGATGGAAGGAGACCCGCGACGAGATCCACCAGGAAGTCTGCGACCAGGGCTACGACCTGGAGCGTCGCACGTTCACGCAGTACTACGGATCGAAGGAACTCGACGCGAGTGTCCTCAACATCCCGCTCGTGGGGTTCCTGCCAGGCACCGACGAGCGCATCACCGGCACGATCGACGCGATCTCCCGCGAGCTTGGCCGCGACGGCTTCGTTTCCCGCTATTCGACCGCCGACACCGACGACGGATTGTCCGGCGACGAAGGACAGTTCCTGGCCTGCTCGTTCTGGCTGGTCAGCGCGCTGGCGCTCAACGGCCGCGTGGAGGAGGCTCGCGCGCTGTTCGAGCGGCTCCTCGGTCTGACCAACGATCTCGGCCTGCTGGCCGAGGAGTACGACGTCAAGCGCCAGCGGCAGGTCGGCAACTTCCCCCAGGCGTT
>QHUS01000032.1 GCA_003222035.1 Gemmatimonadota bacterium | reverse complement strand
CGGGAGTGCACGCATGACGGCCGCCAATCTGCATGCTCTCTCTGCCCCTGACAACCGCGCGGAAGCTGATACTACCGCTCGGAACCGGGCGAGGCTAACATAGCGCGAACGTCCTCCGGGCGTTCGCGGTCGCCGCGTCGGCTCCGCGCATCGAGTCGCAGCCCGTGCAGCTGGAGACTATTGCGATGCGGATCGCGTACTGCAGCGAGTCCTTGCCCCCGCTGGTCGACGGCGTCACCCGGACGCTCTCCGAGCTCGCCACCACGCTGCGGGAAACCGCCCACCCGTTCTTGTTCCTCTCGGCGGTGCAGCCCCACCCGGACCTGGTGTGGCGCGACCGCGTCCACGTGGTGCCCTCGATCCCGCTGCCGCTCTATCCCTACTACCGCGTCTGCCTCCCGTCGGCAGGGACGCTCGATCCGGTGCTCGATCGCTTCGCCCCGGACATCGTGCACGTCGTGACGCCGAGCCTGCTCGGCCTGTACGGCGTGCGGTACGCCCGGCGGCGCGGCATCCCGGTCGTGGCGAGCTTCCACACCGACTTTGTGAGCCTGTTCACCTACTACGGCATCGGCGGGCTGGAGCGGCTCGGCCGGCACCTGGCCCGACGGTTCTACCGGCAATGCGCGGTCACCCTCGCCCCGTCCCGTCACCAGGCGGCCAAGCTGCGCGCGCACGGGATCGACAACGTGGCCCTGTGGCAGCGCGGCGTGAACCCCGCGACGTTCTCGCCGGCGTTCCGGAGCGACGAGTTGCGCGCCCGAATCGCCGGGGAGAACGTCCCCATCCTGCTGTACGTGGGACGGCTCGGGCGCGAGAAGAACCTGCGGTACCTGATTCAGGCGATGCAGCTGTTGGCGCGGCGGGGGGGAGGGGGGGCGGGCGCCCGCTTCAAACTGGTGATCGTGGGGCAAGGACCCATGCGCCGCACGCTCGTCGCCAACCTCCCGGACGCCCACTTCACCGGACCGCTCGAAGGAGCCGAGCTGTCCCGCTGGTACGCCAGCGCCGATGTGTTCGTGTTCCCCTCCATCGCGGAAACCTTCGGGAACGTGGTGCTCGAGGCGTTCGCGTCGGGGCTCCCCGTGGTCGGCGTCGACGCGGGATCGGTGCGCGAGCTCGTCATCCCTCACTCGAACGGGCGCCTCGCCCCGGTCGACTCGCCCGCGACGTTCGCGGATCACGTCCACTCGCTGTTGCAGCGGCCCGCCGAGCTGGCGCGCCTCGCCTCCGGCGCACGGGCCACGGCCGCGCAATACCGCTGGCCCGACGTCAATCGCCAGCTGTTGGAGCGCTACGAGCGGCTGATCGCGGGCGGCCGCGAAGCGCAGCGCATGCTGGCTGTGGCCGTGTGAAGCTGCTGGACGTCACCGAGTTCTACTCGCCGACGGGCGGCGGCGTCCGCACCTACCTCACCGAGAAATGCCGTTGGCTGGCGACGCGCTCCCGCGCCGAATGGGAGCACGTCGTGGTGGTAGCCGGGCCTCGCGACGCCGAGATGCGCTGGGCGCAGTCGCGCGTGTACGCGCTCTCCGGCCCTGCCGTGCCGGCGAGCCCGGGCTACCATTTTCTGGTGGCGGCGCGGAAGCTCGCCGCGATCGTGCGGCGGGAGCGGCCCGACGTCATCGAGGTCGGGAGTCCGTATCTCGCACCCTGGCTGGCGCGCCGTGCGGCGCGCGACAGTGGCGCGCGCCTGGTCGCCTACGTGCACGAGAACCCGCGCCTCTACGCCCGGCGCGCCGCTGGGCTCGTGACCCGCTACCTGCGCGCCGCGCATCGCGGATTCCACCTCGCGGTTGCGGCGAGCGAAGCGAATCTCTCCGGTCTGGGTGTGCCACGCACCGCGGTAATCCCCCTCGGTGTCGATACCGAGCTGTTCCATCCTGCCCGGCGCGATCCGGCATGGAAAGGCGAGGTCGGAGCGGCCGCGGGACAGGCGGTGGCGCTGTACGTCGGACGGCTCTCGGCCGAGAAGGGGCTGGACGTCGTGCTCGCCGCGCTGCCGGAGATCCATGCCGTTACGGGCGCGCGGCTCGTGTTGATCGGCGAAGGGCATCTGCGGCGCCGCCTCGAGCGGGCGGCGCGCGCGCAACCCGGGATGCTCGCCGTCCTGCCATTCGAGTCCGACCGCGCGCGGCTGGCGCGCGCCTATGCGAGCGCCGATCTGTTCCTCGCGCCCTGCCCCTACGAGACGTTCGGCCTGGCGGCCCTCGAGGCCATGGCGAGCGGCCTCCCCGTCGTGGGCGTGGACTCCGCGGGCATCGGCCGGCTGCTTACAGATGCGGACTGGGGTCGCCTCTACCGCGTGGGCGACGCGCGCGAATGCAGTCGCGCCGTGCGCGAGCTCGTGGCCCTCGACCTGCCGGCGTTGGGACGGCGGGCACGCACGGTCGTCGAAGAGCGCTACGGCTGGGGTCGGACGTTCGGGGAGCTGTTCGCGTTGTACGCGGACCTGGTGGCGGAAACGAGCCTTGTCGGCGCGGCTCGTGGCGCGCGAGTGAACTCGCGGCTCGGCGTCTGCCCGTAAGACGGGCGTGCCCTTGCCGCTTTCAGCGGCCGGGCCGAGCCGCGGCTTCAGCCGCGACTCGTGGGGCGGGGAGACAATTGGGCTGCTGGAGTTTGGAGCGGTCCGGGTGTCACTGACGCGCGCTACACGAGTCCGCGAGTGAACTCGCGACTCGGCCCGGCCCGTGAACGGGCTGCGCGCGACACCGCTTCAGCGGCCGGGCCGAGCCGCGGCTTCAGCCGCGACTCCTCGAGGATGGGTAGACTGCTTGCCTGCTGCGATAGCGAGCAGCACACCGCCCAGCGCCCCGGGCAGAATCAGCGTGTAGACGCGCCACGCCACCAGCAGGCCGGCGAGTGCTCCGGGGCTCATCGTCTCCGCGAACCCGCCTACGAACCCCAGCTCCACGGCGCCCGCGCCCGCGGGCGTAGGCAGCGCGAGCTGGCCGAACAGCAGTGTGATCGAGCCCACGATCACCGCACTCATGGAAACGCCCGGCTGCCCGGCGACGAGGACGGGGAGAATGCCGACTCGCAGCGCCATGCTCAGGGCGGTGAGTGACGCCGCGATCGTCACGCTGGGCCAGCCGAGCTGCCGCGCGTGCCGCCAGGCGGTGCCGAGCGTGCCCAACACAACGGGAGGAATGCGGCGACGGTACCAGCGGGCGGCGGCGGTGCTCGCGAGGATGAGCGCGAGCGTCAGGGCGACGAACAGACGAGCTTTGGGGCTGGTGGCGAGCGTGATCAGATGACGCGCACCCGCAGCGGCGGTGTCGGCGAACGCGAACCCCAGGACGACGGTGGCGCCGAGCAGCAGCGCCCAGTCGATCAGGGTTTCCACGCCGAGCCCCGCGAGCGCGCGCGGGGTATCGATGCCCGCCCGGCGGCAGCCCGCGAACCGCGCCGGGTCGCCGCCCAGCCGGGCCGGTGTGATGGCCGACGCCGCGTCGCCGTACGCGTTGATCGTCACCGCGCGCCACAGCGACAATGCGGATCCGCCCGGTACCAGCAGACGCAGCCGGATGGCACGGACCGTCACGTCGGCGGCGCACAGCGCGAGGGCCGTGAGTTGCAGGGTCGGGGAGGGGAACACCTGAGCAACGTGCTGGTCACTAACACGAAGCGCAAGCGGCGGGCGCGTGAAGAGTCGCGAGTGAACTCGCGGCTCGGCCCTGCCCGTAAACGGGCGTGCCGTTGCCGCTTCAGCGGCAGTGCCGAGCCGCGGCTTCAGCCGCGACTCCTGGGGCGCAAGGGTGCAGGACGAGGCCCGAGACCGGATACGTGATGAGGAGCACGTTAGCTCGCGCCCTCGTCCGCGCGCGCTGGTGGACGCTCGCGGCCTGGGCAGCCGCGGCAGCGCTGGCCGTGCCGCGCGCCGGGCGCGTAGCCCACCACCTCGACGTGCGCGGCGGCAGCGTGCAGCTCACCGAAGCGT
>QHUS01000071.1 GCA_003222035.1 Gemmatimonadota bacterium | reverse complement strand
CCGTCTTTCGAATCTGGCCAGAAGCACAGCAAGAGATAGCTCCCTGTTGCGAACGTTGTCGTGAACTGAGAGTGCGCACCCGCCTCGATCGTTGTGACACCGCCGACCCATTGGCCGGTCGGTAAGGGACCTTTCTCGCCACCCGCTTCCCACGCGATGAAATCCTTCAGGGTCTTGCCCGGCGCCAGGGCGGCGATCACGATTTCGTGCGCCTGCCCGCCGGCGTTTTCGACCCGCACCACGCGCTTGCCGGCGGTCAGCGGCCGGGACAGCTGAAAGTCGTATTCCGTGAGCTTGATCGTGACATCGGACGCGGGCTCGGGCGTGGCCGGCGTTGCGCCGGCGGTGACGGTCAACGGATGCATCATCCCCTTCATCACGTGCGGCACGCCATCGAGGCTGGGAATCCAGCACACGAGCACGTAGGACCCGGGCTCGAGCATCTGGGTGGCTACGCCGGTGTCACCGAGCGTCACCGCGTTGGGGCCGCCGGCGAAGGTCACCCAGGCGGGCGGCGGCTCGTGGCTCTTCATCGCGGACTCAAGCCCTGCCTGGAAGTCCGCGGCGGTCTTGCCCCCGCCCAGCCGGACGAGCGACGCGTGGTGCAGTTCCTTTCCCTGATTCACGAGACGGAAGGCCGTCAGCCCGGCGGGAAGGGTGTCCGGCATCCCGAACGCGTACTCGGTCGTGGTGATCGTGACGACGTTGGGGCCGGCGGCCGGCGGCGGCGGGCGGGTACATGCGGCCGCGAGGGCCAGGCTGGCGAGCGCCAGTCGGCGAATGGTCATGCGCATTCTCCGGTTTGGTGTCAGGTGCGTTCCAGGAGGACGATCCCGGACATCCGGCGGAACTCCTCCCGCTTCGACTTGGGGTACAGCTTTCCGACGAGATTCCAAACGCGCGCGAACGGCATCGATCGCTTGAGACGGAGCGATTCGTCCCACATCGAGCGGAACTCCGCTTCGCGCCACCCCAGAGGCTCGAAGAACTGTGTGCCTTCGGCGGGCGCGAATCGAAACGGGGCGTTTCCGGCCGCGACAGCCCGCCCCCACGTTTTTTCCATCATCTTGAGCAGCCGTGGCGACCCGAGATCGATCAGCCACCAGCGCAACGACGCTGGGGAGGCGAGATCCCGTCCGAGGGCGGCGACCTGCTCCGGTGGGAGATAGATGAGCAGTCCCTCGCTCACCACGAGCACGCGGCGCGCCGCTGCCCCGATCTGGTCAAACAGCGCTCGGCGGCGCGCCGCGTCCGTCAGATCGACGCCGACGTGCTGCAGCGCGCACGCCGGACGCGCGTCGGCGAGCTGCCCCGTCTTGTAGGCGATGACGTCCGGGAAGTCCACTTCGATCCACGTGAGCGACGCGGGGAGTGGCAGGCGGTAGGGGCGGGTGTCGAGGCCGGCCGCCAGATTGAGCACCGTATCGACGCCCTCCTGGGCGATGGTGCGCAAAATCAGCTCATCGATCACCGCCGTGCGGACGATCATGGGCCACGCCCACGCCCGGCCCTTCCGCATGGAGCCGACGATTCGCTCGCCTTGCTCGCCTGCGAGCTTGCGGGCATAGGGGTCGCGGAACAGCGCGTCCGGGCGGTCCGACTCCATGGCGCGGTACAGCGCGACCCAGCGCGCGGTGTCGGAAACGTGTTGAATCAGAGTGGTCACGGCCGGCAAACCTAACCCGGATTCGGACTCCCCGCATGGCGGGGACGGCTCAGCTCAGGATGGGTGCGGGGTGCCTCAGGCCGTCGAACGTGCGGGGTGCCGTGCCGCGATGCACAGGCGAGTCAAATAGGTCAGCCAACCCGAGACGCTGCCGCGCGTGTCGAGGAATCCGGCGGCCGTGCGACGGGCTTCTTCGAACGCGTCGGCCACGGTCGCGTCGACCTGCTCGGGATCGAGCATGACCGCGTACGCGGTCGCATACAGCGTGCTGCGATAGCGGGCCAACAGCTCGCGGTACGCGGCCTCGTCGCCGCCTGCCATCTGCTCCACCAGGCGTCGATCGGTCGGTCGGCGAGGTCGGGTTGCCGCTGCTTGGAGGGTCATACCCCATAAAGAGCCCGCGACCCCTTCCCGCGTAACGCGGGGTGGGCGGTCCGGCTCCCCGGGGCCGGGCCGATGGCCCCGGGGGCTGGGGTGCCAAGGCGCCGTCGGAGCGGCTAAGTTCAACGGCCCGAGCGTCCGACCCGGTAGCTCAGTTGGTAGAGCAACGGACTTTTAATCCGTAGGTCCTGGGTTCGATCCCCAGCCGGGTCATTACCTACCGAGATCCCTGCCAGTCGTGCGGTGCTGTCCCTCTCCCAAGGCTCCGAAGAGCGCAGCATCTTGCGACTCTAGTGTCTGCTGCGGCGTAACTCCAAAGTCAGGTTCGACCACGTGGCGCACTTCGACGAGGGGGCTCTCATGAGCAAGACACTCCTTGGCATCATGCTGCTTGTCGACGTCGCGCCAGTGAGCGCCCAAGACTGGCGGGCCCAACTCAAGGCGGACGCCGTCGTCGTTCGCGGCGGGAAGATGGTGTATGACGAGGTTGGCGTATACAAGATCAACGTGACGGGCTACGCGCCGGCGCAGGTTCAGGTGAAGGTCCATAGCGAAGCCGTTCAGGGCGGCGTGGTAAGCCGCGACAACTTCGTATCCCTGACCGCGCGCCTGTTCTCGTTGACGCTCACCGCGGCGCTCTCAGAATCCTATCACGTCCCGGCGAACCAGTTCCTGCGAGGGCTCGACTATACCCAGCTGAACGCGGGGATTGGTACACCGGACCTTGTGTTGAACCTCGTCATGACGAACGAGGGGATGGAGCTCGAGGCCGTGAATGTGCCGCCCGGGCAGAGCACCCGGCACACGATGACGTGGGAGCAGCTATTCGCGAAGTGAGGTGGCCGCGGCGCGGCGTCACCCCGTCTCCCACCACGCCACGATCCCTTCGTGCTTGCACTTGTGGCAGGTGGCGACGGAGGGAATAACGCCACCCCGGAACGGGACGCGGGTGGAGCACCGGGGGCACACGCCATAGCGGCGCCCGGCGTCGGCGCGCGTACCGCGTGCCGGATTGGGGTCATCATAGGTTCGGTACACGACGGTGAAGCGGTCTGGACGCTTGTCGCGGACTTCCACGATCTCCTGCGAAACGGTCACTCTCTGCCCCGAGACGTCGAGCACCGCTCGGGTCACACCGCTGCTCAGGACCGGGTACCAGGCTCCATTGCGGAGACCGGTCTCGCTCTCGTCATCGCGCTTCGCGGCAAACCACACGCGCGCCCAACCGAGAATCTGATCCATAGGGACAGACATATTGGCGTCCGCTCGACCCCCGGCGCCGTGATCTGGCTAACATTTGTCCCGGCCAGGCAGGTAGCCGGGATGTCGTCGGGCCGGGTATATTCGCGCAACGTACGGTGGCGCCTGCGATAAAGGCCAATTCGGGCAGCGCGCCGCGCTCACACCATCCGCTCAGGGACGATATGCCGCCCATCGTGTGGATCGATGGATCGTACCACGACCGCGCCAGCGCCAAGGTCTCGGTGTTCGATCATGGGCTGTTGTATGGCGACGGCGTGTTCGAGGGAATCCGCGTCTACAATCGGCGCGTGTTCCGCCTGGCGCAGCACCTCGACCGTTTGTACGCCTCGGCCAAGGGGATCTGGCTCGACATTCCGCTCGAGAAGCCAGCGATGCATCGGATGGTCGAGGAGGCGGTGGCAAAGAGCGGCCTCGAGGACGCGTATATCCGCCTGGTCGTGACGCGTGGGGTGGGGGACCTGGGGCTCGACCCGCGCAAATGTGCCAAGCCGTCGATCGTTTGCATCGTCGACACCATCCAGCTCTGGTCTCCCGAGCGATACGAGAAGGGGCTGACGGCCCTCACCGCGGCTACCCCAATCAGTCATCGGGAGAGTCTCTCGCCGCGCATCAAGTCGCTCAACTACCTCTCCCATATCCTTGCGAAGGTTGAGGGCATTGCTGCGGGGGTGGACGAGGTGATCATGCTGGACTCCCAAGGCTACGTGGCGGAAGCGAGTGGGATGAACCTGTTTGCCGTGACGAACGGCACCCTCAAGACGCCTCCGGCGTACGCCGGCATCCTGCGCGGCGTGACGCGTGACGCGGTGATCGAGGTGGCACGCGAGGCGACGTACGCGGTGGAAGAGCTGCCGCTCAACCGCTACGACCTCTACACCGCCGACGAGATGTTTCTCACCGGTACGGCCGCCGAAGTCGTGGCGGTCACCCGTCTGGACGGGCGGGTAATCGGGACCGGGCGGCCTGGTCATACCACGCAGGAGCTGTCCAAGCGCTTCCGGGCGCTCGCCACCCGGGGGGACTAACCAGCCTCAACTATTGACAGGGCTTGGGGTTAGCCTCATATTGGCGTCCCGTTTTGGAAAGCGGTGATCCATGCCCTGGAGAGTGATCGCCCACGGCGACCAAGTTTGGCACGTGGACGCTCTCGCTGAGCGCCCGGCCAACGCCGAGGCATGGCAGCTCGTGTTGTCTTTCCGGTCGGCCTCTGAGCGCGCGGGGCGTTCGTTTTGGACCCTGTACCCGCTGGAGGCTACCTCGAAGTCCTCGCTGTTCATTCAGGCTGAGCGCATCCCGGACACGGCGCTTTCCCAGCTTCTGGCCGAGCGGCTGGCATGAGTTCGCTGGAGCTACAGCAGCTGCGCCGCGTTGCGGGCGCCGTCGCGCGTTTGCGGGGCGAGGGCGTGCGGGAGGTGACCGTGCGGTCTGACCTCCGGCAGCTCAAGGTGGAGCTCGAGAGCGGCCTGATCCTGGTTGTGTCGGCCGGGCGGGATGGACAGGGTCGGCCGCAGCTCGAGGTGGACGTCGTGGAGCTGCCGCTGGACGCCACGGTGCGCCAACAACTAGAAGTCCGGTTCGAATAGGGAAGCGGGGACCGTGTCCATGTCGACACAGGGCGAGCGTCTGAGGTTCGAGGACTTCGCGTTCGAGCGCCTGGCGAACGGGCGGTGCCGCGCCAAGGTCGTCCTCACCTGGGCTGATGGACGCCAATTCGTGGGGGAGGCCGAAGGAGTGATCTCGCAGGCGGGTGAGCTGCGTTGCTGTGCGGAAGCGACCGTGCGGGCGCTGGAGCGGATCGTGCAGCCCAAGATGGGCTTTGAGCTGGTGGGGGTGAAGGCCGTGCGTGCGTTCGACGCCGTGGTGGTGATCGTATCGCTCTCGGCCCGCCAGGAGTCGCGATCGTCGCGACTGGTGGGCGCGTACCTTGCCGAAGCTGACCCCCCCCGCGGCGCGGCCCTTGCTGTGCTGAACGCCACGAACCGCATTTTGGGCAATTTTTTCTCAACGCGATGACTATCAGGGAGACCGAGCGGATGCGACTGTTCCCGCGCCTGAGCGTGGCTCTCGCGGCTGTGCTGGGTGCCGCGTGCGGCGGCGGTCGGGGGGGGGGCGTCAGCCCGGCCGGCCTGACTCCGGTCGCTCAGGACACGGCTACGGCGCTCGCGTCCTCGCCCTTTGCGGTGCGGCCCAGCTCCACCTCCACCTCCACCTCCACCTCCACCTCCCCCGCCCCCAGCGCGGAGCCGCCAGCCAGCAGCGCGGAGTCCCCGGCCGTCCTCGCGACGCGCGCTGCGGCGGACTCCGCCGCCGACCAGCGGGTGCTCGACAGCTTGCACCGGGGGCGCCCGTCGGCCGATAGCCTGAACGCGCCGCTGCCCGCGAAGCCGCCGATCAAAGGTGAAGAAGTCGAGCGAGAGGCCGTCCAGCTGTTCGGACCCGAGGGCCGCACGGCTATTGGAGCGGCGGCGGCGCCCGGGCCGACCTTCGA
Organism: Gemmatimonadota bacterium; assembly: GCA_003222035.1. Classification (GTDB taxonomy): domain Bacteria; phylum Gemmatimonadota; class Gemmatimonadetes; order Gemmatimonadales; family GWC2-71-9; genus AG41. Next base: position 65,546 of record QHUS01000071.1, on the reverse strand, counting down.
CATCGACGTGTCGAGCTTCGCGACCAATCGACGGGTGCTCGAGTATCTCGAGTTCTTTCAAGTCGACTCGCGTGATCGATTCGAGATCTGGTTGGCGCGGTTGGGGCGCTACCAGGGAATGATCCGGGAGCGGCTCCGCGCGAAGCGGCTGCCCGAGGACCTGCTCTACCTGTGCCTGATCGAGAGCGGTTTCTCGAACACGGCGGTGAGTCGGGCGAAGGCGGTGGGCATGTGGCAGTTCATGGCGAGCACGGCACGCCTGTACGGCCTGACCGTCGATCCGTGGGTGGATGAGCGTCGTGACCCGTTCCGCGCGACGGAGGCGGCGGTGAACTACCTTGCGGACCTGCGCGAGCGCCTGGGGAGCGTGTACCTCGCCGCCGCCGCCTACAACGCCGGAGTAGGCCGGATCGAGCGCGGGATCGACCGCCTGCCCGGCGAGCAAGACTCCGTGGACGATCACACCTTCTTCCTGCTGTCCGACCGCCGCTACCTGCGTCGCGAGACGCGCGACTACGTGCCCAAGCTGATCGCCGCGTCTCTCATCGCGAAGCAGCCCGATCGGTACGGCTTCGACGTTGAGCCGCTCTCACCGCTTGAGTTCGACGAGGTCACCATCCCCGACGCCACCGGTCTCGATGTCGTCGCGCGCCTTGCTGACACGACAGTGTCGGCACTCCTCGAGCTCAACCCGCAGTTCGTTCGGGGGGTCACGCCCCCCGGGCGGAGTGTGGTGGTGCGCGTGCCGCGTGGGGTGGGGACGCGTGTGGCCGAGCGCTACGACAGCCTCCCCGTCACCGAGCGCATCACCTTCGTCGACCACTACGTGTCCCGGGGGCAGACCCTGTCGGACGTCGCCAAGCGGTATCGCGTGAGCGTCACGATGATCGAGAGCGCCAACCCCGGGATTCGCTCTCGGGCGTTGCGCGTCGGGCAGCGCGTGATCATCCCGATGAGCGGGCGTGTCGTGCCGGTGTCGGCCTGGTCGGTGCCCCCGGAAACGCGCTATCGGCGGGTGTCGAGCACGAGCGCGAGCGCCGGCACCCACCGGGTGCGGTCGGGCGAGACGACGAGCGAGATCGCGCGCCGGTACCGCGTGTCGCTCACGGCCCTGCTCAACTACAATGGCTTGACGATGGGATCGTTGATCCGGCCGGGGGATGTTCTCAAGATTCCGCAGAAGCAATGAGGCGTAACACGAAAGGCGTAGGGTGACGACCCCTACGCCTTCGTGCTACGTCTTCGTGGTACGTCGTTAGCTCTTCCGCCTGTAGCCTTTCATGAGAGCCGCAGCATACCCGTTCTCCACGTCCTTGCCGGCGTCCAGCAGCTCCTGCACGCGCGCCGGGCCGCGGTTGTAGGCCAGCAACGCCAGCCGGAGCTTGGCGTCGGGGTTCCCTTCGTAGCGCTCCAGGAGATCGCGGAGGTAGCGGAAGCCCAGCCGCAAGTTGGTGCCGCGTTCGTACAGCTGCGCGGTGGTGAGCCCCGGCTCGTACAACCGAGCCGTGCTGGGCAGCACCTGCGTGTAGCCGATCGCGCCTACTTTGCTGCGCGCGGTAGCCTTGAACCCGGACTCCACCTTCACCAGCCGGAAGGCGAGCGCCGGATCCACACCCTCCGCCAGGGCGACGTCGTAGATCGCCGCTGACAGGTCGGCCGCGATGCCGTACCGCGTGGAATAGTCGATGATCGCGTTGGCGCGCTCGAGCTGCAGCCGGGCGACCGCCAACTCGCCCCGGGTCGCCTCGAGCGACTGCTCGAGGGAACGCAGCTCACCGATCAGCGCGGGCGCCGTCAAAGGCGCCGGCTGGTCGTCCGCAGTCGCGCGTCGAGCCCAACCGCCGATGCTGCTGACGACGAGAGCGCCAAGGAGAATGAGCCCTCCCTGCAGCATCAGTTTCTGGGTAGTCGTGTGCATAGCCCTCTCTTGTAATGCCCAGACGGTCTCATTCTGGCACCGCCCCATCAAACCGCCGTCAATCGGCAGCGTCGCGCCGCCAATCGCCGTGCGTCCCACCCGTCTTCTCCAACAAGCGAACCTTTTCGATTTCCATTCCCCGGTCCGCCGCCTTCACCATGTCGTAGACCGTCAGCAGGGCGACCGAGACGGCGGTCAGCGCTTCCATCTCCACGCCCGTCCGTCCTACCGCCTTCGCCGTCGCCCGCACCCTAACGCCCGGCAGCCCGTCGTCCAGCATCGCCGCGACCTCCACGTGGTCGAGGCCGAGGGGGTGGCACAGGGGGATCAGGTCGGCTGTGCGCTTCGCCGCCAGTGTCCCCGCCACCTCGCTCACGGCCAGCACATCGCCCTTGGTGACGTGCTGCTCCGCTACCAGCCGGAACGCGGCGTCCGACATTCGGATCCCGCCCTCCGCGACGGCGGTTCGGACGGTAATGGGCTTGCCGCCCACATCGACCATCCGTGCCCGACCGGCCTCGTCCACATGCGACAGCTTCATCGCGGCGCCTCCTCCCCCACCCCGCTTCCCGCCAGGTCATCAACCAAGACGGCGGCGACGAGCTGCGGGTTCACGTTCCCTTGCGCGAGCGCACGCGCCTCGAGCACCTGGGTGATCGCCGCCACGACCGTTTGGGTTGCGCCCCCGTTACGCGCCTGTTCCCGCAGCTCCTCCAGCAGCCCGTCGAGCATGCTGGTGAATCCACCACGCGCTTGGAACGGCTGCACGCCGAGCGCGAACCGATATCGACCTGCCACCCCTGCCTTTACGGCAGCCAGGAACTGGTGTGCCGCGTCCGCTTCACCGGCGCCGTTCCCCTCTGCAAGGAGTCTGCCTATGCGCCCATCGGTGAGCGCAACTCTTTGCGCCAAAGCGCGTTCGTCCGTGACTCCCAGCTCTTGCTGTGCGAATGCTGCTACGACACTGTCCCCGAGTCGTGCCAGGCGGACACGCACTACGCGAGACAGAATGGTCGGGAGCAGCGACTCGGGAGCAGCCGTGGTCAGCACGAAGACCGTGTCCGCAGGCGGCTCCTCCAGCGCCTTGAGTAACGCCGTGGCCGCCGCTTCGGCTCCCGTTTGCGGCACCAATCGCTCCGCATTGCCAATCACGAACACCTTACGCCGACCCAGCGCCGGCTTGAGCGCCAGGCGTCGCAACAGGAGTCGGACGGCGGCGATCCCGTAACTCGCCAGCCCGGACGGGGGCCCGTACAACGGGTGCTCCCTTCGCGCCGCGATTTCCTCCCCGATCGCCTCCTCGACGAGCTCGACCTGCTTGTCCGCGTCGGCGCCCTTCCTGGATGGCTCGACCGGGACGAACCAGTGCACATCGGGATGCGAAAGCGTGAGCACCAGCTTACAATGCTGGCACTTCCCGCAGGCCTCACCCGTGCCGCGTCCCCCCTCACAGACCAGTGCCTGCGCAAGCCACAGGGCCAGACGCTGCTTGCCAACGCCCTCAGGGCCCTCAAACAGGAGCGCTTGTGGCAACCGGCCGGAGGCGATGGCGCCTACCAGCCGGTATCGGGTTCCCTCATGGCCATACAGGGGGGGTATGGGCATGGCGGGAATCTAGCCTAGGGTGGAAGGAGGGGGCGGTGTTGAAAACGTAATGCTCTATGTTGCAACATTTTAGCTCGTCTCCCTGGGACTTGTGCTGGGTGAACACGATGACTGACAGTGCGTTGCGAACCAAAGTGAGCACACACTCACGAGATAGTGCTCAATTTCCTTACATTTCCGGTATTCCTTCGGGTATTGGGGCGCCGCCACAGCCAGCTACACTAGTGTGGCTGATGTGCAGCACTCCCCCCAAACCCACCAGCGTCGTTGCCGCGACGAGCTGGGCGGGCTGGCCCACGATCACAAGTACATCCCCTGCGGCCAGGCGAAACCGTGGTCCCGGCGTCGTCACTTCTGTCGTCCCCCGGCCCACGGCGAGAACCAGGGCGCTGGTCTGGGTGCGCAGCCCTGTGGCCGCGAGCGTCCTGCCAACGAGGGGGGAGTACGACGTTTTGCGGTGACGTGGGGCACACGGTCGCCGTGGGGATCATAATGGAAAAGGGCGTCGAGACCTGCAAGGTTGATCGGCGCGCAGTTTGGGCAGCATTACGCGGGACCACTCTCGGGCGTCATTTGACACGTGGGCATAAATCGATTTCGCCTCTTACGGCAAGAACAAGAAGAGGACGTTCGCGGCGACGAGTTATCGCGAACGGAGGCGCAATTGCGCACCACGGCCCGGCAGCAGGAGGCCGTGGCACACCTGGGCCAACGAGCCTTGGCGGGTGCGCCGCTCGAAGAGTTGATCGGGGCGGCCGTAGCCCTCGTGGCGCGGGTGCTCGACGTCGAGTTCGGGAGCGTGCTCGAGCTCCACCCCGAGAGCCGTACCCTCGTGCTCCGCGCGGGGGTGGGGTGGGGTGACGGCGTCGTGGGGCGCACGGTCTTGTCCGCGGACTCGGATTCGCACGCGCAGTACGTGCTTCGCTCGCGGGGGCCGGTGGTAGTCGAGGATCTGGCGACGGACACCCGGTTCGGCAGCGCGCCGCTCCTGGCGCCGCACGGGGCCGTCTCTAGTATCAGCGTGGTGGTCCACGGGAAGGACCGCCCCTTCGGAATTCTGGGCGCGCACACGGCGCGCCGACGCGACTTCACCATCCACGACACGCATTTCATGCAGGCGGTGGCGAGCGTTATCGCCACAGCCATCGATCGGGGTCGCGCCGAAGACGCGGTGCGGCGGAGCGAGGAGCACTTCCGCTCCCTGATCGAGAACGCGTCCGACATCGTGACGATCGTGGGCGAGAACGGCGTGTTCCAGTATGCGAGCCCGTCCGTGCATCGGGTGCTCGGCTACGAGCCGCGCGAGTTGCTCGAGCGCAACGCCTTCGACTACGTCCATCCCGACGATATTCCCGCCGTCGGTGAGACGCTGGCACGCGCCATTCAGAATCCGGGGAGCCCACAGGCCGCCGAATTCCGGTTCCGCGAGCGGGTCGGCTCCTGGCGGGTGCTGGAGGCCGTGGGCCAGGCGCGTGTGGGTCCGGACAACCGCGCCCAGTTGATCGTCAATGCCCGCGACGTCACGGAGCGGCGGCGCCAGGAGCGCGCGCTCCGCGAGAACAAGGAGCGCCTGCGGACGGTGATCGCCGGCGCCCCGCTCGTCCTGTTCGCGCTCGACCGTCACGGCGTGTTCACGATGGTGGAGGGACGCGGGCTCGACGCGGTCGGCCTCCGGCCCGCGTTGCTCGTCGGGCGATCGGCGTTCGAGCTGTACGCGGACCTGCCTCAGGCACTCGCCGACATACGCCGCGCTCTCACCGGAGAGACGTTCTCGTCCATCGTCGAAGTGTTCGGCGTGGTGTTCGAGACCTGGTACTCACCGGTGCGCGACGCCGATGGGAGCGTGGCGGGTGTGATCGGGGTGGGGACGGACATCACGGAACGGCGCCGGGCCGAAGACGCACTCCGCCGCTCGGATGAGAGTTACCGCGCGCTGGTGCAACATGCCACCTACGGCATTTACCGGTCTTCGGTCGCGGGTCGATTCTTCACGGTGAACCCTGCGCTGGTCCGGATGCTCGGCTACGAGTCCGAGGACCAGCTGCGGGCGGTGGACCTCGAGCGCGACGTGTACGCGGATGCCGATGAGCGGCGGCGGATACTGGCGCGGTTCGAAGCGGGAGACGCGGTCGAGGGCGCGGAGGTCACTTGGAGGCGGCGTGACGGGAGCGAGATCCGCGTGCGGCTCTCGGGGCGCGCGGTCCGGCGGCCCGACGGCACGATCGAGTGCTTCGAAACCATTGCGGAAGACGTGACCGAGCGGCGGGCGCTGGAAGAGCAGCTGCGACAGTCCCAGAAGATGGAAGCCATCGGCCAGCTCACAGGCGGGATCGCCCACGACTTCAACAACCTGCTCACGATCATTCTGGCCAACACGCAGCTCGTGGCCAAAGCCCTCCCACCGGGCCAGACCGACAGCCACGCCGATCTCCGCGACGTGATGTCGGCGGCGCTGCGCGGGCGCGTGATGGTGAAGGAGTTGCTCGGCTTCGCGCGGCGCTCCAGCCTCGACCTCCAACCCGTGTCCCTGCCAGGGCTGGTCGAAGATCTCGCGGGGTTCCTGCGCCGCATTCTGCCGGCGGACGTCGAGATCGTCATGTCGAGCGAAGAGGAGCTTCCGGAAGTGCACGCCGACATCCACGCCACCGAGCAGATCCTCTTCAACCTCGTTACCAATGCGCGCGATGCGATGCCAGACGGTGGCGTCCTCCGGATCGATACCGGCCGCGCGCACCTGAGCGAAGAGCGCCGCCAGGTCTCAGGCGCCCGCCGACTCGGTGACCACGTCTGCCTCACGGTGGGCGACACCGGAATCGGGATGGATGCGGAGACGCAGACTCGGATATTCGAGCCGTTTTTCACGACCAAGCCGCCGGGGAAGGGCACGGGCCTGGGGCTCGCCACGGTCTACGGTCTCGTGACGCAACATGGCGGCGGCATCGAAGTGGAGAGCGAACCCGGGAAAGGAACGCGCTTCCGGATCTTCTTCCCGATCGCCGACGGGGCGACCGCCCGCGCGCGGGCGCGCGCCGAGGACGTCCCCGTTCGCGGCGGACGCGAGACGGTGCTGCTGGTGGAGGACGACGATCAGCTCCGCCGGGCCGCCAAGCGCATCCTGGAAGGCGCCGGGTACCAGGTCGTGAGCACCACGGACGGGCTGGAGGCGCTCGAGGCGCTGCGCCATACCGCGGGCGTTCAGCTCGTCTTCTCGGACGTCGTGATGCCACGACTCAGCGGCCGCGCGTTGTACGACGCGGCGCGCCGCGAGGGCTTTACGACGCCCTTCCTGTTCGCCAGCGGGTACTCGGACCCCGAGCGGGCGGCGAAGCTCGACCCGACTATCCCACTGCTCAACAAGCCGTGGACGGAGTCGGATCTGCTCGGCCGAATCAGAGAGATATTGGATCGTGAAAAGGGAGAAGGGAGAGGAGGGGGGTCTGCGACGGCGTGAGGGGACTTCGTCACCGTATCGTCCCGCTCCCCTGTCCCTTCTCCCCGTCCAGGACGTCCCGCACCTTCCTCGCCAGGCTATCAGGCACGAACGGCTTCTGTAGGAACGCGACACCGGCGTTCAGGACTCCCTGCCGGACCATGGCGTCGTCGGTGTAGCCGGAGGTGTAGAGCACCTTCATGGACGGCCGCAGTGGAGCCAGCCGCTGGGCGAGCTCGCGGCCGCTCATCCCCGGCATGACGACGTCGGTCACGAGGATATCGATCGCGCCGGCAAAGCGGGCGGAGATCTCCAGTGCGGTGTGCCCGTCGGTCGCATCGAGCACCGTGTACCCATGGGCTTCGAGGGAGCGGCGGGCGAGGGCGCGGACCGGTGCCGCGTCCTCGACGAGGAGTACGGTCTCGTCGCCCCTGCGCACCGGCCGTATGTCCGGTGGAGGCGCGGGCGGTTCCGCCACGCCGGGCACGCGCGGAAGGTAGACCTTGACCGTAGTCCCGTGCCCGGGTTCGCTGTACACCCAGATGTAACCGCCGCTTTGCTTGACGATCCCGTACACCGTGGCGAGCCCCAACCCGGTCCCCTTGCCGACCTCCTTTGTCGTGAAGAAGGGCTCGAAGAGGTGTGCCTGGGTGCCGTCGTCCATCCCGACGCCCGTGTCGGCCACCGCGAGGCACACGTAGTCGCCAGGCGGCATGCGGTGTCGTCGCTCCACCTGCTCGGCGTGCAAGGTGGTTCGCGTCGTCTCGATGCTGAGCCGACCGCCGGCGGGCATGGCGTCGCGCGCGTTCACGGCGAGGTTCAGGAGCACCTGCTCCAGCTGGCCGGGATCGGCGTTCACCGTCCCCGCGGCCGGGTCGAGCGACGTCACGAACATCACGTCCTCGCCCAGCACGCGCCGGAGCATCCGATCCATGTTTGCGACGACGGCGTTCAAGTCGAGGACCTTGGGCGCGAGGACCTGCCGGCGGCTGAACGCGAGCAGTTGCCGCGTGAGCTCCGCCGCCCGCAGGCCGGCCTGGCGGATTTCGTCCACGTCCTCGCGTCGCGGGTCGCCGACCGGGGTGTTGTTCGACAGCAGTTGCGTCGACCCCAGGATGGCCGTCAGCAGGTTGTTGAAATCGTGGGCGATGCCGCCCGCGAGCTGGCCGACGGCCTCCATCTTCTGCGACTGCCGAAGCTGCTCCTCCAGCTGGCGCTGCGTGGTCACATCGCGCGCGAGCACGAGGCGGGCGCTCCGGCCGGCGAACTCAAGCGGGCGGGCCACGAGGTCGACTTCGAAGGGCTTGCCGTCCTTGGTGCGGTGCCGCACGCCCGTGCGGAGCGTCTCCCCGGCTGGGCGACGCGCGAGCTCGTCGTCGAGCCGTGCCTGCTGATCGGGTGACCGGATGTCGCGCAGCGTCAGCTGCAGGAACTCGGGCTCGGAGTACCCGTACCGTGCGACCGCGGCCCCGTTCACGGCCAGGATGCGAAGGGTGTCGAAATCGTACACGAACATCGGCTCGGGGTTGGTCTCGAACAGGAGCCGGTACTTGCGCTCGCTTTCGAGTAGCTGTTCCGCGGTCCGCCTCCGCTCGATCGCCATGGCGACCTGCGTGGAGACGAATTGCAGGATGTGCTTCTCCGTCTCGCCATAGCGCACGCCCGGCGCGTACGTCTGCGCGACCAGGACGCCGATGGTCCGGTCGCCGATTTTCAGGGGTACTCCGACCCAATCGATGGACGGCGGGCCGATCAGCTCCACCTCGCCGCTCCGCTCGAGCTCGGCCTGCACTTCTGGCGTAACGAGCAACGGCCGGCCGGTCCGGAGCACGTACTCCGTCAACCCTTTGCCAGGCCGCTTGGTGGGGAAGTCCTGGTCGTATTCGTCCACGAAGTACGGGAACGTGAGGAGATCGCTCGAGGCATCGTACAGCGCGATATAGAAGTTCTTCGCGGGCATCAGCTCGCCCACGATGCGATGGATGGCCCCGTACAGCTCATGCAGGGTGTGCGCGGCGTGCGCGGCTTCGGAGATGCGATAGGTGGCGAGCTGAATCAGTTCGGCCCGCGTCGGCTCGGTGACGTCGCGGTAGCTCCACACGCGCCCGACGCTCCTGCCGGCGATCTGCTGGGGCTGGGAGAAGCGCTCGAAAATTCGGCCGTCCTTGAAGCGCAGCACGTCGAAGCTGGAGGCATCGGGGCGGGCGTACAGGTCGCGCACCTTGCTCACGAAGCCCTCCGGATCAACCAGCTGCTCGAGCACGAACGCGATCGTTTGCGCGTCGTCGCGGGCGTCGAGCACGGAATCGGGGATCCGCCACAGCTCGGCGAACTTGCGATTGAAGCTGACGATGTGTCCGGTCAGGTCCACGACCAGAATGCCGTCGGCGGTCGCTTCGAACGTGGCCGTGAGCAGAGACAGCGTCTCACGCAGGTCCCGCTCGGCGCGCTGCCGCTCGCTGACGTCGCGGTAGTTGACGACGATCGCGCGGATGGCGGGGTCGAGGAGGCGGTTCACCGCCACGACTTCGAGGTGTCGCCAGCCGCCATCCTTGTGGAGGGCGCGCAGCTCCGTCCGTACCACGTCGCTCGGCTGCTGCATGAGCTGAGCGAACAGCTCCAGTGCGTGCGCCCGGTCATCAGGGTGGACCAGCTCGAAGGCGCTGCGCCCTACGTTCTCCGTGGAGCCATAGCCGAGGACGGGCTCGGTCGACTGGCTGGCGTAGAGCACGTCCCCGTCGCGGCCGAGGAGCATGATCACGTCGCTGGCGTGCTCGACCAGAGCGCGGAACCGTCGTTCGCTCGCCGCCAATGCTTCGGCGGCCCGGCGGTGATCGGTGATGTCTCGTCCGACGAGCACGACCTGATCGGCGCCCAAGGGTGACACCGCGCCCGCGAACCAAATCTCCCGCTCGCCGATGACGAGACTGTACTCGAAGTGCACGGTTTCCCGTTTGTGCAGGGCCGTGCGGATGTGTCCCAGGAATTGCTCCGCCCGTGCCGGGTCGAACACCTCGTGCAGCGTACGGCCGAGCAGCTCGGGGGCCGGGCGATAGAGGAGGGATGGATTGGTCGGGGCGATCTTGACGTATCGGCCCTCGGAGTCGAGCACGAGGATCACGTCGTTGATCGCCGCGAACAGCGCCTCGAGCTCGGCGTTGGCGTCGCGGGACAGCGAGCCGGGTGGAGCGGACTTCGCGGTGGTCATTGTTCGGGGCCCAATACTCACCCGGGGACCCCGGGGGGGCAACTCCCTGCTGCGCAGGGCAGGCGTGACCCGGGTCACGCCCGGCAGCGGCGCGCGACCCTGGTCAGGCGGCGGGTCGCCCGAACGGCGGCGGCTCGTTCAGCACGAGCCAATAGAGCCCGAGCTGGCGTACCGCTTCGACGAATTGGGCGAAGTCCACCGGTTTGCGGATGTAGCTGTTGGCACCCAACCCGTACCCCGAGACGAGATCCCGCTCCTCCCGCGATGACGTGAGAATCACGACGGGCAGCAGGCGGGTCCGCTCGTTCGCGCGGATGCGGCGCAGCACTTCCAGGCCGTCGACTTTGGGGAGTTTCAAGTCGAGCAGCACCACCTCGGGGACGATCGCCTGACCGGCGTAGGCGCCGTTGCCGAACAGGAGGTCCAGTGCCTCCGCGCCGTCACGCGCCACGCGCACTTCGTGCTGAATGTTGTTCTTGGCAAGGGCTCGTCGCGTGAGCGCCTCGTCGTCCGGATTGTCCTCGACGAGCAGGATCATGCGTTCGTGCGGCCTATCGGTCGAGCACTTCCCGGACCGTGCGGGCGACGGCGTCGGGCGTGAACGGCTTCTGCAAGTAGGTCGAGCCGGGCTCGAGGACTCCGTGCCGCTTCACGGCTTCATCGGTGTAGCCCGACATGAAGATCACACGGGCATCCGGGCGCATGCTCGTGAGACGGACCGCGAGCTCGCGGCCGTTGAGGCCGGGCATGATGACGTCGGTGAGGAGCAGGTGGATGATTCCGGAATAGCGGGTTGCGAGATCGAGCGCGGTCTCGGCGGTGGGAGCTTCGAGCACCGTGTAGCCGTGGCGCTCCAGGACCTGGCGCGCCACGCTGCGGACCGGGGCCTCGTCCTCGACGACCAGGACCGTCTCGCTGCCACGCGAGGGGCGGGCGGGCGGCGTCGCGGGACCGGCGCCGCGCTCCGCCAGCTCCTCCACGCGCGGCAGGTACAACTTGAAGGTCGTGCCGTGGCCGACTTCACTGTAGACCCAAATGAATCCGCCGCTCTGCTTGACGATTCCATATACCGTGGCAAGCCCCAGCCCGGTGCCCTTGCCTTTCTCTTTGGTCGTGAAGAACGGCTCGAACATGTGGACCTGCGTTTCCTCGGTCATTCCGATCCCGGTGTCGCTCACCGCGATGAGCACGAAGGGACCCGCTTTGGCCGGGTAATGGTCGCCGGCGTACCGCTCGTCGAGGTCCACGTTCGCGCTCTCGAGCGTGAGCTTCCCACCGTTCGGCATCGCGTCGCGGGCGTTCACGGCCAGGTTCATGATCACCTGCTCGAGCTGGCCCGGATCGACTTTGACCCGTCCGGTGGTGGGAGAGAGGCGGGTGTTGAAGTCGACGTCTTCTCCCAGCAGGCGGCGCAGCATTTTCTCGAGGTCGCTCACGAGGGCGTTGACCTCGATCACGGTGGGTTGGAGGACCTGCTGGCGGCTGAACGCCAGGAGCTGGCGCGTGAGCCCCGCGGCCCGGTCCGCGGCCTTGTGGATCTCGTCGGCATCCTGGCGGCGCGGGTCGGTGGAGCCCAGGTCCTCGAGCAGGAGATCGGCGTAGCCCGTGATGGCGGTGAGGATGTTGTTGAAGTCGTGCGCGATGCCACCCGCCAACCGGCCGATGGCTTCCATCTTCTGCGCCTGTCGGAGTTGTTGCTCGAGCTGTACGCGCTCGGTGACGTCGCGCCCGATGCCCAGGATGCTGACGAGCCTGCCTTCGTGGAGCAGCGGGGTGGCGGCGAATTCGCCGATGCGGTAGTCCGCCCGGGCCGTGCCGACGCGAAACTGGCTGGCGGGACGGAGCTCGCCCCGCACCACCCGTCCCAGCAGCTCGAGGGCGAGCGGCAGGTCTTCGGCGTGGACCAGGCGCTCAAACGGCCGGCCGACCCATTCGTCGCGACGCCAGCCGGTGATCGTCTCGAACGCCGGGTTGAGGGACGTGATGGTCCCCTCGGGCGAGAGCGCGAAGATAATGTCCCGGACGCCTTCGACCAGCGTGCGGAAGCGCTCTTCCGACTCCCGCAGCGCCGCTTCGGCGGTGCGACGCTCCGACACGTCGCGGAAGTTCACCACGATCGCCCCTACGGCGGGCTCGGTGAGGCGGTTGACGGCGACCGCCTCGATGTAGCGCCAGGAGCCGTCGGCGTGATGCCAGCGGAGCTCGAGCGCCGCGGGCGTCCCGGGGCTCCGGGTGATGGCGTCGAGTACGGCCGCCACCCGCGGGAGGTCGTCGGAGTGCACACGGTCGAAGGCGTGGTGGCCCACCAGGTCGGCCGGTGCGACGCCCAACAGGCGGGCGATCGGCGAGCTGGCGAACAACAGGGTGCCGTCGGAGGCGACGAGGGCGACTGCGTCGGCGGCATGCTCGATGAGGGCGCGGAAGCGCTCCTCGCCCTGCCGGCGGGCCTCCTCGGCCCGCGCCTGCTCCTCGCGGGCGCGCCGCAGGTCGAACGCCCGGAGGACCGCGGGCCCCAGGCGTTCGAGGTGGTGCTTCACCACGTAGTCCGCGGCTCCGGCCTTGATGTATTCCGCCGCGGTCTCTTCGTCGAGGCTGCCCGTGACAATCATGACCGGGGTGCCGGGCGATTCGACGAGGGCGATGCGGAGCGCGGCGGCGGCACCGAACGTGGGGAGGGAGTGGTCGGTGAGGATGATATCGGGTGCGAAGGTGCGCAGCGCCTCCCGGTACGCCCGCTCGGACTCGACGCGGCGCGTCGCGGCGTTGACTCCGGCACGCCGCAGTTCCTGCTCGATCAGCGCCGCGTCGTCCGGTACGTCCTCAACGATCAGGACGCGCACCAAGGCGGACGTCACGTCAGCGGGGCGGCTCGTTCAACAGGAGCCAGTACAGCCCGACCTCGGATACCGCGCGCGCGAAGGCCTCGAAGTCGACGGGCTTGACGATGTAACTGTTCGCCCCGAGGCGGTACGCCGTGGCGATGTCGGGCTCCTCTCGGGACGACGTGAGCACGACCACGGGCAGCGCGCTCGTGCGCTCATCGCCCTTGAGGCGCCGCAGCACCTCGAGGCCGTCAACCTTCGGAAGCTTCAGGTCGAGGAGGATCACGCGCGGCGTGACCCCGATGTCGCGCAGCGGGTGGCCGTCCTCGCCGAAGAAGAATTCCAGCGCTTCGGCGCCGTCGCGCGCGACGAACACTTGGTTCGCGAGGTTGCGACTCTTGAGCGCTCGCAGGGTGAGATCCACATCGTTGGGATTGTCTTCGACCAACAGGATCTCGACTTCCGGAAGCACGTTCATAAGCTGACTCGCCGTGACAAGAGGACGCGTCCGCTCATCCACGTCGCGTGGCGGCGGGGACGAGCGCACAAAGAGCGGCCAGCGGCGCAGCGTCGGGAAGTCGGGTCCAGATAGCACCGTGGCATGCAGTTAGGGAGAATTGGCGGACCACGCTAGGGCGTTTTTGCGGCAACGGGGGGCGCTTTTGCGACATCCCAGCAAGGCTAGACACGAGAGACGGCTTGGGGTGGATCACCGTCGAGGTCGGGCGTGCGGTCCCTCCCTCTGGACCTCCAGCGATTGCCACCCAAGCCGCCTCGTTTTGCTCTTACTCGTGCGTCGCAGAGCGCGACGCGTGGCGCGTCTTGCGCGAACTCCGCCACGATAAGAAAGTGAGAGAAGGTAGGCAAGTACGTTGCGCACGCGCAACGCTTTAATGCGACAACGGCTATATCGAGCTCCCGAGGCAGGACTCGAACCTGCGACCCGCCGGTTAACAGCCGGCTGCTCTACCAGCTGAGCTACTCGGGAATGCGCGGGACAAATATCGCGTACTAGACGGATGACTTCAACCGTGAGCCATCGTCTGTCTTCGGTCATCCGTCATCTGTTGTGCGCGAGGTCCCCGAAGGAAGGGATGATCGATCACGGCCAACGGCTGACGCTCCCGGCAGTTCCGGCAACACCATCCCGACCAGAATCAAGGCACCGCCGGCCCACTGCACGAGCGACAGGCGCTCGCCCAGCACCAGCCACGCAGTCACGGCTGCGAACAGCGGCTCGAAACAAAAGATCAGCGCGGCGCGCGCGATGGACATCGCGCGCTGGGCCCGCATCTGCAGCAGGAAGCAGATCGTGCTCGCGAATGCCACGGTGTAGCCGAGCGAGCCGAGGAAGCGCGGGGTCCAGACGATGCGCGGGCGCTCGAGCAGCATGGCGGCGAGCGCAGCGACCACGGCGGTAGCGGCAACCTGCACGAACACCAGGCGGCGCGGGTCGTATTGCTTCGTCAGCTCCGTCACCGCGACGATCTGCCCACCGAAACAGGCGGCGCAGATGAGCGTCAGCAGATCGCCGCGATTCAGGCCCCCGGCGTCGGGTGCCGTCAGAAGGTAGATCCCGAGTGTGGCGAGGAGCAGCGCCGCGACCGTCAGCGAGCCGGGCCGCTCGCTCCGGAGCCCCAGCGCGATGACGGGGGCGAGCACCGAAGACGCGGCCACGATGAACGCCGAGCGCGACGGCGTCGTGATCACCAGCCCCGCCGTTTGCGCCAGGAACCCGACGGCGACGAGTGCGCCGAGCAGGAGGCCTCCCCACAGCTCGCGGCCGGCGGGGGCTGGAGTGAGACGCGTTCCCGGCAGGAGCACCAGGGCGGCGACGCCAAACCGCACCGTCAGGAAGGCGAAGGGCGTTGCATCGGCGAGGGCGGTCTTGACCGCGACGAAGCTCGTGCCCCACAACGCGGTCGCGAGCAGCAGCGCGAGGTCGGCCTGGCGGCGAGTCAAGACAGGAGATCTTGCAGGTACCGCCCGGTGGTGGATTCCGCGACACGGGCCACGTCCTCTGGAGTACCCTGAGCGACCACACACCCGCCGGCGTCGCCCGCGCCGGGACCCATCTCGATGACCCAGTCCGCTCGCTTGATCACGTCGAGGTGATGCTCGATCACGAGGACCGTGTGCCCGGCGTCCACGAGCCGATCGAGCACGCGGCACAGCGTGCGGACGTCGTCGAGATGGAGGCCCGTCGTCGGCTCGTCGAGGATGTAGAGTTTGCGTCCGGTGCGGCCCCTGCCGCCGGCGAGCGCCAGCTCGCGGGCGATCTTGAGGCGCTGCGCTTCGCCGCCGGACAGCGTCGTCGCGGGCTGGCCGAGCCGCAGGTAGCCGAGGCCGACCTGCTGCAGGTGCCACAGGGCGCGGGCCAGTCGGGGCTGGCGGTGAAACCGCTGCAGCGCGTGGTCGACCGTCCACTGCAGCACGTCGTGAATCGAGCTGCCGCCGAGCTTCACCTCTAGCACCTCCCGCTTGAAGCGGCGACCCGCGCAGATGTCGCACGGCACGAAGACGTTCGCCAGGAACACCATCTCGACCAGCACGTGTCCCGCGCCCTCGCACGCCTCACACCGTCCCCCGGCGACGTTGAACGAGAAGGTGCTCGGCGTGAATCCCCGCGCGCGCGCCAGCGGCTCGGCCGCGAACAACGCGCGCAACTCGTCGAACGCTTTGATGTAGGTCACGGGGTTCGAACGTGGGGTGCGACCGATCGGGGTCTGGTCGACGAGGACGACGTCCGCGATCGCCTCCCAACCATCGAGCGCCCGCACCTCGCCCACCGGCTCGCCCAGATGTTGCTTGGCGGTGTGGCCTCCCTGGAGACGCGATTCGAGCTGCCGGAACAAGACGTCGTGTACGAGCGTCGACTTGCCGGATCCCGAGACGCCGGTGACGGCGGTGAGGGTACCGAGCGGGATGCGGGCGTCGACGCCCTTGAGGTTGTGCAGGCGCGCACCTGTGACACCGAGCCAGCGCCGGGCGGGCCGCCGCGCCGACGGCACCCCGATGCACTTTTCACCTGCCAAGTATTGTCCGGTGAGGGTCCCGGCAGCCCGAACCCCCGCAGCGGGCCCCTGGTAGACGAGCGTGCCACCCGCCTCGCCGCTCCCGGGCCCCAGCTCCACCATCCAGTCGGCGGCCTGCATCGCGGCCGGGTCGTGCTCGACTACCACCACGGTATTGCCGCCGTCCGCGAGCCGCCGCAGCAGACCCAGCAACCGACCCGTGTCGGCGGGATGCAGGCCGATGGTCGGCTCGTCCAGCACATACAGTGTGTCGACCAGGTGGGCTCCGAGCGCGTTGGAGAGGGCGATGCGCTGCGCCTCTCCCCCCGACAGAGTGCGCGTGAGCCGGTCGAGGGTGAGGTACCCCAGCCCTACGTCGTTCACGAACGAGACCCGGGCGGCGAGCTCGTCGAAGATGTGCACGGCCACTGCGCGCCGGAATGGCGCGAGCTCGAGGTGCGCGATCCAATCGCTTACGGCGCCGGCCGTCAGGGCGGCGACGTCGGCGATGGTCCGGCCGCCCACGCGGACAGCCAGCGCCTCCGGCTTGAGGCGCGCGCCGCCGCAGGCCGGACAGGTTTTCGCGAGCTGGTATTGCCGGAGGAAGACGCGGATGTACTGCTTGTACCGTTTGGCCTCGAGGCGTTGCAAGAACGGCAGCAGGCCGAGGAATCGGCCACTGGCGCCGTTGAGGAGGAAATGCCGGGCCTTGTCGCTCAGATCCCGCCACCGCAGGTCGAGCGGGATCCCCTTCGCCCGGGCGGTCTCACGCAGGATGCGGCGACGGCCCTCGTAGCGCGGCTTGGTCCAGGGATCGAGCGCACCTTGCGCGAGGCTCTTCCTGGAATCGGGCACGATGAGCGACTCGTCGTACTCGAGGACTGCTCCGAAGCCGTTGCAGCCAGGGCACGCGCCTCGGGGATGGTTGAACGAAAACAGGATCGGCGTGAGGCCGGGCGCCGGCGTGCCGCAATTGGAGCAGGTGGGGTGTGCCGAAAAGCGCCGGCGGTCGCCGTTCTCGAGCGCGACCGCCACGCCCTCACCCTCGTTGAATGCCGTGGCGATCGCGTCCGCCAGGCGCCCGCGATTCCCTTCCAACGCCGGCAGCCGGTCCACGACCACCAGCACTTCCTCAGCCTGTCGCACGCGTTGCTCGGCATCCGGCGGATCGAGCCGCATCAGTGTGCCGTCGATCTGCGCCCGCACGAAGCCGACGGCACGGAGCTGCGCGGCGACTTCGACATCGGGACGATGCGCGCTCGCCGGCAGTGGGAACGTGACCAGCACCGGTTGGGACTGCCCCCCGCTTCCCGCTCCCACGAGCTCGTCCACCACCTCCTGCACGGTGTCGGCCTTGACCACGTGACCGCACTCCACGCAGTGCTGGATGCCAACGCGCGCCCAGAGGAGACGCAGGAAGTCGTAGATCTCGGTGGCCGTGCCCACGGTCGAGCGACTGCTCGTGGTGGGATTCTTCTGCTCTATGGCCACCGCTGGCGAGATCCCCTCGATCCCGTCCACCAGCGGCTTCGGCATCCGTTCGAGGAACTGTTTCGCGTAGGTCGACAGGGACTCGATGTAGCGGCGCTGGCCTTCGGCATACAGGGTGTCGAACGCCAGGGTGCTCTTCCCGGACCCCGACGGCCCGGTCACCACCGAGAGGGCGCCACGAGGCAGCGCCACGGTAATGCCCTTGAGGTTGTGTTGCCGCGCGTTGCGGATGAGCACACGGTCGGGAGAGCGGGGCATAACCCTTTAAACTAATAGGTGCTGGGTGACGGGTCCTGTGTGCTGGGCCATCGGCGGAGCTACCAGCACCTAGCACCCAGTACCGAGCACCCGTACCTTGCCCAGACACATGGCCATGGCCCTCACCCCACGCCTGCTGCGCCGCGGGCTGGAGCTCTTCGCGGTCATCTCGCTGGCCGGTGTGGTCGTAGTGCTCGCGGTCTACGGCGAGAACGTCCAGACAGTCGCGCGGGCGTTGCTCCATCTCCAGTGGGGGTGGATGGTTGTGGGGTTGGGTCTCGCCTCCATGGACTGGTTCGGCGGGGGCACCCGCCTATGGGTCGTTGCGCGACATGTGCATCCCGGTGTGCGGCTGCGCGACATGATCGTTGCCGGCGGGATGAGCGCGTGGGCGGCGTACTTGACACCATTCCAGTCGGGCGCGGGGCCCACCATGATGTGGGTCATGGGTCGCGCGGGCGTGCGGCTCCCCGAAGCCATGACGTCGACGTTCATGACATTCGTCGCCACGGTCGTGTTCTTCGCCGTCGCCGGGCCGCTCGCGATCTACCTTGGCGCCGGCAAGTCACTCGCGCAGCACAACGTTGTCCTCGGCATCACGTACTACGGATTGTTCCGCACCAGTCTCACGATCTTCGGCGTCCTGGGCGTCCTCATGCTCGTCGCGATGGTGTCACCTGCCTGGCTGCGCGATGCGGTCCAATGGCTGGCAGGCCGGCTCGAGCGCAGGAGTCACCGCATCGCGGCCCGGATCGAGCAGCTGCGCGACGGGATCGACCGGGCCCACGCATGCATGGTGACATTCGGAAACCCGAAAGGCTGGCTGGCCCTGTTCTGGGCGGTCCTGTTGTCGGCGCCGTCGCACGCGAACAAGCTGCTCGCCGGGTACGTTGCCCTGCGCGCGCTCGGTATCCCCGCCAACTTCGTCGACATCCTGCTCCTGCAGACGTTCATCACATTCCTGCTCTATTTCGCACCCACGCCGGGATCGGCCGGTCTCGCCGAATTGCTCTCTGCGGCCGTCATGCAGATCTACGTCGGGCCGTCGCAGCTGCCGACGTACGCGCTGATCTGGCGCTTCATCAACAGCTACGCAACCGTGATAGCCGGGTCGCTCCTGTTCTGGTACTGGATGCGGCGCGGACTGGTGGGACGGGAGGAGCCGGTGAACATCGCGTAAAGCGTGTTTGCTTGCGCGGTTACACGATCGGGCGTAACTTCCGGCGCTGTCTTTTCCGGCTCGAGGGACTCTCCATAGATGGCGTTGTTCGAACTCGGCGGCAAGAAGTTCAGCATCCAGGTGGGCGAGGCATCGCTCGGCAGCGACCCCGCCTGCGCGATCACCATCGCTGGACCGGGCGTCTTGCCGCGCCACGCCGTGCTGCAGGGACAGTCCGACGGGCAGGTCATCATCCGAAAGGCAACCCCCGCGGCGGAGATCCTCATCAACGGCGTCAGGCTCGGCGCCGAGCCGACACCCCTCTTGCACGGCGACAAGATCGACATCGGGGGCAACGAGCTGACGTATGTCGACGAACGGCGGTCGGGGAGCACGCAGTTTATGAAGTCATTCGCTCCCACGACGGGGACAGGGCCGGGGGCTGGGCCCGCCAGGCCAGGCGGGCAGGGCGCGGTCGGCACGACGGGAGGCCGGGTGGTGAGCCTCATGGACGGGCGCGAGTACGTGATCGCGGGTGCGTCGCTGGTGTTCGGGCGGGAGGCTGGCTGCGACGTGGTCGTGCCGGGGGAGGACGTTTCACGACGGCACGCCGAGATCCGAATCCTGGCACGGGCGGACGTGATCCGCTTGGGCGACGAGCAGTTCCGCTTCTACGCGGATGCGCCGGCGGTGGCGGCTCCCCCCCCTTCCGAGGGGCCGGCCGCCAGCCCGCCGCAGGCCGCGCCCCCGCCCTCATCAGTCTCGGGCCATCCGGCGCCTCCGCCTGGCGCCGCCGAGCGTCTCAGACACACCCTTCACGGGATCGAATCGGTTGCGCCCCCTCAGCCCCCCCAGCCTTCTCCCCTCCCAAAGCCTGCGGGAGCGCCGAGCGGGGCGCTAGCGAGCTTCCTGGTGCGGAACGGCGTCCTGGCCGGTCAGCGCTTCTCGGTGCGCACGCCCGTCGTAAACATCGGGCGGGCCGATTACAACGATCTCGTGGTCCCGGATGCGTCGGTATCCACGACCCATGGGAAGCTGCAACGTCGCGAAGGGATTTGGGTGCTCGTGGACCTGGATTCTACCAACGGGACGTTCGTGGACGGCGAGCGCATAAAGGGAGAGGCCCCGCTTGCCCCAGGGGCGATGGTCCGGTTCGGAGACGTACAGCTCGTCTTCGAGCCGACCGACGAGGCGCACGGCGTCACGATCGGCGGCGGCACCCAGGTGCTCAAGACTCCGCATTCAATGAGGCCAACCGCACCGCCTGCCTCCGCCGCTCAGCCTGTCCGGACCCCGCCCCCGCCCCCCCCCCCGCCCCCTGGCCGCCCAGCGCCGTCGCCCGGCGGAGCAGGGGCCCCGCGCGGCAAACCCGCACCCGCCCGGCCGAGCGTGAAGCCCGGCACGAAGCGCCCAGTGGCGCAACAGCCCCCGCCCAAGAAGGGCAAAGGCTGCGGCAGCAGCGCCGTGATACTGGTGCTCGCGGGCGGAGCCGCCGTCGCCCTCATCCGCCGGCTCCTGGCCTAGCGCAGTCCCGTGCACATCACCTGCGCCGGTCGTACTGACGTCGGGATCATCCGCTCGGGGAACGAGGACAACTTTCTCATGGTGCCTGACCGGGGAATCTTTGTCGTGGCCGACGGGATGGGGGGGCATGCCGCGGGTGAAGTCGCGAGCGAGATGGCGGTTCGCTTCGTGGCACGCGAGCTCGGATCCCTGAAGGGCCTCACCGATGATCAGGTTGCCGACCGGATGCGCACGGCGATCCGGGCGGCGAACGGCGCGATCTTTCAACGCACGCTCACCGAGCACGACAAGCGGGGCATGGGGACGACGGTCACGGCCTTGGTACTCTACGACACGCGGTTTCTGATCGGGCAGGTTGGGGACAGCCGTGCGTACCTCCATCGCGATCAAAAACTGATCCAGCTCACCAAGGATCATTCGTACGTGCAGGAGCAGGTCGACGCGGGCTATCTCACGCCGGAGCAGGCGCGCTCACATCCGTACTCCAATGTGATCACCCGCTGCGTCGGGGCGAACAGCGATGTGATGCCGGACGTCTACCTCGGCACGGTCAAGCCGGACGATCGGTTTCTCCTCGCGTCGGACGGCTTGACCGGGATGCTCGAGGATCCCCAGCTCGAGGAGCTGCTCGGGGGCGACCGGATGCCCCAGAATCAGGTGGATGACCTGATCACCGAGGCGAATCGGCACGGGGGGCTCGACAACATCACGGCGATCATCATTCGGATCGACTCCGTCGATGCCCTCGTGGGCGACGGCACGCAGGTCACACAGCCGGGAGTCGGAAGGTAGGTGAGCGGTGAGCGCTGAGCCGTATCGCTCACCGCTCCGCGCCGACGTGCTCGACCACCGCTTCTCGCGGCATCATCACCAGCTCCGCAATCCGCTTCGCTTCCACCTGCGCTTCGCCCAGCACGAACACCCGCAGTCGGCGCGCTGACCGATACAGCTCGGCCGCCACCCGGGGCAGCCCCAAGTGCGCGGCCGCCTCCGCACCCGTGAGCCAGATGACGCTGCCGTCCCGCTTCACGAGGGGCAGATCGAGCCCCAGCATGGCCGGCTTGGCGGGGAAGTCGAGGAACAACTCTCCGGGCGCAAGCCGAACCTCTCGCGCGAGCCGCTCTTCCACGCGCTCCAGCAGCTCCGGATCGTCCGACGGCCAGGACGGCGTTTCCGCGGGTAGCTCGGTGGCCGGGACGTCGAGGGCCCGCTTGGCGAGGCGGCGCTCGCGCAGGCTACGGGCCAGGCCGGTCCCGTCCTGCTGGAGGAGGTCATGGATCAGGGCGTCGTCGGTGGCGATCGCGATGGTCTCCGGCTGCACGGTGCCCGTGGCGATGGCGCGCCGGACCAGGCGTTTGAACATGACGGTCGCGCTGCGCACGGCGTGGTGCCAATACACGTTGCGATACATCTGGTACTTGGCGAACAGCAGCGACTCGAGCGCCGCCAGCCCTTTTTCGTGGAGTGCGAGCGCGGGACGCCCATCGGGCCCCGCCGCGACGGTCAGGGAGGTGAGCAGCCGGTCCACATCGATGACCCCGTACGGCACGCCGCACATCCAGGCGTCGCGCGACAGGTAGTCGAGCTTGTCCACGTCGAGCGAGCCCGACACGAGGCCGGCGAGGGGCTCGCGCGCCCGGGATTGGATCAACGCCAGCAGCTCGTCGGCCGGAACGCCGAGCTCGGCGAGCCGGCGCGCGAGCTCGCCGCCCGTCAGGTGGCGTGTCGCCAGCTGCTCGTGGTGCGGCAGGCCCGCTTCCTCGAGGGAATGAGAGAAGGGATAATGACCGACGTCGTGCAACAGCGCCGCGAGTCTCAGGCGGAGGCGCTCGCGGGAATCGAGATGGACGTCGCCCGCGTCTTCGAGCTGCGACAGGGCGCGGCGCGCCAGGTGGTACGCGCCCAGCGCGTGCTCGAACCGGCTGTGCGTGGCGCCCGGGTACACGAGAAACGCGTGGCCGAGCTGCCGGACATAGCGCAGCCGTTGCACGGCGGGGGTGTCGACCACGGCCAGTGCTTCGGGGTCGAGCCGGATGTTGTTCCAGAGCGGGTCGCGGACGACCTCGAAGCGGGTCACGGCGTCAGTTCACTGACAGACGCCGAGCCGCGAGTTCACTCGCGACTCCTCCGGTCGGGTCCGCTCTCTGTCAGATACGGGGCCCCGCCTCGCGGACCGCGGCGTGCGCCTGCTCCTCGAACTGGGCAAAGTTGTCCCGGAACATCTGCGCCAGCCGGGCGGCCTGCGCGTCGTAGGCGGTGGTGTCGCGCCACGTGCCCCGCGGCAGCAACATGTCCCCCGGCACGCCGGCGACCTGGAGGGGGACCTCCAGACCGAACACGGGCTCGGGGGTCGTCGGGATGCGGTCGAGCTTCCCGGCGAGGGCGGCGCGCACCATGGCGCGCGTGAGGCCGAGGCGCATCCGCTGGCCGACCCCGTAGGGCCCGCCAGTCCACCCGGTGTTCACGAGCCAGCACTGCACTCCGTGGGTGGCGATCTTTTTGCCGAGGAGCGACGCGTACGCGTTGGCGCTCAGCGGGAGGAAGGGCGCGCCAAAGCAAGTGGAGAACGTGGCCTTCGGCTCGGTCACGCCGCGCTCAGTGCCGGCGACCTTGGCGGTGTACCCGGACAAGAAGTGGTACATCGCCTGCGCGGGCGACAGACGGGCAATCGGGGGCATGATCCCGTAGGCGTCGCAGGTCAGGAACAGGATATGCGATGGGTGCCCGCCCATCCCGCCCGGCACGTGGTTGGGGATGAAATGAATCGGGTACGAGGCGCGAGTGTTCTCTGTAATCCGGTCCGAGTCGAGGTCGATCGCCCGCGTCTCCGGGTCCACGACCACGTTCTCGAGCACCGTGCCGAACATGCGCGTGGTCGCGAAGATTTCGGGCTCACCCTCGTTCGACAGCCGGATCACCTTGGCATAACACCCGCCCTCGAAGTTGAACACTCCCTGGTCCGACCAGCCGTGCTCGTCGTCCCCGATGAGCGCCCGGTCGGGGTCGGCGGAGAGTGTGGTCTTACCGGTGCCGGACAGGCCGAAGAACAGGGCGACGTCTCCAGTCCGGCCCAGGTTGGCCGAGCAGTGCATGGGCAGGACGCCCTGCTTCGGGAACACATAGTTGAGGACGGTGAACACCGATTTCTTCAGCTCGCCAGCATACCGGGTGCCGCCGAGGAGCACCGTGCGCTGCCCGAAATGGATGACTACGAACGTTCCGGACCTGGTGCCGTGGGTCGCCGGGTCGGCGTGGAGCTCGGGGGCGTGGAGCACCGTCCAGTCGGGCGCGAAGCCGGCGAGGTCGGCGGGGGCGGGACGTCGCGCACGAACAGCTCTTGTCCGCCCAAATGCTGCAGCACGAAGGCTTTGAGTCGATCGAAGTGCCCCGCGTCGAAGGGCTGATTCACCCGGCCCCACGCAATGTCGGTCGCCGAGGAGGGCTCCCGCACGATGAACTTGTCGTTGGGGCTGCGTCCCGTGTGCGGGGCGGTCACTGCGCAGAACGCGCCGCCTTCGGCGATCATCCCTTCGCCGCGCCGCACGGCCTGCTCGTAGAGCTCCGCGGGCCCAAGGTTCCAGTGGACGGTCCGCTGAGGGGCGAGCCCCGTCGCCTCGAGGGGGGAGGCGCCGCGGCGCTCGGTGGGTCGCGCGGCGTGGGCGGTCATGTGTGCGGCCGCCGGCCGTGCTCCTGCGCGTCTACGGCGGCGATCACGGCCATGTTCACGATGTCGCTCACGTCGGAGCCGCGCTGCAGCACATGCACGGGCTGTGCCATGCCCACCAGGATCGGGCCGATCGCCTCGGCCCCCCCAACCCGGTGGAGCAGCTTGTAGCTGATGTTGGCAGCGTCGAGATTCGGGAAGATGAGCACGTTCGCGGGCCCCCGCAGTCGTGAGAACGGGTAGGTCTTGGTCAAGATCCGTTCCACGACGGCGGTGTCTGCCTGCATCTCGCCGTCCACCTGTAGCGCGGGCTCGCGCTCGTGCAGCGCCGCCACCGCACGTTGCACCTTGTCGGCGGTGGGGTGCCGCACCGAACCGAAATTCGAGAAGGAGAGCAACGCCACGCGAGGCTCGATCCCCAGCCGGCCGACGAACTCGGCGGTCGCCGACGCGATCTCTGCCAGGGTTTCAGCGTCGGGATCGATGTTGACGGTGCAATCGGCGAAAAAGAACGTCTGCTGCGGCTGCACGAGCATGTAGATGCCGCTGACATGCCGGCGCCCCGGCTCCGCCCCGATCACTTCGAGCGCCGGCCGGATGGCGTGCGGATAATACATCTCGACTCCTGCCACCACGGCATCGGCCTGACCGGCGCGGAGCATGAGCAGGGAGTGATACATGGGATCGAGCACGCGCTCGCGCGCTTCGCGCAGCGTGATGCCCTTGCGGCGCCGCCGCTCCCATAGCTCCCGAGCGAAGGTCTCGAGGTGGGTGCTCGCCCGAGGGTTCGCGAGCGTGATGTCCTCGAGGGTCACGCCCGCGTCGTCGGCTTCGCGGCGGATCGCATCCGGCTCGCCGAGCAGGATCGGCTCCGCGACGCCGTCGTCGGCCAGGATGCGGGCGGCCTTGAGGATGCGTGGGTCGTCGCCCTCGGGAAACACGATCCGCTGGGCTGCCTGCTGTGCCCGATTCGAGAAGCCGCGCATCACCTCGCGGGCCCGGCCGAGTCGGGCGTCAAGCTCGGCGCGGTACTCGTCCACGTCGATCACGCGTCCGGCCACGCCCGACCCCACGGCGGCCCATGCCACGGCCGGCGCAACCCACAGGAGCACGCGCGGGTCGAACGGCTTGGGGATGAGATAGTCGGGGCCGAACCGGAGCCGCTCGATGCCGTACGCCCGCATCACCGCGTCCGGGACCTCTTCCTTCGCGAGCGCCGCGAGCGCGCGGGTTGCCGCCATCTCCATCTGCTCGTTGATCTTCTTGGCACGCACGTCGAGCGCGCCGCGAAAGATGAAGGGGAAGCCCAGCACGTTGTTGACCTGATTGGGATAGTCCGACCGGCCGGTGGCGATGATCGCATCGTTGCGGGCCTGGCGCGCCTCCTCCGGCGTGATCTCCGGCGTGGGGTTGGCGAGCGCGAACACGATCGGGCGCTTGGCCATGCCCTTGAGCATCTGCCCCGTGACGATTCCCCCGACCGACAGCCCGACGAATACGTCCGCGTCCTTGAGCGCCTCGGCCAGCGTGCGTGCCGTGCCATGCGCCGCGAAGCGGCGCCGGTATTCATCGAGGTTGCTCCGCTCCGCGTGCACGACGCCGTGCTCGTCGCACAGCGTGATCTGCTCGCGGGGCACGCCCAAGCGCACGTAATGCTCCGCCGTCGCGATTGCCGCGGCGCCCGCGCCCGCGAACACGACCTGCACGCCCCGGATGTCCTTCTGCACCAGCTCCAGCGCATTCAACAGGGCCGCGCCCGTTATGATCGCCGTGCCGTGCTGGTCGTCGTGGAACACCGGGATGGAGAGCGTGTCGCGGAGGGTCTGTTCGATGTAGAAGCAGTCGGGGGAGCGGATGTCTTCGAGGTTGATCCCGCCGACGGTCGGTTCAAGCAGTCGACAGAACCGGATCATGTCCTCCGGCTCCTCCGAGCCGACCTCGAGATCGAACACGTCGATATCCGCGAACGTCTTGAAGAGGATCCCCTTGCCCTCCATGACCGGTTTGCTCGCCAGGGGACCGATGTTCCCGAGGCCGAGCACCGCCGTCCCGTTGGTGACGACGGCCACCAGGTTGCCTTTCGCCGTATAGGCGTATGCGTCCCCAGGTCGGGCCGCGATCTCGCGGCACGGCTCCGCCACCCCCGGCGTATAGGCGAGGGACAGGTCTCGTTGATTCTTGAAGGGCTTGGTAGGGGAGACCTGGATCTTCCCGGGGCGACCCTGCGCGTGGTAATCCAGGGCCTCCTGACGGCGGATCGACATCGATGGCACAAGTCTTTCTTTGTGAAGGAGTTATGCTATCTGTCCCGGTCACTCCTGTCAAGCATCACGAAGTTGATCATGTGCTGGAACTCGTGGGTGAACGTGCTCGGGAGCACGCTCTTCCCCGTACGTTGCGCTAGGCCCAGCGGCGTGGTCGCCGCCGCAGGCGGTGCCTGCGACGAGCGCCCACGCCACGACGTATGACGCGATTCGATGGCTCATCAGAACTCCGTCGTTACCCGCGCGACGAAGGTCCGTCCCATGCCAGGGTCGGGCACGTTCGTCTTGATGCGGCTCAGGTAGTCGGCATAGCGGGTGTTGAGCGCGTTCCGCAGGGCGAAGTCGAAGCGCACGACCTTGCTCCCGGCGGGGAAACCGAACCCGCCGCCCAGGTTCATCAGTGTGTACGCCGTCGACCGGTACCCGGCACCATCGAATGCCTGCTCGTAGAACTGGCGCTCGGCGGGATCGAGCCGCGTCTGTGCCGCGTTCGATTGGCCGCCGATCGAGACGTAGGGATCCTGGAATCCTGGGGACCCGACTCCCTCGTACCGCACCGTGTAGGTGGCCCGGAACGGCGGCATGTTGGGAAGCGGCTGGTCCGTGGAGGTGTTCTGCCCCTGCACGTAGTCGGCGGTCCCTTGGAAATGCAGGGAGCGCGTCGGGTGGTACTGGAGAGAGCCTTCGAGCCCAGTGAGTCGGGCGTTACCCTGCGTCGCATCGAAAATAGGGAACCCCGACGCGGAATCGGTCGCCCCTGTCGGGAACGTGTAGATGTAGTCCTGGATCACGTTGACGAACCCCCCGATATCGAGAGCCAGCCTGCCGCTCTGTACGCGCAACGCCAGATCCGTGTTCAGCGACTTTTCAACGGTGAGATTGGGGTTGCCGTGCTCAAAGGCGACCGTTCCTTCGTGCACCCCGTTGGCGAAGAGATCGAAGCTCGAGGGGGCACGGAATCCCCGGCCCAGATTCAGGACCAGAGCGACCGGATCGCTCACGTGATACAGCACGCCGAGGTTGCCGGTGACTGAGTTGTACGTGCGGGTCTGGGCGGCGACGCTGAGCACGGTGTCTTGCTCGACGTCGAGGTCGCGATAGTCGTAGCGGGCGCCGAGCGAGAAATTCCAGCGCCCCACGTCCGCCTGCTCGAACGCGTACACGCCTACACCGTTCGTCGTCGTACTTGGAATGAGCGTTTGCTCGCCGAACTTGTCGAACGTCGTGCGGACGCTGGAGAGGCCCAGCACGCCCAGGAAGCGGCCCAGGGGTGCGTGGTGGTAGTGGACGTCCGCGGTGTACGTCTGCGAGAGCAGTCCTAGCGACACCGTCGAGGTCGTATCGTCCTCGAACTCGCGCCGGCGGTTCCGCTCGTAGCCGGTCGTGACCTCGAGGCGGGCCGCCCCGAGCGGCAGCGCCAGGTCGATGCGACCGACCCTCGTCGCGATGCGCTGGGTCGGGGTGGCGGTGGGATCTTCATCGGTCAGGCCGATGCGCTCGTCCCGCTGGGTAAAGGTCCCGGCGAGCGAACCCCACGTGCCGCGATAGCCTACCGTCCCTGAGCCGCCCGCCGCGCGGTTGCCGCTGTTCCAGAGGACGTAGTCCGGGGTCCGCACGTCGTCGCTGGTGC
The DNA here is from genome assembly GCA_003222035.1 of Gemmatimonadota bacterium. Taxonomy (GTDB): domain Bacteria; phylum Gemmatimonadota; class Gemmatimonadetes; order Gemmatimonadales; family GWC2-71-9; genus AG41. Next base: position 37,559 of record QHUS01000071.1, on the reverse strand, counting down.
GCCCCGTCAGCGACGCACGGAAGCCGAAGCCCTGATTGGCGCCCTCGAAGGCGAGCGTGCCGTCGGGCGACCGATTGTTGCTGCCGTATGCGGCACTGATGCTCCCCCGGACGAACCCGGGCTGGCCGATGGCGTCCGGCAATTCCTTCGGTATCACGTTGATGACGCCGCCGAGCGCGTCCGACCCGTACAGCACGCTGGCGGGCCCGCGGATCACCTCGATCCGGTCGGCGTCGGCGGTCTCGATGTTGGGGGCATGCTCGTCGCCCCACTGCTGCGTCTCGAGTCGCTGTCCGTTGTCGAGGACGAGCACGCGATTCGACGTGAGCCCGCGGATCACCGGTTTTCCGATCCCGACGCCCGTGCTCCAGCTGTGCACGCCGGCGAGGCCACTTAGCGTCTCCCCGAGGGTCGGGGCCTGCGCGGTGCGGAGGTCGCCGGCACCGAGCACGGTCGTCGGCTGCGGGGACGAGAGCGGATCGGTCGCGGTGGCCGAGGCGCTGACCTGGACGCTCGGCAGCTCGATGACTGACTCTTTGAGTGCAATGTCGAGCGACACGTCCGTCTGCGCGACCGTAACTCGACGCACCTGCGGCGCATAGCCGATGTGGGCGAACGAGAGACTGTACACACCGCTCGGCACGCTCACGAAGGTGTAGCGACCGTCGGTGCCCGTGACGACCGACCGCCCGAGCTCCACGATCTGTACGCGCGCGTCGACGAGGGCAGCGCCCGTCGTATCGGTCACGCGGCCCGTGATCCGAGCCAGCGCGGGAGCGCCCGGGCCGGTGGGTGGCGACATCGGACGCGGCGAGGCGACAGCGGTTTGCGCGCCGGCGCTTGCGGCGACGAGCCAGACGAGGGCTCGCACGTTGTTCCACAGCGTCTTCGGAGTCATATGCTCTCCCTGACGTGAGGGTCCTGGGTAATCCGCGCGTCGCCCGGTGCGGCTGGGCGGAGCGGAAATCACGTGCGGGCGACGCGCGCGGAACGGCGCGTCGCTAGGAGAGCAGGGGAGGGGCTCGGGGGTGTGGGTGGGGTCGAGCGAGCGGGTGCGGCAGGCCGGCGGGATCCGCCCGGCGCAAGCGCCAACCATCGGCGACGGCGAGGCGGAGCGCGCCCGGGCGGGCCGTGAGGGCGGGGGCCGTGAGGAAGTGGCAGACCGCGCAGTCCGGAGGGTGGATGCGGGCGCAGCTGTTCGAGGTGTGCGATTCGACGTGCGCCGTGGCGTGGGAACCGGCGGCGTCGAGTCGGGCGTCCGCGACCGCCGCGACCCCCGGCAGCGCGAGCTGCAGGAGGGCCGCGAGGAGCCACGAGGCGCGTACCCCGAGCGGATGCCGGCCGGCCGTGCTCATGCCGCCGAGCGGACGAACTTCCGCACCACGACTGCCCCGACCAGCACCACGCCGTACATGCACACGATCAGCGGACCCGTGGGCAGGTCGCCCGCGAGCGACAGCCACAGGCCGAGGATCGAGGCGAGGGCTCCCGAGCCCCACGAGATGTACGTCAGTCGCCGCATGTCCCGGGTGAAGAGGAAGGCGATCACGGCCGGAACGACCAGGAAGCTGAACACCATGAGCACGCCCGCCACCGGCACGGCGAGGGTGATCACCACGCCGAACGACAGATAGAACAGGAAGTCCCACCAGCGCACCTTCCACCCGAGCCGCTCGGCCTCCTCGAGGTGGAAGGAGATGGTGAGGAAGCGGTGGCGCAGGACGTAATGGAACACGCCCAACGCCGCGTAGCCCGCTGCGAGCTTGATGATCGTGGGCTGGAACGTGACCCACAGGATACTGCCCGTCAGGGTCTTCTCGATCGCTTCGCCGCCCCCCGGAACCTTGTTGGCCACGAGAACGGCGGCGGCTGACGCGACTACGTAGACGATGCCGATGAACGCTTCTTGCGGTACCCGCCGGCCTTCCCGGGCGGACGTGCGGGTCAGCGCGAACAGCAGCGCGCCGATCGCCGTCGCGAGGAGGGCGAACACATAGGCCCAGGTCGAATCGGCTTCTACGTGAATCAGCAATGCCGACAGGCCACCGAGCGCGGCCATCTGGGCAAGCGAGAGATCGACGAAAATGACCTCGCGCGCGATTACGTGGAGCCCCAGGTACGACAGCATGGCGACGAGCACCATGCAGGCGACGAAGGGCGGGATCATCAACTGGATGCCGCTCATCACGCCTCCGTCGTCAGTTCGCGGTAGCGCTGCCGCCGGTGAACGCGCGCAGCAGCTCGGAGATCCAGAGGTTCATGAGGTCGAAGTACGTATTCACCCCAGGGGCGCCCCCCGTATTGGAGGGCACGATCACGCCCTTGGCCCCGGTTTTTTGCGCCACTTCGAGAACTTGATTGCGATCGTAATAGTTCGTGGATAGCAATACCTGGATGTGCTGCTCGCGCATTTCGTTGATCACCTCGAGGACGTGGCCGGGCGTGGGCGGGATGCCGGGCTTGGGCTCGATGTAGTCGATGCAGGGGAGGCCGTACTCGCGCGAAAAGTAGTCCCACTCTTTGTGGTAACAGGCGACCGCCTTCCCGCGGAACGTCAGCCCGTCCTTCAACCATCCCCCGAGGTGGTTGAGCAACGGGGCCCCCTGATACTGCTTGGTCTTGAGGAAGTCCAGGAGCTTGCCCTGCCGGTCGAGGTCGGCCAGCGTCGGGCCGCCGAGCAGCTTCACGAGGTCGTCGCCGAAGAGAGCCCGATACACGCGCTCCTCGAAATCCTTCTCGCGCCCCGCGAAGTAGTCGCCGTTCTCCGGAGCGACGCGCTTCAGGCCGGTGAGGATGTTGCGCGCGATCTGAACGGCGTTGATGGGGGAAGTCCAGATGTGCGGGTTGCCGTAGACGTGGATGTCGCCCTGCGAGCGGGAGAAGGTCGTCGGCACGTCGAGCAGATCGATGCCCGCGTAGGCCGCCACGTAGCCGGGCCCGCCCTCCGTCACCTTCGGATTGTTGGCCTTGTCGAGCAGCGCCGGTACCCAGAGCTCGAGATCGAGCCCCGTGGTGACGAACACGTCGGCCTGGCCGAGCATCGGTATGAAGCTCGGCTTCGGCTGCACGTAATGCGGGTTTTCGTCGCCGGTCGCGATGGAATTCACGGTGCCGCGATCGCCTACGATCTCCCGGGCGATGGCCGCGTACGTCGTGAGCGAGGTGACGACCTTGACTTTGTCCCCACCGTGTGGCGGCCGCGGCGCGGGGACATGAAGCGCGACGAGCAAAGCGATGATTGGCAGCATCTCAGTAGGTCTCATGTTTGTGGGGTCCGATGGCCCAAACCGCTTGGAGGGCGAACTCGTTCGTGGACGGCTGGCCCGTGATCTGCGCCCACGTGTACTGCGCCCGGAGCTCCACCCATTCGCTCTCCCAGAGGGTGAGCGACGGGATGGCCTGGCGCGTTATCAGTCCCGTGAGCGGGTCTTCCACGTAGTCATAGCGGGCACCCGCGATCCAGCGCTGGCCGAGCTTGTACGTCGTACCGGCATACCAGCCGAGGTGCGTTGCCCCCGCACCGGAGTACTCCTTACGGCGCGCGAACAGCTCGGCCCGCAGCGTCCACTCACGGTATAGGGCCTGAGCGGGCGGACGCCATGTGAGACGGAAGTCGATCCCCCCGACTTTGGTGCGGAGGCTCGAGTCCGCGTTCGTGCCGTACAGCGCCGTCCCGCCCAGCTGCATGTACGTCGAGCGTGTGAGCTGCCAGAAGTTCAGCAGCCGGAGCAGGTAGGTCGGTCGACCGTTTCCGCCGAACAGCCCAGCGTCGCTTCCACTCAAGGTGACCTGTCCGGTGACCTCCTGCGTTCCCAGGCCGGCGAATGCCCGATACAGCGAAATACCGGTTCCGGCAAGGCCGTCGTCCCCGAAGTAGGTGCGGAGCGCCAGCGGGTACTCGGTCTCCGGGAGGGCGTGCAGATGCCAGCGATTCAGCTCGCCGAACTGCTGGCGGAATTTTCCGACGTCAAACCGGATGTGCCCCGGCAGACCGGTCCAGTAAGCGTAGCCCTCCTCGATGCTGACCTGTTCATTCTCGAAGCTCGCGAAGATCTTCGTGCTCGAGTACGGGTCGAGCGGCGACTGGAACCCGATTTCGAACTCGCGGGGATCGAAGTTGTCGTGCTGGGGTCCCGGCGTACGGGCGTACGCCCGCACGTCCCCCGTGGCGCTGATTTCGGGATTGAGCTGTGGTTGGCTGCGCTCGCGCCCCACGAACTTGGTGCGGCCCGTCGTGTCCGCCTTGAGCTGGGTGGTGTCGGTCCCCGCGGCCGCGGCCGCCGCGGCGCGGAGCGCGGCCAGCTCGTCGGTCGCCGACGTGTCCCGCTTGGCCTGCCCCGCGCCCGGCGCGTGCCCCGCCTGGGCACGCAAGCTATCGAGCTCGGCCTTGAGCGCACGCACCTCGGCCGCCAGTGAGTCAACGCGGCGTTGGTCCGCCGGCTGCTGCCCGGCGGCGTGCGCGCCCGGTGCCAGCAGCGCACCGAGCGCGGCGATCACCGCAACGCGATGTCGAGTCATGCAGTCGCATCTCCCGTTTCCTGGTGACGAGCGGGCGCCCGGTACCGAACCGGGCGCGCGTGACGGTCGGCCGGCACAAAGGCGACCGCGTTCTGCTAGGAGCGGGAAGTGGGAGGGGCTCGGGGTGGAGCGGTCCGCCGGTCCAGGCGTACCGCAGGTGCGGCGTCCCGCGCGCGGGGTCGCCGCTCGACGGTCGCACCCCGCGGCGTGTGTGTGCGAACCTGCTGTGAGGTCATCTGCGAGCCCGCGAACTGGCACAGGCTGCAGCGAACGCTATCGTGCAGTGCGAGGCAGCCGGCGCCGTGCTGCGCCTCGATGTGCGCGGGCGCGCTCAGGCGCTCGGAGGCGTGCGCCAGCGACACCGCACCACCCGCGAGGCCTTGCAGCACCAACAGCACTGCGGCGAGGCACCGGGTCAGGCGATGACGGGTCGTCGTTCGTGCGATCACGCCCTGCCTACGGTTTGGGGTGCGCCTACGTTCGTTCGGGGGCCGCGCGCGTACGCGCGCAGCCGCTTCAGCATCCGCCGGTCGTGACGGATCGGATCGTCACCCTTCGGCGTCTCGATAATCTTAATCACGTGCGCCAGGCGCACGTCCCGCATGATCCACCGGAATGGCGCGGGTCCGATCGTGCCTTCGCCGATCCACTCGTGGCGGTCCAGGCGTGACCCGGGCGCACCCTTGGAGTCGTTGAGGTGCAAGCACTTGAGCCAGTCGAGTCCGACCTGCCGATCGAACCGCTCCATGACCGCTTCGAGGGCATCGGTGACCTCATACCCCGCGGCGTGCAAATGCGCCGTGTCGAGGCAGAACCCGACCCGCGCCTGCAGCCCCGCGGGAAGGGCGTCGCGGAGCGCGCGCAGCTCCTCGAACGTGCTTCCCAGGGCCGTGCCAGCACCCGCCGTACCCTCGATCAGGACACCCACGTCTCCGGGGACGGCGCCCAGACACTCGGCGTAACCGCGCGCGTTGCGGTCGAGCCCCGCCGCGCGGTCGTCGATGTAGTTGCCGGGGTGCGACACCACCCAAGGGATGCCCAGCGCCGCCGTGCGCTGCAGCTCGCCCGTAAACGCTCGGATGCTCTTCGCGCGCAGGGCATCATCGGGCGACGCCAGATTGATCAGATAGCTGTCGTGAGTCACCACCGCCCGGATGCCGCTGCCGGCGAGCGCCGCCCGGAATGCGACGACGTCCGCCTCGCGCAACACCGGCTCACGCCACTGGTTCGGCGTCTTCGTGAACACCTGCATCGCTGTCGCCCCGATCGCCATGCCGCGTCCCGGCGCCAGTGCCACTCCGCCAAGAGTCGAGACGTGCGCGCCCAGCAGGTCGGTCGGCGGCCAAGTCACGCCCACGGCTCCTCGGTGAAGGCGAGCCGCGAGATGAGCGGTACGAACCGGACACCACCGGCGCGCCGTTCGACCAGCCCAGTCGACCCGCGCTGCAGTATGACCAGCTCCTGGGACGCGAGGTCACCGACCGGGATGACGAGACGACCGCCGGGGGCGAGCTGCTCCGTGAGCGGGGCGGGGACCCCGGGCGCCGCCGCCGTCACGATGATGCCCTGGAACGGGGCGCCCTCGGACCAGCCCGCGGCGCCGTCCCCGAGTCGGGTCTCGATGTTCGTCAGACCGAGGCGGCGGAAGCGCTCCTCCGCCTCGACCAGCAGGTCGGGCAGGCGCTCGATGGTGTACACGCGATCGGCGAGGCGCGCGAGAATCGCGGTCTGGTACCCGGAGCCGGTGCCGATTTCAAGCACGCGGTCATGGCGCCGCGGCGCGAGGGCCTCGGTCATCAACCCGACGATCAGCGGTTGGGAAATGGTCTGGCCGCTGCCGATCGGGAGTGGCGCGTCGTCGTACGCCTCGGCCGCCAGGTGTGGCGGCAGGAACCATTCGCGGGGGACGGAGGCCATGGCGGCGAGCACGCGGCAATTGCGGATGCCCCGGCCGGCGAGCTGGCTCGCGACCATCCGACGCCGCAGCCGGCGCGTCTCAGGCGCCAACCCGCGCATCGCCGCTCTGTTGCCGTTCCATCGTGTGAACTATAGCTTGACACGCTTCTTTGCGTGCGGAGGCCCGTTGGCGGAACAGTCCAAGCATCGAGTTCTCCTCGTCGGCGACGCCGCGGCGCGACCCGATGGGTTGGAGCGGTTTCTGGTCCGCGGGGGCTTCGAGGTGACCGAAACGCCGTACCCCCCGCTCGGCCCCGACCGTCCGCCGCAGCCCGCCGATCTCCTCATTCTGTGCACCGCCGCGAAGGAAGTGGCGCTGACCGATGTCGTTCGGGATCTGGCGACCGGGGCGCGCTTCGCCGGAGCGCCGCTGGTGGTGCTCCTGGCGGACGGCGGGGCGGACGCGGTCGCCGACGCGCTCCAGGCCGGCGCGCTCGACGCGATGCAGAGTCCGGTGCATTTCGGCGAGTTGCGGGCCCGCATCGATGCCGACCTGCGCCGCCGGGCGGAGCTCATCGATGCCCAGGACGCGCTGCGGACGCGAGAATTGCTCTTCGACATCTTCCAGGAGGTGTCCGCGGCCCTCCGGGCGGACGAGATCTTTCAGACGCTGGTGCGCCGGGTCGGCCACGCGTTCGGCTTGACACACTGCTCGTTCGTCCTCACGGCGCCCGGGGAAGACAAAGGCCGCGTCGTCGCCGTGTACGAGAACCCGGCGATCCGCGATCTGCGGGTCGAGCTGGAGCGGTACCCGGAGATCCGGGAGGCGATCCGCACCGAGCGTCCCGTGCTGATTCCGGACGTCCGCGAACATCCGCTGTTCGAATCGATTCGCCGCCGCTGGGAGCAGCAGCACATCGCGGTGAACGTGCAGTCGGCGGTGGCACTGCCGGTTTTCGTACAGGGCCGTGCCGCGGGCGTGTTCTTTCTCCGAACGGTGCGGGGGGACCCCGAGCTGCGCCCGCAGGACGTGGCCTTCGCCAACACCATCGCTCAGGCAGCCGCGCGCGTGCTCGAGAACGAGGAGCGCCGGGCGGCGATCTACCGACGCCAGATCAGCGCCGGCGTCACCGACGTGCTCACGGGGTGCGCCAGCCTCGATGCCCTGGACCGCCGGCTCCGCGACGAGTTCGAGCGGGCCCGACGGTATTCGTTGCGCTTCACATTGGTGGTGATCGACGTGGACCGGCTGCGCGACATCAACGAGCGGCTCGGGCAACAGGCGGGCGATCGGGTACTCGCCGAGATCGGCGCGATGATGCAGCGCGAAATCCGGGCACCGGACTTCGTAGCGCGGTACGGCGGCGACGAGTTCGCCCTGGTGCTCCCCGAGACCGACGTCAAGGGCGGGCGCCAGTTCGTGGAGCGGGTCCGCCAGGTGCTGACGCGACACACCTTCCCTGACCTGCCGCACGGACAGGCGCCGAGCCTCACGGCCGGCGTCGTCGCGTTCCCGCACGCGGAAGTGCTGCGTCCCGAGGACCTGTTCACCCAAGTCGAGGCAGCGCTCGAGCGCGGCAAGAAGAGCGCCCCGGACCGCATCGGGGTGGCGGGAGAGAAATGAGGTTTATTTCCGGCTCTTCAACCAGTTCACCGGATCCAGCGCGATCCCGCCTTGCCCGCGAATCTCGAAGTGCAAATGCGGCCCCTGGTCGCTCGAGGCGCCGCCCACGTGGCCCAGGATCTGGCCCTTGAGGACTCGCTCCCCCTGGGCCACCGTGGCGTCGTTCAAATACCCATAGAAGCTGTAGTAGCCGCCACCGTGGTCGATGAGGACCGAGGTGAGATAGGTGCCGAGGGGACCGGCGAGGCTCACGCGGCCGGCGGCGATGGCGCGCACCGGCGTGCCCGCAGGAGCGGCGATGCCGATCCCGTGCCAGGGCAGGCGGGTGTTGTTGGGGCCGGTGGCGGTGCCGAAGCGGTAGAGAATCCGCCCGTCGACCGGCCAGTCGAGTTGACCCAGGTCGGCGGTGGTAATGGCGGCCGCGGCGGTCGCGGCGCCGCGCGCGAGCGCTTCCCGGCGGGCGCGCTCCAGCGTCGCGATGCGATCGTTGAGTCCCTTCTCGTCGTGCTCCAGTTCCGACAAGCGTTGCATCGCCTCGCGGGCGCTGCGTCGCGTCTCGCGCAGTGACGATTGGCGCTCCCGTTCGAGGGCGACGTAGCGATCCAGCTCTTCCCTGCGCTCGTTTTTGCGATGCGCCAGGACCTCGCGGGCGTCCACCAGCGTTTGTCGCTCCCGACCGATCCGGCGCTGCAGCTTCGACATGTCGTTCGCCAGCAGGCGGTCCTGCCGGCTCACGAGGTAGAGGTACTTGTAGCGCGATAGCAGGTCACCGAAGCTCTCGGCCGCGAGGAGCACCTGATACCCGTACAACGGACCGCGCTTCGAGATGTCCACGAGGCGCCGCTCCAGCACGGCGCGTTTCTCGGCGAGGGCATTCTGGGCGAGCAGCAGATCTACCGTGGTCCGGTCGATCTGATCGGAGAGCGTGTTGATCTGGCGGTCCAGCTCGTTGACGATCCGGTTGGTCGTCTCCTTTTGTCGCTCGATGTTCGCGAGCTCGTCGGAGAGGGAGTGGACCTGCGTGCGCAGCCGCTCGAGCTCCTCTTCGACATCGGATCGCTCGCGGCGGATGCTTTCCAAGCGCTGTTGGTTATCTCTCAGCTGTTGATCAAATGGCTGAGGTCGCTGAGAGACGAGGGGCGTTACACCAAAAACGAAAGGCGTTGCACAGATCACGTAGCACAGAAACGTCTCGCTGAAACGTCGCGCGAAGACGTTGGTGGCTCGACGTGTCTGCGTGACGTCGTTGCGCGACGTTGGGGCGTGACGCATCACGGGCAACGTCTCACACTCGACGTAAGTGCCTTCCAACCGACGCGGCACTCCCAAATAGCCCGATCAGCGTGCCGAACCCCACTATGGCGACTGCCTGCTCGTTCGAAAAGAACGAAGCCTGTATCAGCCACCGGTTGATCAGCGTGTACGCGCCGTATGACAGGCCGATCGCGACGAGCCCGCCCAGCATGCCCTTGATCGCGCCCTGCAGCAGGAACGGCCGGCGGATGAAGCCGTTCGTCGCGCCGACCAGCCGCATGATGGCGATCTCGCGGCTGCGCTGCAGCACGGCCATGCGGATGGTCGTGCCGATGATGATGATGGCGACCACGGCGAAGGCAGCGCCCACGACCAGGCCCACGGCCGCGGCGACCTGGCGCAACCGGTCGAGCTTCTCCACCCAGTCGCGCCCGAACCGCACGTCGTCCACGAAGCCGAATCCCCGCAGGCGCTCGGCGACGTCGTTCACATGGTCGGCGTCGCGGAACCGCGGCCGGAGCTTCACCTCGATGGACGCCGGCAGCGGATTGCGCTCCAGCTCCTGGAGCACGTCGCGGAACTCGACGAGCTCGGCGCGCGCCCGCGCCAGCGCCGAGTCTTCGCTCACGTAGGTCGCCGACTGGACCTCCGGGAACGCCTCGATGTCCTTGGTGGCGAGCGTGATCGGCTCGATGGGCGTGCCGGGCAACAGGTAGGCGACGATCTCCACCCGCTCCGCCACGCCGCGCAGCGCGTCCTGCAGGTTCACGGCCACGAGCCCGAAGAGCCCCACGACGAACAGGGAAAACGCGATGGTCGTCACCGAGAGTGCGGAGAGCAAAGGTGCGCGCCGGAACGCGAGCAGAGCTTCGCGGATCGTCAGGTTCACGGCGTCGCGGCCTGGTCGCGGGACTCGTCTACCGCCGAGTCGTACACCAGCGCGCCCTCCTGCAGCTCGATCACGCGGTACGGCGCCTGGCGCACCAGGTCGAGGTCGTGCGTCGCCATCACGACCGCCGTCCCGCTGGCGTTGATGTCCCGAAGCAGCTGGAACACGCCGCGCGTGGCGCGCTCGTCGAGGTTCCCGGTGGGCTCGTCGGCCAGCAGCACGCTCGGCTCGTTCACCAGCGCCCGCGCGATGGCAACGCGTTGCTGCTCTCCCCCCGATAGCTCGCGCGGGTAAGCCTGCGCCTTGGCCGCGAGGCCGACCTGCGTGAGCACCCGCATCACTCGCGCCGCGATCGACGAGCGGCGCGCCCCCGTCACCTCGAGTGCGAACGCGACGTTCTCTTCGGCCGTGCGGTCTTCCAGCAGGCGAAAGTCCTGGAACACGATGCCGAGCCGCCGCCGCAGCATGGGGACGTCACGCGGGCGCAGGTCGGCCGCGTTGAAGCCGGACACCCGCACTTCGCCGCTTGTCACGGGCTCGTCCGCGTACACCAGCTTGAGCACGGTGGATTTGCCGGCGCCGGAATGGCCGGTGAGAAAGACGAACTCGCCCTTCGCGATGTGGAACGACACGTCCTTCAGGGCGAGCCCCCCCTTGGGGAAGGCCTTGAAGACATTCGTGAACTTGATCACTTACAGCTGCGCCAGGGCTTGCGCGAAGTCCGCGATGATGTCGTCGGCATCCTCCAGTCCGATGGAAAATCTCAGGAAGCCATCGGGAATGCCAGCCCGCGCGCGGGCCTCGGGCGTGAGCATCGCGTGCGAGGTGAGTCGTGGCTCGGAGACCAGCGTTTCCACACCGCCCAGGCTGGGTGCGTGGATCGCGATGGTGAGCGCCCGGAGGAACCGCTCCGCCGCCCGCGCCCCGCCCTTGAGCACGATCCCCAGCATACCCCCGAACCCGTCGAGGATCCGCTTCGCGACGTCCATGTCCGGATGGGACGGGAGCCCGGGGTAGTGCACGGACGCGAACTGGATCTGCTGGGCGCACCACTCGGCCACTGCCAGCGCCGTCTGATTCTGGCGCGCCACGCGCACCACGAGCGTCTTCATGCCCCGATCGATCAGCCAGGCCGCCATCGGGTCGAGCGCCTGGCCCCACACATGCAGCAGCTTGCGCACTTCCTCGATCACGGACTCGCTCCCCACCACCGCACCCGCAAGCACGTCGGAGTGCCCGTTCAAGTACTTCGTGGCGCTGTGGATCACGACGTCCGCGCCGTGCTCGAGGGGTCGGAAATTGAGCGGGGTGGCGAAGGTCGAGTCGACCAGCAGCGCGAGCCCTTCGGTCTTGCACAACGTCGCCACCGGCTCCAGGTCGATCACCCGAAGCAGCGGATTGGTGGGGGTCTCGAGGAAGATCGCGCGCGTATTCTTCTTGAGCCCGCGCTTCCAGGTGCGTTGCTCGAGCGGGTTCACGAACGACACATCGATGCCGAAGCGGCCGAACTCCTGGGCGAACAGGCGGTGCACGCCGCCGTAGATCCATTCGCTGGAGAGCAGATGATCGCCCGGCCGCAGCACTGCGAGGTGCGCGAGGGCGATCGCGCCCATGCCGCTGCCCACGAACAGCGCCGCTTCGGCGCCCTCGAGCAGCGCCAGGCGCTTCGCGATGGCCACGTGGTTCGGGTTGTTGCCGTAGCGGGTGTAGAGGACTTCCTGGGTGGAGCCGACCGGGTTGGTGAAGGTGGCGCTCTGGTACAGCGGCGCGGCCACCGGCACCCAATCCGGGCGGGTCTCCGGGTCACCGTGAACGGCGCGGGTCGAGAAACCGAGGCGACGCTTCACGCGAGCGTGAGCGCGAGCGTCCCTCCGGGGGTCCGCACGGCCAGTCGCCGCGCCACGAGCTCCTCGAGCAGCGCCACCGCGGCGTCGGGCGCCCCCACCGCCTCGAGCGTGCCGTCGCTCCGCTCGATCACCGCTGCCATCCGATGACCCGCGAGCACCGGCTCGATCGCCTCGCGGTGCCCGTCCGAGATCCCCGTGAGCACGAGGACAGCGGGCCGGCCACGCAACAGCTTCGCCACGATTTCGTCCGCGCACGAGTAGTCGATGCAGCCCACGCGAGTGAAATCGATGCGCGCGAGGGCGACGGCGCCATGGGCGGTCGCCATCGCGTGCTCGATACGCTCGCGCACGACCCGCCCGGTCGGCCGCGTGACCAAATCGGTGTAAATGCCCGACACGGATTCCTGAAGCACCGCGTGCACGTCGATGTGCTGTATCACCGCTTCGTGGACCCCTGCTCGGGAATGATGATGAGCACCTGGGCACCCGGGAACGCCGGGAGACCGTCTTTCAAGGGGACGTCGTCGTCCCACTTGGGGACGATCGCGATCCGCGCGGTGCCGCTGCGGATCGCGATCTTCCCGTCCCAGCGGGCGAGGTATCGCCGGATTCCTGCCAGCCCTTGCCCCCGGCCCGGATCGCGGAATCGGCTCACGCCCTGGATGAGCGCAGCCTCGAGCGCCGCGGCGTCTCCCCAGCGAGCGCCGAAGCGCTTGCTCTGGGTTGGCTCGAGTGAGTGGCGGAACCCCACACCCGCATCCGCCACTGCGATCACGACCACGCGTTTCGCGAGCTTTCGCCGCCAGTCGTAGGCTTGCACCGCGACCCAGCCGCCCGTGCCCGCGTGTTCTACAATATTCTGACACGCCTCCGAAAGCGCCATAGCGAAGCCCATCGTCGCCTTTGGGTCGAGTCCCAACTCGGACGCCAGGATGGCAGCCGCGCGCTCCTGAATCTTCGACACCACGGCATGAACGTCCTCGGCTGCGCGCACCGGCGTCACGGGGAGCAACACGTCGCTCTCGTCCGCGGCCTTGACGCGCGGCACCTTGCCGTGGATCTCGAACAGATCGGCCGCTTCGCGGAAAAAGCCGGCGCGCGTCCAGTACGTGAGGACGTCGGCGTGCGTCGGCGCCGTCAGCAGCGGTCGCTCCGTGCCCCCGCCCCCTCCCCCTCCCCCTGAGCTCCGCGCCGCTTGTCCAGCGGCCAGCAGGCCGACCAGGCCGTACGGCGACGCCCATTCGGCCGCGTGGGCGTCGAACAGCAGCCGCTCGCCGTCTGCGGTCGCCGCTGCGAACGCGCTCGCGAACTGGTCGAACGATCGGTCGTCGAACTGCGTGGGGACCTCGATCAGCCGGGTCATACCGCTGAAAGCTTGCCCAGCAGATGGTCCCGCAGCCCGGTGGCCCCGCGGTGGGTCACGTTGCGCGCGCCCATGCGGGTGCCCACCTGGAGCGCGGCTTCGAGGGTCGTGCCGGCGAGGAGCGATGCGGCGACACTCGCGCCGAGCACGTCGCCGCAGCCGGTCGGGTCGCCGTCCGGGCCCGCGGGCTCGTCGGGGGCGATCCGCGCGGTGCGGATCGGGCTTCCGGTGAAGTACGCCGCGCCCCGCGCGCCCAGGGTCACGAGCAGGGCGCGGCACCCCCGGGCCAACGCACCCGCGGCGATCGCCAGGGGATCCGGGCCCAGCTGCTGCATCTCATCTTCGTTCAGCTGCACCGTGTCGAAGCAGCCGAACCAGGCGGGAGCATCCGGGAGCGGTCGGGGGACGCGCGTGCCGTCGGGCTCCTTACCCATAAACAGGCTGTGAAGGTCCGCGTACACGAACCGCGGGAAGCCGCGGCGCAGCAGCTGCGCCGTCTCCAGATTCATCTCGTATCCCGAGATGAAGTTGATGTACAGGGCGTCGAGGTCCGTCAGGTGCGGGCCGAGCTCCGCCCACGTCCACGGCGGCACGCCACCCGACATCTGCTCGCAGCGGCGCGCGACCTGGTAGTAGCGCAGCGTCACCCGGTTGTTGGGAACGGGCACTTCGATGAAGCGGGTCTCGGGCGCCAGGTGCCGGAGGGTCTTCAGGAACGCGTTGGCCCGCGGGGCGAGGTCGTGGCCGACCTTGATGAGGGGAACGATCTGCCACTCGTCGCCCAGGGTGGCGTCGAGCGCGGCGAGCGAGTACGAGATCCCGCCCCATTCCTCGACCGCGGGCTGAGCGGGATCGCGCCCGTAGATGGTGTCCCACACCATCGACCCGACGACACCCAGCCGCTTCACAGGCGTCCCCAGGTGCGCTTGATGAACACGGCGGCCGCCCCGTAGACGCCGGCCGTGCCGGTCAGGTTCCCCGGGACGATCCGGCAGACCTCGACGGCGGGCTTAAACGCACGCCGCTTCACCTCGCTGCGGAGCGGCGCGAACAGTTTCTCACCCGCGAGGGTGACCCCGCCGCAGATGACCACGACCTCGGGGTTGAAGATATTGACGATATTCGCAACGCCAGTCCCGAGGAACTTCGCCGTGTCGTGCACGACGTCGAGGGCGTATGGGTCGCCGTCGTGGGCGGCTTCGTATACGATCTGCGCTGTGATCTTGGACAGATCGCCGTTCACGTAGCCCGGCAAGGCCGTGTCCGCGCCGGCCTCGATTCCTTCCACCGCGCGGGCGGCGATCGCCGGGCCCGAGGCGTAGGCCTCGAGGCAGCCGTAATTCCCGCACTTGCAGCGCCGCCCCGTGGAGTCGATCGACATGTGCCCGATCTCGCCCGCGATGTCGGACACGCCGCCGTAGATCTCTCCGCCCAACACGATGCCGCCGCCGACCCCGGTGCCGATCGTGAGCCCCACCACGTGAGTGGCGCCTTGCGCCGCGCCCCGCCACCACTCGCCGAAGATCGCGCAGTTGGCGTCGTTGTCGAGCGTCGCGGGGAGGCCGAGCGCGTCCACCAGCCGATCACGCAGCGGGAAGTTCGTCCACCCGAGATTCGGGGTCAGCAGCACCACGCCCGTCTTCGTGTTCAGCGGCCCGGGGGATCCGATGCCCACGCCGGCGATCTCCTTGTCCTTGGCCTGTGCCATCGAGGCGCGCGCCAACTTCACGATGCGCGAGAGCACGGCGTCCGCGCCAAGCTCGGGAATGGTCGGCTCAGACACGAGTCCCACGACCTCGGAGCCGTCTTCGGCCACGGTTCCCGCGACAATGTTGGTCCCGCCGAGATCAATCCCTACGACGTAGCGCACCGGTCTCCTCGATTGCCTGAAGGACGTCTTCCACGCCGAGCGACTGCATGCAGCGGTGATGCCCCAAGGGACAGACGTGGGGACCGTGCGCGGAGCAGGGACGGCACATGAGACCGTTGAGCTCGACGACGCGGTCCCGCGGTCCGCGCGGGCCGAACCCGAACGCCGGCACTGTGGGTCCGAAGATCGCTACCGTCGGCGTGCCGACGGCTTGGGCCAGGTGGAGTGGCGCGCTGTCATTGGTCACGAGCAGGGCCGCGCGCCGAATCGCTTCGGCGGACTGGCGCAGGGTCAGCCGGCCGCACGCATTCACCGCCCTGCGTCGCCCTCCATCGCCCTCCACCGCCCGAACGATCTTCTCCGCCAGGTCCGCGTCCTCCGGCCCGCCGACCAACACCACGCGGACGCGGTCCACCAGGCGCCCAACGAGCTTCTCGTAGTAGGGCCAGCGCTTGGTGCCCCAGCGCTGCGTTACCGCCCCGTTCGTCGGGGGGAAGTCGGCGAGCGCCAGCACGCGGTCGACCTCGTGGCCGTCGCGTGGTCGCCACCGAACTTCAGTGTACAGCCAACGCCAGCCGTCGGCGAAGCCGACCCGCTGCGGGATGCGGGCGAGCCACGCCGCCAGCGCCGTCCGCAGGGAGCGATGCGGAAGATACGCCACCGCGTAGCGTTCGGCTCGCAGCCGCCGCGCCAGGCGCACGAGCCCACCCGGCCCGGCGTCACGCCCCTTCTTGTCGTACGGGATCACTCGCCGGACGGCGGGATGGGTCTCGAGGAGGGCCGCCGCCGCCGGAGTGGTCACCACGTCCACCGGCCCGTGGCGGGCGGCCAGGGCTTCGAGCAGCGGCGTCGTGAGCACCACGTCGCCCAGAAATGCCGTCTGGATGACGAGGCTAGTCAACCTGGAGGACCGCGAGAAAGGCTTCCTGCGGGATCTCCACCGTGCCGACCTGTTTCATCCGCTTTTTCCCTTCCTTTTGCTTCTCCAGCAGCTTGCGCTTGCGGGTCACGTCCCCGCCGTAGCATTTGGCGGTCACATTCTTGCGCAGCGGTCGCACCGTCTCGCGGGCGATCACCTTGGTGCCGATGGCGGCCTGGATCACGACCTCGAACAGCTGGCGCGGGATCAGCTCCTTGAGCTTCTCGGCGATCTTCTTGCCCCATTCGTACGCCTTGTCGCGATGGATGATGACGGAAAAGGCGTCCACGGCCTCGCCGTTCAGCAGCATGTCGAGCCTCACGAGGTCGCCCGGCCGGTATTCGAGGAACTCGTAGTCGAGCGACGCGTAACCGCGCGAGATCGTCTTCAGCTTGTCGTAGAAGTCGAGAATGATCTCTGCGAGCGGGAACTCCCAGCTGAACTCGACCCGCGTGGGGTCGACGTAGTACATCCCCCGGTACACGCCCCGTCGCTCCTGGCCCAGCTTCATGATGGCCCCGATGTACTCCGCCGGGGCGACGATGCGGGCCTTGACGTATGGCTCTTCGATGTGATCGACCTCCGAGCCGTGTGGCATCAGGCTGGGATTCTCGACCAGGTCGACGGCGCCGTTCGTGCGGTGGACGTGATACTCCACGTTCGGCACGGTGCTGATCAAATCGAGGTTGAATTCTCGCTCGAGCCGCTCGCGCACGATTTCCATATGGAGCAGGCCGAGGAACCCGCAGCGAAAGCCGAACCCGAGCGCCACCGACGACTCCGGCTCGTAATGCAGCGACGCATCGTTGAGCTGCAGCTTCCCGAGCGCATCGCGCAGCTCCTCGAACTGCTCGGCATTCGTCGGGTACAGGCCGGCGAACACCATCGACTTGACGTCGCGGTAGCCCGGCAGCAGCGCGAGGTCGCGATACGCCGCGTCGAGCACTGTGTCCCCCGCGCGCGTCTCGCGCACGCCCCGGATGTTGGCGACGAAGTACCCGACTTCCCCGGCCTCGAGCTCCTCGATCGGCTTGTGCCCGAGCTGGAGGTAGCCGACTTCGTCCACCTCGTACACGTCGTCCTTGTGGGCCCCGAACGAGATCTTCATGCCGGGCCTGAGCACGCCGTCCACCACGCGGATGCTGGGGATCGCGCCGCGGTAGCGGTCGTAATACGAATCGAAGATCAGCGCGCGGAGCGGGGCTTCGTGATCGCCCCGCGGCGGAGGCACCCGCCGCACGACGGCTTCCAGCAGTTCGGGGACGCCGGTGCCCTCCTTGGCGGAGATGCGCAGGATCTCCTCGGGCTTCGCCCCGATGAGCTCGTGCAGCTCCTGCGCGCGGCGGTCCGGCTCGGCGCCGGGCAGGTCGATCTTGTTGAGTACCGGGATGATCTCGAGGCCAGCGTCGAGAGCCAGAAACAGGTTGGACAGGGTCTGCGCCTGAACTCCTTGGGAGGCGTCCACCACCAGGATTGCCCCCTCGCACGCCTGCAACGAGCGCGAAACCTCATAGGTAAAGTCCACGTGCCCGGGCGTGTCGATCAGGTTGAGCTCGTACACGCCTCCCTGTCCGTCGCGGGCGTGGTAGTTCATGCGCACCGCGTTAAGCTTGATCGTGATGCCCCGTTCGCGCTCCAGATCCATGGTGTCGAGCACCTGTTCCCGCATCAGGCGCTTGTCGAGCGTCCCGGTGAGCTCGATGAGCCGGTCGGCCAGCGTAGATTTCCCGTGGTCGATGTGGGCCACGATGCAGAAGTTGCGGATGTGGTCTTGGCGCATCGGGGGAGAAATATAGATACTGGGTATTAGGTACTGGGCGTTGGTCGTCTAGACCTAGCACCCAGTACCCCGTTCCTAGCACCTTTCACAGGCATGGCTCTCACCCCCATCACCGGCTGGTTCGATCCCACCTCCAACGGCGGCGCCCTGCGCCTCGCCGCGAACAGCTACTTGCCCGCCAAAGGCGACCCGGGCGTGCGGCTCGCGGGACTCCGCCGTGGTGACGGAGTCACGCTGGAGAATGGCCGCGTGGCGAGCGTCAACGGCGGCCCGCCCTCGCCGGCGCGCCTCGCGGACCGCCCGGAGTTCGCCAAGCTCGGCGCGGTGCACCCATCGCGTCTCCTGCAGCTCGAGACCGCGCAGGCCTCGAGCCCGCGCACTGCCGGCATCCAGCGAATCGTCGATTTGATCTGTCCGCTGGGATTCGGTCAGCGTGCGTTGATCGTGTCACCGCCCAAGGCGGGCAAGACCGTGATGCTGCAGGCGGTGGCGGAAGGCGTCGCGCTCAATCACCCGTCGGTGATCTTGCTCATCCTGCTGGTGGACGAGCGACCGGAGGAAGTGAGCGAGATGGTCGACTGGGGTCGGGGCGAGGTGGTCGCCTCGAGCTTCGACCTGCCTCACGAGCGGCATGTCGCCGTGGCCGACATGGTATTCGAGCACGCCCGGCGCCAGGTGGAGTTGGGAAAGGATGTCGTGATCGTGCTCGACTCCCTCACGCGGCTCGCCCGCTCGCACAACACGACGGGCCGGGGCAGCGGACGCACGATGTCCGGCGGTCTCGACGCCACCGCGCTCGCCAAGCCGAAGGGGTTATTCGGGGCCGCGCGCGCCGTCCCCGAGGGGGGCTCGCTGACTGTCATCGCGACCGCCCTCATCGAGACTGAGAGCCGCATGGACGACGTGATCTTCGAGGAGTTCAAGGGCACCGGAAACGCCGAGCTGCGGTTGTCGCGTGCGTTGGCCGACCGCCGGCTGTACCCCGCGGTGGATGTAGCCGCGAGCGGGACGCGGCGGGAAGAGCTGCTCGGAGACGCCGCGACGGTAGCCGCCAAACAGCAACTCCGGCGGGGCCTGGTGGAGCTCCCGCCGGAGAAAGCGATCGACGTGTTGCTCGCCCAGCTCAAGCGTTCCAAGACCAACGCGGAGCTGCTTGCCGCCGCCCGTTAGCCCTCAGTTGGTGCTGCTTCCCCCCACGATCTGCTTGTAGCTCTCCGGTTTCCAGCGGGGCCGCTGAGCACTGTTTGCGACGGCGAGTCCCATGTAAAACACCAGCCGCGCGAACCGCGCTTCTTTCTCCGTGTCGATCTTGTCCGGTGAATCGCTCACCTGGTGATAGTCCGGATGCAGGCCCGTCGTGAAAAACAGGATCGGCACGCCCTTCTTGGCGAAGTTGAAGTGATCCGAGCGAAAGAACAGGCCTTCCTGCGGCCAGAGATCGCCGACCGGCTTGATGCCCAGCTCACGGTGGGCGGCCGCGACGCTGTCGAGCGTCGTACCGAGATTGGAGTGTTCCCGCCCGATCACCGCGACGGTGTCCTTCGAGTTGCGGCCGACCATGTCGCTGTTCAGGTCGGCGACGACGTTCGCCAGCGGCACGGTCGGATGGTCGGCCCAGTACCCACTTCCCCACAGCCCGCGCTCTTCGCCGCTCACGGTCATGAAGACCAGCGAGCGCTTGGGTCGGTCGCGCAGCAATGAGAAGGCTTCCGCCAGCTCGACGACCGCCACCGTTCCCGAGCCGTCGTCGTCCGCTCCATTGCAGATCGAGTCGGCGCCGCGCGCCGTGCATCCCTCGCCGGCGCTGGGCGTGCCGATGTGGTCCATATGCGCGGTGAACAGGACGTACTCCGATTTCAAGGCTGGATCACTGCCCTCGAGCACTCCCACGACATTGGGTGCCGACGCGTGGTCGAGCATTCGCTGGTGGACGTCCAGCCGCATCGTGACATCGCTCAGCGGGCGAGCCGCGAGGGGTTTGTCGGCCCAGGCGCGCAAGGAGTCGGGACTGGCGCCGCCCTGTGCGAACAGTGCATTGGCCGTAGCGGTCCGCACCGCCAACACCGCCGGGACCGCTGCGCCGCCCCCCTCGCTCGGGTTCCGCACGGTTACACTCGCCTCGCGGCCCGGCAGCTTCTCCCAGATCGAATCGGGGAAGCCGGCCACGAGGACGACGGCGAGGGGCTTGAGCGGCAGGAGCTTCACGGCGATGGCATTGAGCGCGGGTCCGTAGGCTACGAACACGACTTTCCCGGTCACGGACGCGGAGTCGAGCGCGCTCCCCGCCGCGTCGGGTGACCCGGTGACGACGGCGGCCGGTGCGGTCGTTGCGACCGAGGGCGCCTGACCTTCTACCAGCAGGACGTCGTGACCAACGCGCCACGTGGTCGGCGTGCGGCTCGTGATGCCGATGGTCGAGCTCTCGGGATCGAAGCGCAGCACCTCGAGAGGGAACCGCTGGAGGTACGTCCCGCTGTCGCCGCCCGGCTTCAGGCCGAAGCGCCGGAACTCGCCCGCGATATAGGTGGCCACGGCGTCGAGCTGGGGACTCGGCGTCGCGCGACCGAGCATCGAGTCGGCGGCGATGATTCCGATGCGGCGCTGTATGTCCGCGGCCGTGATCGATGCCGCACCACTCGTGGCGGACTGCTGCCGCTGTCCCGCAGCCATGACGGGGAGCGCCGCGAGCAGGAGCGCCGGACGATATCGCATCGCGATCGCCTTGAGGAATGGGGACCGAAAGCTAACGTGCCCGGCCGCAACGGACTACGGCCGGGCACGTGCGGGAACGGTCAAATCAGGGCTTACGCCGCTTCAGCTCAGGCTCGCCCCGTGGCTGCTCCTTCGGGGCCTGCTGCTTCGGCTCTACCCGCGGCTCGCTGCGCGGCGGCGGCGCTTCGCGCCGTGGCTCGGCACGCGGCCTGTCCTCCGCCGCCGGGCGACGCTCCGGCTGCTGTGGCCGAGGAGGTTGCTCCCGCCGTTCCGGCTGAGCGGGGCGCTCGGGCTGCTCGGGCCGATCGAGGCGATCCGGCAGATCCGGGCGCTCGCGCCGCTCGGGGCGGTCAGGATTCTGCGGATTCTCCGGCCGTTCACGCCGATCGGGCTGGGCCGGTTGATCGGGCCGGGTGGGCCGGCGGTCACGACTGCGGACTTCGTCATTGACCTGCTCGTCGCCAAGACGGCGGCGTGGCGGGATGATGTTGGGCGGCGGAATGACGCCGATCCCGCCGAGATCGCGACCCTGCACCCCCACGTCCCGCCTGCGATCGTCGTTCACCGGGCGCTCACCGATGCGGGTGATAAACGCGTCCGACGCCTGACGGTCCCTGAAGATGAACCGCGGTTCGGGACGGTACGGACGCGCGAAGACTACGCGCGTACCGCCGTAGTAGCGGTAGGGGTAATAGTAAGGATCATCGTACACCACGATGCGAAAGCGTACGCACGTGTAGTCGTATGGGCTCCAGTACGGGTAGCTCACGTACGAGTGGCAGTCGTAGCACAGGAAACGCGGATAGTCGTAGTGCTGTTGGACGTAGTACGGAACGATGTCGTAGTCCCAGTCCGCATATCCGTCGGGCACCAGCCGCTCCGCGAGGTCCGTGAGGGCGACATACGGGTCGCCGCGCACGCGACCGTCGGCGATCGTCCGGTAGTCCCAGTGATCCCGGCTCTGGATGCGATCGTACACGAACGGATCGGCGGCGGCGATCCCGAAGACATAGCCGACCCCCGGATAATCATCCACGTAGAACGCGTCGCGATCGGATCCACCCTCGACTTCGTAGTCGCGACCGCCGCGCGCGAAGTTGTCCTCCCACGGCTCCCGCGGGAACAACACCCGCACGCGCCCATCGGTGTCAACGCGGAGGATGGTGACGTAGGCGTCACGGTCGGCCCGGAAATGAACCCGGGCGCGTTGACCCCGGGCGTAGGGACTATCGCCCCGATCGGTCCAGACTTCGACGCGCGGGCGATAATCGACGCTCACCGGCGCCACCGGGGGCGCGCCGGAAGGCGTCGCGACAAGGCCGAGCAGCGCAAACGTGGTCAGCATACGTGCCTCCGAGCGGAGGCTTTCAGCAGGCCATGTGCCAAGGGTGGAACCAGAGCCCCAAGTGGCTGTACCAATTGATGTTGCGACCGTGCGCCGCGTGAGGCCAGCAATGGGGCCTGTCCTCTACCCCGGACACTCGGCCGCTCATTAGCTTCCCGTGCCGATGGCCGACAAACAGCGTATCGATCTGCTGGATCCCGCCGAGGTGGCGCGCTTCGGCGGGATCGAGATCGTGGCCCAGGGCGTCGTCGAGGGCTTCCTCACCGGAATCCACCGCTCGCCGTTTCGCGGGTTCTCGGTGGAGTTCACGGAACACCGGGCGTACCAGCCGGGGGACGAGCCGCGCTACCTGGACTGGAAGATCCTCGCCCGCGCCGACCGTCTGTTCGTCAAGCAATTCGAGCAAGAGACCAATCTCCGGGCCATGATCCTGGTGGACGCGAGCCGCTCGATGGCGTGGCGCGGGGCCCCGGGCCGCCTTACCAAGCGCGCGTACGCCGACCGGCTTGCCGCGGCGCTTGCACTGATTCTGCTTCGACAGCGTGACGCGACGGGCCTCATCACGTTCGATGAAACCGTGCGCGAGGTGGTGCCGGCACGGGTCAAGGCGGGACAGTGGGCGCGGCTGGTGCGAGGGCTGGTCGACACACCGGACGGGCGCGGGACGGCGGCGCACGCGGCGTTGGTGCGGCTCACGTCGCTGCTCGTGCGCCGCGGCCTGGCGGTTCTGGTTTCCGACTTGCTGTTCGATCGGGACTTGGCGCTCACCGCGCTTCGCTACCTGCGGCATCGCGGGCACCAGGTGATCGTGCTGCATCTGATGGATCCCGCGGAGGCCGAGCTGTCCGGTCCGCCCGAAGTGCGCTTCCGGGATCCCGAATCGGTGGCGAGCGTGGTGGTGCGGCCGCGCGAGCTGGCGCGGGCATATAAGGCGACGGTACTTCGCGAAATCGGCGCATGGCGTACGGCGTGTCGGCGCCACGGCATTGCGTACCATCACATTCTGACCGACATGCCCTTCGGTACGGCCTTGCGGCTGCTCGCGTGACGTTCCTCCATCCGCTGGCCCTCGTGGGACTCGCGGCGGCGGCGGTCCCCGCGCTCCTCCATCTGCTCGAGCGACAGGTACCGCCGGAAGCCGAGTTTCCCCCCCTACGGTATCTGAGCGAGGCGGAGCGTCAGAGTGCCCGCCGCCTGAAACTGCGACACCTGCTGCTCCTGATCCTCCGGACGACGCTGATCGCCGTGCTGGTGCTGGCCGCGGCACGGCCGCTCGTCTCGGCGCGATCGAGCGCGGCATCGCTGCACGAGCCGACGGCACTCGTGGTGATACTGGACAATTCGGTCTCGTCAGGGCTCGTCGTGGATGGGCACCCCACGCTCGATCGCCTGCGGGGGATGGCGCGGGCCTCGCTCGGACGCGCGACGGCGTCCGATCGACTCTGGCTCATGTTGGCGGATGGCGTGGCGCGGGCCGGAACGCGGGAGGCGTTGCTGGCGACGCTGGACGGCGTCGCGGTTTCGCCGCGGCGACTGGACCTGACCGCCGCCGTGCGCGTGGCGGCGCGGCTCGTCGACGGTCAGCCGCTGGCGGCGCGTGAAGTCCACGTGCTGAGCGACCTGCAACGCACGGCGCTGGGACCCGGTCGGGCGAGCGCGCCGCGGGGCGTGCGGGTCCTGGCCCTCGCACCACAGAGCCAGGCGGCGTCGAATCGCGGGGTCGGGGTCACGCGCGTCGCCGATGGTGCCCTGGCCCTGAGCGTCGTCGGAACGCCGAACAGCCGTGCCGGGGCGGTGACCTTGCGCATCCGGGATCGTGAGGTCGCCCGGGCGCTCGCGGCCCCCGGGTCGGCAGTGTCGATCACACTGCCGCCACTCGGCCCCGGTTGGTGGGTGGGGGAGGCGACGCTCGATCCCGACGAGTTGCGCGCCGATGACCGACGCCTGGTGGTGTGGCGTGTTGCGCCTCCCGCACGGGTCACCGCGCTCCCGGGGGCGGGGGCGTTTGTCGATGCGGCCCTGGCAGTGCTGCGGGAGGGCCAGCGCGTTCAGACGGGCTCCGACGTCGTGATCGGCGACCGCGTGGAGGGCGGGGGGCGTTTCACCCTCGTGGTTCCGCCAGCCGATCCGGCGCTGCTCGGCCAGATGAATCGGTCCCTCGCAGCCCGTGGCATTGGGGAAGGACGACGGGGAAGAGGGGAGACCAGTTCCGCCGCAGGGGAGGGAGGGGGCGGTCGGTGGCGATTTGGCTCGTCGGGCACGCCAGGCCATCTGGCCGCCACCGCTGTGCCA
The DNA here is from genome assembly GCA_003222035.1 of Gemmatimonadota bacterium. Taxonomy (GTDB): domain Bacteria; phylum Gemmatimonadota; class Gemmatimonadetes; order Gemmatimonadales; family GWC2-71-9; genus AG41. Next base: position 13,250 of record QHUS01000071.1, on the reverse strand, counting down.
GGAATCGCGGGGATACAGGTGACGCGACGATACCGAATCGAGACGACGACCGGGGACGGCGCAGGTGGGACGGCCGTCGACTCGGCCGTGCTGGCGACGGTGAACGGCGAGCCGTGGCTGGTGCGGGAAGGGACGGTGATGCTCATTGGGAGCCGCCTCGACACGGGTTGGACGGCGCTGCCCGCGAGCCCCGCGTTCGTCCCGTTCGTGGATGCGCTCGTCAACCGCCTCGCCCGCGGCGAGGCCCCAGTCGTCGAGGCCGAAGGCGCGCCGCGCGTCGAGTTCCGGACCCGGGGCGCGGATACGCTCGGTGCCACCGTCTACGGCGTGGACCCGGCCGAATCGGATCTTACCGCCGCTTCGCCGGCACTAGTGCGCGACGTGCTCGGCGCAGACGTCCTGGACGGAGCGTCCTGGACGGGCGCGAGTTTCGCCGGTGCGGGGCGGCGGGACTTGAGCACCTTGCTGCTGGCCCTGGCACTGTTCCTGGCCCTGGTCGAGCTCGGCGTAGCAACCCGGACGCACTGATGCCGCTCGATTTCCTGGTTGATCAGATGGACGCGCTGCCGGCGACACGGGCACTGGCGGAGGGCCTCCCGCCGCCTGGCGGCCGTCTCGCCGTCGGCGGCCTCCTGGGCTCGAGTCCTGCTCTCCTCCTGGCCACACTCGCGCGCCGTCTCGCCCAACGGGTCTTCGTCGTGATCACCTCCACCCCAACCGAGGCAGAGCGGTGGCTCGCGGACCTGCGAACGCTTGCGGGCGGCGTAGTGGCGCTGTACCCGCAGCGCGAGGCGCTCGGTGCCGAAGAGCCGCATGTCGAGATCGCCGGCGAGCGGGTGGAGACGCTGGAGCTGCTGCTGTCAGGACAGGTCCGCGTGCTCGTGACGACCGCGCGGGCGGCCGCCGAGCGGACCGGTGTGCCTGCGGCACTCCGCGACATGAGGCTGGTGTTGGCGCCGGGGAAGGGGGACGGGGGAAGAGTGTCGCTGAGCGACGTCGTGGGACGCCTCACGGACATGGGGTACGAGCGGGTTCCGACCGTGACTGAAGTGGCGCAGTTCAGCGTGCGCGGCGGGATCCTGGACGTGTACGGGTTCGGGATGGCGGCTCCGGCGCGTCTCGAGTGGTGGGGAGATGACGTGGCTTCGATCAGGAGCTTCGATCTGGATTCGCAGCGCTCGGGCGAGACGATCGAGCGGGCGACGATTCTGCCGGTGAGAACCGAGGGAGGGGGGAAGGGGGAAGGGGGAAGGGTGCGGTCCTCGCTTCTGGACCTGTTGCCGAGCGACACGCTCCTCGTCCTGGAGCAGGAGTCGGCGCTCGGTCGAGAGGTGGATCGGGCATGGACCGAGGCGGCGCACCATCTCGAGGTAGCGCGGCGGCTGGGGGAGGATCCGCCGGAGCGAGAGGTGCTGTTCGTCGACCCGGCCGGGTGGCGCGCTCAGATGGCGCAGTTCGCGCGACTGGCGCTCGACCCTGCCGAGACGGGTGTGCGGTTTCCGATCGGACCGCCCGAGGCCATCGACCGCGACATCAAGCGGCTGCGCCGCATCGTCGCGACCGAGCCGCCGACCGTCATCTTGTGCGACAACGAGGGCCAGCTCGAGCGCCTCGAGGAGCTGCTGGCGGGCGATCGGGCGACCCTCGCGGTGGGGGCGCTGGATGGTGGATTCGTGCTGCCCGGCCTGCGGGTACTCACCGACCACGAGATTTTCCGCCGTGCCCGCAGGTTGCGCCGGCAGCGGCGTTATCGCGAGGCGAGCGTCAGTGCGGCGACGCGCGCGCTCAAGGCGGGGGACTACGTGGTCCATCTCGATCACGGCATCGGCATCTATCGTGGCATGCAGACGATTCCCGTCGGCGCGGAGGGCGGGACGCTCGAGGTGGCGGTGGTCGAGTACGAGGGCGGGTCGCGACTGAACGTGCCGCTGTACCGGTTGGATCAGCTCGAGCCATACCGGGCGGCGGAGGACGGCGACGCACCCGCGCCCCGGTTGCACCGGCTGGGCAGCACGACATGGCAGCGGCAGCGCGACAAGACGCGTGCCGCGATCCGTCAGATGGCGCTGGAGCTGCTCGACCTCTACGCCCGGCGGCAGGTCGCGGGGGGCTTCGCGTTCCCCACCGATACACCGTGGCAGCGCGAGCTGGAATCCGCTTTCCTTTATGAGGACACCCCAGATCAGCGGCGCGCCGCCGACGAGGTGAAGCGCGATATGGAACGTCCCCGACCCATGGATCGTCTGCTCGTGGGGGACGTGGGGTACGGCAAGACGGAGGTCGCGCTGCGGGCCGCCTTCAAGGCAGTGCAGGCGGGCAAGCAGGTCGCGGTTCTCGTTCCCACGACGATTCTCGCGGAGCAGCACGGGCGCACCTTCCGCGAACGGCTCGCCGACTATCCCGTGCGCATCGAGGTGCTCTCGCGGTTTCGCGGCACGAAGGACACCAAACAGGTCACGCGGCAGCTCGACAGCGGAGAAGTGGACGTGGTGATTGGCACACACCGGCTGCTGTCGCGCGACGTCACGTTCCACGACCTGGGTCTGCTCGTCGTGGACGAGGAACATCGGTTTGGCGTGCGACACAAGGAGCGGCTCAAGGCGCTGAAGCTCGCGGTGGACGTGCTGACGCTGACGGCGACCCCCATTCCCAGGACGCTGCATCTTTCGCTCGCCGGTCTCCGCGATCTCACGCTGCTCGAGACGCCACCCAAGGACCGGTCGCCGGTGCTCACGTTCATCGAGCCCTGGGACGACGGCCTGATCGAGGAGTCGGTGGCCCGCGAGCTCGATCGCGCCGGACAGGTGTACTTCGTGCATAACCGCATCGAGACGATCGACACGATCGCCGAGCGCGTGCGGGCCCTGGCCCCACCCCGGGCGCGCATCGCGGTCGCACACGGGAAGATGAAGGAGGCTGCGCTCGACGCCGTGATGTCCCGGTTCGTCGCCGGCGAGGTGGATGTACTGGTGTCCACGATGATCGTCGAGTCTGGGCTCGACGTGCCGAACGCGAACACGATGATCGTGAACCGGGCCGATCAGTTCGGCCTGGCGCAGCTCTATCAACTCCGCGGCCGGGTGGGGCGGAGCCATCGACGGGCGTACTGCTACCTGCTGGTGCCCGACCTGGTCGACGCGGATGCCGAGGAGCGCTTGCGGGCACTCGAGCATCACACCGATCTCGGGTCAGGCTACCGCATCGCGCTGCGGGATCTCGAGCTGCGCGGCGCCGGCAATCTGCTCGGCGCGGCGCAGTCGGGCCACGCGCACGCGGTCGGATTCGATACCTATCTGCGTTGGCTCCAGGAAACCGTCGAGGCCCTGAAACACGGCGATCGGGGAGCGGGGAGCGTCACGCACCCGGCACCGGAGGTGATTCTGGATCAGGCCGCGCACCTCGCCGATGGGTACGTGCCGGACGAGGCCGTGAAGCTGGACCTGTACCGGCGGCTGGCGCGGGCCGTGGCGCCTGATGAGATTCAAGCCGTGCGCGAAGAGTTGCGCGATCGCTTCGGGCCGCTTCCAGACGACGCGCAGCGCCTGCTCCTCGTCTCCGAGCTCCGCGTGCTCGGCGCCCGCGTGGGACTCGAAACAGTCCTGGTGAGGGGCGAGGAGGCGCGGCTCACGTTCGCACGGGACGCGAACCCCCGGATGGCCGGCCTGACGGCGGCGCTCGATGCGGTCCAGTTCGAGGCCGAGGTGCGGCGGGCCAACCCCTTGTCCTTGCGGCTCCGCCGGCTCGGCGGCGAACCCATCGGCTCGGGCCTGGTCCGCGCTCTCACCGCGGTTCTCGCGGACGTTCACCACTAGGGAGACGCCATGCGACGGCTGGCTCTGATCGGCTGGGTGCTCGCGCTGGGCGGGTGCAACGCCCTGCGGGACACGTTTGCCGGACGCCAGCAGACCGTGGGGACCGCGGCGGGCCAGACCCTGACGGTCGAGCACCTGGCGAAGCTGATCGGTCACGCGTCGCGCATTCCCGTCCGGCCCGACGTGTTCACCGGCCTGGCGAGCGTGTATCTGGACTACGCGGTATTTGCCACCGCGCTCGGGCACGGCCGCGACCTGCACGACTCGACCCTGGTCCTCGCCGCCGAGTGGCCGCTCGTGTCGCAGATCCGGTGGGAGCGCTACCACGAGCAGCTGATCGCCACTCGCGGCCAGCTCACGACGGCGCAGATGGACTCGGCGTTCACCGCAGGGAGCATGCGGCTGTTCCAGCACATTCTCATCCGCGTGCCGGCGAGCGCGCTCCCGATGATCGAGCAGCAGAAACAGAAGGAAGCCACCAGCGTGCTGATGCAAGCGGCAGTGCAGCGCGGCGCGAACTTTCGACAGCTCGTACAGAAGTATTCCGAGGACCCGGGATCCAAGGTGCGTGGGGGCTACCTGCCGGCGTCGGCGCGCGGCCAGTGGGTCGCGGCGTTCGACAGCGCCGCGTGGACGCTGCCGCCCGGCGCCATGACGGGCGTCGTCCGCACACCCTTCGGCTTTCACATCATCCGCCGGCCGCCGCTCGCGGAGGTGCGGGACTCGTTCCGCGTCGATCTGGCGAACGCGCGCACAAACTTCCTCGACTCGCTGTACATGGACAGCCTGGCCCGCGACCGCCGCCTCGAGATTGTCTCGGGCGCGCCGGCGCGGGTGCGTGCGGCAGTGCCCCAGATCGTCGCCGCGCGGACTGACGAGCGTGCGCTCGCCACGTACCGCGGCGGCGGCGCGTTCCGGGTGAAGGATCTGGCACGGTGGCTCCTCGCGCTCGATCCCAACGACGTGCGCGGCATCACCACCGCGACCGACGCGCAGCTGACGCAGCTCGTGCGGGTGCTGGCGCAGCGAGAAATCCTGCTCGATGAGGTCGCCAAGGCCGGCGTCCAGCTCGCCGCCCGCGACTGGGAGCAGGTACGCGCCGAGCACGACTCGAGCGTGGCGCGATTGGAGCGGTTGCTGGACCTGTCGCCGGAGATGCTGAAGGACTCGGGCGCGACTCCCGCCGCGCGCGTACACGTGGCGATGGCGCACCTGGACCGGTATACCGAGCAGGCGATCACACAGGGCACGAGCCCGTTCGTCCCGGTGCCGCCGTTTCTCGCCGCCGCCCTGCGGGAAGGACAGGACTGGACCCTGAACCCGGCGGGCGTCGCGCGGGCGGTCGAAGGCGCGCAAGCCATTCGGGCCGCGGACTCGACGGCGACGGGGCACGCTCCGACTTCTGCGCCGACGGGCCTGAGGCGCGCCTCTGGCCCGCCCCCCGTGCCGGCCGAGAGTCCCCGGCCGGCGACGCCGCGCTGACCGATCATGCGGGCGCTCAAGCTGACCACCGTCATAGCGGTGCTGGTCGCCCCGCTGTTCGCCCTCGGAGGCGTGCGTCGTGCCGCGGCCCAGAGCACGGCGCGCGATCGTCCGGTGGACCGGATCATGGCGATCGTGGGCACGACGCCCATTCTCGCTTCCCAGGTGGAAGAGCAGCTGGTGCTGGCGCAGTCGCAGGGCGCGAAGGTCCCGGAGGACTCGGCGGGGCGGGAAGCCGCGCGGCGCCAGGTCCTGTCGCAGATGGCCGATGAAGAGCTGCTCGTTCAGCAGGCGGAGCGGGACACGACGATCAAGGTGACGGAGCAGGAGGTGCAGGACGCGGTAGAGCAGACCGTGCAGAACGTGCGCAAGCAATTCGCGTCGATTCCGGAGTTCCAGACGCAGCTCCGCGCGGCCGGCTTCGTGTCCGAGGAGGAATGGCGGCGGTGGCTCGCGGACCAGCAGCGCCGCGCGATCCTGCAGCAGCGGCTGATCGAAGGCCTGAAGCAACGGGGCAAGCTGAAGCCCATTTCGCCGACGGACGCCGAGATGCGCGAGTTTTGGGAGAGCAGCAGGGCGCAGCAGCCCAAGCGCCCGGCGGCCATCTCGTTCCGTCAGATCGTGATCGTGCCCAAAGCCGACCCGGACGCGAATGCCCGCGCGCTCCACCTCTCGGACTCGCTCGTGGCGGCGCTGCGGCGCGGCGCCGTGTTCGGCGACGTGGCGAGGAAGTTTTCGGCCGATAGCGCGTCACGCGAGCAGGGCGGCGAGCTGGGGTGGTTCCGTCGGGGCGTCATGGTCAAGGAGTTCGAAGACGTCGCGTTCCACCTCAGGCCAGGCGCGATCTCCGACGTCGTGGGCACCGAGTTCGGCTACCACATCATTCAGGTGGAGCGAGTGCAGCCGGCCGAGATCCTGGCCCGCCACATCCTGATCCAGCCCACCATCTCCGCCGCACAGATCGACATTGCCCGGCGGCAGGCCGATTCGGTGCACGACGCCCTGGCCCAGGGGGCGTCGTTCGACTCGCTGGCGCGGCGCTACGCGGATCCGAACGAGCCCAAGCTCGCCGACGCGCTGCCCGCCTCCCAGCTGCCACCGGACTACGAAACCGCGATCGGCAGCGATACCGTACCCGGGTTGAAGCCGGTGTTCGAAGTCGGGGCTGGCACCGCGCGGCCCCGGTTCGTCGTGTTCGAGCTGTTGAAACGTTTGCCCGAGGGGGAGCTCAACTTCGACGAAGTGAAGGACCGGATCCGCGACGGGCTGGGCCAGCAGCTCGCCATCAAGCACTACCTCGACCTGTTGCGCCGCACGACGTACGTCGACATTCGCTACTAGCCAGGTGTCACGAGGTTCCCTCCCCCGCCTCGGCGTGACCGTCGGCGATCCGCGGGGCATCGGGCCGGAGGTGCTAGAAAAAGCGCTCGCCATCGGTCCGCTCGATGCCGAGGTTGTCATGGTCGGCCACTCCCATCATCCCCGCTCCCTGCTCCCCGAAGAGGCCGGCAAGATCGCAGGCGAGGCCGTGCGGGAGGCCGTCCGACTCGCGCTGGCCGGCGAAGTGGATGCCATCGTCACCGGCCCCGTGCACAAGCATGGCCTGCATCTGGCGGGGTTTCGCTATCCGGGCCTCACCGAGCTGCTGTCGCATCTCGCGGGTGATGTAGACGTGGCGATGATGCTCGCCGTCCGCTCGCTCCGCGTGGTCCTCGTGACGACGCACATCCCCTTGAAGGACGTCCCCGCCCACGTGACCACTGATCGCGTGGTGCGCTGTGGGCGGATCGCGGAGCGCGCGTTGCGGGACTGGTGGGGGATTGCTGCGCCACGGCTCGCCGTGTGCGCCCTCAATCCGCACGCCGGCGAGTCGGGACTGTTCGGTGACGAGGAGCCCCGCGTGCTCGAGCCGGCCGCTCGGGCCCTCAACGCCACCGGGCCGCTGCCCGCCGACACGGTGTTCGTGCGGGCGCTGAAAGGCGAGTTCGACGCTGTGCTGACGCCCTACCATGACGTCGGCATGACGGCGGTGAAGGTCGCGGGGTTCGGTGAGGGGGTGAACGTGACGCTGGGGCTGCCGTTTCCGCGCGTCGCCCCCGATCATGGGACGGCGCTCGACATCGCCGGGAAGGGCATGGCCGATCCGCGGTCCATGCGGGCTGCGCTGGAGCTGGGGGTGGAACTGGCGCGGCGGTCCCGGGTGGGGCGCGGGACCGTCGCGCCGGCCTAGGTCTCCGGTCCCGTTCCGCGCCGGATCACGCGCGCCGTCCCGACGCGCCGTCCGTCCATTTCGACGATCTCGAATACGGCGCCTTTCACCGCCACCTGGTCGCCCGGGTGGGGCAGGCGGCCGAGCGCACCGAACAGGAAACCGCCGATGGTCGTGTAGTCCTGCTCGGCGAGCTCGAGTCCGAACGCGTTGTTCACTTCGCGGATCGGGACCGAGCCCGCGATGACGGGCGCAGTGCCGGCGGCGGGAGGGGCGCTCAGCTCGCCGGTGGGCCGATCGTATTCGTCGTAGATCTGCCCGACGATCTCCTCGAGCAGGTCCTCCATCGTGACGAGGCCGGCCGTCCCACCGAACTCGTCGAGCACGATCGCCAGGTGGATCTTCTGCCGTTTCATGTCGGCGAGCACGTCCTCGACTTCGCGCGTCCCCGGAACGAACACGGGGGGACGGAGCACCGTCCGCAGGCTCCCGCCCTTGGCCGAGCGGAGGCCGGCGAGAATGTCTTTGGCGTGCACGATGCCGAGGATGTCGTCCAGCGACTCGCCGTACACGGGATAGCGTGATCGGCCCGCCACGGCCACCTGATCGGCCGCTTCCTCGAGCGTCAGGTCGGCCGGGAGCGCCACCATCTCGGTGCGCGGCGTCATCACCTCACGGGCGTTTTTCTCGCTGAACTCGAACACGCCCTGCAACAGCCGGGCGTCGTCGGCGTCGAGCTTGCCGCGTTGCCGGCTCTGCTCGACCAGCATGCGGAGCTCTTCGGGCGAGTGAATCGCCTCGAGCTCGGCCGTGGTTCCTTTGAGGCCGAGGAACCGGACGACTCGGTTGGCGCTCCAGTTGAGGAGATCCGTGAACGGCCGCGTGATCCACGAGAACAGGATGAGCGGCGCGGCGATCCACCGGCTGGTACGCTCGGGGTGGGTGATGGCCCACGCCTTGGGAGCCTGCTCGCCAAACACCACATGCAGGAATGAAACGAGCGACACGGCGACGGTCGACGCGACGCCGCCGCGCGCCAGGAACTCGAGGGGGGGCGGCAGCGTCGCGAACCAGTCGCGGAACACCTTGGCCACGGTGTCCTCGGCGACGTACCCCAGGAGAATCGACGCGACCGTGATGCCGAGCTGCGCGGCCGACAGCTGGCGGTAGAGGTCCTGCAACGCGGCCCGGACCGTCCGTGCTCTGCGGTCGCCGCGCCGGACCATGGCCTCGATGCGGGTGCGGCGGGCTGCGACGAGCGCGAACTCCGCCGCCACGAAAAACGCATTCGCGAGCACCAGCGCCACCACCGCCACCAGGCGGAGGCCGGGCGACTCGGAGCCGGGGGGGGGGAGGGCCATAGAGGCGGGAACATAGAGGGTGGTTATCTTGGGGACTAGGGACTAGAGCTTGGGATTGCATGAGCGCGACGCTACCGATCGACGTCCAGTGCACGCATCGAGCGCCGTTGCGGGGGGAGAGTCGCCGGCGACTCCTGACCGTACTCGGCATCACCGCCGTCGTGATGGTGGCGGAGGCCGTGGGCGGGTGGCTGGCGCACTCGCTCGCGCTGGTCGCTGACGCGGGCCACATGCTGGCGGACGTCGCGGCGCTCGGCCTGTCACTCGTGGTCACGTCGCTCGCGCAACGGCCGGTGACGGCGGAGCGAACGTTCGGGCTGTTGCGCTTGGAGATCCTGGCCGCGCTGGTGAACGGAGCAGCCCTGATCGCGATCGCGCTCGGGATCAGCTTCGAGGCGTGGCACCGGTTCCGCGCGCCGGAGGACGTGCATGGGGCCCTGTTGCTGATCGTCGCAGGTGTGGGGCTCGCGGCCAATGCGGTCGGTGCCGCCATCCTGCATCGCGGACACAACCATTCGCTCAACCAGCGCGCCGCCTATCTACATGTAGTGGGCGATCTGCTGGGCTCGTTCGGTGCAGTGGTCGCGGGGGTCATCATCCTCGCCAGCGGGTGGGTGCAGGCCGACCCCATCATCTCAGTCTTGATCTCGGTCTTGATCCTCGGCAGCGCGTGGCGCCTGGTCAGGGAGAGCACCGACGTGTTGCTCGAGGCTGCGCCCCCGCACATCGCAATGTCGGACGTCCACGACCAGGTCGCCTCCATCCCCGGCGTGGGGTCGGTTCACGACCTGCACGTGTGGACGGTGACCAGCGGCGTGATCGCGATGAGTTGCCACCTGGTGGTCCAGGATCCAGCGCAGAACCAGCGCGTGCTCGAGGCCGTCCAGGCGCGCCTTGGGAAGCTCGGGATCGGGCATGTGACGGTACAGATGGAGAGGGATCCGACCTGTGAATAGGTGCGTGGTGCGTGGTACGTGGTTGCTGGCGGCCCGGAGGCCAGCCTCGCAACCGGGAATAACCACGCACCACTCACCACATGCCACGATTTCTGTGATCTCCCCGCTTGTCTTTTGCCGACCGCCCTCCTATACTGCGGCCCTCCTATGAGGCACCCCTAGGCACGCTCAGGACGTAGCCCCTTGCAGATCCGCAACATCGCCATCATCGCCCACGTGGACCACGGGAAGACCACGCTGGTGGACCAGATGCTCCGCCAGGCGGGGGTGTTCCGCGCCAACCAGCAGGTGACCGAGCGCGTCATGGACTCGAACCCGTTGGAGCGCGAGCGCGGCATCACCATCCTGTCAAAGAATACGGCAGTGCGCTGGGGCGACACCAAGATCAACATCGTGGACACGCCGGGCCATGCCGATTTCGGGGGAGAGGTAGAGCGGATCCTTCGCATGGTGGACGGGTTCCTCTTGCTCGTGGATGCCGCCGAGGGGCCGATGCCGCAGACGCGATTCGTGGCCGGGAAGGCGCTGGGGCTCGGCCTGAAGCCGATCGTGCTGGTGAACAAGATCGACCGGCAGGACGCGGAGCCGCTGCGGGTGCACGACGAGGTCCTGGAGCTGTTCCTGGACCTGGAAGCGACCCCCGAGCAGTTCAACTGCCCTTTCCTTTATACATCGAGTCGTGCGGGGACAGCGACGTTCGATCTGCAGTCGCCGGGCGGGGACTTGAAGCCGTTGTTTCAGACCATTCTCGACACGATCCCGGCGCCGGCGGCTGATCCGGCGGGGCCGTTCCAGATGCTGGTTTCGACCCTGGACTACTCCTCTTATCTGGGGCGGATCGCCATCGGGCGAATCGAGCGGGGGCGGGTCCGGGTGGGGGAAACGGTCGCGTTACTTCCCCTGGGCGAGCCCGGTCCTCTGGGGGACAGCCCGTACGAGCAGGCGCGCGTGGTGAAGCTGTTTGGGTTCGACGGGCTGGAGCGGGTCGAGGTGCAGGAGGCGTCGGCTGGGGACATCGTGGCGCTCGCGGGGCTGATCGGGGTCGAGATCGGGAAGACGGTGACCGCGCCCGATTACCTGGAGCGGCTCACGGGGATCGCAGTCGAGGAGCCCACGATCTCGGTGGACTTCAAGGTGAACGACTCGCCGTTCGCCGGACGGGAAGGGAAGTTCGTGACCGGCCGGCAGCTGCGCGATCGGCTGTTCCGGGAGCTCGAGAAGAACGTGGCCCTGCGGGTGGAGGAGACCGACGATCCGCAGACGCTCACGGTGTCGGGGCGAGGGGAGCTGCACCTTGGCATCCTGATGGAGACGATGCGGCGCGAGGGATTTGAGTTTCAGGTGAGCCGGCCGCGCATCATTCCGCGGGAGGGGCCGAACGGGGAGCGGCTCGAGCCGTACGAGGAGCTGATGATCGACTGCCCGGAGGGGTATCTGGGGGTGGTCATGGAGAAGCTGGGGCCGCGGCGGGCGGAGCTGTTGGACATGCGAAACCCGGGGGTAGGGACGGTCCGGATGCGCTTCAAGATTCCCGCCCGCGGGCTCCTGGGGTACCGGTCGGAGTTCTTGACGGATACGCGGGGAACGGGGATCATGCACCACCGGTTTTTCGCGTACGGCCCGTGGGCCGGGCCGCTGCAGGGACGGAGTCGTGGGGTGCTGGTGGCGGACCGGGAGGGGGTGGCGGTGGGGTACGCGCTCTTCAATTTGCAGGAGCGCGGGACGATGTTTGTGAGCCCCGGGGATCCGGTGTACGAAGGCATGGTCGTGGGGGAGAACTCGCGGATCGGGGATATCGACGTGAACCCGTCCAAGGAGAAGAAGCTCACGAACATGCGGACGACGGCCTCGGATGAGATGATCATCCTGGAGCCGCCGCGGCAGGTGACGCTCGAGCTGGCGCTCGAGTATATCGAGGACGACGAGTTGATCGAGGTGACGCCGTCGTCTATCCGGCTGCGCAAGCGCGCGCTGGGCGCCACGGAGCGGCGCAAGCTGGCGCGCAACGCGCGGTCGGCCGAGGAGTCGTAGGAAGAGTCGGATAGCTCGTTCACAACAACCACAACCTCAGCTGGGGGTGACAATGTTGTCCCGTGAGACGTCGGACTGGTCGCTCAAGCGTCGTAGCGACGGTCTCGACGACGAGGAGTTCGGAGACTTCGAAGAGGACAAGGACCTGGACGAGGACTTCGACGACGAGCTGGACGAGGACGAGCTTGAAGAGGAGGACCTGGACGATCTCGACGAGTACGACGAGTTGGACGACGAATTCGACGATGACGAGGAGGACGAGTTCCGGCCGAAGAAGGGGCCGCGCCGGGACTGGGAGTGAGGCAGCGGGGCCTGTAGCTCAGGTGGTTAGAGCGCACGCCTGATAAGCGTGAGGTCAGTGGTTCAACTCCACTCAGGCCCATAACGAGTCGGTTTGATGCGTCAGCCTGTGACAGGATGCACAAGAAAAACGGCGCAGGGCAGCGGGCCCGGCGCCGGCGGCCCCCTGACCGCAAACGGTCGCCTGAGTTTGACCCGCTCCCTGACTATGTCCCGCTCCGCCCCCCCCCCCGTTCGGCGGGGCAACGCTAACACGACGCGCGTGGCGCCGTCACGGACCTACCGAACTCGTCGCCGACCCGACGATGATCTCGCCGGTCGTCTGCAACGTACCGCCCAGAATCTGGCCGGTGAGCGGATTCACAATACCACCCACCAGGCTCTGCAGGTACACGTGGATCATGTTCACCGACAGGCCGCTGCTCGTCACACCGTCGCCCGAAGGGATCTGCTCGTTCAGCACCGCGTACCCCACGCCGGGTAGGCTGATGTTGGTGTTCGGCGCCACCACCTGATCGCCGGACAGCGACTGGCCGGCCACCGTGAGGTTCGTGAACGTCGACCCGTCGGCGTTGCTGAACGCACCGGTTTGGTCGGCGCTGCTCGTGACGTTGGCGACCACTTCATCCGCGGTGATCAGCCCGTTCAGGATGTTCACGCTCGCCGCGCTCGACGTGCTCTGCGCGCCCGCCTCGGCTGCCCCGATTTGGCCCGATGTGATGCTGTTGAGGAAATCGGACGACAGGGCGCCCGCTACGTTCAGCGCACTTCCTTCGGCGTCCGCCTCGGCGCCGTCAGTGCCCGAAACAGCCGGCAGCACCGCCAGTGGCGACTGACCACTGGAACCGAGCGGCGTGTTGACGTACGTGCTGTACGCCTGGCCGCCCACCGACTGGGCGCTACCCGCCGCCGCGAGCCCAGCCACGAGCCCGACGACGAGCCCGAGGACCGCGAGGCGGTTCACCCAATGCATGCTGTTGCCGTTCATCAGTCACTCCTTCCTTTCACTGGTCCCCAATGCGCTTGGATGATGCCGCCCGCTCACGACCCGTGCTCCACGACGTTGCCGCCAGTCAAGTATGTGAGGCCGGTGTCCCCA
>QHUS01000031.1 GCA_003222035.1 Gemmatimonadota bacterium | reverse complement strand
TCAGCGCGCCCTCGAGCGCCACCGGGAAATTGACGCCGCGTCCGAGATAGAGGAACGTGGAGCGGTCGGCGTACTGTTGCGCCAGCGCGCGCACCTGCGGCTCCAGCTCGAGCGTCCGGGCCACGAGGCTCGGCAGCTGGCTCAGGCGGCACACCAAATCCCGTCCCGCTTCGGGCGAGATCCCGCGGTGGCGACCGAGGTACAATCCCAGCAGGGCGAGCGCGACGATCTGCGACGTGAACGCCTTGGTCGAGGCGACGCCGACCTCCGGGCCCGCGTGCAGATAGATCCCGCCGTCCGCCTCCCGCGCGATAGTGGAGCCCACGACGTTCACGATCCCGAACACCCGGGCCCCGGTCGCGCGGGCCGCCCGCATGGCCTCGAGTGTGTCCGCCGTTTCACCCGATTGCGAGATCGCCAGCGCGATCGTGCCCGGCTCGGCGATCGGCCGGCTGTAGCGGTATTCGGAGGCATACTCGACCGCGACCGGAATCCCCGCGAGCTGCTGAATCAGATGGCGCCCCACGAGGCCGGCGTGCCATGAGGTCCCACACCCCAGGATCACGATCCGCCGGATCGCCGCGCACTGCTCGGGGCTCAGGTTCAGGCCGTTCAGGCGGGCCCCGCCTTCCCCGAACAGCAGCCGCCCCCGCAGGGTGCTGCGCACCGTCTCGGCCTGCTCGCTGATCTCCTTGAGCATGAAGTGCGCGTACCCGCCCAGCTCGATCGCCTGGAGGTCCCACGCGATGTCGCTCACCGGGCGCAGCTGCACGTGCGCCTCGCTGTCGATGATGTGATAACCGTCGGGCGTGAGCACGGCGATGTCGCCGTCGTCGAGATACACCACCGAGCGCGTGTGCTCGAGGATGGCCGCGACGTCCGACGCGACGAACTGCTCACCGTCTCCGATCCCCAGCAGCACGGGCGAGCCCTGGCGCGCCACGACGACCTTGCCGGGATCGTCGGCCGAGACCACCGCGATGCCGTAGGTGCCGACGACATGGGCCAAGGCGCCGATGACGCGCGTCTCGAGCGGCGTGCCCGGCGGTGCATCCTCGAGCAGGTGTACCAGGGTCTCGGTATCCGTCTGGGTGCGGAAGCGATGACCGCTCGCCTCCAGCGCGGCCCGCAAGGCGTCGGCATTTTCGATGATGCCGTTGTGCACGAGGGCGATGTGGCCGGTACAGTCGACGTGGGGATGGGCGTTGGTGGTCGTCGGCGCGCCATGTGTGGCCCAGCGGGTGTGCGCGATCCCGGTCGCGCCGGACAGGGGTTCGCGATCGAGGTCATCACACAAGCCCTGGACCCGCCCCGCGAGCTTGCGAACGATGAGCGAACTGCCGTTTCCCCCGTTTCCACCGTTGCCCGCGATTCCCCCGTTTCCGCCGTTTCCCCCATGGCCGTTCATCACGGCCACGCCCGCGGAGTCGTAGCCGCGATACTCGAGCCGGCGCAGCCCCTCCAGCAGAATGGGAGTGGCGTCACGCGTGCCCACGTACCCGACGATTCCACACATGCTAGGCCTTCCCTTCAGAGGGATCGGACCGCTTCAGGATCGGGTCGCCAGGATCGGCGAGACCGAAGCGGGCGAGCTGCGTCATCTTCGCGAGCAGGCGGCGTGCCAGCCCCGCGGGCACGAGCAGCGTGCCGCATTGCGGACAGAGCGCGTCCTGGCGCTCGGGCAGCGCCGTTTCCAGGGCTACATCACAACGTGGGCACGTCATGGCTCCGGGTTCGCCCGGATACAAGTTCGGGGCCGCCGCGCGGCACCTTGGCCCGCCGGGCGCGCGAGCGTCCGGCGCCGCAGCGGCGTTACAGCTTGTAGGCATTCTCCCGCGACTTTTCGCCGCGCGCGTGAGGCGCGCCCGGAAGAAACCATTCCCGGAAAACGAGTTGGCCAGGGCCGCATTCGGCGCACGGTCATTGCAGCCAGCACGCACGGCGAGTGCGGCGGGTGGCTCGCTTCACCGGCGGCTGGGTGGCCGGTCTATCCGTACCCAGGGTGCCATTGCGATGCCGAGCAGTCCAGCCGCAGCCCGTCGTCCCCCGGTGGTGCTCATCGGTGATGCCCAGGAGTGGTTCGCCCGGGCGCTCGAGACGGTGCTTGTTCAAGGCGGCTACGGCGTCGTCAAGGCGTACACCGCGTCCACGCTGCTGCAACAGCTCGAGCGGGCGGCGCCCGATGCGATCATTCTTGCCTTCGACTTGCCCGGCGCCACCGGCTTGGGTCTGTGTCGCCAGTTGCGCGCCGAGTCGCGAGTCACCGCCGGCACTCCCATCGTCCTCACGCAACCCGCCCCCGCGACTCGTCGTGAAACCCTGAATGCGTTACGCGCCGGGGCGAGCGAGTTGTGGGTGGGCCAGCAGCTCGACTCCGAGGAGCTGCTGCTGCGGCTGGCAGCGGGGCTGCGCGCCAAGGCGGATGCGGACCGGGCCTGGGCTTCGGGTCTGGTGGATCCCACGACCGAGCTCTACAACAGCCGTGGCCTCGCGCGACGCGTGCTCGAAATCGGCGCGGAGGCACGCCGCCGCGCCCGTCCGATGGCAGCCGTCGCCTTCACGATCCCCAAAAACGGCGCCCCCGATGTCGTGCTGGTCACCCGGGTGCTGCGCGAGGCCGCGCGCGCCTCGGACGCGGTGGGGCGGATCGGTCCACGGGAGTTCATCGTCGTGGCCCCGGAGGCCGGTCCCGACGCGGCGCTGCGGCTCGCGGAGCGGCTGGGCGACGCGTTCAGCGGCAAGCGGCGGACTCGCCCCACTCGCGGCGCCAGCGGTCGGGGCGGCGGAGGAGGGGGGAATGGGGGGGGTGGGGAGGGTGGGGAGGGTGGGGAGGGTGGGGAGGGTGGGGGGGGTGGGCCCGAGTCCACCCAATTCCTTGCCGGTTACGACGCCGTGCTCGACGCGTCGGTCCCGAAGTTCGATCCTGACGTCCTCCTCGCCCATGCGAGCGCGGCGCTGGCGGCCGCAGCCCGCGAACCCGCCGCCGGCCGGATTCGCCGCTTCGAATCCGAGTTACATGACGCGTGACCGCAACAGTGTTGCGCTAGCGCACAGCACTCTTGGCCTATTGACAAACTCACCAATTCGCGATAAATCCACGGCTCAGTAGTTGCTGGACCAGTACCACAACTTCGACGTGCGACTGGAAGTGATGCAGCCGCGCCACATCGGGTAGCCGACATGAATCGCACGTTGAGTCCCGCCCCGGCGCGCCCCGCGCCGTTGCCCATTCTCACGTCCGTCGATCCCGCCGCGAGATCGAGCATTCGCATTCTGGTGATCGATGACGAGCGCACGCTGCGCGAAAGCTGCCTCAGCGTGCTCGAGGCCGAGGGCTACAGCGTCACGGTGTGCGGGCGGGGGAACGAAGCGCGCGACGCGGTCCGGCGCCGCCCCTTCGACATCGCCCTGGTGGACTGGTACATGGGGGAGGTGACGGGGAGCGAGCTGCTGCGCCTCGCGCTCTCCACCAAGCCCGGCGTCATCGTCATCATCATGACCGGGAACCCCTCGATCGCCTCGAGCCTCGAAGCGCTCCAGCAGGGGGCCTGGGATTACCTGCCGAAGCCCTTCTCGGGCACGCAGTTGCAGATCCTGATCGGACGTGCCGCGCACGCGGTGCTGGTGGCGCGGGAGTCGCGCGCCCTGGAAGAGTCGCGCCCGCCGGAACCCGCCGACGGCGACCGGCTCACCGTGCTGGGCGATTCGACCTTGTTCCGCAAGGCGATCGCCCTGGCCCGCCGCGTGGCCGCGACCGACGCGTCGGTGTTCCTCACGGGTGAGAGCGGCGCCGGCAAGGAGCTGTTCGCACAGTTCATTCATGACCACAGCCGGCGCTCGAGTCGCTCGCTCGTCGCCGTGAATTGCGCGGCTCTGCCCGAGCCGCTGCTCGAGTCCGAGATGTTCGGGCACGTGAAGGGAGCCTTCACGGGCGCGGTGCGCGATAAGCCGGGCCTGCTCGAGACCGCCAACGGCGGCACGCTGTTCCTGGACGAGCTGATCGAGATGCCGAAGTCGATCCAGGCGAAGCTGCTGCGCGTCATCCAGGACGGCGTGGTCCGGCGGGTGGGGAGTGAAACCACCGACGCGGTCGTGAACGTTCGCTTCATCGCCGCGACCAACACCAACCCCGAGCAGGCGGTGCAGTCCGGATTGTTGCGCGAAGACCTGTACTATCGCCTGCGCGTGGTGCCGATCCACGTCCCCAGCCTGCGCGAGCGCCCCGAGGACATCCCCGTTCTCGCCGAGCGCTTCCTGGCGCACTACTGGGGCCGGCACCGCAACCAGGCCGACCCGGCGCCCAAGTTCTCCCGCAGCGCGCTCTGGGCGCTCGGAGCACACTCCTGGCCCGGCAACGTGCGCGAGCTGCAGAACGTCATCGAGCATGCCGTCGTGCTGCTCGAGCCGGGTGCCGAGATCCGCGCCGAGGACATTCCGTTCATCGATGCGGGCGCGACCAATCCGGAGAAGCTGGCGGACGAAGAGACAGAGGGTGACGACTCGAGCTATTACGCCGCGCGAGACCGCTTGTTGGCGCGGTTCGACCGGCGCTACCTCACGCGCGTCGTGATGCGCGCGGGCGGAAACCTCTCGAAGGCCGCGCGCCTGGCCCGGGTGGACCGGACCACGTTCTACCGGCTCATGGAGCGGCACGGCCTCCAGCGCGATCTGCTCGCTGGCGGGTCGGAGTGACGGTGGCGCGCGCCACCCCAAACGCGAGTCCGACCGACTCGGTGCCACCTGCTCCACCTCCCGTGTTCGGCCGGCGCGCGACGCCGGGCCCGCGCCCCCTCGCCGGGGTGACGTGCCCCGTCCTCACCGCCGCGATCCGTCGCGTCGAGGAGCGCTGGACCCGCGAGCGATCCGACGACGACGATCCGGACAGCATTCCCTGGGTGCTCGCCGCCATCGGCCTGGCCGTGGACCGCCAGCACCCGAGCTATCTCCTGGCGCTCGAGCCGCGCCCGCCGCGTCTCGTGACGCAGCGCCTGCTCGCCCACGTGCAGTCCGAGCTGCTGCGCTCCTGGTCGGACGCGGCATCGGCATCCCCGCTCCGCGTGCTGCGCCACCTCAAGGCCCTCGAGCACGTCCGCGAAGCGTTGGAGCAGGACGCCTCGGAGCAATTCGGTGCGCAGCTCGGGGGCGCGAACGGCATGGACTTCCTCGTGCAGATCGTGCACGACCTTCGCTCTCCGCTCACGTCGATCCTGTTCCTGGCCGAGACGCTGATGCAGGAGCGGAGCGGCCCCGTGAACGAGCGCCAGCAGCGCCAGCTCGGCCTGATCTACAGCGCAGCCTTCGGGCTCAGCTCACTCACGAGCGATACGATCGAATTGGCCCGGGGCGGCGACCAGCTGGCGGACGACCGCCCGACCCCGCTTTCGCTCGCCGAGCTGCTCGAGTCGGTGTGCGACATCGTCCGCCCCATCGCGGCGGAAAAGGGTCTCGCGGTCAACGTCTCGCTCCCGAACGCCGACCTGCGTCTGGGCCACCCGCTCGCCTTGCGGCGGGTGCTCCTCAACCTCACCACCAACGCGCTCAAGTTCACGGACCGGGGAACGGTGGACATCGCGGCCGTGGAGAAGTCGGACATGCGCGTCGCCTTCTCCGTGCGCGACACCGGGCCGGGGATCAACCCCGAGGCCCTCGCGAGCCTCTTCCAGCCGTTCCGGCGCAGTGCCCGGGCGGGGCGCTACCTGTTCTCCGGTACCGGCCTGGGGCTCGCCCTCACGCGCCGCCTGGTGCGGGCCATGGGCTCCGAGCTGTGTCTCGAGACCCGGCCCGGCTGGGGCACTCAGTTCTGGTTCGACCTCGAGCTTCCGCCCGCCGACGCGCGGTGAGCGCGCGGCGCCACCGGCACTTCGAAAAACTCGTCCATGTCGGGTGCGCTGGCCGCGGC
>QHUS01000070.1:43573-90200 GCA_003222035.1 Gemmatimonadota bacterium | reverse complement strand
CTATCTCGACGGGAGCGCGCTACCCGCGGAGCGCGCGGTGGTCGAGCGCTGGGTCGGCGCCGATCCCGAGCGCCGGGCCGCCCTCGAGGCACTACGGGCCGCGTGGGTAGTCGAAGCTGAGCAGCTCGGCGCTCCGTACGATGCTGACCGCGCGTGGTCCAGCTTCACGCGGCGGCGGTCGCCTTCCCGCATTCGATGGAAAGTTCATGGCTTGGCGGCGGGGATCGTCATCGCGGTGCTCGGAGCAGGTGGCGCGTGGTGGCTGAGCCGGACGTCGCGCCCGGTTGCCGAGGCGCCCGCCATGCGGGAGTACGCGACCCCGCGTGGCCGGCGCGCCCTGCTTCGACTGCTCGACGGCACGGAAATCACGCTCAACGCGGACACGCGCTTGCGCGCGTCCGTGACGTTCGGCCGCGGTGCGCGGGATGTCTACCTCGAGGGGGAGGCGTACTTCCGTGTCGTGCACGACGCCACCATGCCCTTCGTCGTGCACACCGCAGGCGGCGCGATCAGCGATATCGGCACCGCCTTCAGCGTCCGGGCCTACGCCGACGCCTCCCGCGAGCGTGTCGCGGTGGTCCAGGGTGCGGTGGCGCTCGCGGGGACCGCATTGCGGGCGGGTCAGGTCGCCACCCGGCTGCGGACCGGCGCCGTGCGCGTCCTGCGCAACGCCAATGTAACCGACGAAGTCGCGTGGACCCGCGGGCGTTTGGTTTTTGTGGACCTGCCGCTCGGCGAGGCGGCGCGGGCGCTCGGCCGCTGGTACGATCTCGACGTCCGGGTCGCGGATCCCGAGCTGGCCGGGCGGCCCGTCACCGGGTCATACCGCGACGAGCCGGTCGCGCAGGTTCTCACCCTCATCACCGCCGCCGTCGGCGCCCGCTACGACTGGGTGGGTCGCTCGGTGACGATCTCGACGCTGCAACGCGCACCATAGCGAAAACGGGAGGTCAAACATGCACAGCGAAGCCAACGCACGGTATCAGTGGATTGCCGTCACCGTCATCGTCGCGGCGTTCGCTGGTGTCGGAGTCCGAGTAGCGCAGGGGCAGGACTCGCCTGAGGGAGGGAGGGGGGCGCTGGCTGCCTCTGGCCCGCGCTTTCTCGCGGCCGCGAGCTCACGGTCCGGCGACCGCGGGGGGGTCGAATCTCCGCGTTGGACCGACGCGAGCAACGCTGCCGTGTTCCGGAAGCAGATCTCGCTCGACCTGCACGACGTGTCCCTCGCGGACGCGCTGTCGACCATCGCCGAGCGGGCCGGCCTCCGTCTCACCTACAGCGCCGCCGTGGTGCCGCTCGACACCCGCGTCACGTTCGGCGCAGCGAACCTGACCGTCGGCGCCGTGTTGAGCGCCGTGCTGTACGACGTCGGCGTGGACGTGTTGCTCACGTCGCGCGGGCAGGCCGCACTCGTCAAGCGCGGCGCGCTCGACGGGTTCCAGGGGGGCACGGTAACCGGCCGGGTCACGGACTCACTGAGCGGGCAGGGGATCGCGGTCGCGACCGTCTCGGTGGTGGGCACGAGCCTCAGCGCTCGATCCGCGGAAGACGGCGCGTATCGGATCCCCGACGTCCCGGTCGGCGAGCACACGGTCAAGGTGGTGCGCATCGGGTACCGCCCGGTGACAAAGCCGGTCACCGTGCTTCCGGACCAGGAGGCCACGGTCGACTTCGCGTTGACGCCGCAGGCCACACAGCTCGAGGAGGTGGTGGCGATCGGGTACGGGACGACGGAGCGTCGCGAGCTGACCGGTGCGGTCTCGTCGGTCACGGCCGACCAGGTCGCCTCGGCGCCGGTCACGTCGGTCGACGAGGCGCTGCTGGGCCGTGCCGCCGGTGTCCAGGTCGTCTCCTCGAGCGGGCAGCCCGGGGCAGGGACGATGGTGCGCATTCGAGGCGGCAACTCCATCTCGGCCGGCAACGATCCGCTGTACGTGATCGACGGCGTCCCGGTCACCACCGATCTCCAAGCTGGTGTGCCGGGCACGATCCTCGGTGAAGGGATGCGAGGCCTCAATCCGATCTCTGCACTGAACCCGAACGACGTTGAATCGATCGAAGTCCTGAAGGACGCGTCGGCGGGCGCTATTTACGGCGCACGCGCCGCGAACGGCGTGGTGCTCATTACCACCAAGCACGGACGCGCGGGCCAAAACGCGGTGTCGTTCAGCTCGTATTACGGCATCCAGGAAGTCCGCAGTTCGCTGCCGCTAATGGATGCGACGCAGTTCGCCAACATGGTGAACACGGCCTACGCCAATGCGGGGCAGGCGCCGTTCTACACGGACTCCGCAATCGCGACGTTCGGCCGCGGGACGGACTGGCAAGGCGCGGTCTTCCGGACGGCGCCGATGAGCAGTTACGACCTCTCCGTCTCGGGCGGCGACGGAGGCACCCGGTACTACCTCTCCGGGGGCCTGCTGAAAAACGACGGCGTGGTCATCGGCTCCGACTTGAATCGTGGATCGTTC
The DNA here is from genome assembly GCA_003222035.1 of Gemmatimonadota bacterium. GTDB lineage: Bacteria > Gemmatimonadota > Gemmatimonadetes > Gemmatimonadales > GWC2-71-9 > AG41. The sequence goes on along the minus strand of QHUS01000070.1, from coordinate 87,729 downwards.
CGTCTCAACCTCGACCGCACCGTCAGCGGGAGGTTCCGCGTGGGCAGCCGACTGGCCATGAGCCGCTCACACGCGCTGGTGCTGCCGAACGGCGGCGCGGCCTCGGTGATGCTGGATGCCCTCACGGCACCGCCCACGCTCCCCGTGACCGAGGCGAGCGGCGAGTACTTCACGGGGGTCAATCCGCTCACCGGCCGGCCGTTCACGAATCCCGTGGCCACCGCGAACCTGCTCACCAACGAAGAACGCGACACCCGCGTCATCGGCAATGTCTTCGCCGAGTTCGACATCCGGGACGGGCTCACGTTCCACAGTACCGCAGGAGGGGACTTCCTCAACTCGGTTCAGGACTACTACTCGCCCGCGACGGTGCTGCCGGGCCTCAACACTGCGGGACAGGGGAGCCGCGGCGAGTCCGAGACCCTGAGTTGGACCTTCGAGAACACGCTCGGCTACCAGCATCGGTTCGGCACCCTGCACAGCCTCGACGCGGTGGGTGGCGTCACCCTGCAACGGACCAACACGGCACAGATTGCCGGCTCGTCACAGACGTTCCTCACCGACGCCCTTGGCGTGAATGGTCTGGGGACAGCGAAGACGTTTGTCAGCGTGTCGACGCCGGCGCCCCATTCGTCGCTGCTCTCGTACTTCGCGCGGGCGCGCTGGGGCGTCGCCGAGAAGTACTTCTTTACCCTGTCGGGGCGGGTGGACGGCTCGTCCAAATTCGGCACGGATCATCGGTATGCGTTCTTCCCGGCCGCGGGGTTCGCATGGCGCGCTTCGGAAGAGGACTTCGTGAAGCGCCTCGGTGTGTTCACCGATTTCAAGCTGCGCGCCAGCTACGGGCGGACCGGCAACCAGGACATCGGGAACTACAGCTCGCTCGCGCTGCTCGGCAGCACGGTGACCGTGTTGGGCGGCAGTCGGGCGATCGGCTTCGCGCCGGACTCGCTGGCGAACCCGGATCTGAAGTGGGAAACGACCGACGGCGTCGATGTGGGCGTCGACGCGGCGGTCCTGCAGAGCCGGGTGTCCCTCACGGCCGACTATTACCACAAGAAGACCAATGACCTGCTGTATTACGTGCCCGTTCCCACCACCTCGGGGTTCTCGACCTCGCTCCAGAACATCGGCAGTCTCGAGAATCGCGGGTTCGAGCTGAGCGTCAGCACCGTCAACCTCACCGGAGCGCTGGGCTGGCAATCCACATTGAACATCGCGTGGAACCGAAACAAGGTGCTCAGCCTCGGCCCGGACACGATTCTGCTTGGGGCGGACCAATACGTGGGTGGCGGCGCGCACCAGAACCCGACAGTCCTCAAGGTGGGAGAGCCGATCAACTCGTTCTACGGTTGGGTGTACGCGGGGATGCAGAACGGACAGCCGGTATACAAGGATCTGGATGGCGACGGCGTGATCACGTCGGCCGATCGGACGATTATCGGCAACGCCGAACCGAAGTACACCGGCGGGTTCGACAATCGTTTTACTTTCCACAACTTCGAGCTGGCGGTGTTCCTGCAGTGGTCCGTGGGAAACAAGATCTACAACATCAACCGGTCCCTGCTCACCGCGGCCGGAGGAACGGCGAACCAACTCCAGGATGTCGCGACGGGGGGCCCGGGCATTCCAGATCCGAAGATCGGCAACACCTTCGAGAGTACCGAGTCCAACCTGTTCGTCGAAGACGGCTCGTATCTGCGCGGTAAGAACATCCGCCTCGGCTACAACGTCCCCGCCACCTGGCTGCGGAGCATTCACCTGCAGGCCATGACGCACCTGCAGTTGTACGTCAGCGCCCAGAACTTCTTCACGGTCACCGACTACACCGGCTACGATCCCGAAATCAGCGAATACGCCACGACCAACCTCGCGCAGGGGATCGATTACGGGACGTACCCCCAGGTGCGGCAGATCACGTTCGGCCTCACGGCCGGCTTCTAGGTGAAACGGAGCCCCCATATGCGACGGACCAAACCAGTCTTGGTGCTCGGCGTGCTGGCGGCGCTGGTCTTCACGCCGGCGTGCGAGAGCTTCCTCGACCCGAGTCCCTCCGATGTGATCACGCCGGAAAACTTCTACAAGACGTCGTCCGACGCGGTCGCGGCGGTCAACGCCGTGTACGAGGCGACCAAGTGGTCGTACTGGCTGGGATTCTGGTACATCTCGGACATCGCGACCGACGACATCATCGCCGGCCCCCGGTTCGGCTCGGACGGGCATCGCATGAGTAACTACGTCTTCAACGCCACCGAGTGGCCGATGGGCAGTCTGTGGAGCGGGGCGTACGGTATCATCAACCGCGCCAACGCGGTGCTCGATCGCGTGCCCGCGATCGCCATGGATGCTGGGCTACGCGACCGGGTGCTCAACGAGGCACGGTTCCACCGGGCGCTCGCCTACTTCAACCTGGTCCGCTCATTCGGTGACGTGCCGCTGCTCGAGCACGAAGTGACCTCGCTGGAGGGGGTCCGCGTGTCCCGCACTCCGGTGGAGGACGTGTACGCCCTCATCCTGAGTGATCTGCAGCAGGCTGCTGCCGGACTGCCGTCGTCCTACAGCGGCATCGAGGTCGGCCGCGTAACGAGCGGGGCCGCCCAGGCGTTGCTCGCGAAAGTGTACCTGACCCGTCAGGACTGGGCCAACGCGGCCCAAACATCCGGACAGCTGATCACGACCGGCCGCTATGCGCTGCTTCCCAACTGGAAGGACTGCTTCAAGATCGCGACCAAGGTCACGAACTCGGAGAGCATCTTCGAGATCAACTACGATGGCACGCTCGATCCCGGCGCCGGCAGCGTGCATACGCTGTTCAGCCTCCCCTCCGGCTTCCCCGGCGGCGATGCCTACGGACTCATGACCGTGGCGCCGTCGCTCGCAGGGTTGTTCGCCGCCGCCGACACGCGCGGGTTGAAGGGCACCTTCATCACGTCGCCGTATGTCGACGCACTCGGAGAAACCGTCACGTGGTCCGATCCACCGGCCGCGCTCGGTCCCGCCTTCAACAAGTACCTCGATGAGACCGACTTTCAGAACATGCACACGCGGGCATGGGTAGCGCAGGCCAACGACTGGATCATCCTCCGCTATGCCGACGTCCTCCTGATGTATGCCGAGGCGGTGAACGAAGGAGGAGCTCCGGTCGCGGCGATGACTGCGGAGCAAGCGCTCAACGCCGTGCGCACGCGCGCCGGGATCGGAGCCGTATCGGGGCTCTCGACCGCGGCGTTTCGCGACTCCGTGCGCCTGGAGCGCCGCCGCGAATTCGTGTTCGAGGGACAGCGCTGGTTCGATCTGTCGCGCTGGGGCATCCTTGACGCCGCGATCCGCGCAAAGACGGCCGAGCTCGCGACCATTTCCCCAGGCGAGACAGACCAGCACGGCGTGCCGAGCGACCTCCTCCCCCTTCCGCAATCGGAGCTGAACGTCAACCCCAAGCTCACACAGAACCCCGGCTGGTTTTGATGCGGCGGACACCCGCCTGGGCGCTCGGCGTCGTCGTGGCGTGCGGGCGCCTGGCGCCCGGGGAGCCGTCCCCCGGGCCGCCGCCGCAGGGGAGCGGGCCCGCCGCCCAGGTGTGGCTGACCACGGGCACCGCGTCGAAGCTTCTGTCGCGGGAAACCGACGCTCACTTCGACACGGGCACGCCTCCGGCGTCCTTGACCACGATCGTGGTCGACGAAGCGACCACGTACCAGGAAATCGTGGGCTTCGGCGCCGCCATCACCGACGCGTCGGCGTGGCTGATACAGAACCGTCTGTCCGCGGCTCAGCGCGACGCCCTGTTGCAGGAGCTGTTCGGGCCCAGTCCCGGAATCGGCCTGAGCTTCACGCGCCTCACCATGGGTGCGTCCGACTTTTCGCTGCACCAGTACAGCTACGATGACATGCCCGCGGGCCAGACCGACTCGGCCCTGACCCATTTTTCAATCGATTCCAACCGCGCCTACGTCTTGCCGCTCGTGCAGCGCGCACTCGCCATCAACCCCCAGCTCAAGATCATGGCGACGCCCTGGAGCCCGCCGGGCTGGATGAAGACCTCGGGCAGCCTGATCCAGGGAACCCTCCGTCCCGAAGCGTACGGACCGCTCGCGGAGTATTTCCGGCGCTACATCGAGGCATACGCTGCGGAGGGCGTGCCGATTTACGCGATCACCGTGCAGAACGAGCCGCACTACGAGCCGGCGGATTATCCGGGGATGCGCCTCGAGCCGGCGGCCCGCGCGCAGTTCGTCGGCGGCTACCTGGGCCCACTGTTCGTGCGCAGCGGTATCAGGACCATCATCCTGGACTGGGATCACAACTGGGACCAATACCAGTCTCCGCTCCAGGTGCTCGCCGACTCCGTCGCGCCCCGCTACATCGCGGGCGTTGCCTGGCACTGTTACGGTGGGGACGTCTCGGCCCAGAGCGTGGTACATGACGCCCACCCCGAGAAGGACGCCTATTTCACCGAGTGCTCGGGCGGGGAATGGGCCCCGAACTTCGCCGATAATCTGAAGTGGTTCGTTGAGACGCTCATGATCGGCTCCACCCGCGGGTGGGCCAAAGGCGTGATTCTCTGGAACCTCGCCCTGGACGAAAACCATGGCCCCCACACGGGGGGCTGCGGCGACTGCCGCGGCGTCGTGACGATCGCGTCCGCTTCCGGAGCGGTGACGCGGAACGTGGAGTACTATGCCTTGGCGCACGCCAGCCGGTTCACCCGGGTCGGCGCCCGCCGGATCGCGTCGACCTCGGGCGTCGCTGGCGTCGAGACCGTGGCCTTCCGGAACGCGGACGATGGCTCCAAAGTGTTGCTCGCGCTCAATACGAGCACGGCGCCGCAGTCACTCGCGATTCGCTGGGCGGGGAAGTGGTTTCGCTACACTCTGGCTGCGGGGGCGGTCGTCACGTTCGTTTGGAGTTGAGCGCGGCCGATCACGCCTCCCCATCCATCGGGTCGATGGCCGACCTCAGCTCGGTCCCGTCAAGCGGCCTCGCCGCCGCCGCGGCGCCGAGCTCCATGGCCCGGGCCGCTGCCCTGGGGTCGAACGACAGCGTGCCGCCCAGATCGTCCTGCGGCGCGATCACCTTGAGCGAAACGCGACGGTACTTGGGGGACCGGAACGGACCGGCGCCGCCAGCTGCGAGCGCGGCATTGATATCCGCCGCATAGAGCAGGTCCTCGCGGAAGATCTGGTCGGTGATCAGGTCCACCGTTCGCGTCAGCGTCTTGAGCGCATTCCGACCATCGATCGGGACCGGGGCAAGACGCTTGAGCGGCGTGCACACGATGGCCCACAACTCGTCGCTCGGGTCCGCAGGTCGCTTCTTCAGGAGGTCGAAGGCGAGCGACAGGGGCGTGACATGCCGTAATCCACCGTCCACGCACGCCCGGCCGACACCCGGCACGTCCACGACGGGGAAGTAGAGCGGCATCGACGCGCTCGCGAGCACCGCGGCCGCCGTTGCGCCCCGATGGAACAGGCCGCTCTCCAGGTTCACGAACCCTACCCTCAGGTTCCGGGGCGGCGGGTCGCCTGCTTTCGCCTCCAGGGCCGCGCGGAGCGGCGCTGAGTCGTAGATGTACCCGCGGCGGGCCGCCGACACCAGGTCGGCGGCCTCCGCACTGAACAACCGCACCAGCCACGGGAGGACGCTGGTGTCGCGCCGGTATACGGTGTCATTCGTCGCCGTTTTCCAGAACGCCTCGAGGTCATCGAGCTTTCCGCGAGCCGCCAGGGCAGCGTTAAGGGCGCCCACGGACACACCGGTGAAGAGATCGAAGCTGATGCCCCGTGCCGCCAGCGCACGCAGGGCACCGACCTGGAAGGCACCCTTGGCGCCCCCGCCCGAGAGAGCGAGTGCGCGAGTCATCGGCAGCCGGGTCGCGTGAACGTCATGGTCGGTCTCTTCAAGGTAAACGCCCCGAGTTGACAGCGGCTGCCGCGGGCGCCATTTCTAGCCTCCTCCCATGCGTGCCGTCGCGCGCCTCACCCCCTTCGCCCTGGCCATCGTTCTTATGGGCGCATCCCGAGTTGCCGGGCTCGCGGCCCAGGAAAGCTTCGGGCCGCCCCAGGCACCGTGCCAGCTGACGCAGTCGAACTCCAAGATTAACAATGGGATACAGGCGCTCAAGACCGCCGTCGAGAAGCCCGACCAGCGTGCGACCCAACTCGCCCAAGCCCGGAAGGCTTTGACTGACGCGATCGTCCAGGATGGCCAGAGTGGCAATCCTGCCGCGTGGTACTACCTCGGGCGTCACGCCGTCCTGGCGGGCGACGCGGCGGCCGCGGACACGGCGTTCGCCCGTGCCGCGAGCCTCGCCCCCGCGTGCGTCGCGGACATCGCGACCTATCGCGACGAGCTGTGGGGCAGGCTAGTGAACGACGCGCTGACCGTGTCGCAGGACGGCAAACTGGACTCCGCGCTGGCGCTGCTGCACGCCGCTGCCCGCCTCGAGCCGCATAATCCGAAGGCGTTCGCGACCGCGGCGGCGCTGTACGCGAGCCGGGGCAACGACGATTCCGCGTACGCGTACTACCGACTCGCCGGTCGCAGCGCCGGGGATGACACGACCTACGCGTCCGACAAGCGGGAGGCATTGAGCAACGCGTGGCATCTGCTCGTGCGGAAGGTCCAGGGCCATCCCGCGGCCCAACGGGCCGCGCGCGTCCGGGGAAGCCTCGATTCGCTGCAGCGCGCGATCACGGCTGACTCCATCGTGCTGGCCCGCCTGGTCGGTTCGTCGCAATCCCGTAAGGCACGCGGCGCCAAGCTGGCGCCTGCTGACCAGCAGCTGTTCACGCGCGACTCGACCGCGCGGGCCCAGGCGGTTGCACGCGGGCGGAGCGCGCTGGCCGCCGCGCTGCAGCAGCTCGCCGCCGATTCGACGGCGCTGACTGCCGCGTTCGCACCCGCGATCGGCGCGCTCAACGAATACGTGGCCGCGTTTCCGGCGGACGTCGACGCCGCGACGACGCTCGCAACGCTGTACGCCCAAAGCGGTCACGGCAACCAGGCCGCGGCGGTGTTCGACTCCCTTGGCGCCCACGCGAAGAATCTGGATCCCGACGCGCTGTTCGGCCCCGGCGTACGGTTGGTGGGGCAGGGCCTCTACCAGCCCGGTGCCCGCGCCCTGGCGCTCGGCTTGGCACGGAACCCCTACCGCCGTGAAGCGCTCTTCTCGCTCGCCATCGCCTATTACCAGCTGCACGACTCGACGGCGCTCCTCCCGGCCGCCCAGCGGCTGGCCGCGCTCGATCCGCTGAACCGGGCGTCCCTGAAACTCGTGGCGGCTGGTTGGGACTTCCGCCGTGAGCGCGACTCGGCAAAGGCCTACGTCGCCCGCGCCGATACCGGTATCGCCGTTGAGATTGCCGTGGTGAGCTTCATTCCCGACAGCGCCGGAGCTGGCATTGCGGGGCTTGCGACCAACCTGAAAGCCACGCCCTCGAAGCCTGCCCACCTAACGGTCGAGCTCCTCGACGTGGGAGGTCAGATAGTCGCGACCCTCACGCAGGATCTCCCAGCCCTTTCCCCCCGCCAGAGCCAGGCGTTCGACCTCAAGGCGAGCGGCCGCGGCATCGCCGGCTGGCGTTACCGCGCTTCATAAAGCATATTTCTGCACCTTCGGAAGTTACATCATCCGTTGGGGTTGCGACGTCAGGTTCACAAAGTCCTTGAAGGGCAGGGAAGCGCGGTGCTTCGCATTCGAACGGTTGCCCCGGACTCGATCGGTCACGAGTTGGGGCTCGTCCCGGGGACGCAGCTTCTGGCCGTGAACGGCCGGAGCCTCGAGGACTTCCTGGACTGGGAGTTCCTCACCGCGGAGGACCGGTTTCTCCTGGCGGCGCGCTTGCCCACTGGGGACGAAGTCGAGTACGACATCGAGCGCCCCGAGGGGTTCCCGATGGGGGTGACCCTCGAGCCCCCGCGGATCCGGCGCTGTGCGAACCATTGCGACTTCTGCTTCGTGGATGGCAACCCCGAGGGGTTGCGGACGCCACTCTACATCCGGGACGACGACTATCGGCTGTCGTTTCGCTACGGCAACTTCGCGACGCTCACGAACCTGAAGCCGTGGGACCTGGAGCGCATCGTGGAGTACCGGCTATCGCCGCTCTACGTCTCGGTGCATGCCACGAATCCCACCATTCGGCGCTGGCTGCTGCGAAACCCGGAAGCACCCGAGATCGTGCCCCAGCTCCGCTGGTTTGCGGACCGGGGCATCGCATTTCACACCCAGGTGGTCTTGCTCCCGGGAGTGAACGACGGGGCGGAGCTGGAGCGCACCCTCGCCGACCTGTATGCCGTGGGTCCCGCCGTACTGTCTGTGTCGGTGGTCCCAGTCGCCCTCACCGAGTTCTCGAAGCGCGACCTCGTGCGGGAGCCGACCCGCGACGAGTGCTGCGCTGCCCTCGCGGCCGTGGATCGCATCGCGACCCGCGCCCTCGCGGAGCGGGGCGCCCCCTGGTGCTTCGGCGCGGACGATCTCTACCTCCAGGCCGGCGAGCCCCTACCCGCCGCTGAGTGGTACGGCGACTTCGAGCAGCGGGAGAACGGCGTGGGCGCCGTGCGGTTTCTCCAAACGCGCATCGCGGGGGCCGGCCTGCCAGGTCTCTCGGGCAAGCGCATTGGGGTGGTGACGGGCACGGCCATGGGGCGGCTCATGCCGCAGGTGCTGCATGAGCTCGGAACGGCGACCGGCGGACGGTTCGAGATCGTCCTGGTCGAGAATACGCTGTTTGGGCCGTCCGTGACGACGGCAGGCCTGCTCCCGGCGGCGGCGATCGAAGCCGCTCTGCGCGCGCGCGCGGATCTCGATCTCGTACTATTGCCCGCGGAGGCGGTGAACGACGACCTGGTTTTCATCGACGACGTGCGCGCCGACGACCTGGCGGGGCGGCTGGGCGTGCCGGTGCGCCTGTCGTATGACTTTGTCGATGTGTTGACCGATTGCGGATTGACGATGCCCGCGTCCCTCCAATCCGCAATCCGTAATCCGCAATCCGCAATCGGTGAGGGGCAGGGATGAGCGGGGCCCCCACCGTTGCCATCATCGGCCGCCCCAACGTCGGCAAATCGACCCTCTTTAATCGACTGATCGGCCGCCGGGACGCGATCGTTGACGCCCAGCCGGGTGTCACCCGCGATCGCCACTTCGGCGCGGCGGAGTGGAATGGACGACGGTTCTGGTTGGTGGATACGGGTGGCATGGTACTCGGCGCCGAGGACGCCCTCAACCGCGCGATCCGCACCCAGGTCGAAATGGCCGTGGCGGAGAGCGATGTCGTACTGTTCGTTGTGGACGTGGAAGCCGGTGTGCATCCGGCGGACGCGGAGGTCGCCTCGTACCTCCGGAAGGCCGGGCGTCCTGTGGTGCTGGTCGCGAACAAGGCCGACCGGTTGCCCGACGACGTGCGCCACTTGGCGTTCTACGAGCTCGGGCTGGGGGACCCGTTCCCCGTCTCCGCCGCCATCGGGACGAGCTCGGGGGACCTGCTGGACCGCATTGTGGCGCTCCTGCCGGCGGTTGCGCCCGCCGACGAGGAAAACGCCATCCGCGTCGCGGTGGTGGGCCGGCCTAACGTCGGAAAGTCGAGCCTCGTGAACCGGCTGCTGGGAACGGAGCGGCTGGTGGTGACGGACGAGCCCGGCACGACACGAGACGCCATCGACACGCCCCTCCGCTGGAACGACCGAACGTTCGTGTTTGTCGATACCGCGGGGCTGCGCAAACGCAGCAAGGTCGCGGACGACATCGAGTTCTACTCGACGCTCCGGACTTCGCGCGCCATGGAGCGCGCCGAGGTGTGCGTGCTCGTGGTGGATGCAAAGGACGGGATGCACGTGCAGGACCTGAAGATCGCCAACGACGCCTGGGAGCGCGGCACCGCTCTCATCGTCGCGGTGAACAAGTGGGATCTGATCGAGGAGAAGGACTCGAACACCGCGGTGCGCGGCGAGCGTGAGCTCGTGGACCGGGCTCCCTTCCTGGCGTTCATCCCATTTCTCTACGTGTCGGCAAAGACCGGGCAGCGCGTCCCCCGGCTCCTCGACCTCATCCAGGAGGTCGCGGAGGAGCGCCAGAAGCGCGTGCCGACGGCCGAGGTCAACCGCGTGCTCGAGAAGCTGGTGGATCGCCAGCAGCCCCCCCAGCCCGTGGGCGAGTCCGTGCGCTTGCTCTATGCCTCGCAGATCGGGACCGCGCCACCCCGCTTCGCCATCGTGTCGAACCGCCCGGAGGCGATCCCGGAGTCGTACGCGCGCTACCTCGTGAACGGCTTCCGCGACGCGTGGCAGTTCACGGGCTCCCCCGTGAACCTCAAGCTTCGTCGCAAGCGGGAGAAGGCCCGCCGGTGAACGACACCGGGCTGACGGTCATGCTCCTGCTGGCGTATCTCATCGGCGCGACGCCGACGAGCTACCTCGCCGGCAAGCTCGGCCGAGGGATCGACCTGCGGGAGCACGGCTCGAAAAACCTGGGCGCGACGAACGTGTATCGGGTGCTGGGATGGCGCTACGCCGTGCCGGTCGCCCTGATCGACATGGCCAAGGGCATCGTTCCGGTCGCCATCCTCGGCCCCTGGTCCAACGGGCCGGGGTGGTTCATGGTCGCCCTGGGGCTGGCGGCCGTCCTGGGCCACATGTATTCGCCCTACGTGCGCTTCAAGGGCGGTAAGGGCGTGGCGACCGCGGCGGGCATGTTTCTCGCGTTGGCCCCGCTGGCGATCGTGCTCTCCATGCTCGTGTGGACCGCGACCTTGTGGCTCTCGGGGTACGTGTCGGTCGCGTCGCTGGCGGCGGCCGTTCCGTTCCCCCTCTGGGTACGGCTCACCGTCCCTCGGCAACCGTACACGCTCTGCGCGAGCGTGATCCTGGCGCTGCTGATCGTCTACGCGCACCGGGCGAACATTCGACGACTCAGGGACGGGACGGAGAACCGGTTCCGGACCCGCAAAGGGGTGACGGTGTGACGAAGCAAACGCGGAAGGCGGCTTGACACGCATCGCGGTGATCGGTGGCGGCGCTTGGGGCACCGCGCTCGCGGACCTGCTCGCGCGCAAGGGCGAGTTCGCTGGTGTGACCCTGTGGGCGCGCGAGCCCGAGGTGATCGAGAGCGTGAACCGGGAGCATGTGAATCACACGTTCCTTCCCGATGCCCCGCTCGCTTCCGGAGTCGCCGGGCAGGGCGATCTGGCCGCGGCAGTGCGGGGCGCCGACGTGCTCGTCTCGGCGGCCCCCTCGCACGCGGTGCGCGACGTAATGGCGCACGCGGGGCAGGGGTTCGGTCGCGCCCGGCCGCTCGTCGTGAGCGTCTCCAAGGGCCTCGACCCCGAGGGCCTGACCACGCCATCGTGCGTGCTGAGGGATGTGCTCCCGAAGGACACGCCGATCGCGGTGCTGTCGGGCCCGTCGTTCGCGCGCGAAGTGTACGCGCGGCAACCGACGGCCGTCGTGGCGGCCGCGCGGGACCATGCCGTGGCGCAGCGGGTGCAGCAGGTGTTCTCGACGGGGTACTTCCGCGTGTACTCCGCGACGGACGTGCTGGGGGTGGAGCTCGCGGGGGCCCTGAAAAACGTGATCGCGCTCGCGGCCGGGATGCTCGAGGGCTTGGGGATGGGGCACAACACCCGCGCGGCCCTGATCACACGCGGGCTCGCCGAGATCACGCGCCTGGGTGTGGCCCTCGGCGCGGAGCCCGCGACGTTCGCGGGCCTCGCCGGGATGGGGGACTTGATCCTCACGGCGACAGGGCCCCAGTCGCGGAATCACCAGCTCGGGATCGAGCTCGGCGAAGGGAAGCCACTCGAGCAGGCGCTCGCGGGTCGCGCGGCGGTCGTCGAAGGCGTCAACACGGCCCGCTCCGCCGTGGCGCTGGCGGTGCGGCACGCCGTGGAGCTCCCGATCGCGCGGGAGGTGGCGGCGGTGCTGTTCGATCGGAAAGCGCCGGCGCAGGCCGTGGCGGACTTGATGGAGCGTGAGCTCAAGCCGGAGCACTGGCGATGAGCGCCCCCCACCCGGTCCAGGAGTTCTTCTCGATCGGCGAGGTGTGTCAGCTGACCGACCTCAAGCCTCACGTGCTCCGGTACTGGGAGAGTCAGTTCCGCTTCTTGAACCCCGCGAAGAACCGGTCGGGGAATCGCGTCTATCAGCGGCGCGAGATCGAGCTGATCATGCTGGTGAAGCACCTCCTCTACACGGAGAAGTACACGATCGAGGGGGCGCGTCAGAAGATCGAGCAATACCGGCGCAGCGGCGAGCTCAAGCCGGAAGCGCGCCGCGCGCTCGCCACCCAGACGGTGAAAGACCTGCGCGCCGAGCTCAAGTCGATTCTCGCCCTGCTCGAAGGGACCGCGTCGCCCAATGCCGGGGCGCGCTGACCGCGCCCTCGCGGTCGTGATCCCCGCCTATCAGGCCGCCACCACCATCGCCGAAGTCCTCGCCCGGACGTATCGCGCCGTTTCCGGCGCAACCGTTTACGTTGTAGACGACGGCTCGACGGATGGGACGGGGGACGAGGGGCGGGGGACAAGGGCGAGGGTGCTCGTGCATCCGGAGAATCGAGGCAAGGGAGCAGCGCTCGCGACGGGCATTGCGGCCGCTCTCGAAGACGGGGCCGACGTCATCGTCACGCTGGACGGCGACGGCCAGCACCCGCCCGAAGCCATCGGCCGCGTTGCGGCCCCCGCGTCGCGCGGCGTCGCCGATCTGGTTCTCGGCGTGCGGGAGCGCAGTCCAGCCATGCCGTTGGGGCGGCGTTGTACCAACTGGCTGTCCGCTACGCTCGCCTCGCGCATCGGGGGAGTGGCCGTCCCGGACGCCCAGACGGGCTTTCGGGCGCTCTCGCGGCGCGTTGCAGAAGCGATCCAGCCGCGGGAGCGGGGCTACGACTTCGAGACGGCGTTCCTGCTGGCCGCCCTCACGCAGGGGTTCACGATGACCTTCGTGCGCGTACCGACGGTGTACGGCGGGCCGCCCAGCCACTTTCGCCCCTGGACCGATACCTGGCGGCAGGCCCGTGTCTTCACGCGATACGGCGGGAAGATCATCTTCGGAGCGCGATGAACATCCTGATCTCGAACGACGACGGCATTCTCGCCCGGGGCCTGGCCGTGCTGGGGGAGGTCTGCGCGGCCATCGGGCAGGTGACCGTAGTGGCGCCAGACCGAGAACAGAGCGGCACGTCGCACTCGCTCACCCTCCACCGTCCGCTCCACGCCACCCGCCGTCCCGACGGCGCGTTCCAGGTCGACGGCACGCCGACCGACTGCGTGCTGCTCGCGATCGGGATGTTGATGCCGCAGAAGCCGGACTTCGTGGTCTCCGGCATCAACCACGGCCAGAACATGGGCGAGGATGTGTTCTACTCGGGCACCGTCGCAGCGGCCATGGAAGGGCTCGTGGCCGGCGTTCCGAGTATCGCCGTCTCGTACGCGGGCTCGGACCTCGACGTGCTCGAGTCCCACAAGAGCGGGCTCCGCTCGCTGCTCCAACGGATCCTGGAGGTCAAAGACTTCCCCAAGGAGACGCTGCTGAACATCAACCTTCCGGCCCTCCCTGGGGATCAGGTGAAAGGCGCGAAGGTGACGCACCTCGGAAGCCGCGTGTTCAGTGAGGAAATCGCCCTCATGAAAGATCCGTGGGGCAAGGAGATTTACTGGATCGGGGGCGGTCGCATCACGTGGAGCGGCGATGCAGATTCCGACTTCCGTGCGACCAGCGACGGATATATCTCGGTCACGCCACTCCACATGGATATGACCAACTACGGGCTGATCGAGGTCGTGCGGCAGTGGCTCCCCGGCGACTGACCGGATCGCCGGACACGTTTGGGGGATACCGAGCCCGGCTGGTCGAGGGCCTGCGGGCGTCCGGGATTCGCGACCTCGCCGTTCTCAAGGCGTTCGCCGAGACGCCCCGTCATCTGTTCGTGCCGCCGGCGGTGCGACACCGGGCCTACGAGGACGCGGCCTTGCCGATCGGCAACGGTCAGACGATCTCACAACCGTTCACCCAGGCTCGCTATCTCGAAGCCCTGGAGCTCAAGGGGAAGGAGCGGGTGCTCGAGATCGGCACCGGCTCGGGCTACCAGGCCGCGCTACTCGGGGCCATGGCCGACACCGTCTTCTCCGTCGAGCGCGTGGAGGCTCTCGCGCTCGCGGCGCAGCGGGCGCTGCGCGAGGCCGGCGTTACCAACGTCTCGGTGCTGTTGGGCGACGGCACGCTGGGATGGAGTGCGTACGCGCCGTACGACGCGATATTGGTCACGGCCGGCGGGCCGGAGGTACCGCCGCCGCTGGTCGAGCAGCTCGTCGCCCACGGCCGCCTCCTGATCCCGCTGGGGGCGCGCGGCTCGCAGACCCTGACCTTGGTCGAGCGCGTAGGCCCTGGCTCCCCGCTGGAGGTGCGTCACACCCCTCTCGGCACCGCGCGGTTCGTCCCCTTGCTCGGAGAGCATGGATTCGATGCTTGAGTCGTTCATCGCGTGGTTGCTGGATCTGTTCCGGGGAGCGGGATATCCCGGCATCGTCGTCCTCATGGCCGTCGAATCGTCGATCCTGCCCCTCCCGAGCGAGCTCGTCATGCCCCCCGCCGGCTACCTCGCGGCCAAGGGCGAGATGAATGCCGTCGTCGCGGTGCTCTGCGGCGTGCTGGGGAGCATTCTCGGTTCCCTGGCGAACTACGGGCTGGCACACTGGCTCGGTCGCGCGTTCTTCCTGCGGCTCGGCAAGTACGTTCTCGTGACCGAACGGGCGCTCGATCGCTCGGAGCGCTATTTCGCGGTGCACGGCGAGATCAGCACGTTTCTCGGGCGCATGCTGCCGGTCGTGCGGCACTTGATCTCGATTCCGGCCGGGGTCGCCCGGATGCATCTCGGCCGCTTCGTCGCGTTCACCGGCCTGGGGGCACTGGTGTGGTGCACCATTCTCACGTGGATCGGATGGTTCATCGGCAGCCGGGAGGAAGTGATCCTCGAAGTGCTGAACCAGGAGGCACAGCGTTACACCGGACGGGCGCTACTCGTGGCCCTGCCGGTGCTCGCGGCAATCACGGCGGTCTACGTCTGGTGGCATCGCCGGCGCGCGGCGCAGGACCGACAAGGGGTAGGGGGAGGGGGAGGGGGGAGGGGGTAGGCGTGACTTCGGCGCGGTTCCTGGTCCACGGTCGGGTGCAGGGAGTGGGGTTCCGGTGGTGGGTCTGGGGTCGGGCAACAGCGCTGGGACTGCGTGGCTACGCCCGAAACTTGCGCGATGGGGCCGTTGAGGTCGTGGTCGCCGGCCCCGAGCCGGCGCTGGCCGAGCTCGAGAGTTTGCTTCAGCAGGGTCCACCGGCGGCGCGTGTCGAGCGTGTGGAAAAATCGCAGATTCCACATGAGCTGACGATCCCGAACGGCTTCGACATCAAATAGTTGAGGGCTCGCGTGCAGGACCTCTATCATGCAATACGTGATGTCCCCGATTTCCCGAAACCGGGGATCGTGTTCAAGGACATTACGCCGCTATTGCTCGATCCGGCGCGCTTCCGGCGGGCGATCGAGCTGATGGCGGCGCCGTTTCGCGAATCCGGGGTTCGACGCGTCGTCTCGATCGAGTCGCGCGGCTTCCTGCTGGGCGCTCCCATCGCGCTGCTGCTCGACGCGGGCCTGGTTCCCATTCGCAAGCCGGGGAAGCTCCCCGCGGCGCGAGGCCGTGTGGAATACGCGCTCGAATACGGCACCGATGCGCTCGAAATGCACCGCGATGCCGTGAACCACGGTGACGACGTGTTGATAGTGGACGACGTGCTGGCCACGGGCGGGACGGCGGAAGCGGCGGCGAAGCTGGTGCGCGCACATGGGGGAGAGGTGGTGGGCTTCACATTTCTGATCGAGCTCGAGTTTCTGAAGGGCCGCGACCGGCTCCGAAACGAGCGGGTTGAGGCCTTGCTCCACTACGCGTAACCCCGCTACATTACAGAGCTTAGCCCATTGCCCCTGTAGCTCAGGTGGATAGAGCAGCGGTTTCCTAAACCGTTGGCCGGGTGTTCGAGTCACCCCAGGGGCACGACTGAAGCAGGTGCTGGAGGGGGGCGGAAGACGGTGGAGGGCGGTGGAGGCTTTAACCTCCACCATCCTCCACCGACCTCCACCGCCTTTCACCGACCTTCCCGATGAGGGCGCATGGCAACCACGGTGACCAACGCAGGGCAAGCAGTCGCGGGAGAATCCACAGTGCTCTCGTGGCTCGGAGGCTGGTTCAGGAGCCACAAGCGGACGACGGCCTACATCGGCGTTGCACTCGTGGTCGCTGCGGCTCTGTTTGGCTGGAACTTCATCGCGGAAAAAACGGCTGAGCGCAGCGCGAGTCGGCAACTCACCCAGGGGCGACTGGCGCTCGATTCCAAGAACTATCCGCTAGCCGCGAGTGTGCTATCCCAGGTGGTCGAGAACTACTCCGGGACCCACGCTGCACAGCAGGGAAGCATCCTGCTCGCGCAAGTTCGGCTCGCGCAGGGCCAGACCAAGCAAGCGATCGACATCCTGCGACGCGCCGCTCCTGAGGCCGACAAGTATTTCCGGGCGCAGACGTACAGTCTGCTGGGCGCGGCATACGAGAACGCGGTGCAGCCGAAGGACGCTGCTGCGGCGTACGAATCGGCGGCCGACGCGGCGCTCTATCCGTTTCTTCGCGCGCAGTTTCTCTCGGACGCGGGACGCGCATGGCTCGCGGCCGGTGATACCGCGAGGGCCACTGCCGCGTACCGGATTATCGCCCAAAAACTGGACTCGACGAGTGCTGCGGGGGAGGCGAAAGTGCGGCTTGGGGAGCTTACGAAAGGTGCTGCAGGGCTGCAGCGAAAGTGAGCCTGGCGTAGCCAGCTACTTCGTATAAGATATGTTATGTTAAGTTGCGAGCGGTTGGAATGTGGAGAAGCGGCCTAGTTAATCACACCCCTCACCACCACCCTCGCTTCCCCCCCGAGCCAGACGTCGTCGTACGAGCCGTCCGCAGACCTCCGGGCTCGGACCTCGAGCCTCCGCCCGGACCTGGTCCAGAAGGTCAATGGGGGCTCTGCCAGACCCCAGCCAGCCACGGCGCACGCCGCGGCCACCGCACCGGTCCCGCACGCGAGGGTCTCATCTTCTACGCCTCGCTCGTAGGTGCGCATCCGCCACTCGGACGCGCGTCCGCCCCCCCCCTCGCCCCCTCCACCCGGCGAGATGAAGTTGACGTTCGCGCCGGCGGGCCCCAGTGCCGGATCCGATCGCAGCGCGCGCCCGCGGCCTAGAACGTCCACGCCGTCCACATCGTCCACGAGTATCACCAGGTGCGGCACTCCAACGAGGCCGAGGACCGCCTTGCGCTCGCCGGCTGCCGTCGTAAGGCCTGGCACGGATGTCGGGGCCTGCACTGGCGCGAGGTGGAGCTCCGCACCCTCCCCGTCCGACGAGGGCGCGCAGCGGCTCTCGTACGTCGCTGCATCGGTCTCGAGTGTCATGCGTTGGGACGGCGCCAGGCCCAAGCGGGCCGCCAGGCGTGTGCTGCACAGCGCCGCGTTGCCGCACATCGCCGCGCGCGAGCCATCCGAATTGAAGTAAATCATGCGCACGGCCTCGGGGCGTGACCCGGGTCCAATGAAGACGAGGCCGTCGGCCCCGATGCCCGTGCCCCGTGCGCACACCGCCCGGATGTCCGCGACCGACCAATCGGCGGGCGTCGTGTGACGCGCGTCGACCATGACGAAGTCGTTGCCCGACCCCGTCATCTTGTAGATCGTCGTCCCGACTAGATGCGGCCGAACCAGCGCATCAGTCTGAGCCGCGGGACGATCCATACTGCTTCCCGGACGATCGCCCGATTCATCTTGCTTTGGCCCTCGGTTCGGTCGACGAACACGATCGGGATTTCCTTCAGCTTGAACCCTTTGCGCCATGCCCTCACGCTCATTTCGATTTGGAACGCATACCCGTTAGAGCGGACCCGGGACAGATCGATCGCCTCGAGCACATGCCTGCGAAAGCACTTGAAGCCCCCTGTCAGGTCCCAGATGTGGAGGCCCGTGATCCAGCGGGCGTAAATGTTCGCACAATATGATAACAACAGGCGCCCCATGGACCAGTTGACGACCGTCACCTTCCCCTCGAGGTAGCGCGAGCCGAGCACGAGGTCGGCCTGTTCCACGGCCTTGAGAAAGTCCTTTAAGTGCCCCGGATCGTGGGAATGGTCCGCGTCCATCTCGAACACGTAGTCGTACCCCCGCTCCAGGGCCCAGCGGAACCCCGTGAGATAGGCCGTGCCGAGGCCGAGCTTCCCTTCCCGGTGCAGAACGTGCACCCGGGGCTGTTTCGCGGCCAGGGCTTCGGCCAGCCGGCCCGTGCCGTCCGGAGAACCGTCGTCCACCACCAAGACCTCCAGGCGAGGATCCTGGGCGAGTACCTGAGGCACGAGGCCGGGCACATTCTCCACCTCGTTGTAGGTGGGGATGACGACCAGAGCGCGTTCAGGCACGCGGACGAACCCGCTGCCAGGCCGGCGGCACAATAAAGCTCGCGATCACGAGTAGCAGCGTCACCAACGCGATCCTCTTCCCCCGCGCGAACGAGCGCGAGTCGTAGCGCAGCTCGAGCCGGCGCGCGCCCGGCGCGACCGGAATCGTGAGGAGCGCGTGGTCTCCACGGAGAACCCGGCCAGGTTTGCCGTCCACCGTCACTCGCCAATCGAGATACCAGTTCTCGGCGATGAGCACGTAGCTCGAGTCATGGGCCGGCGGCTCGAGTTCGACTGTTATCTTCCCCGCATCCCACGCCGTGACGCGCGCCCGCGATGCCGAGGGCGCCGGCAAGCTTCTCAGCGGCGGGGGATTGACCGGCGCGCGCGGGGGAAGTAAGACGACCCGGTCATATCCGGTCATGCGCGGATCGGCCAGCGTCGGCGGAACGAGCGAATCATCCTCGAGCTTCAGGGCCGCGGGGACGACGCGGGCGTAGGGCGGCGCCGTATCGGCCTCATATACGTAGCCGCGACTTCCGGCGGCGGTCTCGACCGGGCCGAGCACCTTGTGGTAGCCGGGGACTCGCACGGTGTCAGAGATTAGCAGGAACCGCACCGCTAGCAGATCCCAGAGCTTCGTCGACGTGAGGAGATAGCGCCCGCCGTTCTGTGTGCCCGGGCGGCCGCCGAGCAGCTCGTCGTAGTAGCGGAGCTCGTTCCCCTGATATCCCAGAACCTGCTGGATCCCGTGGGCCATGAGCACGTTCTCGGGATAGACATTGAGGTCCAGGACGCGAAACGGCTTCGGCTCTCCCCGCAACCGCGTGACGATGGCATCCTCGCGATAGAGCGTCTCGTTCGGCGGACCGGAGTACAACCAGAACCGGCGGCCGTCGCGCCACAGATCCGCCCCGACCAGCAGCGGGAGGCCGAGCGCGAATACGCGCAGAGTCGCGCTGCCCCGGTGGTAGGCGGAGGCGAGCAGCGCGATGGCGAACAGCGCGATGGCCCCGACCACGGTCGAGACCCGAATGGTCGGCCCGAGCGCCTGTGCCTGCTGGACCCGTTCGGGGGCGGCCATGGCCTCGGCGAGATGGCCGAAAGCCCCGGAGATCCCCAGAAGGGCGATGACACCGGCCGCGATGAGCCAGACGCGGACATGCGTCGCCCCGTCTCGTCGCTCCAGCCGCTCCGCGCCGAACGCCGCGAACAGCGCCGTACAGAACGACACGACGAAGAACACCATGCCAGGGGCGCGCGTCTTGCGCACGTACGGCATGACACTCCACCAGAGCTTGTAGAATGGTGTCGCCTGGCCGAGCGCGATCAGCAGGAACAGGACGCAGATCCCACCCATCCACCACAGCAGACGCCGGCGTTCCGGCGAGGCGCCGCGGGAGAGTCCCAGGATCGCGAGCGCGATCACCGGCAGCCCGAGGTACTCCGAGTGCAGCTTCAGCGGATTCGAGCCCCAGTACGTCTCCGATTCCCCGGTAAATCCCGCGATCAGAAATCCCGGCACGTGGTCCCACGGAACGCCGTAGGATGCCGCATTCTCGAACGCCCCGGAGTAGGCGACCGCGCGGGGAGAATGGGGGATGTACTCGACAAATGGCAGGATTTGCGGCATCGCCACGCCGAACCCGGCGATGACGGCAGCGAGCACGATGCCGAGCCGTCCCAGGCGTGGGGCGAGCCGCTCGGAGGCTTGCTCGCCAAAGGTCAGGTACAGCGCGAACAGGGCCGTCGCGATGAGGAGATAATACGTCGTCTGCACGTGCGGGCTCAGCAGGCACAACGCGACCGCGACCGCGAGGAGCGGATAGCCCCACGCCCGCTTGTCTCGCAGCGCCGCCAGCAACGCCAGGCACGCGAGTGGCAGCATCGTCGAGACGAACAGCTTCCCGTCGTGGCCCGGCCTGGCGTACGAGATGATGATGCCGGACAGCTGGTAGGCGAGGCCCCCCACCACCGAGCCGACCCACGAGATCTGCAACCGGCGCAGGAACAGGAATGTGAATAGGCCGGCGAGGATGTAGTGCAGGACGAATCCCAGATCGGTGACCTTGTCGGCCGAAAGAAACCACCGCAGGAACGACGTCGGATACAGCACGTCGCCGTGCGTCACCGGCGCGATGTACGGCAGGCCGCCCATGATCATCGGGTTCCAGAGCGGCAGGTGTCCCGACGCGCGCCACTGCTCCGCTTGCCATTCATGTACCGCGTATGCACTGGCGTACTGATCGCTCATCGGGGCCGCCAACCAGCGTCCCTGAAGCATCGGGAACGCGAGGATCGCGACGAACAGGATCATGAGGCCGCAGGCTGCGAGCGTCGGATACCGTGGCTCGTATACCTGTTGCGCCGGCGGCGTTGGTTGCGTCTGGTTAACGGTCAGTTCGCTCCTCCTTCCCTGCCGGCTTCACGAGCAGGCCGGCGGCCGCCGCGCCGGCCTCAGTGAGCGTCAGCTGCACGCGTGACGCGAGACTCACGGCCAGCGCGCCCCCGCTGCCGAGAAATGGCGTGAGCAACCCGACGAGCGCGAGGTCGCGCACACCGAGTCCGCCGGGCGCGATGACGGCGACGAGCCCCATGACGTAGCCGAGCGCGAACATGCCCATGGCGGCGGGCAGCGGTACGGTCGCCGTGGAGATCAAGCCGCGTATGAGCATCCAGAACGACACGCCGAACGTAGCCCAGGACAACAGCATGAGGCTGCTCGAAAGAACGATCGCCGAGGCGGGCAGCGGCGGCAGGGGCAGGTCCGAGTCGGCCAGCGCCCCGAGCCACCGTGCGGTACGACGCCACGCCAGTACGCCAATGAGCGCCACCGCGGTGATCACGGCTCCTCTCAACAGCACGGGCGAGGCAGCGTGCGGCGTCGCTGCAGCGACCAGCACGACGCCCGTTCCCACAATCACCGCCTGCATGGCAAACGCGGACACGGCCGCGGCGCTGCGGCGCACGCCGGCTCGCTCCGCCAGCACGACCAGTCCGGCGACACTCCAGACCTTTCCCGGGAGGTAGCGCCCCAAGTTCGCGAGCGCCCAAGCCCGCGCGGCCTGTCCGTACGGCAGGCGTTGCTCCCAGCCCCGCAGCATGCGCCGCCACGATTCGATTTGAATAGCGTACGTGAGAAACACGACGGCGACCGACGCCGCGAGCCACCCGATCTTGGCATCGAGTGCGACCTGAACTGATTGAAAGGCGACCCAGTTGCGCTCGAGCGAGCGCGCGACCAGGGCCAGCACGAGGATCGTGGCGACGACTTTGCCCGCCCGGAGCCACCCACTCCCCGTGCTCAATCCTTCACGAACTTGTAGGCAATGGATCGTGCCAGCAGCCACCACGGAGCCGGAATCGGCGGGTAGAAATAGGTCCCGGCGTAGTCGGCGAGCCGGAATCCGTTCATCTCTCCGAGGCGCGTCATCGTCTGCTTCGTCCAGCTGTAGACGTGCCCCCACTTGTCGGCGACGCCGAACAGATTCCAGATGATCTCTTTGAAGTGATACGGGTTCGGAACGGAGACGACCCACACGCCGCCGGGTTTGAGCACGCGAAACACCTCGCCCGCCGTCTGAAACGCCGTGGGCGTGTGCTCGAGCACCTCGATCATGAAGGCGCGGTCGAACGACGCGTCGGGGAACGGCAAGCCCTTCGTGATGTCGTGAATCAGCACGTCGGGACCGGCGAACTCGGGCGCGATGTCGAGCCCCTGATACTTGATGCCCTGGGGCAGGAACTTGCGGATGTCCCCTTCGCGCCCGCCGATGTCGAGCACGGCGTGGCCCGGCCGGGTCTGGGCGAGCCTGTGCGCGACCCGATACCGCATGCGCTCCTCGCCCCATGGAAACTCCCGGTGCGCGACGTGGGATCGGAACGAACGTCAAAGATAATTATCTTCGAGGCGATGCGCATCCTGCATTTGGTGACCGCGTTTCCGCGCGATGAGCGCGACATCATCGCGCCGTGGCTGGTCGAGCTGATCAAACGGCAACGCGCGGCGGGGCATGATGCACAGGTCTTCGCGCCATCCTATCACGGCTCCGGCGACCACTTGTTTGCCGGCATTCCGGTGCACCGGTTCCGCTACTTTTTCGCCCGGTGGGAGGCGCTCACCCACGACGAGTCGGCGGCCGACCGGATGCGCCGCTCCCTGCTCTACCGCCTGATGCCGGCGCCGTTCGTCCTGGCCGGCATGTTCGCGGTCTGGCGGCTATGCCGCCGCGAGCGCTATGACGTGATCCACGTCCACTGGCCCGTGCCGCTGGCGCTGTGGGGTTGGGCGGCGAGAACGGCCCGCCGCGCCGCCGTCGTCCTGACGTTCTACGGCATCGAGCTGCGCTGGGTGAAACGCTCGCTGCCGTTTCTCAAAGGGTTCGTGCGCTGGGCGTGCCGCCGTGCCGATCGCGTGGTCGCGATCTCGACCGAGACCGCGCGGGAGATCCGGGAGCTGGTCGATGTGCCGGTCACGGTGATTCCCTACACGACCCCGTTTTCGGGTCGCGCGGCGCCGCGCGCGGTCGCGACGGGTGATGGCAAACGCACGATCCTGTTCATCGGCCGGCTCGTTGAATTGAAGGGGCTGGCGTACCTCATCGAGGCCGCCGGCCTGTTGCGCGGACGGGTAGACACCCGCATCGTCGCGATCGGGATCGGACCTGAGCGGGACCGGCTGGAGGCGCTCGCCCGCGACCGCAACGTCGACGTCGACTTCCGGAACAAGGTTCCCGACGCCGAGCTGCAGCAGGCCTTTCTGACCTCCGACGTCCTGGTGCTGCCATCCATCATCGACGCCCGCGGCGATACGGAGGGACTGGGTGTCGCGCTGCTCGATGCGATGAGTTACGGCATCCCGGCGATCGCGAGCCGCGTCGGCGGCATCCCCGACATCATCGAGGACGGCGTGTCCGGCCTGCTCGTTCCGCCGGCTGATCCGCGGGCGCTGGCGCAGGCCATCGAGCGGGTGGCGCGCGATCCGGCGTACGCGCAGCGGCTGGCGGAGGGCGGACGCGAGCGACTGCGGACCCATTTCAGCTGGGATGTGATCACGGCGAAATGGGAAGCCGTCTATTCCGAGATTGCGGCGCTCAGCCCCTGATTGTCGCGAGGACGCGCTGGCTTGGGTCTTCCAGGCTGAGCGGCCGGGGCCCCGGCACCCTGGCGTGAGCGTCGACCCGGCCGTCCGGTGCAACGCGCCGGATGCGCAGACTCCGGCGGGCCGCGCGCCACTCGACGATCGTTCGCAGGGGCGCGAGAAACGGCCGGCGTGCCGTGATGCCGCGCAACAGCGCGCGCAAGGCGTCGGGCGCCCCGGGGTACCCCAGCGGCGGGCTCAGGTTCGGGTGCCAAACGCCTACCCACACCCCCTCCACCTGCCGGCACGCTTCGGCGAGCGCGTCGCCGTCGGCGACCCATGCCGCCGGGTCTTCGACGCCGGCATACTTGCTCAACGTGCGATCCATCCAGCAGAACGGCGCCTCGTCGAGCCCCATGTGACGCTCGGTGGCGGGGTCCCACAGTGGTACGACGTCGGCGATCCCCAGCCGAAAGCCATTGCGATCGAAAAACCCGCATGTGGAATCGTACCGGAAGCCGGCGGCTGTCATGCCGCGATGGGTCGCGGCGCCGCGCATGCGCAGGAAATGCTGTCGCACGCCCTGCACGGGGCGACCGATCTGGCGCTCGAGCCGCCCGCGCTGCACCGCAAAGAGCTCCTCCCGGTCGGCGGTCTCGAAGCTTCCGTGAAGGCCGAGTTCCGCCCCGCGCTCGGTCAGCGCGCCGAGAATGGCCCGCGCCGCTCGAGCCTCAGGTCGGTACGTCAGGTCTCCCGCGCGCATGGAGGCGAACGTCGGTGTGCCGCAGAGGACGAACCAGGTGGAGAGAATGCCGTGGGCCTGCTCGTCGTCGAGCAGGTGGCGCACGGCGCGCCCGACGGGGTTCCGACCGATGGCCGCTAGCGCGGCGAGCGCGACGCGCCCGACCCGCCGCAGCTCTCCTTTGCGCGCCAGTTCGGCGATGCGCAACAGCGTGAACAGCGGCCAGTAGGCCACAATGTCCAGATCGTGGGTGAACGCCGCGGCCCATCGCCTGCCGTCGGGCCAGGGGACCGACAACGCCACCGGACGGCGGCCGGCGCTCGCGATCACCGCGGCCCGCAGGAGCGTGGCGGCTCGCGAAACGACCGGATCGGCGGCGAGGCCGGCCTGGACCACCTCGTTCGCCTGTGAGGGCACCCGATCGTAGCGGTCGCGGGCAGTGGCGCCCTGCTCCGCCGCAGCCGTGGTCACCCGGCCGATCCGGTGCAACACCGGTCGCGGCACGGAGACGGTGCCGTCGCCGCGCTCGAGATACCAATCCCGGGCGACGCACGTTCGGAGATCGGGAGCGTCGCTGTCACGCTCGGCGACGACCAGGCGGACCACGTCCGCCGAGGGATCGTCCACCGGTGGCACACGCGCGAGATCGATGAGGAGTTCGAGCGCGTAACGCTCGATGCCGCTGAGGCCTTCGGGCGCGGGCAGTCGGATCACGAGTGCACACAATATAATAGCCGCCCCTGCACGCGACCTTTATCTTACGCCGACCCCCCGACCCCCCGACCCCCCCGACCCCACGCCTCTCGGAGCGCGTCTGCAATGGCCGAATCGCTCATCCCGAAGGACCGGATTCCGTGGCGTCATCTCGTGTTGTTCGGCTGGCTGCCGAGCGCGCTGAAGATCCTGGCGTATCGGCTGCTGCTCGGATACCGCATCGGTCGCGGCGTGCGCTTCGGCTTCGGCGGCATCGTCTACTCGAGCGTCGGGATGATGAGCTACTTGTCCTGCGAGGCGATCGAGATGGGCGAGGATGCGAAGATTCGCGAACAGGTGTACGTGGGCGGGCCGCAGCTGCCCGAGTCGCGCTTCGCGTTGGGCAGCCGCACGATCATCCTGCAGCTCACGTCCATCAATCCGACCAAGCCGGTGATCATCGGCGACGACACCGGCATCGGCGGTCACTGTCTGATCTTCACCCACGGCGTGTGGCTCAGCGGGCTCGAGGGCTATCCTGTGACGTATCAGCCGGTGACGCTCGGCAAGAGCGTATGGCTTCCCTGGCGAGTGTTCGTGATGCCCGGGAGCACGATCGGCGACGGCACGGTGATCGGCGCGAACTCGCTCGTGTCCGGGTCCATCCCGCCGAACAGCTTGGCCGTGGGGTCGCCGGCGAAGGTGATCCGCTCCGCGCCGGAATTTCCCACCAAACTGAGCGAGAGTGAGCGGGCCGCGCTGGTCGAGACGATCATGGCGGAATTCGACCGCTACGCGCGGCACAGCGGCGTGGAGGTGCAGGAACAATCGCCATTTCGAGCGTACCGGTACCGGGGCAAGGCATGGCGCCTGTTGTGGCTACGCCACGGCGGCGCGCCAGGGGGGGGGGTCGAGCCCGAACGCGGGGACACAGTGCTCGCCGAGGCTGCGCTCTCGCGGGAAACGCTCGCCACGTTCCGCAACCGGCGCGTCTACTGGCTCGATCTGGGGAGCAAGACCCGCAGCCGGGACGGCTCGCCCCTCACGGAGGAGGTGGCTTTATTCCTCGGCCGCTACGGCGTGCGGCTGGTGCGCGATGCTAGCGAATGATCGGCGTCACTGCATTCGTACCGAGTCCATCGAGCGCGACGGTGTGCCATCCGATGAATCCCGGGTGTGTACCTGGTCGACCTCTCGTCGCAGTGACCGGACCTCTTCCCGCATCCCGGCGAGCATCTCTCCGACGAACCCGAAGCCGAACAGGATGAGCCCCGCGAGCACGAGCAGTAGCACGAGATAGAGGAACGCTCGATTGCCGTGCTGGAAGGCGTACCGCTCGATCAGCGCGTAGACGGCCACTGCCCCGCCCAGCAGGATGAGGAGGGCGCCGGGCACGCCGAAGAACAGCATCGGCTTGCGGCCGAACCGCAATTGGAACCACACGGAGAGCAGATCGAGCACGCCTACCGGGATGCGTCCGATCCCGAACTTCGACTTGCCCGCGCGGCGTGGTTGTACCGGCACCGGCCGTTCGGCGACCCGGAAGCCCTGCGCCGCCGCGATGACCACCATGAAGCGATGCCAGTCGGGCCGGGTGGTCAGGCCGTCCATCACCTCACGCCGGTACGCCTTGACGGAGTTCAGGTCGGTGACCCGCACCCCGAACAGCCAGCGGCACAGGCCGTTGTAGACCCACGACACGAAGCGCTTCTCGTAATGGCCCTGCTTGGTCCCGGTCACGAGGTCGGCCGAGTCGTCGAAGATCGGTTGGACCAGGCTGGGGATGTCGCTGGGCCGGTACTGCAGGTCGGCGGGATAGAACACGAGGATGCGGCCGCGCGCGGCGTCGGCGCCGGAGGCGAGGGCGTCGGCGATGCCGCGCTGGCTGCGATGGGTCACGACCCGCACGAAGGGATGCTTCGCCGAGAGATCGCGCAGCATCTCCGCCGTGCCGTCGTGGCTGCCATCGTCGATCACCACGATCTCACACGTGTACGGCAGCGGCAACAATGCCTCGCGCGCCTGGCGCACGAACTCCGGGAGATTCTCTGCCTCGTCTTTCGCGGGGACGAGGACGCTCACTTCGGGCAGGGCCGCGCCGGTCGCGAGGCTCACAGCCGCTTGCGCATGCGAGCCGGGAGGATGCTGAGCTGGTCGCGGTATTTCGCCACGGTGCGGCGCGCGATCTTGACGCCCTTCTGGCCGAACATCTCGACGATCTGCTGATCGGTGAGCGGGTTCTTGGGGTCCTCGTCGGCCACCATCTTCTGGATCTGGGCGCGGATGGCGCGCGCGCTCGCGTCCTCTCCGGTGGTGGTCGAGAGACCGCTCGAGAAGAAGAACTTGAGCGGCAGGAGGCCGCGGGGCGTCTGTACGTACTTCTCGTTCGTCACGCGGCTCACGGTGCTCTCGTGCATGCTGATGACGTCCGCCACCTCGCGGAGCGTGAGCGGCTTCAGGAACTCGACCCCCTTGTCGAAGAACTCGCGCTGCCGATCGACGATGAAATTCATCACCTTGAGCATCGTCTGGCGGCGCTGCTCGATGGCCTGGATCATCCAGTGCGCGCTGTTCATGCGCTGGTTGATGAAGTCCTTGCTCTCGCCCTGGAACTTCTTCTTGTCGCGCGCGATATCCTGGTACGTCTTCGAGATGCGCAGCCGCGGGAGCCCCGAGTCGTTGAGGAAGACCTTGTACTGCCCGTCGATCTTTTCCACGACCAGGTCGGGGATGATGTACGCCTCGCTGGCCGAGGAGTGTTGCAGGCCCGGCTTGGGATCGAGCTTGGCGAGCTCGTCGGCCACGTTCTGCACGTCCGCCGCGTCGAGCGCGAACCGCTTCCCCAGGTCGCTCCAGCGATGTGCCTTGAGGTCGTCGAACGCATCGCGCACCAGCCGGTAGGCCAGGGTGTCGGTCTCGCTCCGGGCCTCGATCTGCAGCAGCAGACATTCGCGCAGGTCCCGGGCAGCCACGCCGGGCGGGTCGAGCTTCTGCATGATCCGAAGCATCTCCTCCGCCTCGGCCACCGTGTACAACGGCGGCTTCACCTCTCCGGGCGCCTGCTCGGCGTGCGCCTCGAGCACCTGGTTCACGCCGGTCACGATCTCGTCGAGCGTCGCGCCGAGGTACCCGTCTTCCGCGATGTTCCCGATGAACTCCTCGGCCAGGAGCTGCTGGCGGGGCGTCAGGTCGAGCATGCGCACCTGCTCCCGCAGATGGTCCGCCAGGTCCTTGGCCTCGACCGGCACCGGCTCGACGTACTCCCGGGCCTCGCTCAAGTCCCGCGGCGGCGCGCCCTGATCACCACCGTCGTCGAGCAGGATTTCTTCCCAGTTGGGCTCGTCGTTCTTCTCGGCTTCCTTCTTGTCCTCCTTGGCCTCCTCCGCCAAAGGGACTTCCGTTTCCTCCTCGGGCTCCACCAGCTCGAGGAACGGGTTGCCGAGCAGCTCCTGCTTGAGATGCTGCTGCAGATCGAGCAGCGGCATGTACAGCAGGTCCATCGCCTGGTACAGCCGCGGATTGATCCGCAGCTGCTGCGAGAGCGCGGCGTGCTGCTGGAGGCCGGTTTTCATACGGGCTGCGGCTGCCCGAGGCGGGCACGGAGGCGGGCCGTCAGGGTGGGCCCGAGGTACAGGTTCGCGACCCGGTCGTCGAATACCAGCTCACGCACCGTGCCGGCGACCTGGACCCTGCCCTCGAACATGATGTAGGCCCGGTCCACGATGTCGAGCGTCTGCTCCACGTTGTGATCCGTGATCAGGACGCCGATGCCGCGATGGCGGAGACCCGCCACGATGGTCTGAATGTCGTGCACGGCGATGGGGTCGACGCCGGCGAACGGCTCATCGAGCAACATGAACTTCGGCTCGGTGACCAGTGCCCGCGTGATCTCGAGGCGCCGTCGCTCGCCTCCCGAGAGCTGAAACCCCTTTTGACGCCGCAGATGCTTGATCGCCAGCTCGTCGAGCAGGTGCTCCAGGCGTTGCGCCCGCTGGGCGTCGTCGAGCGGCAGCGTCTCGAGGATCGCCCGGACGTTCTCCTCCACGGTGAGCTTGCGGAACACCGACGGCTCCTGGGCCAGGTACCCGATCCCCATCCGCGCCCGCCGATACATCGGCTCGGCCGTGATGTCCCGCGCATCGAGCGCGATGCGGCCGCCGTCGGGACGGATGAGGCCCGTGATCATGTAGAAGGTCGTGGTCTTCCCCGCCCCATTGGGGCCGAGCAAGCCGACGATCTCGCCCTGCTCGAGCTGCACGCTGACGTCGTTCACGACAGGGCGACCCTTGTAAACCTTCAGGAGCCCGCTGGCCTCGAGGCGGCTGCCCCCGCTGATCGCCGGGTGCTCGCCGGTCACCGCTTCGGCGCGGGCGAGGGCGTGCTCGGCGGCATCGAGCAACCGGTCGGCCGTGGCGGCGCGATCGGCGGCCATCTCCGCCCAGCTCTCCGCGGTGAACGCAACCGGCGCGCTATCCACGAGGGCGGCCGTCGGGTACGTCACGATTTTCATCAGCGCGAGCCGCGGCAGGACCGAGGTCCGCAGGCTGGTGCGAAATTCCTCCACCGACAGAGCGCCCAGCTCCGCCAGATCCGCGCCGCGCGAATGAGCCCGCAGCTTCAGAAACTCCTCACGATAGGAGACCGCCAGCTCGCTGAACGGCGCCCGCCCCTCCCTGTCCGCCACACGGGCGAGGGCGGCCGCCGCGAGCGGGAGCGAGGAGTCTCGGGCTGCAACCAGGTCGGCGATCATCGACCAGAAGCCTTGGCGCGGGGGGCCTTCTTCCCGGTGGTCTTCGCCGTGTCTTTCTTGGCGGAGTCGGGGGATGCCGGCGGCAGCGGCTCGAGGTGCACGCCATCCGCCTTCCCGGTCACCCACACGCGGTCGACCTTGTCTGCCTTCATGAGGACATCGATTATCGCCCCGCGGGAATAATCGAGCGAGGGGCCAAGCGAATCGTGCTCGTTCGCCAGGTGCGTGAACGCACGCGCCGACCCGCGCGCGATCACCTGATGCAGGACGGTCTTCAGAGTTCCCCCCCCCGCCCCGGGTCGAGGCCCGTGCCTCCGTCAGCACCTCGCCGGGAAGATCGAGGGCGAGGGAGTCGGCCTGGATCGCGTTGCGGGTGGACACCGCGTGGGCGTGCACCGAGTCCTTGGGGCCCCAGGCGAACGCCTGCTGCAGCTTCTTCTTTTCGACGTGCAGGTGGATCGTATCGGCGGTCAGACGCCAGTCGACCCCCGTGGCGACGCCGTGGCCGAGTGCCTTGACAAGACGGATGTCGCGGCCCTCGAGCCCGAGCTCGATCCGGGTACCGGTGAGCGTGTACGGCCGGGCGCCCTTCCCTTCCAGGCGTGGCTGACCCACCAACACGCCGAAGCCGGCGGTTTGATCGAGCTGCATGGAGTCGCCGCGAGCCGCGAAGTCGCTGCGGTCGATGGTCACCTGGCCGCCGCCCCACACGCGGTCGTTCCCCTTGAACCGCACGCGGTCGCCGACGATGACGTACGGCTCGCCCGAGTCCGGCGTCGCGCGATAGTCGATCGTGGGCCGACTGGACGCGTACAGCTCGAGCGTGTCGCGCACGCCCTTCACGGCCCGGTAGTAGGTGAGGTTGGGGCCCCGCAGCACAGAACCGCTGTTCCGATTGAGCGCGACGACGTTCTTATGCGCTTCGAGACGTTCCTGTCTGAGAAAATAGGAGGCCGTCGAGGCGTCGAGCGTGATGGACGTGTCGCGAATGTGCACCGGGTGCCGCTGGCCGATCATGTCTAACCTGCCGACGCCGGCGAACAACGCAACGCTATCGGCGGAGAGCACGCTGCCCGTTCCCTGACAATGGGCCAGAACCCCACCGCCCGCGAAATAGTTCTTCTCCCCTTGCCGAACGGTAACCTCCTGATAGTTGTGGCCGATCGAATCGATCTGAATGACGCACGGCCGGCCGGCTGTCGTGTCACCTGTCGCAGGCTGCTGAACCATGGTGAGCAGGAGCATCGCGGCCGTCACTGGTTCGGTAAGGTAAACTTGCCGCCGGTCCCCTTCGGACGGATGGCGGTCACGACCTTGAAGTCCGGATCCGACGTGAAGCCCTCGCCCTCGATGTGGCGCGCGGGCTCGTCGAAGACGAATGCCTTGTCTGAGCTCACCTTATTCTGTGCCTGGTTGTACCGCAGCACCTCGGTCCGGAGCTTCGCGCCGTCGATGCGGACGACGACCACGTTCCCCCGGGCCTCCATGTCGCCGCCGCGCCAGTGGTACGTGCCTTCCCGCGACGTGAGCGTCGATGTCGGCGCCCCGTGCACATCGTAGAATGTGACGGTGACGTTGCGGAGCTCGGCCGTCTGCGACGGAGAGTACAAATATGCCGTGTCGGCCTTCACCTGGGCGCGCTGGATCCCGGCGTCCGTGATGTTGTGCGACATACTGAGCAACACCTGATCCGCCGAGTCGGGAGCGGCGATCATCGCTGTGGGTTTGATTCCCGTTTCGCATGCCCCGAGCACCGCCCCACCCATGAAGACGTAGCACGGCACGACGTAGCACCGGAACGTCCCGCGACGACGGGGCGCCTTCGCGGGACGCCCTTGCGCGACGTTTTTGCGCGACGAACTCGCTGCTCTTCTCACGCTGCGCCTGCCCTCATGAGATCATGGAGGTGCACCATTCCCACGACCTTGCGACCCCCGTCGAGGACGGGGAGCGCCATAATGCCGTGTTGCTCCATCAGGCGGACTGCGGCGCCCGCGAGCGTGTCGCTCGTCGTGGTCTTCGGAGTCTTGGTCATCACCTCTCGCACCGGCATGCCGAGAAACTGGTCCGTTCGCTCCATGAGCCGGGTGAGGTCTCCCGCCGTGACGACGCCGACCAGGCTTCCCGCGCCGTCCACGACGGCGACGGTGCCCCGTTTCTCGGCGAGCAGGACCACGCATTCGCGCATCGGGCGCTCCGGTCCCAGGGTCGGAATCTCCCTGGCGACCATCACGTCCTCGACGCGCAACAGCAGGTTTTTCCCCAGCACCCCTCCGGGGTGGAGCGCCGCGAACTGCTCGCGCCTGAAGCCCTTGACCTCGAGCAGGGTCACGGCGAGGGCATCGCCGAGCGCGAGCGCCGCCGTGGTGCTCGCCGTGGGCGCCAGGGTCTCGGGGCAGGCCTCTTCGCTGACGCTCGCATCGAGCGCAACGTCGGCCTGGCGGGCGAGCGGCGAGTCCAGGTTCCCGGTGAGCGCGATGATCGGCACGCCGAACCGCTTCAGCTGACCGACCAGGCCGAACAGCTCGTCCGACGCTCCGCTCTTCGAGAGCAGGATCGCGACGTCGTCCCGGCTCACGAGCCCGAGATCGCCGTGCAGTGAATCCACGGGATGGAGGAACGAGGCGGGACTGCCGGTCGAGGTCAAGGTGGCGGCGATCTTTCGGCCGATGAGCCCCGATTTACCGAGGCCCGAGACGATCAGACGTCCCTTGGCGCCCGCGAGGAGTCGGACCGCGGTGGCAAAGGCGGGTCCCAGCTGCCCGGCGACCCGGCGGATCGCCTCGGCCTCGAGGGCCAGCACGCGGCGGCCGCGCTCAGCGAGATCGTTGGGCTCCATGCGGGACTTCGCCGTCCTCCTCGAAGTACTTCGTGACCAGGTCCTGCCACTCGCCGCGGGCCTTGAGGATCAGCTCCGCCACTTCGCGCACCGCGCCCTGGCCGCCAGGCACCGTGGTGACCAGTCGCGCGGCGGCCTGCACCTCGGGGACGCCGTTCGCCACGGCGACCGGCAGGCCGACACGTGCCAGCACCGGAAGGTCGGCGAGATCATCGCCCACGAAGGCGCACTCGTGCCAGGCAAGGCCACGGCGCGCCAGCAGGGCCTCGAACACCGGGAGCTTGCGAGCCGTCGGCTCCTGGATCAGCTCATCCACGGCCAGCTCGCGCGCCCGCAGGGCGGTCGCGGCGGATTCCCGACCCGACACCCACACGACGGCGAGCCCCGCCGCGCGGAGCATGCGGACGCCGAGGCCGTCCTGGATGTGGAAGCGCTTGAACTCGACCGGGTGGTCGCCGACCATGCCCACATAGAGGCCGTTGTCCGTGAGTACGCCGTCGACGTCGAAGCCGACGAGCTTCAGGCGGCGGGCGAGGGCGGCGTCGAGCATCGGGTCCCAGCCGCGAACGGGGCTACGCACGGACCGCCTCCCGCGCCCGCTGCCACACCTCGAGCGCCACGGTAACGATGCCCGCCAGCTGATGGAGCGGAACCATATTCGGGCCGTCGGACGGTGCGTGGTCCGGATCGGGGTGCGTCTCTACGAAGAACCCGTCCGCCCCCGCCGCGGCGGCGGCATACAGCAGCGGCGGGATGAACTCGCGCAGGCCCCCGCTGGCACCGTCCAGCCCCTGCCCCGGCTGCTGCACGGAGTGGGTGGCGTCGTACACGACGGGCGTGCCGCAGGCGGCTCGCAAGCGCGCGAAATTGCGCATGTCCACCACGAGATCGCCGTACCCGAAGAACGACCCGCGCTCGGTGACGGCGATCTCGGGCGCGCCGCCGGCCCGGACCTTCTCGACGGCGCCGCTCATGCCGTCGGGGGACATCCACTGCCCCTTCTTCACGTTCACCGCCCGGCCCGCTCGTCCGACGGCCACCAGGAGATCCGTCTGGCGGCACAGGAATGCGGGGATCTGGAGGACGTCGGCAACCTGCGCGGCGGCCGGCACCTGGTGCGTCTCGTGAACGTCCGTGAGAATCGGCAGCCCGGTGGCGCCGCGGACCTTCGCGAGGGCGCCGAGGCCCCGCTCGAGCCCGGGTCCGCGCGCGCCCTTGAGGCGAGAGCGGTTCGCCTTGTCGTAGGAGGCTTTGTAAATCACGTGGATCCCGAGTCTCGCTCCCAGCTCGGCCAGCGCTTCGCCCACCCGTACGTTCAGGTCGTCCGACTCGACGACACAGGGGCCGGCGATGAGGAATGGGAACTCGGATCCCCCGAAGTGCAGCGCCATTTCAGTCGCGACGGCCGGCGAGCTGGGACGGCCGCCCCGGGTGGGCGACTGCGTCCTCGGCCCCGACTGCCCCCCCTCCCCGCCGGGCGCGGCGTTGCTGCCGCGCGGCGCCCACGAAGCCCGCGAACAGGGGGTGCGGGCGCGTGGGGCGGGATTTGAGCTCGGGGTGGAACTGGCAGCCGAGGAACCAGGGGTGATCGGGAAGCTCGATCATTTCGACGAGCGACCCGTCGGGCGACAGCCCGGAACAGCGCATGCCATACTCTGCGAGCACGTCGCGGTACGCATTCGACACTTCGTAGCGGTGCCGATGGCGCTCGCTCACCTCGAGTGCGCCGTATGCCTGGGAGACGCGCGAGCCCGGGCGCAGCTTGCACGGGTACGCGCCCAACCGCATCGTGCCCCCCATCTCCTGGATGCCTTCCTGCGACCGCATCAACGCGATCACCGGATTCTCGCATTCGGGCGCGAACTCGCTGGAGTTCGTGTCGGCCAGCTTGACCACATCGCGCGCGAACTCGATGATCGCGGTCTGCATGCCCAGGCAAATCCCGAAGAACGGGAGCTTCTGCTCCCGCGCCCAGCGGATCGCCTCGAGCATGCCCTCGATCCCGCGTACGCCGAACCCGCCCGGCACGAGCAAGCCATCGTACGGTCGCAGCAGCTCGCCGGCGGTCGCCTGATCGGTAAAGCGATCGGACGAGATCCACTCGATCTGGACCCCGCACTCGTTCGCGATGCCTCCATGCCCCAGCGCCTCGTGAATGCTCTTATAGCTGTCCGCGAGCTCGGTGTATTTCCCCACGACCGCGATCCGCACGTGCTCGGCGGGACTGAGGATCTTCTCGACCATCTGCGCCCAGCCGCGCAGGTCGGGCTCCTTGGTGTCGAGATGGAGCCGCGCGCACACTTCGCGGTCGAGTCCCTGGTCGTGCAGCTTGAGCGGGATCTCGTAGATCGACTTCACGTCCGGGCTCTCCACGACGCACCCAAAGTCCACGTTGCAGAACTGCGCGATCTTCCGCTTCAGCTCCTCCGACAACGGCCGCTCGGTGCGACAGATCAGGATGTCGGGCTGGATTCCGATCTGCATGAGCTCTCGCACAGAGTGCTGGGTCGGTTTGGTCTTGAGCTCGGCGGTGGCGGCGATGAAGGGAACGAGGGTGAGGTGAATGAACAGCGTATTGTCCCGCCCAACCTCCTGGCGGAACTGGCGGATCGCCTCGAGGAACGGCAGGGATTCGATGTCGCCCACGGTTCCACCGATCTCGGTGATGACGACGTCGTGGTCGGGCGCGAGCCGGCGGATCGCCGCCTTGATCTCGTCCGTGATGTGCGGGATCACCTGCACCGTCGAGCCGAGGTACTCGCCGCGGCGCTCTTTCGTGATCACCGACAGGTAGATCCGCCCCGTCGTGACGTTGTTGACCTGCGACAACGAGCGGTCGATGAATCGCTCGTAATGACCGAGATCGAGATCGGTCTCGGCTCCGTCGTCGGTGACGTACACTTCACCGTGCTGGAACGGCGACATCGTGCCGGGATCCACATTGATATAGGGATCGAACTTCTGGATGGTGACGCGCAGGCCGCGCTCCACCAGAAGCCGGCCGAGCGAGGCGGCCGCGATGCCCTTGCCGAGGGACGACACCACGCCACCCGTCACGAAGATGTACTTCGTCGAGCTCACGGACTCACCTCCCTCAGGTGGCGGGTCAACTGTGCCTCCACGTACCGCAGGTCGTCTGCCGTGTCCACGCCCGGCGCCGCTGGTCCAGGGAACAGCGCCACGCCAATCGGAATCCCGTGCAGCAGCGGCCGCAGCTGCTCGAGCCGCTCCCAGCGCTCTTCCGCGACTGGCGGGAGCCTCACCCAGTGTTCGAGCGCATCCCTCGTATACGCGTAGACGCCCACGTGCTGGTGGTACGTCGCTTCGCCGCGGCCGTCGCGATCGAACGGGATGGGCGCGCGGGAGAAGTAGAGCGCGCGCCCCCGCGCGTCCCGCACCACCTTTACGCGGTTGGGATCCGCCGCCAGCGCCGCGTTCAAGTCGCCCGCGGCGGTGCCGATCGGGTCTCCGCCGCGCACCCTGGCTACCGCCCCCTCGAGCGCGGCACGCGCGACCAGGGGCTCGTCGCCCTGCACATTCAGGACTACGTCAAATGAGTTAAACGTCTTACTGGCAACGGCTTCTGAGACTCGCTCGGTACCTGACTGATGGTCGGGAGAGGTCATGGCCGCCTCGTACCCGGCCTGCTCCACCACGGCGGCGATCTCGCGAGCGTCGGTGGCGACGACCAAGCGATCCGCTATACCCGCCTCAACCACGCGTCGGACGACCCAGAGGATGAGCGGTTCGCCTGCCAGCGGGAGGAGCGGCTTGCGAGGGAGACGGCTGGAGCCCAGCCGCGCTGGAACGACACAGAGGACGGGCACGGGGGAACATACAAAATCCGTGCCGTGGCGTCTACCCCTGGGCCTAAACGGTGGAACGAGAGAGCGTTAAGGCGTCACGCAGTGGCGCGCACGATGCGCAAAAAATTCTCGAGCAACTGCTTCCCGTGCTCAGTGCCGATGGACTCCGGATGGAACTGCACACCGTACAGCGGCTGCCGGCGGTGCTTCATCGCCATGATCTCAGCGTCCTTCGGCCGGTCGGCGCTCCAGGCCGTGATCACGAGGTCTTTCGGCAGGGATCGCGGTTCGACCACGAGCGAGTGGTATCGCATTCCGGTCACGGGACTGGGAATCCCCTCGAAGAGCTCGTCCTCTTCGTGGATCACCGCGCAGGTCTTGCCGTGCATCAGCC
Source organism: Gemmatimonadota bacterium (assembly GCA_003222035.1). Taxonomy (GTDB): domain Bacteria; phylum Gemmatimonadota; class Gemmatimonadetes; order Gemmatimonadales; family GWC2-71-9; genus AG41. Next base: position 50,970 of record QHUS01000070.1, on the reverse strand, counting down.
GGTCGGCCCGGACGACCCGGCCGCCGAACGCTGCGCCAATCGCCTGGTGGCCGAGGCAGACGCCGAGCACCGGCACCCTGCCGGCGAGGGCCCGGACGAGCGGGACGAGAATCCCGGCATCTTCGGGCGTGCACGGGCCCGGCGACAAGACGGCGGCGGTGGGCTTGAGCGAGAGCACCTGCTCGACCGTGAGCGCATCGTTGCGATACACGACCGGTTCCGCGCCGAGCTCCCCGAACAGCTGGACGAGGTTGTAGGTGAAAGAGTCGTAGTTGTCGAGCACGAAGAGCATGGCGGAATCTAGCGCGCGTAGAACCGGTCGTGTAACGCGGGATCGATGCGCCGCAGCCGGCCGCTGGCCGGATGCACGGGGCACCAGAGCGAGCGGGCACGGGCGAGCAAGCGATCGTCCCGCGCCCGAAGGATCTCGGTGTGGCGCTCGAACGTCGCGGCGCTCGGCGGGCCGACCCAGGTGCGCGCGATCAGCCGGTCGCCGGGGCGGGCGGGGTGCTTATAGTCGATCTCGTGCCGGAGCACGACCCAACCGATCTCGGCCCGTTCGTCGGCGCTCGTGACGGAGGTCCAGTGCGCCGCGGCGACGTCCTGTACCCAGCGCAGGTACACGACGTTGTTCACGTGCCCGAGCTCGTCGATGTCGTCGGGCGCGACCTGAAACGCGAGCTCAAAGGTGACGGGCCGGGTGTCCACGACGTCAGCGGGCTGCGCGCTCCTCCCATTCCTCCAGGGAGCGCGGCCAGTCCTGCTTCAGGAGCCGCGAGAGGGACCGGTCGGCGAGGAGCCGGCCCCCGGTCTGACAGGTGGCGCAGTAGTTCACTTCGTTTTCGGCATACCGGATGCGTTGCACCGGCGACCCACACACGGGGCACGGCTTGCGGAAGCGGCCGTGCACGGCCATCCCCTCGCGGAATGCAGTCACCTTTTCCGGAAACGCGTCGCCCATCTGGGTGCGCAGTCGTTCCATCCACGTTACGAGCGTGTCGCGCACGGCGCGAAACAGCCGTTCCACCTCGTCGGCTGTGAGCTGCGTCGTCAGGCGGAGCGGCGACAGGCGGGCCGCGTGGAGGATTTCGTCGGAGTAGGCGTTGCCGATCCCGTCGAACAGGCGGGGGTCGGTGAGCGCCCGCTTGAGCGTGTGTGACTCCCGGACCAACGCCTCGCGGAACTGTTCGAGGGTCGCGGTCAGCACGTCCAGCCCGCCGCGATCGTGGGCGGCGAGTGCTTCCCGGCCGCGCACGACGTGGAGCGAGGCCCGGTGCTTCGAGCCGGCTTCGGTGAGCAGCAGCGTGCCGTTCGGGAAATCGAACGCGGCGAGCCCCGCCCGACGCGGGATCGGAGCGCCCGCGGGCTTCCAGTGCAGCCGCCCGGCGATCATCAGATGCAAGACGACGAAGGTGTCGCCGTCGAATGCGAGGACGATGCGCTTCCCGATGCGGCGCACCGCCACGACCTGTCGTCCCGCGAGATCGGCGACCGGGGGCTCCGCGGTCCGGAGGAGAAACGGGCTCGCGATGCGCAGGCGCTCGAGCCGGGAGCCTACTACCCTGGGCGCCAGGGCGCCTAGGTACAGCGCGATGTCCGGAAGCTCGGGCACGGCGGAGGCGTCATGCGAGGAAGCGCTGGGCCAACTGCTCGAGGCGCTCGTCGCCAGCCGCGCGCGCTCCCTCGAGGATCCGCAGGACGTGGGGCCGAAGCTTCGCTTCTCCCCAGTAATAGCCCGTGGCCTGCTCGGCGCTCGCCGTCTCGTCCACGCGGGCGGCCTCGAGCAGCGCCTGGGCGGCTGCGGCGTCGAAGCCGGGGTCACTGCGCGGCGGGAGCGTGTAATGGCGCCGGGGGACGCGGTCTCCGGAATCCTCTTTCACGAACGCGCGGGACATACCCCTCAACCTCGTGGGTGAAACGTCTTGTGCACCGTGCGCAGGTAGTCCCGGTCGACGTGGGTGTACAGCTGCGTGGTGGCGAGATCCGCGTGCCCGAGCATTTCCTGGACGGCGCGGAGGTCCGCACCGCCTTCGAGCAGGTGGGTCGCAAACGTATGGCGTAGGGTATGAGGGGTCACGCGCTTCGTGAGTCTCGCGAGCCGCGCCGCCCGTTTGATAACCGTCCAGGCTCCCACCCGCGTCAGCGGCGTGCCACGGGCGTTGAGGAAGAGCATGCCGCTCCCCTTCCCCTTGTCGAGGCGGGGCCGAACCTCGCGGGCGTACAGCGCTACCACGCCGAGGGCGCGCCGGCCCACCGGCACGATGCGCTCCTTGGAGCCCTTGCCGAAGAGGCGCGCGACTCTCTCCTCGTACACGACGTCCTGGAGCTTGAGCCCCACCAGCTCGGACACGCGGGCCCCGGTCGCATACGCGAGCTCGAGCAGCGCGCCATCCCGGACCGCCAGCGGCTCGTCTGTGTTGGGGGCCGCCAGGAGCCGCTCGATTTCCGGCACGGACAAGACGGTGGGCAGGCGACGCCAAAGCCGGGGCGACTCCAGCCGCTCGGTCGGGTCGCGGGCGGCGTGGCCCTCGCCCACCAGGTACCGATAGTAGGTGCGGAGCGCGGAGATCTGACGGCGGATCGTGGCCGGCGCGAGCCCCAGGTCCTTGAGCGCGTACACGAATTCGCGGAGTTGAGCGCTCGTCACGTCCTCGGGACGGCGCGCACCCTTGCTGGCCGCGTAGTCGGCGAGACGCCGCACGTCGCGGACGTAGTTGGCGACCGTATGGGCGCTGTTCCCCACCTCCAGGGTGAGGTAGTCCCGGAATTGTTCGAGCCGGAACGGCGCGGGGGAGGCCGCCGCCAGATCCATCAGCGTTTCAGCCGTCGTAGACTCCACACGGCGAGAAATATGAGCGCGGCGCCGGCGATCGCGCCAAGGATCCAGTTGACGCGGGCCAGCACGGCAATGACCGCATCGAGGTTGGTACCCAGGGACGCCACTATCCACGTCAGCAGGCCGTACCAGAGGGCCGATGCCAGCGCAAGCGGGATCAGCGCTCGCGGCGCCGACACGCCGGCGATCCCGGCGAACGGGGGGACCACCGCCCGCCAGACCGGAAGCAGGCGCGCGATGAAGATGCCGTACACCCCGTGGCGCTGGTACTGGCCCTCGATGTGCGCGAATACGGGGGCCGGCAGCAGCCGCCGGCCGGTGACACCGGTGAAGAACGCCCGGCCGTAGCGTCGCGCCAGCCAATAGACGCCGGACGCGGACAGGAAGTTGGCGCTCCACGTGAGCCCGAACACGGCCCACGGCAGGAGCCGACCCCGACCGGCCAGGAACGCACCGAGCGCGACCGCCGTGTCGGCCGGGAGGGGCGGGATCACGTTCTCGAGCGCCGCCAGCGCGGTGATCAGGGCGTACAGCGGTCCGGGCGGGAGCCCCTCGAGGAACCCGAGGAAGTCGCTCAGACGAACCTACTGGAGGACCGCCACGGCGATGACGGCGACCCCTTCCCCGCGTCCGATCCATCCCATGCCTTCGTTGGTCTTCGCCTTCACCGCCACCATGGACGTGCCGGTCACGAGCGCCGCCGCGAGCTTGTCGCGCATCGCATCGATGTACTGGGTGAGCTTGGGCCGTTCCAGGATGACGGTGATGTCCGCGCTCACGAAGTTGAGGCCGGTGGCGACGACGCGCTGGTAGGCCTGCTTGAGCAACTCGATCGAGTTGGCGTCGCGCCACTGGGGATCCGTCGGGGGGAACATCGTGCCGATGTCGCCGAGGCCGGAGGCCCCGAGAATGGCATCCGTGAGCGCGTGAGTCACCGCGTCGGCGTCCGAATGCCCCGCGAGCCCCTGCAGGTGGGGGATGGTGACGCCGCCGAGGATCAGCTTGCGGCGGTCGGCAAAGCGGTGCGAGTCGTACCCGATCCCGACGCGCATGGCAGCCGGTCCTCCCCGTTCACGTGGCGTTGACGCCACACGTGGTTGTCAACGTCGTCCACACGGGCGTGTGCACAACGTGCAGTTACGCCTTCAGGATGCGGATCGCGAGCAAGGCCGCGTTCTTCACGTTGTCGATGCCGACGGCGGCCACCGGCACGCCCCCCGGCACCTGTGCCGTCGCCAGCAGGGCATCGAGCCCGTTCAGGGGACCCACGGCGAACGGCACGCCCACCACCGGCAGGTCGGTGAGCGACGCCGCGAAGCCGGGGAGCGCCGCGGACAGGCCGGCGCCCGCGATCACGACCCGGAACCCCTTCTTGCGGGCGCCCTTCACGAGCTCGGCCGTCTGGTCGGGCTGCCGGTGGGCCGAGGATACGTAGAACTCGTACGAAACGCCCGCCTTGCTCAGTACGTCGAAGGCGGGCTCGATCCGCGGCTTGTCGCTCTCGGAGCCGACGAGGATCAGCACGTCCGGCACGTCAGGCCGCCTCCTCGATGACGCTGTAATCCTGGCGCCGCTGGCGCGGCACGAAGCCTGCGTCGGCGATGAGCCGCTGCATCTCGGGCAGCGTCATACGCCACGTGGTGCCCGCGGCGGAGACGACGTTCTCCTCCATCATGAGTGAACCGAAGTCATTGGCGCCGAACGTGAGCGCCACCTGGCCGATCTTCGGTCCCATCGTCACCCAGGAAGCCTGGATATTGGGCACGTTGTCCAACACGACGCGCGCGATCGCCTGCGTGCGGAGATACGTGACCGCGTCGGTCTTCTCGAGATGGGCCAGCTCGGTGTGCTCCGGCTGCAACGGCCAGCAGATGAACGCCGTGAAGCCGCCGGTGCGAGCCTGAACCTCGCGGACACGAAACAGGTGCTCGATCCGGTCGGCGAGCGTTTCCCCCAACCCGTACATCATGGTCACCGACGTCTTGAGGCCGAGGCGATGCGCGGTCTCCATCACGTCGAGCCAGCGGTCGGCGCCCGCCTTCTTCTTCGCGACCCGGTCTCGTACGTCCTGGACCAGAATCTCACCGCCGCCGCCGGGGATCGAATCGAGTCCGGCGGCCACGAGCTCGCGGATCGTCTCTTCGAGCGTCATGCCGAAGCGGCCCGCGAAGAAGTCCACCTCCGACGGCGAGAACCCGTGGATGTGGATCGGGTGGTGCCGCTTGATGTAGCGCATCAGGTCCAGGTACCAGCCGAAGGGGATGTAGGGGTTGTGCCCCCCCTGGATGAGGATCTGCACCCCGCCGATGGCCTTCAGCTCGTCGATCTTGCGCCCGATCTCCTCGAATGAGAGCACGTAGCCTTCGCCGTGCTTGGGGCGGCGATAGAACGCGCAGAACTTGCAGTCGGCCACGCAGACGTTCGTGTAATTGATGTTCCGATCGATGATGTAGGTGACCGTCTCGTCGGGATGCAGCCGCCAGCGCGCCTGGTGGGCCAGCGTGCCCAGCTCGAGCAGCGACGCGCGCTCGTACAGCTCGACGTAGGACCGGAACTCGGGACTCGAGCGATCGACCATGGTCACGCCACGTGCAGGAACTGGAGCGACCCGTCGGGCACGATGCCGTCCGCCGCGAGGCGGCGGAAGAAGTCGGTCAGCCCGGCGAGGTGCTTGTACGTGAACGCGTAATCGAGGCCGCTCAAATACCGGAGACACGTTGCATGTTCCACGTCGCACGCACGAGCCCCGACAGCGGCGAGTTCGTCGAGGTGGGCAAGCCCCCAGGTGCGCGCCGCGAGTAAGGCCTCGTGGACGTGGCGCACGGCCGTGGCATCGGTCGAGCGGCGCGCGGCCCACACGGCAAAGACGAAGGGGAGGCCGGTCCACGCCTTCCACTCGGTACCGAGGTCGTAGCGATGCGGGTAAGTGCCCCGGGCGGCGAGCGTCAGCGCCGCGTCGCCGATCACGAGCACGGCCTCATGGGGCAGCGCGGCCAGCGCTTCCAAGTCTTGTGCCTCGGCGCGGGCCTCGGCGAACCGGGGCTCGACCTTCCAGACCTCCCGGCACAAGAGCTCGAGCAACGCGACGGACGTGCGCGACGACGCCGACAGTAGGACCGTCCGGCCATCCAACTGTCCGACGGCCCGCCGACTGAACAACGCGACGCTGCGGACGGGTCCGTCACACGAAATCGCGATGTCCGGCAGCAGTACGAGATCGCGCGCGTGGCGCGCATACTCGACGGCGCTGATCACGCTGACGTCCAGCTCGCCCGCGACCAGCAGATCGTTGAGCTCCGCGGGCGTTCCCGTCACGAGCTCTGCCGGGGCCCGCACGATCCCCCGGTCGATGGCGCCGTACACCGGCGCGCAGTTGATGTAGCCGATGCGGCCGACTCTCATTCGGCGCCGTCCACGACGCTCGAGAGCACGGGCGGTTGCCGGGCACCCCGGGCTTGCGCCCGGGGTCGGTGAGCGATCTGGAACGTAGGGCCTTCCGGACCCTCGGCCCGCGCCCGCGCCGCGCCCGGCTCCCAGTCCTCGAAGGTGCGGACGGTCTGATACAGCGAATCGCGCTCCACCGGCTCCTTCCCCGCCCCGCGGATCAGGCTGACGATCTGATCGTACGAGAGCCACATCGGCGTTCCGGCGCCCGCCTCGTGGTAGACGCGCTCGAACACCACGGTGCCCTCCAGGTCATCGCACCCGAAGCCCAGCGCCACCTGGGAGATGAAGGGCGTCACCATGGGCCAGTGGGTCTTCACGTGGGGAATGTTGTCGAGCACGAGCCGCCCGACGGCGATGTTCTTCAGGTCGTCGTAGCCCGACGTCGCCGTGCCGGTGCGGCCGAGGGCCTCACCCAGCTCGTTGTGGTCGGGGTGATAGGCGAGCGGAATGTACGTCAGGAAGCCGCCCGTCTCGTCCTGGAGCGCGCGCAGGGCGAGCAAATGATCGATGCGGTCGGCCAGGGTCTCGACGTGGCCGTACAGCATCGTGCAGTTCGAGGGCAGACCCAGCCGGTGCGCCTCGCGGTGCACGGCCAGCCATTCCTCCCCCGACAGCTTCTTGTCGGCGATGGTCGCTCGGGCTGCGGGGCTGAACACCTCCGCGCCGCCGCCCGGAAGGCTGGTGACTCCCGCCTCCTTGAGGGCGAGCAGCACGTCCGTGACCGAGCGCTGCTCGATGCGCGCGAGATGCGCGATCTCGACGGCGGTGAGCGCCTTGATGTGGACGTCGGGATGCCGCGCCTTGAGGCCCCGGAACATGTCGACGTAGTACGCGAGCCGCAGCTTCGGGTGGAGGCCTCCGACGATGTGAAATTCGCGGGTGGGGTTGTCGCGTGCCGCGTCGGCCTCGGCGAAGACCTCGTCGAGCGTACGCGTGTACGCCCCCTCTTCCTGCGGCATCCGCGCGAACGAGCAGAACACGCACGTGTTGCGCAGGACGCACACGTTCGTGGGGTTGATGTGCTGGTTCGCGGCGAAGAACACGCGATCGCCGTTGCGGCGCCGGTTCGCCGCGTCGGCGAGACGGCCGATGGTGAGGAGGTCGTTGGATTGGA
>QHUS01000070.1:0-43448 GCA_003222035.1 Gemmatimonadota bacterium | reverse complement strand
CGGATGGCGAGCGTCACGTTGTGCCCGCCGAACCCGAACGAGTTCGAGAGCGCCACGTCCACGTGCCGCTTCACGGCCTTGTTCGGGGCCGAGTCGAGGTCGCAGGCCGGATCCCTCGTGAACTGGTTGATGGTCGGCGGGATCAGGCCCGTCTGAACGACGAGGGCGCAGACGCCTGCCTCGAAGGCACCGGCCGCACCCAGCAAATGGCCGGTCATGGACTTGGTGGAGCCAAAGATGAGCTTCCGGGCCCGGTCGCCGAACACGGCCTTCACGGCGGCGGTCTCGGCGGCGTCGCCGTGCGGCGTCGACGTCCCATGGGCGTTGATGTAGCCGACCTGATCGGGCTGAATCCCTCCATCGCGCATGGCGAGACGCATCGCCTCCTGGGCGCCGGAGCCGTCCGGCGCGGGGGCGGTGATATGGTGCGCGTCCGCGGTCTGGCCGAAGCCCACGACCTCGGCGTAGATCTTCGCGCCCCGGCGCCGCGCGTGCTCCCACTCCTCGAGGATCAGCACGCCTGCGCCGTCCCCCATGACGAACCCGTCGCGGTCCTTGTCGAACGGGCGGCTGGCGGTCTCGGGGCTGTCGTTGCGCTCCGACAGTGCTTTCATGTTCGCGAAGCTCGCCACGGCGAGCGGCGTGATGGCGGCCTCCGCGCCGCCCGCGATCATGATGTCCGCCCGATCGTGGCGGATCAGCTCGAGCGCGTCCCCCACACTGTGCGCCGACGACGCGCACGCCGACACCGTGCAGTAATTCGGCCCCCTGGCCCCGTACCGCATCGAAATCAGCGCCGCGGCGACGTTCGGCATGTACATGGGGACGAAGAATGGCGAGACCCGGCTCGGGCCTTTCTCGAACAGGGCCCGGGCGTTCTCCTCGAACGTTTGGAGTCCGCCGGTCCCGGTCCCCACGATGGCGCCGACACGCTTCAGGTCGACCTTGTCCCAGTTGTGCGCGAGGCACGCGTCCGTCACCGCCTGCTCCGCGGCGCCGATGGCGAACTGCGCGAACAGGTCGAGGCGGCGGATTTCCTTCTTGTCCAGGAACCGTGCCGGGTCGAACCCCTTCACCTCGCAGGCGAATTTCACGGGGCTCGCCGCGGGGTCGAAGCGCGTGATCGGCCCCGCCCCCGAGCGGCCCGCCAGGAGGCCCTCCCAGGTACTCTGCACGTTCGTCCCCAGCGGCGTCACGAACCCGAGGCCCGTGATCGCGACCCGGCGCGCCATCGGCTATTTCCCCATTTTCTCGTGCAGGTACTGCAACGCCTGTCCCACGGTCCGCAGCTTCTCGGCCTCTTCGTCGGGAATGTCGATGTCGAACTCCTTTTCGAAGGCCATCACCAGCTCGACCGTGTCGAGGCTGTCCGCACCCAGGTCCTCCATGAAGCTCGCCCCTGAGGTGAGCTTGTCCCGCTCGACGCCCAGCTCTTCGACGATGATGTCCTTGACCTTCTCTTCGAGCTGCTTCATGTCCATTGGCATGGGTACCCTCAATCGGGGTGTGGGAAAAGGATCACAGCACCAGCCCACCGTCCACGACCAGCACCTGACCTGTAATGTAGCTCGCGAAGTCGGACGCCAGAAAGAGCACCGCCGCCGCCACATCGGAGCCCTGTCCCAGCCGGCCCAGCGGAATCGCCTCGATCAGTGCATTCCGGGCGGCCTCGCCGATGGACCGCGTCAGCTCCGTATCGATGAATCCCGGCGCCACGGCGTTGACGAGGACGTTACGCGATGACAACTCCTTCGAGACGGCCTTGGTGAACCCAATCAGTCCGGCTTTCGAGGCGGAATAGTTCGCCTGCCCCTTGTTGCCGGAGATGCCCACGACGCTCGTGATGTTGACGATGCGTCCCCAGCGCCGCTTGATCATCCCCCGGGCGGCGTGCTTGGTCACGAGAAATGCGCCCTTCAGATTGGTGTCGATCACCATGTCCCAGTCGTCTTCGCCGATCCGGAACAGCAGGTTGTCGCGCGTCGTGCCCGCGTTGTTGACCACAACATCGATGTGCCCGAAGTCTCGCTCCACCGCGCCGACGGTCGACTCGACCTGGGCTGCGTCCCTGACATCGCAGCCGTAGCCGCGGGCGGCCCCGTTGGCCAGCGCGTGCGCGACCTCCTGCGCCTTTGCACTGTCCCGCCCCAGGATCGCCACCTGCGCGCCCACGCCCGCGAGCGACCGGGCGATCGCGTGCCCGATCCCCCGGCTGCCGCCTGTCACCAGGGCGACTCGGCCGGTCAGATCGATCTTCACCTGCACCCCGATTCCGTCACGCGGCCTCCAGAAAGCGCGCGACCTCGTCGGCGGTTCCGAGGGAGATCACATTGGCCCCCGGCACGATGCGCCGCAGCAGGCCGGCCAGGACGTTTCCGGGGCCGATCTCGATGAACTGGACCTCGCGCGGCGCCGTCGCCTCGCCGTGCGCCTCGTCCGCGAGCGTCGCCGCGCGCTGCATGCAGGCCACCCACCGCACCGGGGACGTGAGCTGATCGGCGAGCAGGCGGCGCGCGCGACCCGCGTCGCGGACGGGCTCGGCGGTGGCATTCGCGATCACGGGGAACGTGGGATCCCGGAACGGCGCGCGCTCGAGCGCCAGTCGCAGATGGTTCGCCGCCGGAGCCATCAGGGACGAGTGGAACGCACCACTCACCTTGAGCGGAACCACCCGCTTGGCGCCGCGCGCCTTGCACGCCTCCCCTGCCTTGGCCACGGCCGCGGGGTCGCCCGAGATGACGGTCTGGTCGGGCGCGTTGATATTGGCAGCCACGACGACGGCCCCGCCGGTCGAGGCGGTACGGCACGCCGCCTCGACCTCCGCGGTCGCGAGGCCGAGGACCGCCGCCATGGTCCCGGGGCGCTCCGTGCCCGCCTGTTGCATCAACTCCCCCCGGCGACGCACGAGGGCGGCGGCCTCGGTTGCGCCGAGCGCGCCGGCGGTGATGTAGGCCGTGTATTCGCCGAGCGAGTGTCCCGCTGCCGCGACGGTCCCCCCCCTCTCCCCCCCTCCACCGTCGATCGCGGAGCCCAAAGCGGCGAACACTGCGGCGCTGTGCGCCAGGATCGCCGGCTGGGCGTTCTGGGTCTCGGTGAGCTCGTTTTCGGGACCGTCGAACATCAGGTGGGAGAGCGCGAAGCCGAGCTTCCCATCGATCGCTTCGAGCGCCTGCCGCGCTGCCGGGAACCGCTCGGCCAGGTCCTTGGCCATGCCGACTTTTTGTGCGCCCTGCCCCGGGCAGAGCCAGATTGTGGTTTTGGTCGCTACCACTGCACCACCAGGCTCGCCCAGGTGAAGCCTGCGCCGAAGGCGCAGAACATCACCTTCATGCCCGGTTTGAGCCGGCCGCATCGCACGGCCTCGTCGAGAGCGATCGCGACCGACGCAGCCGAGGTGTTGCCGTAGCGGTCGACGTTCACGTAGACCTTGTCCATCGGCAGCCCCGCATGCTTGGCCGTGGCTTCGATGATACGAATGTTCGCTTGGTGGGGGATCAGCAGGTCGATGTCGGCGCTCGTGAGCCCGGCGCGCTCGAGCGCCTTGTCACACGCATCCGCCATCGAGAGGACCGCGGCCTTGAACACCTCGCGTCCGGCCATCTGGATGTAGTAGGAGTGGTCGGTGAGCAGGGCGGCGTCGGGCGGATGCGCGGCGCCGCCGCCGGGCCGGTACAGGAGCTCCGCGAGCGCGCCGTCGGACTTCATGTAGCTCGACAGCATGCCCCGCCCGCCCGTGCTCTTGCGCACGAGGGTGGCCCCCGCACCGTCACCGAACAGCACGGCGGTGGCGCGGTCGGTCCAGTCCATGATGGACGTGAGCTTCTCCGAGGCGACGACGAGCACCTGCTCTGCCTGCTCGGACGCGACGAGTCCTTCCGCGACATTGAGCGCGTACAGGAAGCCGGTGCACGCGGCCTGAACATCGAAGGCGGCGGCGTGCTTGGCGCCGAGCAGCGCCTGCAGGTCACACGCCTGCGAGGGGAGCAGCCGGTCGGGCGAGCAGGTCGCCACCACGAGAGCATCGATATCGGCCGCCGTGAGGCCGGTCTCTTGGAGCACCTGCTCCGCCGCGGCCTTGCCCATGCAGGCGTTGGACTCGTCGGGCCCGGCCACCCGGCGCTCGCGGATGCCGGTGCGCTCCCGGATCCATTGATCCGACGTGTCGAGGATCTTCGAGAACTCGTCGTTGGTCATCACGCGCTTGGGCGTGTACCGACCGGTTCCGACGAGTTGGGCGATGGGACGCTTCACCGGGCCGCTCCCGCCCCGCCCCCGGCGAGCTCGGCGCCGATGTCCTGGTCCACGTGCGTTTCGACCATGTGGGCCGCGGCGCGTACGGCGCTCATGATGGCGCGCGCCGGCGAGGAGCCGTGACAGATGATCACGACGCCCTTCACGCCGAGCAGCGGCGCGCCACCGTACTCGGAGTAGTCGAGGAACCGGAACAACTGCTTCGCCTCCGGCCGGCCCAGCACGTCGGGGAAGGCCTGTTTCATCAAGCCCATGAACATCCGCCCCGCGGATTCGTAGAATTTCAGGATCACGTTCCCGACGAAGCCGTCACATACCACCACGTCGATCCGGCCCTGTTTGCATTGGCCCGCCAGGATATCGCGGCCCTCGACGTTGCCGACGTAGTTGATGCCCGGCGTTTGCTTGAGGAGCTGGTGGGCTTCCTTCACCACGGCGTTGCCCTTTTCATCTTCTTCGCCGACGTTGATCAGGCCGACACCGGGCCGCGGCCGGTCCAGCACGTCGCGCACGTAGACCGATCCCAAATGCGCGAACCCGACGAGCTCGCGGGCATCGCAATCCACGTTGGCCCCACCGTCGAGCACCAGAACGGGGTGTACCGCCGTCGGGAACAGCGGGCTGATGGCGGCCCGCTGCACGCCGGCGTGCAGTCGCAGCATCAGGGTCGCGGCGGCCATCACGGCGCCCGTATTCCCGGCCGAGATGAACGCGTCCGACTGTCCCCCCTTCTGGAGGCCGAGCCCGACGGCGATGGATGATCGTGGCTTGCCCTTGACGGCGGCGAGCGGCTTCTCGCCCATCCCCACCACCTCCGGCGCCTCCACGATCTCCAGCCGGGCCCGATCGACGGTCCCGTGTCCCTGGAGCGCCGCCTCGATCTCGGCCGTCCGCCCCACGAGCTGGATCCGGAAGGCAGGCGGGAGGTCCCGGAGTGCCTGGACCGCGCCCTCCACTTCGACGCGCGGCGCGTTGTCCCCTCCCATCGCGTCGAGCGCGATCCGAATCACCGTCAGGCGTCCTCGACCGCCACGCGTTGCTCGTCACGGTAGTAGCCGCACGTCGGGCACACGCGGTGCGGGCGCTTCAGGTCCCCACAGCGCGGGCAGGGCTGCAGCGCGATCGGCGCCGCCTTGTAATGGGTGCGGCGGGCGCGCTTCTTTCGCTTGGAGGTCCTTCGCTTCGGTACAGCCATGAGGTCATCCTTTTCAGTCGCGCAGCTTGTCCTTCAGGGCGGCCAGTCCCCGCCAGCGCGAGTCCACAGCCGGTGGGCAGTCGCACGGGCCGGCGTTCAAGTCCTTCCCGCAGCGCGGGCAGAGCCCGCGACAGTCTTCCCGACACACGACCCACCGAGGAACGGCGAGCAGCAACTCTTCCCGGACCGCCGGGCGCAGATCGATCTCGATGGCTTCGGGCGCCAGGGCGTACGAGCTCGGATCCTCCAGGGCGTCCGGATCGTGGGAAAACAGCGCGTCGATCGTGGCCTCGACCGGGACGGAGACGGCCGCGAGGCACCGCCGGCACTGTCCTGCCATGCGCGTGCCGAGCGAGCCGTGCCAGTAGAATCGCCCTTCCCCTGCTGCCTGCAAGCGGCCTGCCACGCGCACCGGGTCGGTCAGCACGACGTCGAGGCCCTCGAATAGGGGATCGTTTGCGGGGAGGTCGGCTCGGGTTTCGACCGCGCCACGGGCGAGCTCCCGCAGGTCGACCTGTAGCATGCGCAACCGAAGCTAAACCCTTGTGGCACTTGCGTCAAGCGAACTGTCACCGACCCGCCCTAGAGGCCCCGCAACTCCCGTTCGGCGAAGAAAAACCCCACTTCGCGGGCGGCGTTTTCGGGCGAGTCCGAGGCGTGGATCGCGTTCCGCTCCTTGGACTCGGCGTAGAGCTTACGGACCGTCCCCGGCTTCGCTTCCGCGGGGTCGGTCGCCCCGATCACGTCGCGCAGGCGCATGACGGCGTCGTCGCGCTCCAGGGCGAGCGCCAGGGCCGGACCCGACGTCATGAAGGTCACGAGGGGCCGGAAGAACGGACGCGCCCGATGCACCTCGTAGAAGCTCTCCGCCTCGGCCACCGTGAGCTTGACGAGCCGCGCGGCGCGTACGACGAAGCCGTCGGCTTCGAGGTGGGCGAGGATCTTTCCGGTAAGCCGGTTCTTGACCGCGTCGGGTTTGATGATCGCGAGCGTGAGCATGGGCGTTAGGGTGCGATGAGGCGGCGGACGACGTCCGCCCGTGTGAGAAATCCGACGACAACCCCCTCCCGCACGACCGGGAAGCGGTCGACGTCCTTCGAGCTCATGAGATTGGCGACGTCCGACAGCGTCTGGTCTTCGGCCAGGCACAACACCGACCGGGCCATCGCCTCCCTGGCCGGGATGAGCTGCGGATCGGAAGACCCGCGCTGCAGCTGCGAGCGGGTGGGCGCGTGGAACTCACCGGTCTTGGTTCGCTGCACGAAGTGGGGCATGAGAAACCGGAGGAGCTCTCGATGGGTGATCATTCCGATGAGCGCGCCCCCCTCGTCCACTACGGGCAGCGCGCGGATGTCGCGCTCCACCATGAGGCGGGCGACGTCACCCAGGGTCCGGTCCGGACCGACGGTGATCGCCTGAGGCGTCATGATGTCCCGCACGGTGAGCTGGCTCGGCAGCTCCACCACATCGAGGGCGGCGAGCGCCATCACCTGGTCGGGCGTGCGGGCCGCGAGCAGCGCGAGCACGTTTTCGGGGTCGGCCAGCGTGCGCGCGAAGGCGCCAACGACCTGGAGATACAGGGCGGCGTCGCGCAGCGGCGCGACGATGAAAATGACGACCCGCGCCGAACGATGAGGATCCTTCTCCCAGCGGATGGGGGTGGGCGAGATGCCCACCGCCGTCGCGAGGCTGCGGACTGCCTCGGTGCGAAAATGCGGGAGAAACGCGTGCTCTCCGACGCTCACCATGTCTTCCGGCCAGGTATGGCGGATCACGGCATTCAGGCGTTGCGCATCGGCCACGACGCCGGCCGCGACCAGTCGGTCGGCCAACACCTCGGTCGCCTGCTTCACCGTCGTCGCGACGAGCGGCACGACGATGTGCTCGGGCCTGAGCACGTCGCGGAGCTTCACATCCGCTCCCGCAAGAGAGGGACGACGTCCGCCGGACGTTTCATGACGGCGATGCCGGCGCGCGCGAACGCGGCCATCTTCTCGGCGGCCGTGCCGCTCGACCCTGAAATGATCGCGCCGGCGTGCCCCATGCGGCGGCCCGGCGGGGCGGTCTGCCCGGCAATGAACCCGACGACCGGCTTCGTCACCGTTTGCTGGACGAACTCGGCTGCCTGTTGCTCGTCCGTGCCGCCGATCTCGCCGATCATGACGATCGCGTCGGTCTCGGCGTCCGCCTGGAAACCCGACAGGCACTGGATGAAGTTCGTGCCGATGAGCGGATCGCCGCCGATACCGATACACGTGGATTGGCCCCATCCCTGTGTGGACAGCTGGTGGATGATCTCGTACGTCAGGGTGCCGCTGCGGGATACGACGCCGACGCGTCCCGGCCGGCAGATGTTCCCGGGGATGATGCCCACCTTGCTCCGACCCGGCGAGATGAGCCCCGGGCAGTTGGGGCCGATCAGGCGCGCGCCGCGCTCGTGCACGAAGGGCAGCACGCGGGTCATGTCCAGCACCGGGATCCCCTCGGTGATGCAGACGATCAGCGGGATCCCCGCGTCCGCGGCTTCGAAGATGGCCGACGCGGCCACGGCCGCGGGCACGTAGATGACCGCCGTATTCGCCTGGGTCTCCCGCACCGCCTCCGCGACCGTGTCGAACACGGGGACGGTATCGTCGAAGCGCTGCCCGCCTTTCCCCGGCGTCACGCCGGCGACCACCGTCGTGCCGTAGGCGATCATCTGACGGGCATGGAACGACCCGTCGCGTCCCGTGATGCCCTGCACGACGAGGCGCGTCTGCTGGTCGATGAAGATGCTCATGCCGCCGCCTGCGCGACCGACTGCTTGACGGCCTCATCCATGTCCGTCAGCGCGGAGAAGCCCGCTTGCGTGAGGATCTTGACGGCGAGCTCTTCATTCGTGCCGGTGAGGCGGATGACGAGGGGCACCGTGAGCCGGAACTCCCGGGTGGCCTGGACGATGCCGTTGGCCACGTCGTCACAGCGCGTGATCCCGCCGAAGATGTTGAACAGGATCGCGCGGACGCTCGGGTCGGCTGTGATGATCTTCAGGGCGCTGACGACCTTCTGCGGGTTCGAGCGTCCGCCGATGTCCAGAAAGTCCGCGGGCTGGCCGCCGTAGTATTTCACGAGGTCCATCGTGGCCATCGCCAGTCCGGCGCCGTTCACACAGCAGCCGACGGTGCCGTCGAGCTTGATGAACGTGAGCCCGGCCGCGCGGGCGGCGACTTCCGAGGGTGCTTCGGCGCCCGAGTCGCGCAGGGCGGCGATCTCCGGATGACGCTCGAGCTCGTTGTCGTCGATCACGATTTTGGCGTCGAGCGCCGTGACCGCGCCGTCGCGGGTCGTCACGAGCGGATTGATCTCGATCAGCGACGCCCCGATGGCGTAGCACGCCGCGTACAGCCGTTGCATGATGTCGGCCGCGGCGCGCGCCTGGGCGATGTCGCGGTACAGCGTGAGCGCCAGGCCCAACGCCTGATGCCCGAGGAGGCCGTAACGCGGGTCGACCGCCAGGCGGTGGATCCGTTCCGGCGTCCGGGCCGCTACCTCCTCGATGTCGATGCCGCCGGCGGCGCTCACCATCACCACCGGACGCTGAGCGGCACGATCGACGATGATGCCGAGGTAGCTCTCGGAAGCGATGTCGGCCGCGGGCGTCACCAGGACGTGACGCACGGTGAGGCCTTTGATCGTCATGCCCAGGATCTTCGATGCATGCTCGGCGGCTTCGGCGGGCGTGGCCGCGAGCTTCACGCCCCCCGCCTTGCCACGACCGCCCGCGTGCACCTGCGCCTTCACGACGACCCTGTCCCCAAAGCGAGTCGCGATCGCGCGGACCTGGTCGGGCGTGGTCGCCACCTCGCCCGGCGGGACTGGAATGCCGCGCTGCCTCAGAATGTCGCGTGCCTGATATTCGTGCAGGTTCACCCTCAATTCCTCTCGATCGTAGTGCCGGCTTCGCCCCTCAGCGCGGGCAGGCCGGCCGCCAGCTCGGCGATGATGGCGCGCTGCTCTCCGCGGCCCGACCGGACGAAATCGGCCGCGGCTTCGACCTTTGGGCGCATGCTACCCGTGCCGAGCTCTTTCCCCGCGAGCAGGTGATCGGCTTGCGCGAGCGTGAGCCGGCGGATGGCCTTCTGGGCCGGCGTACCGTACGCATGATACACGGCATCGACATTGGTGAGGATGAGGAGCACGTCGGCCGCGATCTCGCGTCCGAGGATCGCCGCCACCCGGTCCTTGTCCGCCACCGCGTCCAGACCCTCGAGGCGCAGCAGCGGATCGTCGTAGACCGGCGGCCCGCCGCCGCCGCATGCGACCACGATGTGGCCGGCGGCCACGAGATGCCGGATCATCTCGCGCTCGACCACGGCGCTCGGTCGCGGGCTCGGCGCGAGGCGCCGCCACCGGCCGGGCTGCTCCTCCTTCACCGGCATACCCCGCGCCTGCAATCGCGCGACGCGCACCGGATCGAGTGCGTGGCCGATCGGCTTCGTGGGATTCCGCAGGTTGGGATCATTGGCCTCGCACAACGTCTGCGTGATCAACGTGACGACTTGACGCTCGACGCCCGTACGGGCGAGGGCGTTCTGCAGTGATTGCTGGATCATGTAGCCCATCCAGCCGGCGGTCGCGGCAACCAGGACGCCGAGCGGCAGCGCTTCGACTTGGTCGGCGGCGATCTCGTTGCGCGCCAGCTCGTCCCCCACTTGGGGGCCGTTACCGTGGACCAGCGCGATGCGCCATCCCTCGCGGGCGAGGTCCACGATCGGCACGAGGCTCGCGCGCGTATGCCGAAACTGGTTCGCGATCGTCGGCCGCTCCCCGGGAGGAGCGACGGCATTGCCGCCGAGCGCGACGACGATGGTACCGGGACGGGGGGGGAGGGGGGACTGCACGGCGGCGCAACCTAGCGGCGGTCAGGGGTCGGAGCAAGCTTGCCGCGCCCCAGCAGCTCCTTCAACTGCCGGTACAGGTGGCCGAACGTCTCCAGGTCGCCGGCGGCCAGGGCCGCGTCGGCTTGCGCCGCGAGGCGCTGCGCCTGTCGCCACCGCGCCGCCAGGGTCGTGTCGGCGGGCGTGCTCGCGCCGCTCGTTGCGAGCAGGGCGCGAAGCGCCGCGCCCAGACTCGTACCCTGTCCCCGGCGTTCGCCCCAGGCGAGGAACACCGTGTCGATGCCGGTCGGGGGCGCGCCGCCGGCGGGCTCGGAGAAGAGCGCCTGCTCGAAGAAGACGGTGCTGCCAACCCGCCATAGCCGCGGCACGCCCGGGGCGGTCGTTCGGGGCGAGCCGACCAGGAGGGGCGGCAGGCGCACGCCTTCCCCCGGGGTGGGCCGCCAGACCGACACACGCGGCCCCTCGGGCGGGAGGGTTGCCGCGACCAGCGCCACGAGCGTGCTGCCCGCCTCGAAGGCCTGCGCCATCCAAACACGGGGGCCCGTGCCCGCGCCCCTGCTGCTTCCCTCTCGGTCGGACGCCTCGTCGCCCGCTGGCGCCACGATGTCGAACGGTTCCCGTGGTCGCGGTCTCCACGCCGTAGTGTCGGCGCGCCAGCGCCCCACGAGCGCCGTCGCCGCGCGGAACGCGCGCCGCGGGAACGGAAGCCGCCCGGCAAGCTGGGTGGGTAGGCTGTCGAATGGTCTGATCAGCGGCTTGAGCAGCGCGGCCCACGCGGTGGCGAGCGAGTCCGCACCGGGCGCCAGGTACAGTCGCGTGTCCCCGGACCCGGCGCGAACCGTGCCGACCAGCCCGGCGCGGAGGTATCGCACCGAGTCGGGGGTGGCTCCCCCCCCCCCTCCCCCTCCCCCTCCGCCTGCGTCCACCGGCCGCGCGAGCGGGAAGGCGTCGGCCTCGAGGTACCCATAGGCCAGCCACCACAGGGCGCTGTCCGCCACGATCGGGACGGGCTCGTCGAACTGCGCGAAGGGTGCGAGCCGGGAGAGGCGTGACCGTACATCCCGCCGCCACAGCAGGACCAGGCCGTCGGTCTCGTGGCGTGCCAGAGCGGGACTCTGCAGTGCCCAAGCGAGCGCTGTCCGGCGCCAGGCTCCGGAGAGCGCAATGCCCGATTCACTCAGGGCGGGCCAGGTATCGGGCGCCGCCACGGCGAACTCCGTGAACTGCGCGCCGAACCAGCTGGCGGAGTCGCGCGTGGGGACGGGTGCGAACTCGAGGAGTGTGTCGTCCTCGATCGCGGCGATCGGCCGCCCGACCCGCGCCCAGGCGCCGCGGTGCATCGCAGTCCAATCAGGCGACGATTGCTGCGCCAGGACGCTGTCGACGTTCGGCTTGAGCGCGACGAGCCAGGTGGCCCGTCCCCAGCGGTCGGCGTATTGCGACGTGGGCGGCGACAGCGCGGCCGCAACCGGTGTCGCCCGGGATGGCGTGGGGCCTCGCAGATCGGCGCGTGACGCGGCGGCGGCGAGTACCCGTTGGGCATCCCACAGCGGCACGGCGGCGGCCGCTGCGTCGGGACTCGCGTACCCCGGCGGGGGGCGCTCGGCCAGCACGGTGACGCCGAACGCGATGCCCTCGAGGCGCTGGCGCTCGGCGGCGAGCGCCAGGTCCATCCGGTCTGCGCTCCCCGCCAGCGCTGCCGGGATCACGGCGAATCCCAGCAGTGAGGCCGCGAGCATTGTGCTCCAGGCGGCGACGAGCAGTACCGGCTTCTCGCGCAGGCCCCAGATCACGCTCACGACCGTGGCGACTACGCCGGCCGCGGTGACCACCGGCGCCGCGGCGACGCGGGCGCCGAGCGCGTGGGGAGCCAGGGTGCCGTGCAGCCCGGCGACGGCCTCGAGCGGATCGAGCAGAGCACCCCAGGTGAGCGTGACCCCGAGCAAGGCGAGCAGCGCGCCGAGGTGGGCCCGGGCGTGGGCGTTCGCGTAGGGGAGCCAACGGCGGAACCGCAGCGAGCCGATCCCCGCGTACAACAGTCCCACGATCACGGTGGCCGAGCACACGGCTACGAGCGCGAAGGCCCAGAGCCGCTCCGTCCACGGCAGCTGCGCCAGGTAATAGCCCACGTCCCGGTGCAGCACGGGCTCCGTCACCGCGAACCGCACCGGGCGTGACGCGAGTGCGGCGGCCATCCACCAGTCACCGGTACCGAGTGTCAGGAGAAATCCGAACACCATGCCGCTGGCGATCGTGCCGGCGAGGAGCACGCGTTGCGGGACGGCCTCCACGATTTCGAGATCGCCGAGGCGTCGGGACAGCTGCATGGAGCCGATGGACCGATACACGAAGAGCAGGTTCGCCGTGCTCCAGGCGACCGCGCCAACGAGCAGCAGGCCCGAAACGAGCCGTGCGAAGTCGCGGGCGACCAGGTACGCGCTGCCTCCTGGCAGGCTCACGCCCCAAGCGCGCTCGGCCGTCTCGAGCGCGAGCCAGCGGCCGCCGACGAGCAGCGCGACCAACAATCCGACTCCCACGACCAGCGCCCGGCGCCGGGCCGCGGGCTTCACACGGGTCGGGTCTCGGCGGCGAGCCAGGTTTCGACTTCGGTTCGGTAAGCGGCGAGCTCTGGGGCCGTGGCCGCTTCGAAGCGGAGTACCAGCGCCGGCTGGGTATTCGACGCACGCAACAATCCCCAGCCCTGCGCGAACGTGATGCGAACGCCGTCGAGGGTGGACACGGGGTATTTGGCGGCGAAGTGTCCTGCCGCGCGCCGCACGATGTCGAACTTCCGGTCGTCGGCGCAATCGACCCGCATCTCGGGCGTGGAGACGGTGGCAGGGAGATCGGCCAGGAGGCGCGAGAGCGGCCCGCCCTGCTGCGCCACGTAGCGCAGCAACCGCGCCGCGCCGAACAACGCGTCGTCGAAGCCGTACCAGTCGCCACCGAAGAACATGTGGCCGCTCATTTCACCGGCGAGGGGCGCGCCCGTTTCCTTCATCTTCTGCTTGATGAGCGAGTGCCCGGTCTTCCACATGGTGGGCTCGAGGCCCGCGCGCGCGAGCTCCCGCGGGAGCACCTCGGAGCACTTCACGTCGAAGATCACCGCGTGCCCTCGGCCCATGCGCTGCGCCAAGTCGCGACCGAACAGCACCAACAGGGTGTCGCCGAACACCGGGCGGCCCTGCTCGTCCACGGCGCCGATGCGATCGCCGTCGCCGTCGAATGCGATGCCCAGCTCCGCGCCCTCGCGGCGGACCGCCGCCTGCAGGTCCCGCAGGTTTTCGGGCACCGTCGGATCGGGGTGGTGGTTGGGAAACGTGCCGTCGGACTGGCAGAACAGGGGCACGACCTGCGCGCCGAGCTGCTGCAGGGTGTCCACTGCCACGAGACTGGCGACGCCGTTGCCACAGTCGACCACCGCCTTGACCGGCCGAGCGAGCGGGCCATTGCGCTGCACGATCGCGTCCCGATAGCGCGGCAGCACCGAGCGTTCCTCGCTCCGGCCACCGCCCGGACGTCCGGGGGTGCGCCCTTCATCGATGAGACGGCGCAGGACCTGGATGTCCTGTCCGTAGATGCCCTCCCCATCGAGCACCAGCTTGAAGCCATTGAATTCGGGCGGATTGTGCGATCCGGTCACCTGGATGCCGCCGTCCACGTTGAGGACGTGGGTCGCGAAGTAGAGCGCCGGGGTGGGCAGCTCGCCCACGTCCACGGCATGCCCGCCCACGGCTTCGATGCCGGACAGGACGGCGTGCGCGAATCCGGCTCCCGAGGGGCGATTGTCGCGGCCCACGGCGAACCTGGGCGCACGCTCGAGGCGCTCCCACGCGAACGTGCCAACGGCTTGACCGATGGCGCGCGCGACCTCGGGCGTGAGCTGCTCGCCCACGGTGCCGCGAATGTCGTACTCGCGGAAGATGGTAGCGGGGAGTTTCATGGGCGCCCGCCCTCCGTCATCGCCCGGTCGGCGTGGGCGTGGAGACCGCGGTCGCCGCGGGAGCGGCCGGTGACGCGCGCAGCCCATCGCCGCTGGTGCGCGCCAGGTCGAGCAGGCGGTTGGGGCGAACGCCGAGTACCAGCAGTCCGGCGACCGACACCGCCACCACGACGCCCCCCAGCCGGCCCAGACGCATGCCGGCGTGCGCCTGTTCGGACGGCTCGGGCTGCATGTACATCGCCATGATCACCGGGAGATAGTAGCCCGCCGATACGACGCTCGTAAGGACGAGGACCGCCGCCAGCGGGAGCTGCCGCGCCGTGGTGGCGGCGACCAGGATGTACCACTTCCCGATGAACCCCGCCGTCCCCGGGAACCCGAGCAACGAGAGCATGCACACGGCGAGCGCGAGCGCGTGCCACGGCCGCCGGGTCGCCAGGCCGGCGAGATCGTCGATCAGCACGTCGCGCTCGCCATCCCGGCCCTTGGCGGCGAGCAGCGCGAACGCCGCCAGCGTGGTGAGGGAGTAAGCCACCAGGTAGAAGACGAAGGCGGCGGAGCCAAGGCTCGACCGGGCGGCGACGGCCACGAGTAGGTACCCGGCGTGGGCGATCGATGAGTACGCCAGCATGCGCTTCACGGTGCGTTGAGCGAGGGCGATCAGGTTTCCCACCACCATCGTCGCGACCGCCAGCCACCAGACGATCTGCTGCCATGCCCCGACGTCACTGAACGATTCTGCCAGGACGCGCAGCAGGGCCGCGAACGCCGCCGCCTTGACGGCCGTGGCCATGTAGCCGGTCACCGGCGTGGGCGAGCCGTCGTACACGTCGGGCGCCCACATATGGAAGGGCACCGCCGCCACCTTGAACCCGAAGCCGACGAGCAGGAGACCGAGACCGATCAGCAGCATCGGGCTGCCGCCGAGCCCCAGGGTCCGGACCTGCGCGCCGATCTGGCTCAGGTTGGTCGCGGCGGTGGCGCCGTACA
Organism: Gemmatimonadota bacterium; assembly: GCA_003222035.1. GTDB lineage: Bacteria > Gemmatimonadota > Gemmatimonadetes > Gemmatimonadales > GWC2-71-9 > AG41. The sequence continues at coordinate 28,192 of QHUS01000070.1, read as the reverse complement.
CCAGCGCGATGCCGTACAGCAGAAACCCCGACGCGAAGGCGCCGAGGAGAAAGTACTTGAGCGCGGCTTCCGCCGCGGCCGGGCTGTGGCGGTTGATGCCGGCCAGCACGTACACCGCCACCGACATGAGCTCGAGGCCGAGGAACACCACCATGAGATCGTCCCCGCCGACCATCAGCAGCATCCCCAGGGTCGCGAACAGCAGGAGCGCGTAATACTCGGGCGCGAGCAGACGCTCGCGCTCGAGGTAGTCGAACGACACGAGCACCGTGAGGCCGGCCGTCCCCAGGAGCAGCCAATCCGCGACGAAGCGGAAGTCGTCCACAGCGATCATTCCCGGGCTCCCGATCGCGCGCGCGGTGTGCCACCACAGCCACCACGCCGCGGCGCCGGCGGCGGCGAGGCCCGCCAGGGTGACCCACGCCGCCAGCCGCAGATCGGCAGCGGTGCGGTGGCGCCAGGCGATCACGAGCAGGAGCACCAGCCCTGAGCCCGTGAGCACGAGCTCGGGCAGCAGGGCCTGCAGCAGGTCGCCGGACTGCGCGAGGTCGAGGTTCATCGCTCCGCCGTAAAGACCGCGGCGTTCAGCCGCACGGATTGAATCAGCTCGCGGGCGCTGGGCTCCATCCGCTGGAGAATGGGCTTCGGGTACACACCGATCCAGAGGATGCCGGCGAGCAGCGGCACCAGGACCGCGAGCTCCCGCAGCGACAGGTCGGGGAGCGTCTCGTTCACGCGCTTGTCCAGGGGGTTATAGATGACCCGCTGCAGCGCCGGCAGCAGGTACATCGCGGCAACGATGACGCCGGCCGTGGCGATCATCGCGGCCACCGGGTAGATCCGGAACGTCCCGAGGAGCACGAGGAACTCGCCGACAAAGCCGTTCGTCGCCGGCAGCCCGATCGACGAGAGCGAGACGATCGTGAGCACCGCCGCGAGCATGGGCACGACCTTCGCGATCCCGCCGAACGCCTCGATCAGGCGGGAGTGCCGCCGCTCGTACAGCATGCCGGCCAAGAAGAAAAGCGCGCCCGTCGAGATGCCGTGATTGATCATCACCAGCAGCGCGCCCTGCACGCTCTGGAGCGTCAGCGCCCAGATGCCGAGCATGACGAAGCCCAGGTGTGCGACCGACGAGTAGGCGATGAGCTTCTTGAAGTCCGGCTGCACCATCGCCACGAGGCCGCCGTACACGATGCCGATCAGCGACAAGGCGACGATGACCCGTTGCACCGCCGGGTGGAGCGCCACCGACGGGAACAGCGGCAGTGCGAAGCGCAGGAATCCGTAGGTGCCCATCTTCAGGAGCACGCCGGCGAGCAGCACCGATCCGGCAGTAGGGGCCTCGACGTGCGCGTCGGGCAACCAGGTGTGAAACGGGAACATCGGCACCTTGATCGCGAAGGCGAGGAAGAAGGCGCCGAACAGCCAAAACGCGACCGGGCCGAGCCCGCCCAGGTGTGCCATCAAATGCGCGTACGAGAACGAGTACACGCCCGTCCGCTGCGATACGAAGTACACCAGGGCGAGAATCGCCACCAGCATCAGCAGCGAGCCGACAAAAGTGTACACGAAGAACTTGAGGGCCGCGTACAGGCGCCGCTCCCCGCCCCACACGCCGATGATGAAGTACATCGGAATGAGCATGACTTCCCACATCACATAGAAGAAGAAGAGGTCGAGCGCCACGAAGACGCCGATCATCCCCGATGTGAGAACGAGCATGAGGCAGTAGAAGGGGCGCTCGCGCGTCGTGATGTAGGAGTAGCTCCCGAGCACCGAGAGGGGCACCAGGAACGTGGTGAGCAGCACCATGAACAGCGAGATCCCGTCCACGCCCACCGTGTAGCGGATGCCCCAGGCCGGAATCCACGGCACGTCGAGGACGAACTGCATCCCACCATCGGGCGCGAAGGTCCACCACAGCGGAACCGAGATCGCGAACTCGACCAGGCTGGCGGCGAAGGCGACGTGCTTCGCCAGGCGCGCGGGGACGAACGCCACGTACACCCCGACCTCACCCGTTTGCAGCCGGCTTCCTACCCAGCCGACGAACCGCGAGGCCGTCGCCGTGCCGTTCACGAGCAGGCCATCGACGAGGCCGACGTCGACGATCTTCCACAGTACCTCGCGCGACACCCACATCACCGGTCGCACGATCACCGCGTCGTATAGCTCGTCCACGTACCACTTCTTCCAGAGCACCCGGGCCAGCCCGGTTTCGGGCGGCGCGACGTGCGCGGGTACGAGCGCTTCGGGCTTCAGCACTCGGAACGCGGCCGCAATCCCCAGCACGGCGATCAAGACCGCACCGGCTACCAGGGCCCATTCCGTCGTGTGCGCGACCTCGACTGCGGGCCGAATCCGCTGCGCCGCCGCGGTCACGGGCTCGAGCCAGTGCTCCAGGAAGGAGCCCCCGCCGACGAGTGGCGGAAGATTCAGCGCACCCCCGAGTACCGTGAGGCCGCCGAGCACGACGAGCGGGACGGTCATCACGGGCGGCGCTTCGTGCAGATATGCACGCTCGCGCTCGCCCGTGCGGTTCGGTCCATGGAAGGTGTAGAGCATGAGCCGCGTCATGTAGAACGCCGTGAGCAGCGCCGCCGCGAGGCCCATGGCCCAGAAGGTGTACCACACCGGCCGGACCGCGCCCTCGGCGAACGCGGCGCCGAGGATCTCATCCTTCGAGAAGAAGCCGGCCAGGGGCGGGATCCCGGCGATGGCGAGCGTCGCAATCCACATCAACGTCGCCGTCCATGGCAGATGACGAGCGAGCCCGCCCATGTTGCGCATGTCCTGGGCGTCCTCGTGGCTATGGGTGGCATGGTGCGCCCGGTGCACGGCGTGGATCACGCTTCCCGAGCCGAGGAACAGGAGAGCCTTGAAGAACGCGTGGGTGGTCAAGTGAAAGATGCCGGCAGCATAGGCTCCGCTGCCCACGCCCACGAACATGTAGCCCAGCTGGGAGACGGTGGAGTACGCCAGCACCCGCTTGATGTCCCACTGCTTGAGGGCGATGGTCGCGGAGAACAGCGCTGTAAGGGCGCCGATGCCCGCGACGGTCGCACTGCCGACTGGCGAGAGGGCGAACAACACGGCGCAGCGGGCGACGAGATAGACGCCAGCGGTGACCATGGTGGCCGCGTGAATCAGGGCGGACACCGGCGTCGGACCCTGCATCGCGTCGGGGAGCCACGTATACAGCGGAATCTGGGCCGACTTGCCGGTGCAGCCGAGAAACAGGAAGAGGGTGATCGCCGCGGCGATGCCGCTGCCCGGCGGCAGTACCGTCGGCGCTTTGGCGAACACGGTCTCGAAGTCCAGCGAGCCGAAGCGCGTGAAGATGAGGAACATCGCCACCAGGAAGCCGAAGTCCCCGATCCGGTTCACGATGAACGCCTTCTTGCCGGCGTCGGCGTTGATCTTCTCGTTGAACCAGAACCCGATCAGGAGGTAGGAGCAGAGTCCGACTCCTTCCCATCCGACGAACATGACCGGAAAGTTCGCGCCCAGCACCAGGATCAGCATGAAGAACACGAACAGATTCAGGTAGGCGAAGTAGCGCGCGTAACCCGGATCGTCGTGCATGTAGCCAACACTGAATACGTGGATCAACGCTCCCACACCCGTGACCACGAGGAGCATCACGGCCGAGAGCGGGTCGAGCTGCAGCGCGAACGCGACCTGCAGGTCCCGCACGGGGAGCCATTCCCAGTAGGAGACGACGAGCGGGGACGTCGCGTGCAGGCGCGCCAACTCGGTCACGGCGAGGGCGGAGGCGCCAAAGGCGAGCGCGAGCGTTCCCACGCCGGCGATCGAGACCGCGCGCTTGGCGCCGGGGCGCGCGAGCGCCAGCGCGCCGTTCACCACGAACCCCAAGAGCGGCAGCGCCGGCACCACCCAGAGCAGTGACAGCGGGGACTCCGGCATCAGCCCCTGAGCAGGTTGATGTTCTGCAGGTTGACCGTCTGCCGGTGGCGATAGATGGCCAGCATGATCGCGAGTCCCACGCCCGCCTCGGCGGCCGCCACGGCCATCACGAAGAACACGAAGATCTGACCGGCGACGCCGAGCTGCTGGGCGAGCGCGACGAACGTGAGGTTCACCGCGTTGAGCATCAGCTCCACGCACATGAAGATGACGATGGCATTGCGGCGCAACAGCACGCCCGCCACCCCCAGCGCGAAGAGCACCGCCGAGACGGCCAGCGACGGTCCGAGCAGCATTACAACCTGCGCTTCGCGAGCACGACGGCCCCGACGATCGCGGCGAGCAGCAGGACGCTGGTGATCTCGAACGGCACGAGGTAGGCGCCGAACAAGGGCCGGGCGATCGCGGGCACCATCCCCTGCTCCGCCGCGATCCGTGCCACGGCGCCCGGCGCGACGGCCACGGACGGCGACAGGCCAGCCTGGCGCAGCGCCAACAACTGCACCAGCAACAGTCCCGAGAGCAGGACGCCCACTCCCAGGCCCGCCGGACCTCTCAAATCGGTGGGTCCCGCGCGGCCGAGATTGAGCAGCATGATGACGAACAGGAACAACACCATGATGGCGCCCGCGTACACGAGCACTTGCAGCACGGCGAGGAACTGCGCATCGAGCAGCACGAACAGCGCGGCCAGCGAGAACAGGGTCACGACCAGCCACAGGGCGCTCGCCACCGGACTCCGGCGGGTGATACAGCACAGCGCGCTCACAACGGCCAGGCCGGCGAACGCCCAGAAGACGATCAGCGTCCCCGCCACGCTATTCCCCCTTCGGGTCGGAAGGATCCCAGAGGCTCGAGACGGGGTGCGTCTGCGCGCACAGCCGCTCGAGGTCGTAGACGAACCGGTCGCGCGAATACTCGGAATTCTCGTAGTGCACGCCCACGTGGATCGCCTCCTCGGGACACACTTCCTGGCAATAGCCGCAGAACACGCAGCGGAATTCGTCGATCTCGTAGATGAGGGGATAGCGGTTCCCCTGCTCGTCTTCGCCGGGAACGAGCTTGATGCAGTTAGCGGGACAGATCTGCGGGCAGAGGCCGCACGCCACGCACTTGGCCCGCCCCTGCTCGTCCGTCAGCATGCGGTGGGTGCCGCGCCAGCGCGGGGACAGCGCCCACTCCTTGCTGCTCTTCTCCTCCGGATACTGCATCGTCACCTTCGGCCGCCACAGGTGGCTGAACGTCAACGCCATCCCCTTCAACGTCGCAAGCACGTAAGAGGCTTCCGCGCCCGGTCGCTTCATGACCTTGACGCCGATCGTCATCAGGCCCGCCCTCCTTCCTCAGCCACGGACCCGGCCACGATGTGGCCTCGATCGAGCCAGAAGAGCAGCGAAACCGCGAGCAGCACGTTCAAGCCGAACAGGGTGAGCGCAAACCGCGCGTCGTACGTCCAGCCCAGCCGGTCGTGCAGGAACCAGATCGCGCTTGCGATCACGGTCAGGTAGGTGAGCGCCAGGGGCAGCATGACCTTCCATCCGAGCGCCATCAGCTGGTCGTAGCGGAAGCGCGGAAGAGTCCACCGCACCCAGATAAAGAAGAACAGGAAGAACCCCGTCTTCAGGGCGAACGAGCCGAACGTCACCGCGGTCTTCAGGAGCGTCCAGGGCGGCGTGCTGTCCCAGCTTGTCAGCGGCACGTCCCAACCGCCGAAGAACAAGCTGGTCATGAGCGCGGACGCCGTGACCATGTTCGAATACTCCGCGATATAGAACATGGAGAACTTCATCGCGCTGTATTCGGCGTGATAGCCCGCGATGAGCTCGCTTTCGGCCTCGGGGAGATCGAACGGGAGCCGGTTCGTTTCCGCGAATGACGCGACCAGGAAAATGAAGAATCCGAGCGACAGCGGGAACACGTTCCAGGTGAAGAGCGATCCCGACTGCTTCGCGATCACGTCGGTGAGCGTGACGTTGCCGGCGAGGAGCAACACGGCCACCGTGCTCATGCCGAGCGCGATCTCGTACGAGATCATCTGCGCGCTCGCCCGCATCCCGCCCAACAGCGCGTACTTGTTGTTGGACGACCATCCCGCCAGCACGATCCCGTAGACGCCCAGCGAGCCGAACGCCAGGATGTACAGGAACCCCACCGGGAGGTTGGCGACCACCATGTCCACGTCGCCCCACGGCGTCGGGAGCGGTGACGCGAACGGGATCACCGCGAAGGTCAGGAGCGCGGGAATGAACGAAATCGCGGGCGCGAGCATGAACAGCACCTTGTCGGCCTGGGCGGGAAGCGTCTCCTCTTTCACCAGATTCTTGAGCCCGTCGGCGGCCGGCTGCAGCAGCCCCTGCGGGCCCACCCGGTTCGGGCCCAGCCGGTCCTGCATCCACGCGCAGATGCGCCGCTCCGCGAGTGTGAGCAGGGCGATGATCACCATGAGGGCGGTGAACACCACGAGGATCTTGATGACGGAGCTGACAAGGAAGAACGTCATGCCGGCACCGGAACCGTGCTCGACGCCGGCACTCCCGCTAAGCCCAGATGCGTGTACGAGAGGCCGCGGAACGCGTCAACCGAGGACGCCAGGCGATCGAACGCCGCGGCGGCCGTGGCCACGCGGGCCTCCGTCCCGTCGCCGTTTCCCAGAATGGCGAGCAGCTCGGAGAACACCCACCACGCGGGCCGGGCCATCCCCGGCGTGGGCTTCGCCTGGAAGTAGCGCTGCACGCGGCCGTCGCGGTTGACGAAGGTGCCTTCTTCTTCCGCGACGTTCGCAATCGGGAAAACGACCTGGGCGTCGCGGGCCCCCCCCCCTCCCCCCCCCGCTTCCCCCCGTCCGCCCGCGGGCAGCACGGTGCCGGCGTAGATGAGCGCGCCCTGTGTGCGACCGGCGATCTCGGGTTCGTCGAGCACCAGCAGCACCGCGGCGGTCTCGGCCGCGGCCACGGCCGCCGCGTAGTCGCGGCCGTATCCCAACAGCTCGGCGCCCCGGGCGTTCGGGGCCCGCTCGGCGCGGAGCGCGAGATTGGGGACCGCCGCCAGAGCTGCTTCCTCGCCCATCACCACCTGGAAGGCGCCGCGCCAGTCGCCGCCACGCGCCCGGAACAGCTCGCGCGCGAAGAATAGCGCTTCCGTGGAGGCTCGGGGCGAGGCCAGGACGACGCCGCGACGGGCGGCGCCCCGGAGCAGCGTCGCCGCGGCTTCGAGGGCCTCATCCCAGTCGGTTGCGTGCAGCTCCCCGCCTCGCCTCACGAGGGGGGCCTCGATGCGGTCGCCCCGGTTCATCCAGCGGTAGCTCATGCGACCGTGGTCGCAGATGAAATAGCGGTTCACCTCGAGGTTCGGCCTGGGCCGGACCCGCACGACCACCCCCTCGCGCGTGTCCAGCGTGATGTTGCACCCCTGGGAACAGCCGGTGCAGATCGACGCGGACTTGTCGAGCTCCCAGGCCCGTGCCTTGTGCAGGAAGTCCTTCGACAGGAGCGAGCCGACGGGGCAGAGGTCCACGACGTTGCCCGCCCAGGGGTGGTCGAGCCGCGCCTCGGGGTGGATCCCGATGAAGGCGCGGTCGCCCCGCTCGGAGACGTTCAGTACCGGCTCCTTCGCCACGTCTTCCATGAACCGGACGCAGCGCGTGCACAGGATGCACCGGTTCGGGACGTACAGCACATCGGGACCGAAATCTTCGACCGGGTTGAAGCGCTTGGCGTAGACGGGACTGTACCGGGTGGCCGGGCGCCCTTCCTGGAAGGTGAAGTCCTGAAGCTCGCACTCCCCAGCCTGGTCGCATATCGGGCAATCGAGCGGGTGGTTGATGAGCAGGAACTCCAGCACACCGGTCCGGGCGCTCTTCGCTGCCGAGGACTGCGTCTTGACCACCATGCCCTCCGCGACCTGGGTGGCGCATGCGATCGCGAGCTTCGGCTGTTTCTCGATCTCGACGAGGCACATGCGGCACACGCCCGCGACCGGAAGGCCCGGGTGATAGCAGTAGTGCGGTACGAGGACCCCCGCCTGCTTGGCGGCTTCGATGACCAGCGTCCCTTTCGGCACGCTGACTGGGACGTCGTCGACGGTGAGGTTGATCAGTTCGGTGCTCACGCGACCATGACGGGCTTGCGACGTCCCGCGATATAGTCCTCGAATTCGCTCTTGAACTTCTTGATTCCCGACACGACGGGGGCGGCGCAGGAGTCCGACAGCACGCAGATGGTCTTACCGGTCATGTTCTCGGAGAGATCGAGCAGCAGGTCCAGGTCCGCCGTCGTTCCACGCCCCGAGAGGATCCGCTCGAGAATCTTGGTGGTCCACGCGGTGCCTTCGCGACACTGGGTGCACTGCGCGCACGACTCGTGGGCGTAGAACCGCGCCAGCCGCATGATCTGGTAGACCATGTCGGTCGAATCGTCGAATACGATCACGCCCCCCGAGCCGAGCATCGAGCCCTTGTCGACCACACCCTCGTAGTCGAGCAGACAGCTCTCGGTCTCCTCGCGGTTCAGGATCGGCACGGATGACCCCCCGGGAATGCACGCTTTGAGCGTCCGGCCGGGGCGCATGCCGCCGCACAGGTCGTACAACAGGTCCTTGAGCGGGAAGCCCATCGTGACTTCGTAGTTCCCGGGCTTTTGGACATGCCCGCAGACCGAGAAGAGCTTCGTGCCGGTGCTCTTGGGGGAGGAGAGTGAGAGCCCCTTGTACCACGCGGCGCCATGCTTGAGAATTTGAGGCACGGCGGCGAGCGTCTCCACGTTGTTGATGGTGGTGGGCATGCCGAACACGCCGGCGGCGGCCGGGAACGGCGGCTTGATGCGCGGGTTGCCGCGTTTCCCCTCGATCGAGTTCATGAGAGCGGTCTCTTCGCCACAGATGTACGCCCCCGCCCCGCGGTGCAGATAGATCTTGATGGCGCCGAACACGCGGGCGTCGTTGGCTTCGGCCAGGGCCCGTGCCATGAAGTCCCAGGGCTCGGTGAACTCCCCGCGGATGTAGACGTACACGACCTCGGCCTGAATCGCGTGGGCGGCGATGGCGGAGCCCTCGAGCAGCGCGTGCGGGGTCCACCGCATGATCTCGCGATCCTTGAACGTGCCCGGCTCGGATTCATCGGCGTTGACGCAGAGGAAGTGCGGCTTGTTCTTCTCTTTCGGCATGAACGACCACTTGAGGCCGGTGGGGAATCCTGCGCCCCCGCGCCCGCGCAGCCCGGATTCCTTCACGATGTCGGTGACCCTGCCCGGCTCCATGGCCAGCGCCTGCGCCAGCACCTCGTACCCGCCCCGCTTCACCCACCCCTTGTACGTCCGCGCGTCGGCCTCGCCGAAGTGGCGGGAGAGGACGACCGTTTCGCGAGGGTGAGGCTTGTGCGGGTAGCCCATCAGAGCGCTCCGAAGTCGGAACGCGGAACGCGGAACGCGGAACACCCTGTTCCGACTTCCGCGTTCCCCCTTCCGCGTTCGTCTCTCACTTGTATTTCCTCACCAGATCCGGAACCTTGTCCGGCGTCACGCTCTCGATGAAGTCGTCGTTCACGAGGATCGGCGTGGCGAAGCCGCACGCCCCGAGGCACTCTACCTCGATCACCGTCCAGTTGCCGTCCGGGCTCGTGGCACCGAGCTCGTTGGCGCCGGTCGCCTCGAGCAGGGCCCGCACCACGTCCTCCGCGCCGCAGACGTTGCACGGCGACGTCGTGCACACCTGCACGAAGTGTCGCCCCACCGGGTGCTGGTGATACATGGTGTAGAACGTGACCACGCCCTTCACGTAGGCGGGCGTCAGCCCGAGTACCTCGGCGACCTCGGCCATGTTGCGGTCGGAGATCCAGCCGCGCGCTCCCTGGACCAGCCACAGCGCCGGGAGCAACGCCGCCTGCCTGGTGGGGTAACGGGTCAGGATCTCGCCCAACGCCTCGAGCGTCGCGCCGACGAAGACGGGCTGGTATTCCTCCGTGCCCGCCGGCGTCGGATGCGCGGTGACGCTCATCGATCCACCTCGCCCATGACGATGTCGACCGACGCATTGATGGCGATCAGGTCGGAGAGCAGGTGCCCCTCCGCCATCTTCGGGAGCGCCGACAGGTTGATGAACGACGGGGGCCGGATGCGCCAGCGCACGGGCTTCGCCGTGCCGTCCGACACGAGGTAATTGCCCAGCTCGCCCTTGGGGTTCTCGATTCCCACGTACGCTTCGCCGATCGGCGCCTTCACGCCTTCCATGACCTGCTTGAAGTGGTAGATCATCGCCTCCATGTCGTTCATGGCGCGCGACTTGGGGGGAAGAATCAGGCGCGGATCGTCGACGTTGATGGGACCGTCCGGGAGACGGTTGAGCGCCTGCTCGAGAATCCGGTTCGACTGCGAACACTCCTCGAGCCGCACGAGATAGCGGTCGTACACGTCGCCGTGCTCACCGACCACGACGTCGAAGTCGTACGTCTCATAGTTCAGGTACGGCTGGTCCTTGCGGAGGTCGTACGGGACGCCGCTGGCGCGGAGCATCGGACCCGACAGGGAGTAGTTGATCGCCTCCGCTGCCGTGAGCGCCCCGACGCCCTGCGTCCGCCCGACCCACACGGAATTGCGGGTCAGGACGCGGTCGATCTCGCCCAGCGTGCGGGGGAACTGCTGCGTGAACGCACGCAGCCCGGGCACGAAGTCGTCGGGGATATCGGCCATCATGCCGCCCACGCGGGTCACGCTGGTCGTCAACCGCGCGCCGGTCCACGTCTCCTGGAGATTGTAGATGAGCTCCCGCTGCTGGAACGCCCACAGGAACGGCGTGAACGCGCCGAGGTCGATCGCCGTGGTGCCAAGCCAGACCATGTGCGAGATGATGCGGCTCATCTCGCACGCGATCACCCGTAGCACCGTGCAGCGCGGCGTGACTTCGATCCCCATGAGCTTCTCGGCCGCGAGCGCGAACCCGATGTTGTTCGCCATCGGCGACAGGTAGTCGGTGCGGTCGGTGAGCGGGATGATCTGGTTGTAGTGGCGGTACTCCCCCAGCTTCTCGAAACCCGAGTGGAGGTAGCCGACGTGGGGGATGACGCGGACGACGGTCTCCCCGTCGAGCTCCACGACGAGCCGCAGCACACCGTGCGTCGCGGGGTGCTGGGGCCCGATGTTGATCAGCATGTGCTCGCCCGCGAGGTGCGGCTCCGTCGGGGACGCATCGGTGTCCGTGACCGCGAGCGGCACGCGCACCGGCCGACCCTGCGCGTCCAGCCCCGGTGTGGCGAGCTCGAGCTCGACCGTGCGTTTGGTCATTCGAAGTCGGGGAGCGTGCCCCGTTCGCCACGGCGCAGCCGCTCCTTCATATCGGCGGGGAGCTCGTCATACGCCTCGGCAATCGAGAGCTCCTCCATGGAGTAATGTGCTTCGGGGTTGGCGGCGAGGGCCTGGCGCACCTGCTCGGCGCGACTGAACCGCCCGCGGAGGGGAAAGTCCTTTCGCAACGGATAGCCTTCGGCGTACGTCTCCCACATCAGGATCCGCCGCAGATCGGGATGCCCCCGGAACGTGACCCCGAACATGTCGAAGGCTTCGCGCTCGAGCCAGTCGGCGCCGCGCCACAGCGGCACCACGGAGTCGACCGTGAGGTCGCCCCGCGGGTCGAGCGTGACCTTGACCCGCAGGTCGGCGCGGCGCGCGAGCGAGCGCAGGTTGTAGACTAGCTCGAGCGGCCGCTCGCGGTCGCGGTACTCGACCGCGGTGACGTCCACGAGGTAGTCGTAGGCCTGCTCCGGCGTGTCGCGCAGCCACGCCATGACGGCGAGCAGCTGCTCGCGCGCGACGTATACGATGGTGTCGCCGCACGAGTCGAGCGCGCGGCCGATCGCGTTGCCGAAGGTCGCTCGCAGGGCGTCGACGGAGGGATTCACGTCGAGCGGAACTGGTGGACCGAGTTCCCGAACGGTTCCGAGATCTCGTCGATCTGATCGGGCGGGAGGCGCAGGCCACGCTCGTCGAGCGGTTGCTCCTCGCGGCGCGGGACGCCGTCGAACAGCGACTCGCCCTTGATCTTCTTGTGGAGCAGGAGCACGCCGTACAACAGCCCCTCCGGCCGCGGCGGGCATCCGGGGACGTAGACGTCCACCGGCACGATCGTGTCGATCCCCTGCACCATGGCGTAGTTGTCGAAGATACCGCCGGTCGAGGCGCACGCACCCATCGAAATCACCCATTTGGGTTGCGTCATTTGGTCGTAAATGCGCCGGATCACGGGCGCCAGCTTGAACGGCAGCCGGCCGGCGCAGATCAGCACGTCCGCCTGCCGCGGCGAGTACGCTTGTCGCTCCATCCCGAAGCGCGCGAAGTCGTAACGGCTCGCCGCCGTCGCCATGAACTCGATGGCACAGCACGCCGTCCCGAACGGCATGGGCCAGAGCGAATTGGCGCGCGACGAGTTCACGGCCCAGTCGATCAGGTCCTGGAACTTGGCCAACAGATAGTTCGGGCTCTGGCCGGCGACTTCTTTCGTCTCGATGACTCGTTTCATCGTCGTTGTGCTACGTCTTCGCGTGGCGTTCCCGTCAGACGGTTCAGTCCCATTGCAACGCACCTCGTTTCCATACGTAGACGTATCCCACCGCCAAGATGATCATGAACACCAGCATCTCCACGAGCAGAAATCCCGTGCTCGGGCCTCCCCCGCTCCCCGCGCCCCCGAAGTAGATCGTGCCCCAGGGAATCAGGAACACGGTCTCGATGTCGAAGATGATGAAGAGCATGGCGACGAGATAGAACTTCACGGAGAAACGCTCGTGCGCCGACCCCAAGGGCGGCATGCCGCTCTCGTAGGGACTGTCCTTCACGGGCGTGGGTTTGCGGGGCGCGAGCAGGTGCGACAGGCCGATCAACAGGACCGCGTTGAACGCCACGAAGCCGAGCAGGAGGAGGAAGGAGAGATAGGGCCGGTTCATGAGTTCGTGAAAAAATTCACTTGACTCGCCGAAACGTATTCCCGCGTGCCGGGGTTGTCAACCGAATCGAGTGGCGTAAGTGTCGATGCCGCAGATATATTGCCGCGCCATGTCCATCAAATCCGATCGCTGGATTCGACGCATGGTGCGCGCGCACCGCATGATCGAGCCGTTCGCCGACTACCAGCCACGCGCCGGCGTCATCTCGTACGGCGTCTCATCCTACGGCTACGACATGCGCGTCGCGCCCGAGTTCAAGATCTTCACCAACGCCCTCTCCGCGGTCGTGGACCCGAAGCAGTTCGATCCGAAATCGTTCGTCGAGTTCACCGGCGACGTCTGCATCGTGCCGCCCAACTCGTTCGCGCTCGCCCGCTCCATCGAATACTTCCGCATCCCGCGCAACGTGCTCACCATCTGCGTCGGCAAGAGCACGTACGCGCGCTGTGGCATCATCACGAATGTGACGCCGTTCGAGCCCGAATGGGAGGGGTTCGTAACGCTCGAGATCTCGAACACCACACCCCTCCCCGCACGCATCTACGCCAACGAAGGGATTGCGCAAGTGCTGTTCTTCACGGCCGACGAGGGGGACGAAACCGAGGTCAGTTACAAGGACAAGAAGGGCAAGTATCAAGCGCAACAGGGCATCACGCTGCCGAGACTGTAAAGGCGTCGACCAAAGACGTCAACTCCTGCTCGACGCCGCTCTTCGGTTATACGTATAGGCGAGGGCGAGGGCGATTAGGGCGAGGGCGAAGAACGACGCGATCCTGTATAGCGCCTCCAGGGTCGAGAGATCGTAGACGACGATCTTCAGCCCCGCCGCCGCGGCCACCGCAAGGCCCGCTGAGCGGACGTCCTTCCGGTCGCGCTGGAACCCCAGCCGCACCAGCGCCCCCGCATAGAGCAGCCAGAACACGCTGAGGGCGAGGTCACTCGCGAGCGGTGAACGCGGCCCGAAATAGCGTTGCAGCTCGACCGAACCGCCCACGAACACGGCTGCCCCGCACAATACCCACGCCAGCTCGCCACCGCGCGCCGTCCAGCGAGCCAGGCGGGGATCGGCCCAACCGCTCCCCCAGCGCGCGGCCGCCGCGGCCGTGCCGATGACGTAGCCGTACAGGGCAAGCGCCCACGCGTCGGCGAACGTTGGGCTGTCCGAGGGTCGTGACCAGAGCGCGACGCTGAACAGGCCGCCAAACGCGAGGACCGCAAGTCCCAGCGCGGCGAGCCGGCCGCCAGGGCGCCCGGCTTCCCGCTCGGCGACGAGCGCCAGCAGGCACAGCGCCGTCCATCCCAGAACCACGGTCGCGGGCGGCCATTGGACCGCCACGGTGTACGCAGCGAGCGCCACGCCCAGGACGAAGTGCGGAGCGGTCCGCCGTGCCCATCCTGGCGCGCCGTAGGCGACGGCAAGCAACGCCGGCAGCACGCTTGGCACGCGCGCCAAACCCGGTGGGTCGCCGATGCCGGTGAGTGCGACCAGGACGAAAGGATTGGCGACGAAGAGGAGCGCCTCCGTCGGCGACCGCAACGGGTCCTCCGCGAGTCCCTGCCACCACAAGAGTCCGGCGACGGCGAACAGCGCGGCCAACGCGAGCCATCGTCGTGTCTCCGAGCCTCCGAGTGGTGTGGCCAACGCGACCGCGGCGAGTATCCACGTGAGGACGAGCGCGCCGATCCGGGCTTCGGGCCAGGCGCGGCGCCGTGTCACCTGGAGTGTGAGCAGGGCACCCGCGGCGAGGAACCAGCACCCGAGCGCACTCGCCAACGCTCGTGAAGCCCCGGCCGCTGCGAGCAGGAAGTACCCGGCCAGCGCCAGGTCGTAGGCGCGGCGCCAGGCCATCGAGTACGCGAGCAGGCCCGCACCGAGGCCGATGACCTCGAGGTAACCGAGGAACGCCTCGGGGTTCGGAACCGCGGGCGCGAGCAGGATCGGGGCGAGATAAGCCCCGGCGAGCGCCCAGAGCGCGAGTCCCTCGATCTCGTGCCGCAACGCGAGCAGGATCACGACCACCGTGCACGCGGCAAGGAGCAGCACGCCGATGCGACGCTCGATCAAGCCGTACGGTCCGGCCGCCGCCCATAGGCCGAGGTACGCGAGCCCCCCCCCTGCCCCGATCATCGCCGCGCCGTAGCCCCGGAGGCCGGCGCGCAGGCGTCTCTCCCCCCACGTCGCCACACCGACCCCTGCAGTGATCGCGAGCGCCGCTCGGAGCGCCGGAGGGATCCAGCCGCGGTCGATCGCGTACTTGAGGAAGAACCCGGCTGCCGTCAGCAGGGCGAGCACCCCTACGAAAAGGAGCCCGCGCTGGCCGAACCACTGTTCGAGATCTTGGGTCGATGGACTGCCGGAGGGCGGCGAGCGACGCGGGGATGGACGGGTGTATGGCGACGGTTCCTGGACTCGTAACTCGCTCACGGGCGAGCGTCGCGGCTCTGGAGGCGGTGCGACGTGTTCGGGAGCGGCACCGGCGGCGAGGAGCCGGCGAAGCATCTCCTCCAGGACTGCCACGCGTCGCTCGAGCCGCGCGAGCTCGTCGCTCACGGCGGTGCGGACGGCGCGGCTGCGGAGCGGGACCCGGCGACTGTGATGACGATCGTGACACCGGTCAGAATGATGAGATCGGGTACCCAAGCGAGCTCGATGCGAGGCACCGCCACTTGCAGGAAGTTCATCACGAAGTCGAACAGCCCGACGAGCAGGCCGAGGAGGAAAGTGGCATGGAGCGCACGACCGAGCCGCGCCAGGATGCTTCCGGTCACCAACGCGACCGCTCCCTGGCCGGCGGCGATGGCGACCGTCCTGACGGCGTCTTCGAGCAGCGTGCGCCACAATCCGGCACCGGTCGCGTGGTAGCTGAAGAAAAAGGTATGGATCAGGGAGATCACGACGCCGGCTACCGCCGCACAAATGGTAGCCCACGCCGCGTAGCCGATCACGATCCTCCCGCGGTCGCCGCTATCGCTCGCCATGCGCGCCTCGGTCCTCCGTCGTGGCAGTGCGAAGGCTAATGTGGGCAGTCGGGCACGGCGCCGCCAGTGAGGAAGGGGGTCCGTGTCGCCCCGGAGCATTATCTTAGCCTGACGCTGTCGCAACGGTTGACGCGTGAGACCTCACCGACCTAGCCTGCGCGTGACGCTGCTCGCGGTCGCGATAGCGGCGGGCACGTACGCCGCCGCCTTGCCCGTGTACATGTTCTTCCGCGTCAGTCGTCCCGTGCTGGTGCTCGGCTCGCTCACGGAGGCGATCGCCAGCGTGGGAGAGGATCTCGCGCGGCGGGACAGCGTGCTCGATCAGGCCTTGATGGTGGCGCGGGGACTGGCCCGGCGCTCCAGGGCGGAGCCCGATTCTGTCGCGGCGGCGCGCCGCTGGCTGGATCTCGGGCGGGCGCCGCTTGCCATCCCTTCCAGGGCGCTCTTCTCGCTGGCGCTGCGGGCCGCGTTCGCGCGGACCGACGAGGCGCTGTCGCGGCTCGCGAGCGCCCTGACCGAGTTCGTTGAGGCGCTCGAGCGAGGACGGGTCCCGAACGCCACCGAAACGCTGATCGCGGTCGAACAGCTGGTGCGCGTCGCGGACCACGCCAAGGACGCAGCGGCGCGAATCGCGCGGGCGGACGTGGTAGCCGGCCAGCGGGAGTTGCGGGAAGCGGTGGACGTGGCGCGGCGCGACACGATCATCTGGCTGATCGTCGGCGTGCTGTTCGTCCCCGCGTTGGCGTACGTGGTGCGCCGGCGTGTGTGGCGTCCGCTGAGCGAGCTCGAGACCGGCCTCGCCCAGGTCGCCGACGGCGACCTCACCGTGGGGATCCCGGTGCGCGGGGCCGACGAGCTCGGGCGGCTGGCCGAGCACTTCAACGCGATGACCCGTATCCTGCGGGATCGGGCGGAGGAGCAGGGCCGCTTCGCGGCCGCCGGCGAGCTTCTCGCCGGCGTGGCGCACGAGGTGAACAACCCGCTGATGGCGATCGCCGCGCACGCGGAAAACCGGCTCGCCGATCCCGCGATCGACGCCGAGCAGCGCGGTGAGATGACACAGATTCTGCGCCAGGTGCGCCGGGCGACCAAGCTGTTGCGTGGCCTGCTGCGCTTCGTGCGCGCCACCGAGCGTGAGGTCACCAGCGTCAACCTCAACGACGTGGTGCGGGGCGCCCTCGATCTGGTGTCCTACCGCTTCGGCGTCGACGAGATCACGGTTGGTGGGCAGCTCGACGCCCACCTGCCCGCGGTCGCGGGGGACGCGATCAAGCTCGAGCAGGTCGTGGTCAATCTGCTGTCCAACGCGATCGACGCGCTCCACGCCATCAACCCGCCCCGCCGGCTCACCGTCGACACCTGGGTGGAGGACGCGCGCGTGTCCGTCGCGGTCGGGGATAATGGGAAGGGCGTCGCGCCCGAGATTGCACCCCGTCTGTTCCGGCCCTTCGCCACCACCAAGGGCCGGCGCGGCACCGGGCTCGGTCTCTATATCTCGCGCCAGATCGCGCGCGAGGCCGGCGGGGACCTGGCGCTGGTTGCGCTCCCCGGCCTGGGTGCCCGTTTCGTTCTCACCTTGCCCGTGGTAGCAGCGTCCGGTCCCAGATCATCCACCCCTTCCCCTCCCCCTCCCTCTCCCTCCGCTGCTTCTCCATCCCTCGCCGAGGGCGCTCAAGCCCCGCAGGTCGCACAGCCGCTGGCGGGACTCCGCGTGCTGATCGTCGAAGACGAGGAAGGGGTGCGGGGACCGATGGCCCGCTATCTCACTCGGCGCGGCGCGGTCGTGGACCAGGCGGCGGATGGAATCGAAGGGTTGACCCGCCTCCGCGCTCAGCCTGCCGACGTCGTCCTCGTAGACCTGCGCATGCCGCGCATGGGCGGCATCGACCTGTTTGCCCAACTCGAGGACGAGCACCCGGACATGGCGGCGCGGGTGCTGTTCCTGTCGGGCGACGTCTCCCAGCTCGCTCAGTCGGGGAACACGCCGGTCCCGCGGGAGCGCGTGCTGGTCAAGCCGGTCGAGCTTTTCGAGCTGGAGCGCCGGATCCTCGAGTTCGCGCGCGGCGGGGGCGGCGAGGGGGGCGAGGGGGGCACGCCCGGTTAAAGTGGCAGCCCGGGCGGCCGGGCGCTATCATGCAGCATGCTGGTCGTGGTGGTGTTGCTCGCGACCGTGCTGATGCGCGTCGCGATCGTCCTGGCAGTCGCTTACCTGCTGCTCCCGCGGGGTTCCCTGTGCCCGCACTGCGGCATCGAGATGGTCGCGCTGCGGAACCGTTTCTTCGACCGCCTGCTCCCGGCACTGCAACGCCGCTGGTGCATCGAGTGCGGTTGGGACGGCATCGTGCGGCGCCCGCCGCCGCCGCGGGCGGTGCCGACGCGACGCCGGACACCTTCCCCGCGGTTCGCGCCGCGCCCGACCCTTCGTTGATCAATCCATCGTGGTGATCAGCCGGGCCGCCCGCTCGTAGAAGAAATAGTCCCACGCCCAGTTCAGCAGCACGAACAGCTTGTTGCGAAATCCGATGAGCTGAATGATGTGCACCACCAGCCAGACCACCCACGCGGGGAACCCCGTGAAGCCGATGCCCCGGATGTAGGCGACCGCGGCGTTCCGGCCGATCGTCGCAAGGGATCCAGGGTCCCGGTACACGAACGCCACCGGCGTCGCTCCCGCAATGCGGCGCCGAATATTCGCGGCAGCGGTTTCGGCCATCTGAATCGCCACGGGCGCCATCATAGGCAGCGGGGCTCCGTTCACCTCGAGGTACGCCGCATCACCGATGACATAGATGTTGGGATGCTCCGGGACCTCGAGCGCCGGCGTGACGCGCACGCGGCCCTGCTGGGCGGTTGCCAGACCGAGCCGGCCGGTGAGCGAGACCGCCTTCACGCCCGCGGCCCAGATGAGCGTTCGCGCGGGGATCACTTCGCCGCTCTTCAGGCGCACCCGAGCGCCGTCGTAGTCGGCGACCGTGGCACCGAACCGCGTCTCCACGTGCTTGCGCCACAGCGTTTCCGCGGCGGCCTCACGCAACCGGCTCGGCATGGGGGCGAGCAGCCGATCCGTGGCCTCGAGCAGCAGCACTCGCACGTCCTTGAAGTTGAGACGCGGGTAGTCCTTTACCAGCACCAGGCGGATCAGCTCGGAGAGCGCACCGGCCATCTCGACCCCCGTGGGGCCGCCCCCGACCACGATGAAGGTCAGCTCCGCGCGGCGCTGCTCCGGATCGGGCTCCAGCATGGCGCGCTCGAAGGCGTGCAGCACGTGGTTCCGGATACGGATCGCCTCGGGGATGTCCTTGAGGCCGAAGCCGTGCTGCGGCACGCCTTCGAGGCCGAAATAGTTCGTCTCACCCCCGACAGCGAGGATCAGGTAGTCGTACGGGATCGGACCGTCGGTCGTCACGATGCGATTCGCGGCCGGCTCGAGGCCGGTGACCTCGGTCATGCGGAACTCGGCGTTGGACTGGCGTCGCAAAATGGCGCGGACCGGGCGGGCGATCTGCTCGGGCTCGAGCCCCGCGGTGGCGACCTGGTAGAGCAGCGGTTGGAACAGATGGTAGTTGTGGCGGTCCACCAGCACCACGTCGACAGGCGCCTTACGCAGTGCGCGCGCCGCGCGCAACCCGCCGAATCCGGCTCCGATGATGACGACGCGCGGTCGGGCCGTGCCCTCGGCCGGCACCTGAACAGGGTCCGCCCGGCTGCGGAGGCCGGGGGTGGGGGTGGGGCGGGCAGCGGCAGTGGTTTCGCTCATCGTGCGTGCTCTGGCCTCCTACCAGAAAGATAGTCACGGCGATATCATCCGACCGTTCCATGACAAGCCCACCGACCACCGTGGTTCCCCGGTCCTCGTCCCCGGGCGTCACCGGGTCCCTCATCGGCCAGAAGGCCATCATGGCCGTGACGGGCGCGATCCTGTTTCTGTTCGTGGTCGGCCACCTGCTCGGCAACCTGAAGATCTTCGAGGGACCCGAGGCGTTCAACGCCTACGCGGATGGGCTGCGCACGGTGGGCGCGCCGTTCTTCGGGCGCGGGTGGCTCCTCTGGATCGTGCGAATCGTGCTGCTGGTGGCCGTCATCGCCCACATCTGGGCGGCGATCACCACGGCGCGGGCCAGCTGGCACGCCCGCCCCGTGGCGTATCGACAGCTCGAGACCATCGAGACGACGTACGCTGCCCAGACGATGCGCTGGGGCGGCCTGCTCATCTTCCTGTACGTCGTTTATCACCTGCTCGATTTCACGTTCGGTCGCCTGAACCCGAGCTTCGTCCCGGGGGACGTGTACCACAACGTGGTGGCCAGCCTGAGCGTGTGGCCCGTCGCGGCCGCGTACATTGCGGCGATGGTCGTACTCGGCCTGCACCTGTATCACGGGACGTGGAGCGCGCTTCAGACCCTGGGGCTCAACCGGCCCCCGACCGGCGGCTGGCGCCGCGGCGCTGCCGCAGCCGTCGCCGTGGTGATCGCGGGCCTTTACATCTCCATTCCGCTGGCGGTGCTCGCCGGCATGCTCCAGTGACCGTGGAGCTGCGCTCCAGGATTCCGGAGGGGCCGCTCGCCGCGAAGTGGGAGCGGCACCGCTCCGAGATCAGGCTCGTCAACCCGACGAACAAGCTGAAGCATCACATCCTCGTGGTCGGCTCGGGGCTCGCGGGCGCCTCGGCCGCCGCGTCGCTCGCCGAGCTCGGCTACGACGTGTCGTGCTTCTGTTTCCAGGACTCGCCGCGGCGGGCCCACTCGATTGCGGCACAGGGCGGGATCAACGCCGCCAAGAACTACCAGAACGACGGCGATTCGGTGTTTCGGCTATTCTACGACACCGTCAAGGGCGGGGACTTTCGCTCGCGCGAGGCCAACGTGTACCGCTTGGCGGAGGTGAGCGCGCGCATCATCGACCAGTGTACCGCGCAGGGCGTCCCATTCGCGCGCGAGTACGGCGGCGTGCTCGCCAACCGCTCGTTCGGCGGCGTCCAGGTGTCCCGCACGTTCTACGCCCGGGGCCAGACCGGGCAGCAGCTCCTGCTGGGCGCCTATCAGGCCCTGTCGCGCCAGATCGGCGCCCGCAACGTGAGGATGTACCCCCGTTCGGAGATGCTCGACCTGGTCGTCATCGACGGCCAGGCACGCGGGATCATCGTGCGGGACCTGGTCCACGGCGCGGTGAGCGCCCACACCGGGGACGCGGTGGTCCTCGCGACCGGTGGGTACTCGAACGTCTATTATCTGTCGACGAACGCGAAGGGGTGCAATGTCACCGCGATTTGGCGCGCGCATCGGCGTGGCGCCTTGTTCGCGAACCCCTGCTTCACCCAGATCCACCCGACCTGCATCCCGCAAACCGGCGAGCACCAGTCCAAGCTCACGCTGATGAGCGAGTCGCTCCGCAACGACGGCCGCATCTGGGTGCCCAAAAAGAAAGGGGACACGCGACCGCCGAACCAGATTCCCGAGGACGAGCGCGATTACTATCTCGAGCGGCTCTACCCGAGCTACGGGAACCTGGCGCCGCGCGACCTCGCGTCGCGGCGCGCCAAGCAGGTGTGCGACGAGGGACGTGGGGTGGGTCCCGGTGGCCAGGGGGTCTACCTCGACTTCCGCGACGCCATCGCGCGGCTCGGCCGCCCCGTGATCGCCGAGCGCTATGGCAATCTGTTCGAGATGTACGAGCGGATCACCGCCGAGAATCCGTTCGATGTTCCCATGCGGATCTATCCCGCCCCGCACTACACCATGGGCGGGCTGTGGGTGGACTACAACCTGATGACGACGGTCGACGGGTTGTACGCCATTGGCGAAGCCAACTTCTCCGACCATGGAGCGAACCGGCTGGGTGCGAGCGCGCTCATGCAGGGGCTGGCCGACGGCTACTTCGTCCTGCCCAACACCATCGGGGATTACCTGGCACAGGCTAAGCTCGCGAAGGTCGGACCTGAGCATGCCGCGTTCCGGCAGGCGCAGGCGGAGGTGGCCGCGCAGGTGCGCCGGCTGCTGGACGCGAGCGGCCGCAAGACCGTGGATGCGTTCCACCGGGAGCTCGGGCGGCTGATGTGGGACAAATGCGGGATGTCGCGGAGCGGCGCGGGACTGACGGCGGCAATCGAGCGGATCGGCGCGCTGCGCGAGGACTTCTGGCGGAACGTCTACGTCGGAGGGAAGGGAGCGGAGCTGAACCAGTCGCTCGAACACGCCGGGCGGGTGGCGGACTTCTTCGAGTTCGCCGAGCTAATGTGCCGCGACGCGTTGCACCGCGAAGAGTCGTGCGGCTGCCATTTCCGGGAGGAGTACCAGACGCCGGAGGGCGAGGCCAAACGCGACGATGCGCGGTTCGCTTACGTCGCGGCGTGGGAGTTCACCGGTGTCGGGAAGGCGCCGGTGCTTCACACGGAGCCCCTCGCGTTCGAGACGGTCCACCTGTCACAGCGGAGCTACAAGTGATGCGCCTGACGCTCCACGTCTGGCGCCAGGCGGGACCGGCGCTCCCGGGGCGCTTCGTGCGCTACGACCTGTCGGACGTGAGCCCGGACATGTCGTTCCTCGAGATGCTGGACGTGCTCAACCACCAGCTGCTGGGCCGGAGGGAAGAACCGGTCGCATTCGATCACGACTGCCGCGAAGGGATCTGCGGCGCGTGCGGCATGGTGATCAACGGCCGCCCGCACGGGCCGCAGCGCGCCACCACCACCTGCCAGCTGCACATGCGCACGTTTCCGGACGGCGCTGAGCTGTGGATCGAGCCGTGGCGGGCTCGCGCCTTCCCCGTGATCAAGGACCTCGTGGTGGACCGCGGCGCGTTCGATCGCATCATCCAGGCGGGCGGCTTCATCTCCGTGCGCACGGGGGGCGTGCCGGAGGCGAACACCGTGCTCGTGCCGAAGCGCGATGCCGACCTCGCCATGGACGCCGCCGCCTGCATCGGATGCGGGGCGTGCGTCGCGGCCTGTCCCAACGCGTCGGCCATGCTGTTCGTGGCCGCGAAGGTAGCGCACCTCGGCCTCCTGCCGCAGGGGCAGCCCGAGCGAGGCCCGCGCGTGGTGAACATGGTTTCGCAAATGGACGCCGAGGGGTTCGGGGCGTGCACCAATCACGGCGAGTGCATGGCCGCGTGCCCGAAGGAGATTTCGATCGACTTTATCGCGCAGCTGAATCGGGACTACTGGAAGGCCAAGGGAGCTGCTTAGAGCCGGACCGCCGCCATCGTCTCCTTCACGGCCTCGGCGGATTTCGTGAGCGCCGCCTGTTCGTCTGCCGACAGCTTCACCTCCACGATCTTCTCGAGCCCCTTGCGTCCCAGCTTGCACGGCACGCCGCAGTACATCCCCGACAGGCCGTATTCCCCTTGCAGCCAGGCGGCGCACGGCAGCACGCGCTGCTTGTCGCGCACGATGGCCTCGGCCATCTGGACCACGGCGGCCGAGGGCGCGTAGTACGCCGAGCCTGACTTGAGGAACGCAACGATCTCGGCGCCACCGTTGCGGGTCCGCTCCACGATCTTGTCGAGCGTCGGCTTGCCGAGGAGCTGCGTCACGGGAATCCCACTGACGGTCGTGTAGGAGATCAAGGGCACCATCGTATCGCCGTGGCCGCCGAGCACCATGGCCTGGATGTCTTCGACCGATACGTCGAGCGCCTCCGCCAGGAACGCCCGATACCGTGCGGTGTCGAGCACGCCAGCCATGCCGAGCACCCGCTCGCGCGGGAAGCCTGTGACCTGCTTCGTGACCCAGCACATCACGTCCAGCGGGTTCGAGACGACCAGGACGATCGCGTCGGGGCAATGGCGCTTGATCTCGAGCGAGACCTGCTTCACGATGTCGGCGTTGGTGCGGACCAGGTCGTCCCGGCTCATGCCGGGCTTGCGTGCGATGCCCGCGGTGACGACCACGAGATCGCTGCCCGCCGCGGGCCCGTACTCATTGGCGCCGATCACCCGGGTGTCGAACCCCTCGATCGGGGCCGACTGCCACTGGTCGAGGGCCTTGCCCTGGGGCACGCCCTCGATGACGTCAACGAGGACGACGGTGCGCGCCAGCTCTTTCTCGGCGAGGCGCTGCGCGGCGGTGGCGCCCACGTTGCCGGCGCCCACCACGGTGATTTTGTTGAGCATCGGGCGACTGGTTCGGGTCTCGGTACGAAGCGGTAGAAAGTTACAGACCGGGGGAGTGCGAACGAAGGGCCTGGTGAGCGATCGGCGAAGGTCCTATTCGGTCCGCCAGCACACGAACCCGGGGACTTCGGGGGTGCCGCCCGCCAGGAGTTCCCGCAGATATTGGCTCCTTGCCCGAGCGGCCGCCGATACGCTGTCGATCGCGAGGCCGGTGTGATACTCCTGGACGGCCATGCGGCGGGCTTCCGCCTCCCGGCCACGATATAGGGTCGAATCGGTGAACAGATCTGTACCGTGGGCGAGGAGGATGATATCGAGCTGGGCGTCCCCGATGAGAAAGTGTGCGAGCGCGCGCGTCTCCGGGTTCACATCCCGGTTGAGGAGATCACGGGCGTCAGCGACGGCTTCGTCAGTATGGTCGCCGCCACCGGGTGCGACGTCGCACCAGTGCTGGAGCTTCCACACGAGGGCCCTGGTGCCGACGGCGCCCTTGTCGATGCGAGCCGCTTCAACTAGCCAGGTGTGTGTGTACAGCCAGTCGGCGTCGGCATCGTTGTAGAAGATCTCGGCGCCAAGAGCGGCGAGTCGTTTCTGGGCGGAGTCGGCGCTCGGCGAGTGCGCGGCGATTCCGAAATGGCCTAGTCCTCCCTCGAGCAGTTGATCGGCCGCGAGGAGCGATGCCGCCCGTTGGCCGTCTGGCAGCGGGTGGGCCGCAGCGATCCATTGCTCGAGGGCGGACACGAAGGTCATGTCCGCTTCTTTCGGGGGAGTCCGGTCTGCGTACGCTTCCACGGCCAGGCGGTCTAGCTGTGCGAGAAATGGCGCTGCGTGACTAGAATCCACGCCCGCCATGGCGACGAGCGCTCGGATGTCGCGTAGGCGACCGTCCATTTCAGCCCGTCGCCTCGCCAGCACGGCGGAATCAGGTCGGTTGGTCTCGTCCGGGGCTGTGTCAGACGCCACTGCCGTTGCGGAGCCCGCCGCCGAGTCGGGTGTCTCCTCCCGTGGCTTTTGCTGGTCACCGCGTGCGCACGTAAGCGAGATGGCTACAGCGCTGAAGGTGAAGGCGCGCCGAATGCGACCTTGGAGGCTCTCGGTCAAAACGTCGCGGCGAACTGGGCGTTGCGGCTTACGGCATCGAAATACAGCCGCAGACCGACCGCGGTGCTGTGCCCGCCGCACGCCGCCCCGCCGGCGGTGGTCCCGATGCGGGTCAGCACCTTGAGAGAGAGAACATCGGTCACGCCGTCGAACGTCGTAGCCGTAAGGGCGGGAAACGCGACGGTCACTGCTTTGGCGAGGTCGGCGTTTCGAGTAATGCCCTGAATACACAGGGTCTGGCCTGCTGTCACCAGGGTCCCGTTCTTGTACGCCTCGACGCGTAGGTCGAAGTTCGTTCCGATGTCGTCGCTGTTCTTCAGGCCAAGCCACACTTGTGCGGCGCCGAGGGCGCTCAGCGTGCCGCTCCCCAGCCCCCGAGGACTCGTCCAGGTGCCCACGGCGAGCCAGGGGTTGCCGCTCGCGAACGCGAGGGCGGGCGAGTCCTGATATTTCGCGGTGGTTCCCGCGGGGGCGAGGGTGGACAGGGCGAGCGTCGGTGGGTTGGCGGTGCCGCCGCTCCCGTGAAGGAAGATGGCCGGGCCGAGCCGGAACCCGAGGTAGCGCGCGTTGGCAGCGAGCAGGCGATGCTCGCCGTCACTCCACACACCCTGTTGGAAGCCGGCGTCCACCTGGGCGGCGAACGCCGTCAGCGTGTCGCGCGCCGGGCCGGGCTGGTTGGCTGTGATCTGCCCCCTGGCGCTGGTCAGACTGCCAGACAGGGATGTGCAGGCGATACTCCGGGTGCCTTGGGCACTAAGGCAGAGCGCCCGCAGCCAGTCGCTCAGCCCGCTCGCGGGCGGCATGGCGTCCAATTTCGCTTGCAACTCTGCAACAGCTCGCCCGACGGCTGCACCTACGGACGGATCGCCATCGGAAGAAGCGATGTGCCTGAGCACCGGCACGAGAACAAAGAAGCTCGCCGCTCGTGCCGCCGTAGCTAGTGCAATCGGAAAAGAATCTACCCCCGCCCAAATGCGCTTCAGCACCCCTTGCCGGTCCGACTCGCTCAGACCGTTCATCTGCTGCTGCGCGACCATGCGGCCGAGCGTGACGAGCACGGAGGGACGAGCACTTCGCTTCGTCGTCCATGCCTCGTCGAGCGCCGCGAGGCTCTGCGATCCGAGCCCCGCCACGAACTCCTGCGCGGCCCGACTCGTCTGGATTCCGATCAGACTCAGCCCCCGAACAGACGTTGGATCGTGGAACCGTACCACCGTTCGCGTGAGATCAATTATGTACTCGCCCCACGTTTCGTCCCCAGCGGCGGTGGTATCGGGGTAGGCCACCTGGCCCGTCGCTTCACGCTCGAGCAATGAGATGAGCGCCGGCCGCGCGGACGCCGGGTAGCTGCGCCATGGGGATCAGGCTCAGGCGAACCACGGCATCCGCGCGCACAGCAAGCGACGGAGCGGTGAGCAGGCGGACAAGCGAGTCGGGATTGTCCGCTTGGGCACTGAGAGAGATGGGCAGTAGAGCCATGCCCAGGGTCACTAGGCTAGAAGGGACAGTGCACTGCACACCTGCGATCTCACCCTCCGCGGGTATGCATCTCCCGGTGGGGATCGGCGCGCAGCGAGTCGATCCGGTAGAGCGCGCCGCGATCGGCCACGCCGAGCCGCTCCTCCGCCCCGCGATCGGTCCGACCCTGCCACGTATCCCGAATCAGCGCGGCCAGCTCCTCGTCGGTCGCCCCGCCGCGGAGGCGCTCGCGGAGATCGACTCCCGTCCCGGCGTAGAGACACAGGAACCACGTGCCGTCCGCGGTGACGCGGCTGCGGTCGCAGGTGCGGCAGAACGGCGCGGTGACGGACGCGATGATCCCGAACGTTGTCCCGTCCGGAAGGCGGAAGCGCTCCGCCGGAGCGGCGCCATGGCCCGCAATCGGCTCGATAGCGCCGTAACGCCGCGTGAGCGTGTCCAGCATCTCCTGCTGGGATACGACCTGCTCGCGGGACCAGCGTGTCGCGCCGCCCACGTCCATATACTCGATAAAGCGCACCTCGGCGTCGTGCCGGCGGCCGAACTCGATCAGGTCGGCGAGCTCGTCATCGTTGAACCCGCGGATAACCACGGCGTTGAGCTTCAGCTTCTCAAACCCCGACGCCCGAACCGCCGCGATCCCCTCGAGCACATCAGCGTGCCGCTGACTCTTCGCGAACGCGAGCATCCGCTCGGGGCGCAGCGTGTCGAGGCTCACGGTCACCCGCATGAGCCCCGCCGCACGCAGCACCGCCGCTTGCTTTGCGAGCAGCAGGCCATTGGTGGTCAGGGAGAGATCCTCGATGCGAGCGTCGCGCGCCAGCATCCCCACGAGGGTCGGGAGGTCGTGGCGCAACAGCGGCTCGCCGCCGGTGAGCCGCACCTTGCGCACGCCCTGGCTCGCGAACACGGATGACAGCCGCGCAATCTCTTCGAACGTGAGGATCGACGTGCGCGGCAGCCACACGTAGTCGTCCTCCGGCATGCAGTAGCGGCACCGCAGGTTGCAACGGTCCGTGACGGAGATGCGCAGACTCCCGAGCGGACGCTGCAGCGCGTCAAGCATGCGTCGGACTGTCGGACGGTCGGACCGTGGGGTGACCGGACGGGTCGACCCAGACTTCCGTGCCGTCCACTCGCAGCTCCTTCTTCCAGACGGGAATGCGGCGCTTCACTTCTTCGATCACGAAGCGGCAGGCGTCGAACGCCTGCGCCCGATGCGGTGCCGCGGAGACGATCGCGATGCTCGCCTCCCCAGCGGGGATCGTTCCCAGGCGGTGCCGCACCGCGATTCGCGCGTCGGGCCAGCGGCCGCGCGCGTCCGCCGCGAGGCGGCCGAACTCGGCTTCCACCATGTCCTCGTAGGCCGAGTACTCGATTGCCGTCACGCCGTGCTCCTCGGGCCCATCACGGACCGTGCCCAGGAAGACACACGTGCCCCCGAGGGCGGGATGAGCGACCTCCGCGAGGAGGCGGTCCAGGGAGATGGGGCTGCGCGTGAGATACATGGCCGGAACCGTCACCCTCCGGCGATCGGTGGTAACAGCGCCACCTCGTCGCCGTCCTGCACCGTCGCGTCGAGCTTCACGTGCTTCAGGTTCACCGCGGTGAGCGGGCGCTCGGGCAACTTCCCGCCCCCGGGAAGGTCTTCACGCACGCGCCGCACCA
>QHUS01000030.1 GCA_003222035.1 Gemmatimonadota bacterium | reverse complement strand
GCGCGCCGCACAGCCCGCGTGTTCAGCTGCCGCAGCGCGTGCAAGCTCAGTCCGCCGGCCATCCCCGTGATCAACCCCACCAGGGCGCCCAGCCCGAGCCCCAACGTTCCGGCCGCTGCGTGCGCCGCGCTGACGGCCGCGACGGTGGCGGGTCCGTACTCGGGGTAGCGGGTCGCCCCCATCGGCAGGATGTCGTACTGGAACAGCTCGAACAACACCCCAAGCTGGAGGCCCGTTGCCACGTCGCCGAGCATCGCGCCCGCGATCGGCCCCGCGACGAGGGGCCGCGCGATCATCATCTGCGGTACACTCACGAGGTCCAGCCCCACCAGGGTTCCCCAGGCGAGCAACAGCAGCTGCAGCTCGAGGCTCATGTGAAGTCCTCGAGCGGCACCGGGACGGCCGTCGGGACGTCCTGGGCGGTCACCTGGACTCCCCGGGCCGCGAGCTTCCTGAGCTGCGCGGCTTCCGCGTCGCTCAGGTAGACGTAGCGCAACCGCTCCGAGCGTCCGGGGCGGTGGTGCACGCCGCCCACGTTGACGCGACTCACGCCGTGGCTGTTGGCGGTCAGCGCCGCGAGGGTGTCGACATCGCCCGCCACGAGGATGCCGACGCGGGGATCACGCTCCCAATCGGCGAGGTGCTGTCGCGCTTCTTCGGTCGAGGCGAACACCACCTCGATCTCGGTCGGGACGCCCATACGGTAGAGCTCCTGCTCCCAGGCGCTCGACCGGACGGCGTCGTCCACCAGCACGATGAATCCCACGTTCAGCGGCTTCCCCCAGCCCACGACCACCTGGCCGTGGATCAGTCGATCGTCGAGGCGATACAAGGCGATGCTCATGCCGCCGGCGTGCGGATGGCGCGGCTCCCGGCCTCGGCCGCACGTCGCGCTGCGTCTGCAGGCGAGAGATCACGGTGAAACACGAAATCGAGGAGCATCGCGAGGTTCACGCCCGTAACCACCGCTACGTCGGTCTTGCTGCGGGCGAGCCGCACCGAGCTCGTGAGGCACGAGCCGCCCGGCAGATCGACGAACAGGACGGCCGGCTTGTTGTCGATCGCCTGCGTGAGGCGCTCGGCGAGGGCTCCCGTGTCGCAGCCGTCGTTCGACACCGGGACGAGCGCGTCGCGCACGCCGGTGATCACGGTGACCGCCGCGAGCAGGGCCTGCGCGACGGCAGCGTGCGAGACGATGACTCCGCGTAGTGGCTCACTCATTGTCTTCCTCGAGATACTCCTGGAGCTGGCGACGCTCGGCGAGGCGTTTGAGCAGCCGATCGTTGAACGATCGCGCCGAATCCACGCCGCTGTAGCGCAGCAGGTGGTTCATCGCGACCACCTCACAGACCACGGTCAGGTTCTTGCCCTGGTTGAGCGGCACGGTGACGAGGGGCAGCGTGATCTCGAGCACCTGGGTGGTTTGGCCGTCGAGCCCGGTGCGATCGTACTCGCGCGTCGCCTCCCAATCCTCGAGCTGCACGACCACCTCGATGCGCTTCTGCTGCCGCACGGCACGGATGCCGAACAGCGCGCGGATGTCGATCAGCCCCACGCCGCGGATTTCCATGTAGTGCTGGGAGAGCTCGTGCCCGCGACCAATGAGCACGTCATTGCCCCGGCGCGTGACGTGTACGACGTCGTCCGCGACCAGTCGATGGCCGCGCTCCACCAGATCGAGCACGCATTCGCTCTTCCCGATCCCCGAGCGGCCGAGGAACAGCAGGCCCACGCCGAACACGTCGGCGAGCGACGCGTGCATGGTCGTGGCGGGCGCAAAGGCGTCGTCCAGGAACGGCTTGAGGCGACGGTAGAACTCCGCCGTCTTGAGTCGGGTCCGGATCACCGCCACCCCCCTGGTCCGCGCCAGCTCGACCAGCTCGGCCGGCGGCTCCTGCCCCTTCGAGATCACGACGCACGGCAGTTCGAACTGGAGCAGCGTCTCGAGCGCACGACGGCGCGCGGCGGCGTCCAGGGACGCGAGGTAGGTGACCTCGGTTTCGCCGAGGATGTGGATGCGGTTCGCCGCGAAGCGCTTGGTGTACCCGGCGAGTACGAGCCCGGGGCTCGACGCCTCGGGTGCGGGAATGTCGCGGTCGAGCCCCACGTCTCCGGTCAGGGCCTCGAGCTGCAAGAGATCGCCCCGGCGCTCGAGCAGGTCGCGCACCTTGGGCTTCGTCACCGGGTGGGATCCTTGTCGAGCTGCCGCCGCACCTTGGCCACCGCGAGGTCCAGCGCGGTGCGGTGGTCCGCCCCGCGCGCCGTCCCCACGTGCACCGCCCCGCGCGCGGTGTGCAGCCGTACTTCCACGGTCGGGCGCCCGTTGTCGGCAACGAACACTACGCGTCCATCATGCGGCCGCGGCGCGATCCGCGCGAGCCGCTCGAGCCGCTCCCGCGCCCGTGCGCGCAACTCGTCGGGAATCTCGCAGTGACGTGCCGTGATGGTGATTCGCATCGTTCAGCCCCCCTGAGCGATGACCCGTTGGAGATGCGCTTCGGTCGCCCGGGCGGCCTTCTCCCAGGAGAGCCGCTCCGCGAAGGCGCGGGCGGCGCGACCCAGCCGCGCTACGAGCGTCGGATCGACGGCCAGCGCCAGCATCCGGTCCGCGAGAGCGCGCGTGTCGCCGTGCGGCACCAGAAAGCCGGTCTCGCCGTGCCGCACCGACTCGCGCAGGCCGGGACTGTCGGACGCGAGCGCCGGCGTACCGCACGCCGCCGCCTCCACGTTCGAAATGCCCCACCCTTCCTTCGGGCTCGCCAGCACCACCGCCCACGCCCGACGCAGCAGCCGCCGCTTCTCCGTCTCGGACACGAACCCGAGGAACCGGGCGGCCTCGCCGAGGCCCAGGGTCCGCGCCAGTCGCTCGAGGCGCGCCCGGTCGTCGCCCCCTCCGGCGATCTCGAGGACGAGATCGGGACGCGCCCGGCGCGCGACGGCCAGTGCCCGGAGGGCAATCTCCACTCCTTTATAACGCTTGAGACGCCCCACGTACAAGAACGTCGGTTCGCGGGCTCGCGGCTCGGCGGCGTCCGGAGCGTACCAGCTCGCATCGACGCCCGGATAAATGACCTCGATCCGCTCGCGGGGCACCCCCCGCCGTATCAGGTCGTCGCGCGTGCTCTCCGAAATGGCGTGAAACCACGCGCGCCGATACGCCCACGGGATCGGCCGCTCGGCTGCCCACACCACGCTGGCGATCGGCCAGCTCGCTTCGCGGAAGGCCGTCACGCCGAAGAGATGCGGCACGAGAGCGCAGAACGGCCGGTCGGTGAGCACCGGGAGGAACAGCGGGAGCTTGTTGATGTCCTCGACCACGACGTCGTAGCGGTTCGCCGCCAGCAAGCGGCGCACCGCGCCGTGCGCGCGCAGCGCGAAGGTATATCGCCCGCCTGAGCGATGCACGCGCAACCCGTCGAGCTGCGCTTCGCGCGGGGCCCCCGGCCAGCCGCTCGCCACCAGGTCGATGGCGTGGCCGCTCTGCGCCAGGCGACCGAAAATCTCGTGCAGGTGCGTCTCGGCGCCCCCGGCGTGCGGATTCTCGCGGTCGTTCCAGTTGACGAGCAGAATTCTCACAGCGCGCCGAATTCCCGCGCCACGGCGTCGAGCACGCCGTTCACGAACCCCGGCGCCTTGGCGCCCGCGAACCAGTGGGCCAGCTTCACGGCTTCATCGATCACCACCCGCGCCGGCGTCGATCCCTCGGCGAGCTCCGCGAGCGCGAGCCGGAGGATGTTGCGCTCGACCACGCCGACGCGCTCGAGCCGCCAGTGCTCGGCCGCGTCCGCCACTCGGGCGTCGAACTCGGGAAGCCCGGCGATCGCTTGGGCCGCGAGGTCCGCGCCGCGGTCATATCCCTCCGGAGCGCGCCCGTAGGCCGCGGCGAGCCGGCCCACGACCGTTTCGATCGATGGGCGGCCGGACAGGTCCCAAGCGTAGAGGATTTGCAGCGCGCGGGCGCGGGCCTTAGTCTCGGGGCGCTGCACGCGTGAGCTGGTCCAGGACGTCGGCCGTCGTGAGGGCCGCGTCGACCGCCTCGTAGCCCTTGTTGCCGGCTGCTCCGCCGGCCCGGGCCAGCGCCTGCTCCAGCGTGTCGGTGGTGAGGACCCCGAAGCCCACCGGGAGCCGGTGTGCCAGTGCGACGTTGCACGAGCGCGGTATAGCGTCCGCTCGCCGCCGCGGCTTCGGCCGCTACCGGCAGCTCGAACGCGCCCGGCACCCAGATCACGTCTACCCGTGCCTCCGGCACCCCGTTGTCCCGGAAGCACTCACGCGCGCCGTCCAAGAGGCGCGCGGTGACCAGCTCATTGTAGCGGCTGACGAGGACGGCCACGCGAGCTTCTCGCGGCGCGCGCGGCGAACCCTGCATCTCGGCCACGGTCAGTGGGTGAGCAGGTGGCCGAGCTTGTCCCGCTTGACGTCCAGGTAAGACCGGTTTTCGTCGGAGGCCGCCATCACGATCGGCACGCGCTCGACGATCTCCAGGCCGTAGCCCTCGAGCCCCACGAGCTTCATCGGGTTATTGGTGAGCACGCGGATCGCGGAAAGGCCCAGGTCCAGGAGAATCTGTGCCCCGATGCCGTAGTTGCGCAGATCGGGCTTGAAGCCGAGCTCGCGGTTCGCCTCGACCGTATCGTGGCCCGCGTCCTGAAGCTCGTACGCCTTCAGCTTGTTGAGGAGGCCGATGCCGCGCCCCTCCTGATCGAGGTAGACCACCACGCCCCGGCCCTCCGCGGCGATCATGCGCATCGCCGAATGCAGCTGCCACCCGCAGTCGCATCGCCCCGACCCGAACACGTCGCCGGTGAGGCACTTGGAGTGCATTCGCACCAGTACGTTTTTCCGGTCCTGCACGTCGCCGTACACGAGCGCCACATGCTCGGCCGCGTCCACGTCGTTGCGATAGCCGACGATGCGGAATTCGCCGAACGGGGTCGGCAGACGCGCCTCGGCCACGGCGTGCACCAGCCGCTCGTGCGCCAGCCGGTACGCCACGAGCTCGGCGACCGTGATGAAGGTGAGCCCGTGCCGCGCAGCGAACTCTTCCAGGTCCTGGCGCCGCGCCATGGAGCCGTCCGGGTTCAGGATCTCGCAGATCACGCCCGCCGGATACAGCCCCGCGAGTCGCGCGAGATCCAGACTCGCCTCCGTCTGACCAACGCGCTGCAGCACGCCGCCGGGACGCGCCCGCAACGGGAAGACGTGTCCGGGGCGCCGCAGATCGGTCGGCACGCTGACCGGATCGACCGCCACCCGGATCGTGGCGGCGCGATCCGCCGCCGAGATACCGGTCGTGACACCGAAGCGAGCGGCGGCGTCGATGGACACGGTGAACGCGGTTTCGTGCGCTTCGGTGTTGTGCTCGGCCATCTGGGTGAGGCCCAGGGCCTGACAGCGCTCGGGCAGCAGGGTGACGCAGATCAACCCGCGGGCGTGCGTCGCCATGAAATTGACCATCTCGGGGGTGACCTGCTCGGCGGCGCCGACCAGGTCCCCCTCGTTCTCGCGGTTCTCGTCGTCGGCCACGATCACCAGCTTGCCGGCGCGGATGTCCGCGATCGCCTGCTTTATCTTGCCGTGCTGCATAGTTCCCTCACGTACTTCCCGAGCGTGTCGCCCTCCACGTGAACGCGGTCCCCGACGCCGAGCGTTCCAAGCGTCGTGTGCTCCCGCGTGAACGGGATCAGCGAGATCTGCACGAGGTCCTTTCCCGGCAGCTCGTTGATGGTGAGACTCACCCCGTCCACCGTAATCGCGCCCCGTGGAATCGACACCTGCCGCACCGCGGCGGGCACACGCAGATCGTACACCCAGGCGTCCCCACGCCGCTCGACCTGCGTAACCGTCGCCACGCCGTCCACGTGTCCCTGGACGATGTGGCCACCCAGGCGATCCGCGGCGCGCAGCGCGCGCTCCAGATTCACGGGGCGTCCGGGCGCGTACTCGCCGAACAGGGTGCGGCCCTCGGTCGTCTCCACCACGTGCACCGAGAATCCACCCTTCACCGCCCGTTCGACCGTGAGGCATGCCCCGTTCACGGCGATGCTCTCACCCTGCTTGAGGCCCTTGAACGGAGCCCGGATCGTGAGTGTGAGACCCTGCGTGCCGTTTCCCGTCGCCCGCGTCGCCTTGGCGACGCGCCCTACGGCGCTGACGATTCCGGTAAACATAGTCGCCTGTCCAATACCAATAATGTATCAGGGCCCAGAGCCCGCCGCTCCACCGGCGTCCAGCGCGGCGCGGCGGCGAGGGGGTGAGGAGCCGCGCGCCCAGCGCGCCTCCCCCCTCGCACAGGAGCGACTGGATCCCGGCCTCGCGCACCATGCGGAGGCCGTCGCGCAACGTCGTGGGGCGGAACACGCGGACGCCGCTGCGCTCGAGCTGGGTGACGCTCGACGGCGGGGCGTCGAGCGACGACATGACCCACGTCGGCACCTCGCGTGCCGTACTCACCAGCTGCACACCGAGGTTGAGCATCGCGCGCCGGTCGAACACGACGCGTACCGGCGGCCGGCGCGGTGTGATCGGGCCGCGCACCGTGAGCTGCGGGTTGTCGTGGAGCGCGGTCGTGCCGCCGACCGCGATCGCGTCGAATCCGGCGCGCAGCCAGTGCACGTAGTCGCGCGCCGCCTCCCCCGAGACCCATTGCGAGCTGCCCGCGGCGTCGGCGATCCGACCGTCGATCGACGTCGCCAGCTTGAGCGCGACGAAAGGTCGCTCCGCCTGCTCGCGCGCGAACAGGAACGGCGCGTTCAGCGCCGCGGCGGCCTCGCGCAACAGGCCGAGCGAGACGGTCACGCCGTGCGCGCGCAGCGCGGCAGCGCCGCCGCGCGCGTCGGGGTCGGGATCGCTGATGGCCGCCACGACGCGCGTGACGCCCGCCGCGATGATCGCCTCGGTACAGGGCGGCGTTTTCCCGTGGTGCGCGCAGGGTTCGAGATTCACCACCAGGGTGGCGCCCCGCGCCCGCTCGCCGGCGGCTCGCAAGGCCACGACCTCGGCGTGCGGCCCCCCGAACTCCGCATGGTACCCTGCGGCAACCACCGCATCGCCGGCGAGCACCACGGCGCCTACCAGCGGATTCGGAGCGACGCGCCCCCAACCCCGCCGCGCGAGGTCGAGGGCGCGTTCCATTGCCATCTGCTCCGCGGGCAGGGGCTCCGCCCGCTTGTTGTACTCAGAATCCGAACCGGATGCCGATGCCTCCGAAGACATGCGCCGCCTTAGGATCGAAGTCCGAGAACCGGGTGAAGTAGGTCTGATCCTGGCCTGCCTGCAAGCCAATCTCGCCTACCAGGTTCACGGCCGCGAGGGAGAAGCCACCATCCACGAATGCCACGGCGCGGGTATTGGCCGGATTGATCACCACGGTCCGCGTGTTCGTCGGGTTGAAGGGGTCGTCGTGGAACCGGATGTTCGTGTCCTTGGACTGGTAGTGGTCCACGCCGATTCCCGCCGCGACGTCCAGCAGCGGGAACTTCCACCCCGCCACGGCGCGATAGCTGTCCGCCTTGAGATCCATGGCGAACTGGAACTGGTCCCCCTGACCGAACGTGGGACCGAGCGTGCCGTACCGGAGCCCCGGCACGGTGCGATGCATCCAGCTCACCGAGAGCGCGGGCACCGGGAAGGCGCCCCGGAGCAGGCCGACGCGAAGGCCATAGCCGATCCCCAGCGCCGCGTCGCTGACGCGAGTCGCGTTGGAGCTAACGGTGAGATCGTGGATTCTCGTCGGTATGATGAGCGCCGAGCCGAGGAAGTCGACCGCGAGCAGGCCGCCGCCCATCCCCCGGAGGAGGCCCACGGCCCCTTCGACCATGGGCGCGGGGACGGCCCCGTCGAAGCTCGACGGCACCGGCCGCTGGCTCGCCGCACTTGGGTCCGGGAGCGACGCCTTGACGGCGTTCGCGCGCACGGTGACGGCGAGGTGACCGAATCCGCCCAGCGCGCCGGCGGTGCCGAGCACGGGGTTGCCCCCGTTTACGATGACGCCGGCCAGCGGATAGAACGCCCGCACCGCGTCGACCGCCGCGTTACAGGCCGCCGTCGCGTCCGGGCTCAGGGCAATGTTGCATTGGGGCTCCTGCGCTGCGAGGGGAACCGCACCCAGCAGCATTGCCAGTATCACCGCCATTCGATGCATGCGACCTCCTACTCGTTGCATGCGACCTCCTATCGTTCGGCGAACGTCACACCCGTTGTCCCCACCCGGACCTCCCCCATGATCCACGTGCCGGTGCCGGCGCGTGTCGCGGCCGTGATGACTGCTTCGGTATCATCGCGCGCCGCGACGGCGATCATGCCGACGCCCAGGTTGAACACACGACGCATCTCGCGGAGCGAGACCTCGCCCGCGCGCATGAGCACACGGAACACGGGCGGCCAGGTCCACGCCCGCGCGTCGACCACGGCCTCGCACCCCGCGGGCAGCACCCGGACCAGGTTGCCGGGGATGCCGCCGCCCGTGATGTGCGCCAGCGCGTGCAGGCGCGGCAGCACGGGAGCGATCGCCGGGAAGTAGCTGGTATGGACGTCCAGCAACACCTGGGCCACGGTGCGGTCCATTTCGGGAAACTGGTCCTGTGCGTCGAGTTGCAGGCGCTCGAACACGATGCGCCGTGCCAGGGTGTACCCGTTAGTGTGCAGTCCGTTCGACGCGTATCCGATCAACACGTCGCCCGGACGCACCAGGTCCCCGTGCAACGCGACGGACTCCTCCACCACCCCGACGATGGTGCCCGCCAGGTCGTACTCCCCACGGCGATAGAGGTCCGGGAGCTGCGCGGTTTCGCCTCCGGCGAGGACCATGTCGTGGGCGCGACAACCGCGCGCCACGCCCGACACCACCGCGGCCGCGGTCCCGGGATCGAGCTCGGCGGTCGCGAGGTAGTCCTGGAACGCGAGGGGACGGGCGCCGTGCACCAGAATGTCGTTCACGCAATGGTTCACGAGGTCTTCGCCCACGGTGTCATGGATTCCGGCGCGGGCGGCAACGAGTACCTTGGTGCCCACGCCATCGGTCGAGAGCACGAGCACCGGACGCGTGTATCCGGGCGGCACCCGCACCATTCCCCCGAACGCGCCGATCGCGCCCAGCGCGAGCGGCGTCCGCGTGCCCTGCACGAGCGCGGCGATGCGGCGTTTCGCTTCATCGGCGACGTCGAGCCGCACGCCCGCTGCGGCGTACCGGTCGGTCACGGGGGGGCGTCCGCTTCGAAATGGACCAGCTCCTTGAACGCCCGCACCCGCGCCCGCACTTCGGCGAGCGTCACGTGCTCGAGGCCCTGCACGCCGAACGCTTCGACCGCGAACGAGCCCAGGGCGGCGCCGTACACCATGGCGCGCCGCAGGTTGGGCTCCGCGAGGTCCTTGGTGGAGGCGAGATACGCCATGAAGCCGCCCGCGAAGGCATCACCCGCGCCCGTGGGATCGAACACTTCCTGCAGCGGATAGGCGGGGACCTTGAAGGTCGTGTCGCGATTCACCAGCAGCGCCCCGTGCTCGCCCTGTTTGATGACCGTCATCCTGGGCCCGCGCTCGAGCACCCAGCGCGCCGCCCGGTAGATGTTCCAGTCGCCCGACAGCTCACGCGCCTCGGAGTCGTTGATCATCAGGATGTCGATGTGGCGGAGCAGCTCCAGCAGCAGGTCGCGCTTGGAGTGGATCCAGTAATTCATGGTGTCGCACGCGACGAGCGCAGGCTGTTTCACCTGATCGAGCACGCCGAGCTGCAGCTCGGGGTCGATGTTGCCGAGGAAGAGGTAGCGCGCATCCCGGAACTTGGGCGGGAGCTTGGGGCGGAAGTCGGCGAACACGCCTAGACGGGTCTCGAGGGTCTCGCGGCTCGCCAGGTCGTAGGAGTACTTGGCCTTCCAGCGAAACGACTCGCCCGGGGCCTGCTCCACGCCCGAGAGGTCCACGCCGCGCGCCTCGAGCGCCTTGAGGGCGCCGAGCGGATAATCCGTGCCCACCACGCCGACCACCTGGACGGGGTGGAGGATCACGCCGGCGGCGCTGAAGAACACCGCCGATCCACCGGGCGCGTCGGCCGTCTCACCGAACGGCGTGTACACCGAGTCGAGCGCGATCGAGCCGACCACGAGCAGACTCACGTCACATCCGATCCGGGGCGCTGATCCCCAGGAGATTGAGGCCGTTGGCGAGTACGTGGCGCACGGCCGCCGCCAACACGAGCCGCGCCGCCTCTTCGGGCTCGCCGAGCACGCGGTACTTGTGGTACCATCCGTGCGCCCGGCGCGCCAGGCCCTCGAGGTAGCCGGTCACGCGGTGCGGCTCGAGCGTCTCGGCCGCGCGCGCGACGACGCCGGGGAACGCGGCGACTTCCTTCATCAAGTCCGCCTCCTCCGGCTCGACGAGGACTGCAAGGTCCACGCCGTCCGCGCGCACGGACGCCGGCTCCCGCGCCGCCACTCGGAAGATGCCGCTCATCCGCGCGTGCGCCATCTGCACGTAGTAGACCGGGTTTTCTTCCTTCTGGCTCTTCG
The DNA here is from genome assembly GCA_003222035.1 of Gemmatimonadota bacterium. Taxonomy (GTDB): domain Bacteria; phylum Gemmatimonadota; class Gemmatimonadetes; order Gemmatimonadales; family GWC2-71-9; genus AG41. The sequence continues at coordinate 3,262 of QHUS01000030.1, read as the reverse complement.
CGAGATCCACATCGAACACGAACTGCGCATCGCCCCGCCGCATCAGGAAGAAGTAGCGCGCGGCGTCCACGCCCGTCTCCTGGAACAGGTCGCGCAGGGTGACGAACTCGCCCGAGCGCTTCGAGAAGCGCACTTCCTCCCCGCCCCGCACCACCCGCACCAGCTGCACCAGCTCCACGTGGTAGAAGTCGGCCGGGTACCCCAGCGCCTGCATCGCCGCCCGCATCCGGCCGATGTAGCCGTGATGATCGGCCCCCAGCACGTCGATCGCCCGCGCAAAGCCGCGCTCGTGCTTCTGGCGGTGATACGCGATGTCCGGGAGAAGGTAGGTGTACGTCCCGTCCGACTTGCGAAGCACGCGGTCCTTGTCGTCGCCGAACGCCGTGGTGCGAAGCCACAACGCCCCGTCGCGCTCGTAGGTGTAACCGCGCGCGCGGAGGTCGGCGAGCGTCTGGTCGAGCAACCCGTCGCGATAGACCGAGGACTCGAAGAACGTGACGTCGAACTTGACGCCGAACTCCCGCAGATCCTCGTCCTGCTCCGCCCGCTGGGACCGCACACCGATCTCCCGGCAGCGACGCTCGCCCTCTTCCTGCGGCAGGTCCGCGAAGGATCGGCCTTCACGCACCAGCACGGCCGCGGCGAGCTCGATCAGGTACTCGCCGTGATAGCCGCCCTCGGGAATGTCGGCCGGGCGTCCCACGGCCTGCTGCACACGGGCCCACAGTGAGCGGGCGAGCTTGTCGATCTGCGTCCCCGCGTCGTTCACGTAGAACTCGCGCGTCACCGCGTGTCCCGTCCACTCGAGCAGCGACGCGATTCCGTCGCCCAGGGCCGCCCCGCGCCCATGTCCCACGTGCAGGGGTCCCGTCGGGTTCGCCGACACGAACTCGACGTTCACCTTGGTCCCTCTTCCTGCGTCCCCTTTCCCGTAGTTGCCACCGGCGGCGAGCACGCCGGCGAGCACGGTCGCCAGCTGTGCCTCGGCGAGGAAGAAGTTGACGAACCCGGGCCCCGCAACCTCGATCTTGCGAACCAGCCCCTGCGGCAGCGTGAGGGTCGCCACGAGGCGGTCTGCGACCGCCCGAGGTTTCTGCTTGAGCGACTTGGCGAGCGTGAGGGCCAGATTCGTGGCCAGGTCGCCGTGCGCGGGATCGCGCGGCTGCTCGAGCTCGATCGTGGAGGCGGCCACGGACGCGCCCAGCCGAGCCGCGGCCTCCGTCAGCGCCGCGCGGATCGCGTCGTGCGCCTTCACTTTTCGCCGGAGTCTTTTTTCTTCTTGGCGCTCTCGACTGGCTTGGAATCGGACGCGGGTTTCACCTCCGAAGCCGGCTTGGACTCCGTCACAGGCTTCCCGTCGCCCTCCGACTCCCGCTTCTCACCCGCCCGCTTGTAGTCGTTGATGTAGAAACCGGAGCCTTTGAACACGAGGCCCGCGCCGCCCGAGATCTGACGCGCCGCCAGTCTCCCGCAGGTGGGGCATTTCACGCGCCGACTGTTGGTCATGGTCGGGTAGAACTTCTCGAACACGTGCCCGGCCGGGCACTTGTACTCGTAGGTCGGCATCTCACAACAACTTAGCCCAATGGGGCCGGCAGGTCAACTGACTAGAGCGCGAGCCACGCGGCGAGGGTTGCGGCCTTTTCGTCGGCCCGCCACGGCCCGGCCAGGGCGTCTCCCAGCTCGGTGACCGTACGCCGCAGCGCGGCGGGGGACCGCTTCAGGCGTGTCGCCGCCGTCTGGTATAGCGCGCGCTCCACCAGGGTCGCGCAGGGGAGCCGGACCGCGCGTGCGGCGCCCTCGAGCGCTGCCCGGAACAGCTGCCCTTCGAGCGCGTGCGCGCGGATGTGATCGTTGCCGATGGTGGCGGGATCGATGACGCTTCCCACGACGAGCGCGACCCCGCGCACGGTGCGTCCCTGCCGGCGGTACTCGCTGAGCAGGCCGCGCAGCGACCGTTTCGTGACCCGCTCGACCACCCTTCGCAGGGTCCGCTCCAGCCGCGCGGCGTTACGGGGCGCGGCCTCCATGACGGCGTGATAGGGCTGCCGTGACGTCGGCACGCGGGCGTCGCTCAATTCGATGGCACGGCGGTCCACCACCCGCGGGGCACGCCGCGAACCGATGACCAGGACGGCGGTCGCCCAACCGGATTTGACGCGGCAGCCGAGCACCGCGCGTTCTAGAACTCGCGCTTCTTCATCTCCTGGAAGAAGTCGCGCAGCTCGAGGTCCTCTTCCCGCTCCGGCTGGAGCGTGTCGTCGTACTGGCGGCGACGCTTGGGTTTGACCTTCGCCACCTTGGCGGCGTTTTTCTTGGCCAGCGCTTCCAACTTGCGGTCATCGCCCTTGGGCATGTACCGGCTCCTGGTGGAACGGGTCGAGTCTAAAGGCCCGCACGGCGCTACTTCGGCTGCTGCACCGTGCGCAGGTACGGCTTATGAGTCTTGAACCCCTGCGGGTACTTCTTCCGGGCGTCCTCGTCCGACACCGAGGTCGGGATGATCACGTCCTGCCCGGGCTGCCAGTTCACCGGCGTCGCCACCGTGTGCTTCGCGGTGAGCTGCACGGAGTCGAGAAGCCGCAGGACCTCGTCGAAGTTGCGGCCGGTGCTCATGGGATAGACGATCATCGCCTTCACTTTCTTGTCCGGACCGATCACGAACACCGAGCGCACCGTCGCGTTGTCCACCGCCGTACGCTTGCCGCCAGCCGTGTTGGCCGGCAACATGTCGTACAGCTTCGCGACCTGGAGATCGCCGTCGCCGATCATCGGATAGTTCACCGCGTACCCTTGCGTCTCCTTGATGTCGGCCACCCAGCGCTGGTGGTCGCCCACCGGATCGACGCTGATCCCGATGATCTTCGTGTTCCGCCGATCGAACTCCGGCTTGAGGCGCGCCATGTAGCCGAGCTCGGTGGTACACACCGGCGTGAAGTCCTTGGGATGCGAGAACAGGATCGCCCACTTGTCGCCGATCCACTCGTGAAACCGGACCGAACCCTCGGTCGTCTCGGCGGTGAAATCCGGAGCCTCGTCACCAATGCGGATCGCCATCGTGGCCTCCTGTTTTTCTGGCGGGGCGCCCCGCTCCTCCCCGCGCACCGCACGTTCAGGGAATCGACGGAAGGAAAGCTGCAAACCAGGTCGCGGCGCCGCAACTGTGGGAGGCGCTCGGCCACCCGTCCCGTTATCTTGCCTACCCCCCCCCCACGCTCAGGGAGCGCGCATGTCCCGGTATGTCTTCCTTCTGCTAGGCACG